>JAOOLD010000021.1 GCA_028408365.1 Bacteroidota bacterium
AGATTAAGTCAAATATTAATTAGAAAGGGGGAGTTTTATACTCCCTCTTTTTTTTTAAAAAAAAATTAATAAATTTGTTAGATGAGCTTAATAACAATAACTTATATTTTAAAATTTATAATTTTTTCAACTATACTAAATGTATGGTTATTTAGGAAAAATCTATCTACTCCTTTCAGAGGTGGTGAAGCGAAAACATTATTTGAAGAATTTTCAGTTTACAATTTACCTGCGTGGTCTTTTTATCTTATAGGCACTTTAAAAGTTTTAACTGCATCACTAATATTTCTTAGTATTTGGCTAAAATCATTTGAAGAAATTGCAATATTAACTTTAATTATCATAATGTTTGGATCACTAATTATGCATATTAAAATTAAAGATCCTATTAAAAAATCTGTTCCTGCTTTAGCAGTTCTAACTATTCTAATTTTGCTATATAATATGATTTGATGAGACTATATCTAATAGTTATTGTCATATTACCCTTTCTTACTGTAGCACAAAATAATTATTTGAATTTTGGCACTACAAATACCTTAGACATAGTTACATGGAATCTTGAATGGTTCCCTAAAAATGGAAATATTACTATTGACTCATTAAAATCAATAATTGAAAAGATTGATGCTGATATTTATGCTTTTCAAGAAATTGATAATATTGGAAGTTTTAATACATTAAAAAATCAACTTTCAGGATACAGTGGATTAGTTAAAAACACATCAAATCTAAATCTTGCTTTTCTCTATAAAAATTCAATTACAATTGATTCATCATATTCAATATTAGATGATTATGATTATGTTTTTGCGGGTAGAACACCATTTGTGTTAGAAATAAACTACAATGGTATGAACTTTAATTTATTTAATAATCATTTTAAATGTTGTGGTGATGGAGTATTAGATTTAGGAGATAGTTCTGATGAGGAGAACAGAAGATTGCAAGCTATGAACTACCTAAAAAATTACATAGACAATAATAACTATTCAAATGCTATTATTCTTGGTGATTTGAATGATTTGATTGAAGACAATATTTATGACAACATCTTCATTTCAATAATTAATGATTCTCTAAATTGGAAAATTGTTGATGATCATATCCCAAATCAGATAACAAGTAATTGGTCATTTCCCAACTGGCCCTCCCACTTAGATCATATTTTTTTATCCAATAGTTTATTACCATTAATAAATGACCAACAAGTTGATGTGAAAACAATAAGAGTGGATAACTATTTTCAAAACTTCTATCAATATGACAATACAATTTCTGATCATTTACCAGTAGGCCTCAGATTAAATATTAATCCATCAAACTTTGAAGAAATAAAAGATTTTAGAAAAACAAATATTGAATTTTTTAATTTGAGTGGACAAAGAGTTAAATCCATAAAAAAAGGTTCTATAACGATAAGAAAGTCAGATAGAAAATCTGAAAAGATTATTTTGATAAAGAAATAGTTACTTAATTATAAAAATTTTCTTTGAATTTCCATTGTCAAACAAATCAATAACAAAAGAACTATTTTTTACTTCTTTTCCAAGTAGATTAACTCTTTTCACAAGCTTCCCATCTTTTACTAATTGCTGATTTTCAGTGTTTGTGCTAGAGCAATTAATTAAACCAGAAGTATTAAACTTCGAAACAAATCTCCACGTTTCATTGGAGGCATCAATGTCCATATTCCCAAAAGTGCCTGGCCATTGATGACCACCGTTAATTACTTTTAGTTCCTCCACATAAACGCAGTTATCTCCATTTAGCCATGAGTATCTCTCTACAGTACTTCCATCAGTTGGATCATAATCTGGAATAGTTGTAACAACTGGTGTTTGGTCTGTGTTATTATGATTTGCCCAGAATTCACTAATATCAGGTACTGGAAAAAAGACCCCAGATTGATCATTATAAGGGTGTTCGTTGTCTGTTGTACCATTAATTGTTAAAACAGCAGTTGGATGATAAAGATCACAATTTCCAAATGCCCCGATAAAGGCTGCACCAGAAACAGAGCTTATAGCAGCGATCTTATAATTTAAGTTACAAGCAAGCTCATACGAAAACATTCCTCCAAGTGAATAACCACATGCATATATTCTATCACTATCTACATTGTAGACTGTTGATAAAGTATCAATCAGTGCTTCTATAAAAAAAATATCTTTATGATCAGTTGGATCTTTGTGAAGCCAACTAGTGTTGAAACAATCATTAGGGTCACCAAGTGCTTGAGGATACACTAAAATAAATCCAGCTGTATCTGCAATCGGTCTAAAGTCAGCTTCATAATTCATAAAACCATCAGCATAGCCGGTTCCGCCATGAAATGCGAAAAGTATAGGAGTTGGTTGACTAGAGTTGTATGATGATGGGATATAGAGAATATACTCGCGATTGTGACCATCATAAAACATGTATTCAGTAGTTTGTTGAGCAAACAAAGAAACTGGAACGATAATTGCAATTAGAAAAAAATTTTTCATGGTTATTTAAATTTTAATTTATTGTTATTCGCTTTTCGACTAATCCGTTATCATATAAAAGAAATTGTATATTATTTCTTTGAAGATTGTTATTTCTCCCTAAAGGGTCTATTACTTTTACTAACTTTTTTAGATCAGACTGATTATAATTGATAATTGATGTCGAACTACAATTTATCAGTCCGTTAATATCATGCTTGGAAACGAAATTCCATATTTCTTGAGAAGCATCAATATCCATATTACCAAAAGTTCCAGGCCAGTCATGATCACCATTATTTACTTTTAATTCAACAACTGATACACAATTATCACCATTTTCCCAAGTTCTTCTTTCTACAGTACTCCCGTCTAATGTGTTTGTATTTGGAACAGAAACAACAGTCGGAGATAAATTCGTATTATTTTGAGTAGACCAGTATGTTGAAATTTCGCTTGCTGACATGTAATACGGTGATAGACCATTATACATTGAATGAGGACTCATATCAATTGTTCCAGGGATGAACATTATAGCTGTGGGATGAGATGGAGAACAAGCTGGAAATCCATAGCCATTGGGTGCTGGATCGCTTCTGAAAATATCAGTCATCATTGATCCTGAAACTGAGGCTACAGCAGCAATTCTATTACTTAAGCGACATGCTAACTCGTAGCTAAATATCCCCCCCTCAGAATAACCGCAAGCATACACTCTGTCATTGTCAATATTAAATTCTGTTGCTAATTCATCAATCATTGCCTCAACAAAATAAATATCATTGTAAGTTGTCGGAACTTTATGCATCCAAGCACCGCCAGAACCAGATGGGTATACAGCAATAAAATTTGCTGTATCAGATATTGGTCTCATATCACTTAATCCCATCATAGATTGGCCATCTCCTCCTCCACCATGAAAGTTGAACATTAATGGAGTTGGTGTAGCTGAACTATAGATAGATGGGACATATATTATATATTCACGTGTTTCACCTCCGTAGAAAATAGTTCTCGTTTGTTGAACTTGAGCATTTAAATAAAAAGGAGAAATTAAAATTATTAAAACTGATAAAATTCGAATATTACACATTTCAATTAATTTTTTAACAAAATTAAATATTTTTTTTTTTCAAAATCAAAATTTATATCTTTTTAAGTATTATAGTATATATTTGTATTGTAGTTCACTATTAGTGTTTAAGGGAATGAGGTGTGAATCCTCAACTTTACCAGAAGCTGTAAGCCCAAAAAAACATTTGAACAAATCATTTGCCACTGCTAAATTGCGGGAAGGCATGTTCAAATTGGGTAAGTCAGAAGACCTACTACCAAAAAAACAAAAGTTGTTCTGGGAAAAACAACCAAGTATGAAAGGTATATACAAATACATACTCATTATTTCATGTACACCGGCATACGGATACTGTGTTAGTATTGCTGACACCGTCAATTTGAATGAGGTTTCTGTCATCTCTCCTAAATCAATAACTTTTTCAAATGGTTCCAATGTTAAAAAAATTGATCCTTTTAAAATAAAAGTATCTCAAACAGAAAAAATTGCTGATTTACTTAGTTCAAATTCTTCTATATATATCAAACAATATGGAGCACTTGCAACAGCAACAATAAGAGGTACTTCATCCTCCCACACTGCAGTAAATTGGAACGGAATTCCAATAAATTCAATAGCTAATGGATTAAGTGACTTATCAAATATTGCAGCTCTAACCAACGACAATATTTTTCTAATTAAGGGAGGAAATAGTACAATTTTTGGAAGTGGTTCGATTGGTGGAAGTATAAACATTGATTCCAAAAAAATTAGAAATCAAAAACTATCCTCAAATGTTAATTTTGAAAGTGGAAGTAATGGTCTATCTAGTCAAAGTTACTCTGCAAAATATGGTGATGATATAGTGTCTTTTTACATTTTACATAGTAAATTAAAGGACAAAAATAAATTTAAGTTTACGAACATTTCTTTAGCTGGTAGCCCCAGACAGACAAATAACCATGGTAAAATAGTTTCTTTTCAAAATAAGCTTGATCTTAATTTTAAACTAAATCCAAAAATTATTATTCAATTAAATTATTGGGGAGATAATAGCACTAGAGAGGTTCCTCAAAACATGACAATCAGATTCACTGACGCCATGCAATATGATGTAAATGATAGAATTTCTATATCTAGCACATACTCAGTAAAAAATCTTTCCTACAAGATATCAAAAGCATTAATCTATGAAGATTTTAGATATACTGAAGAAATAAAAAATATTAATAGTCAATATTTAGCTTCTAAAGAGTTTAACAATTTTGATTTAAGCTACACTTTTAAAAATTTAATTTTTCAGTCAGCATTATCATATAATAAGAACAAAATTAATAATAATAATTTCGAAAATAATAAACAGAAAGATATATCAAAAACCATATTTTTTTCTACTACTTACAAAAAAAATAATCTAGAGACACAATTGGCAATAAGAGGTGAAGACAACTCAGAATATGAAGTTCCATTGACACCTTTATTTAGCACTGAATACAAGTTCAACGAGTTGGTTCAATCATCAATAAAGCTCAATAAAAATTTTAGATCTCCAACTTTTAATGATAGATATTGGTTCGGTGGTGGGTCAAGAGGAAATATTAAACTAAAACCTGAAATATCCAACAATTCCGAATTTAGTATTCATCTCAAAAAAAATAAATTTAAATTATTATCAACACTTTTCAACTTAAACGTAAAAGATTGGATTCTATGGAGTCAAAATATTGATGGTATTTGGTCTCCTGAAAATATAAAAGAGGTTTGGAGTAGAGGAATAGAAACACAATTAAAATACAATTACAAAAAAATATCATTAGAGCTTAATTACTCTCTAACTAAGACTACGTCTGAAAAAGCATCCAATATTTTAGATATTTCTGTTGGTCAGCAACTTAGATACGTGCCTAAAAATAAACTAAACACAACATTACTTTATGTTGAAGGAAATTTAATATCTTTTCTAAATATAACTTTTACAGATGAAGTTATAACATCATATAGCAGTGTTGATAACAAAACTCTTGAGTCATATACATTAGTAAATGCTGGCACCTCTTACAAACTTTTTAACGAAGACTTAAAATTAGATTTGAGGGTTTTAAACCTAACAAATCAACAATATCAAACATATTTAAACTATCCAAACCCAGGAAGAGAATATGTTTTATCTATAAACTATACTATTAACTAAATTTAACCAAAATGAAAAATAATTATTTATACATACTTTTAACAATAACTTTAATTTACTCATGTTCCAATGGTCCAGATAGACCTGTGAACAATCCACTTTTTGACGATGGGTATTTTGTTACCAACGAAGGTAACTTCGGCTCTGGAAACGGTTCAGTCTCTTTTATTTCAAATAGTGGTTCAGTACAAAACGATGTGTTTTACAACACCAATATGTTTTATCTTGGTGATGTAGTACAGTCAATGACAACAGCAAATGACAAAGGTTATATTGTTGTAAATAACTCTGGTAAAGTTGAAGTTGTTGATATGGATTCAATGAATCATATTAAAACTATTGAAAATTTAGGATCACCAAGATATTTTACTCAAGTTACACAAGATAAAGCTTACTTATCTGATTGGAATTCTAACGCTGTGCATATCATTGACTTGACTACAGACAATGTTATTGGATCTATTTCTGTTGGAGCTGGACCAGAATCAATAACTGTTGCTAACAACAAGGCATATGTTTGTAACGTAGGTGGATGGGGACTAGAAAATACTGTTTCAGTTATTGATATTTCCATCGATCAGGTTGTTTCAACCATTAATGTGAATGACAAACCAAACTCTGCAGTTGTAGATGCTACTGGAAATCTGTGGGTACTTAGTGGTGGTTATACTGAATATGACGCCAGCTGGAATATAGTAAATGAAACAGCAGGAGCTTTGACAAATATTGACACATACACTGATAATGTTATAAGTAACTTAGAATTTCCAATTGGCCAGCACCCAAAAAACTTGGTTAGTAATAGAAGTGGAGATAAGTTATACTATTTAAATGGTACTATATACTCTTTTAGTACATCAAGTGTATCACTTGACTCAATTCCTTTTATTAATAAATATTTCTATGGTCTTGGTTGTGATGGATTGAATGTGTACGGAACTGATGCTATGGATTATGTCCAAAGTGGTTGGTCATATAAATACGACCGTTATGGAAACGCTTTAGATTCAAATCAAGTTGGGATAATACCTGGTGGATACTGCTTTAATTAATATAAAATAAGTGAGATAGTTTGCGATTATCAATGATTTTTTGCAAACTATCTTTTTCTTCTTCTAGGCTTTCTTTTTTTGCTAGACTTAAAATGATCTCTTCTGTTGTTTTTTGAAGAATGCTTTTTTTCTTGGGCAACCTCAGTTTTTAATTTATGCTTTTTCCACTTAGTATTGTTTAGCTTTAATAAAACATCTTCCTTGTAATTTCCGTCTATGTCAAAAAAACTAAAGTTGCTCATTATATCTATTCTGCCAACTCTTACATTTCTCAATTTTAATTTTTCGTTAATAATACCTAAAAGATACTGTGGCTCTAAACCATTCTTCTTACCAATATTGATATGAAATCTACTCATGTTTCTATCATCATGAACATTATTATTAGACTTTTCTGATTTAACATCCTTGTTTTTATTGTAGTAAGAAAGAAGCTTATTAAACTCTAGAGTTATAAATTTATTAATGATATCATCTTTTTTAATTTTTTTGAATTTTTTTAGAACATCAGTTAAAAATTCATCGATCTGATCATTTTTTTCAGTTAAAATCACTGACTCAGCCATATGTACAATTTGCTTTTGGATAATCATTTCATTAGATGGTACATCATCAGTCAGAAAATCTTTTGATATCATATTTTCTATACTATTGATTTTCTTTTTCTGTCTATTTGAAGCAATAACAATTGATATACCCTTTTTTCCCGCTCTAGCGGTTCTTCCAGATCTATGCACATAAATTTCGTTATCATCAGGAAGACTATAATTGATGATATGTGTGATATCATCAACATCTATACCTCTTGCCGCAACATCAGTTGCAACCAAAATCTGAACTGTTTTATTTCGAAACTTTTTCATCACTAAATCTCTTTGGTTTTGAGATAAATCACCATTTAAGGTGTCAGCATTGTAGCCAGAATTCATTAATTTATCGGAAATCTCATTACATTCTCTTCTCGTTCTACAAAAAACAATACCATAAATATTAGGATTAAAATCACAAATTCTTTTTAGTGTATTAAACTTGTCTTTATTTGAAACATAATAACATACATGTTCAATATTTTTAGCTCCTTCATTTCTTTTTGCAACTTCGAACATCATTGGATCGTTCATAAACTCATTCGTAATTTTCAAAATTTCTTTAGGCATAGTTGCAGAGAAAAGTAATGTTTGTCTATGATGAGATAATTTACTTAGTATTTTTTCAATGTCATCTCTGAAGCCCATATTAAGCATCTCATCAGCTTCATCAAGTACTGCAGTGTCAAAGTTTTTGGGAATTATTTTCTTCCTTTTAATCAAGTCCATTACTCTGCCGGGAGTTCCAACAATTATATCATAACCTTTTTGGATTTTAGTAATTTGTCTTTTTATGTCCTCACCACCATATACTGCAACAACTTTAATTGGGCAATATTTGCTGTAGTCTTCAATATCTGTAGCAATTTGTTTACAGAGTTCTCTTGTTGGGCATAATATAATTGAGGCGAAATTGGAATCATTTATTATAGCCTTTTGAATTAGTGGGATGCCGAAAGCTGCTGTTTTACCAGTACCAGTTTGTGCTAATCCAATTAAGTCAATATCAGTATCAAGAAGATAAGGTATTACCTTTTCTTGTATCTCAGTCATCTGAATAAATTTTAAATCCTTAATAGATTTTAAGATGTTTTTATTGAGATTGATTTCTGTGAAGTTCAAGAGAATTAATTTAAGATGCGCAAAGATAAGATGATTAATAACAAAATGATGAAAATGAGTTATTAATTAATCTTTTTGTTAATTTTACGATAAGTATTACATGTGTTAAAAAAACTAGTATTTCTTTCACTTTTTCTAATCATTCAATTACATGCAAATTCACAAAATGCATGTAGTAATTGCTCCGAATATTCTCTTTCTGAGAATTGGTCGAAATTACTTGATTGTCTAGATTCGGAGATAAAAATAACAGATCATCATTTTGATTTTCTGTGCCGAGCTAACCTATTTGGTGTCATCTTTGAAAATGCTGACTCAGTGCTTTTCCAAAGTAAATTCATTAAAAAAGAAGAATTTCAAAAACTTGCACTTGATGATTTAGATATAGTAATCCAAAAGCAACCTACGTTCGCCGTAACATATAATATTAGAGCAGCTGTAAAAAAAGTAATGGGAATTGATTATTGTGAAGATTTGAAGATGTTCTGCAATCTAACTCAGAACTGTGAGGAATACGAAAAAAAATGTGGTGATGAATCTAAAAAATAAAAACATACTATTAACCGGTGGCAGTCTAGGCATAGGAAAAGAAACTGCTAAGTATTTAACTAATAAAGGTGCTAAGGTATTAATTACTGGTAGATCGTCTGAAAGACTTAAAAAATCTGCATTCTACAACAATGCAAAAACACTAGTTTTTGATATATCCAACTTAAAAGATATTAAAGAAAAAGCAAAAGAGTGTATTGATATTTTAGATGGAAAAATAGATGTATTGATAAATAATGCAGGTACTGGAGCTTACAGATCATTAGATCAAATAAATATTGAGGATTTTCAAAAAGTATTTAATACCAATGTAATTGGTTTATCACTGCTGACAAAGGAAATTGCTGAGCTTATGAAAAGTAAGAAATATGGCACAATAATAAACATTGGTTCTACTGCTAGCCTGCGAGGATACAAAGGTGGAACTATTTACTCTGCATCTAAATTTGCTGTCCGTTCCCTTACTCAGTGCTGGCAAGCTGAACTGAGACCTTTTAATATTAGAGTTTGCCAAGTTAACCCAAGTGAGGTTCCAACTGCCTTTGCAAATAAGCAAAGAATCGAGAGAGATGAAGTTAGTAACAAGTTAACAGTAAAAGAGATTGCACATGCAATAACATCAGCAATTGAGATGGACGACAGAGGATTTATTAATGAGTTAAATGTCTGGGCGACAAATCCTTTTTAATCTATTTTAACCTTTCTAAGAACTTATTATAATACTCTATCTCTAAAACGTCCTTGTTACATGTACTCTGTCTAACTTAATCATAGTTTATCTTCTAATCAACATTTTTTATTCTAGCAACGGGCCATGAATCATGTGAGGCTTTTTTCCAGCTTTCATTAGATATTTCAATATCTGTACTTAAGCATTTATCAAGATCATCCTTAATGGATTGTTCATCCATTTCTTGACCGATAAAAACAATCTCATTTTTTCTATCTCCGAATGTTTTATTCCAACCTTTCTCTATTTCTTTTTGGTTTTCAACAAAAGAGATATATTGAATTCTCTCATCAAATGACATGCTGCTCCACCAAACTCCAGCACTATCAGCTCTGAGTGATCCACCTGCCTGACTCCAAGTAAGAGCTTGGTCACTTCTTGAGGAAAGCCAAAATAATCCCTTGCTTCTAATAATATTTGTTGGAAACTTATTTTGAACATAAAACCAAAATCTGTCTGGGTCAAAAGGTTTTTTACTCTTGTAAACAAAAGAACTTATACCATATTCATCTGTCTCTGGAGTGTGCTCGTCCTTTTCTAATTCTTCAATCCACCCAGCGCTTTGCTCTGCAGTCTCGAAGTCAAAGAGGCCTGTATTTAATATTTTTTTTGGACTCACTTTAGAAAATTTAGATTCAATAATCTCAGCTGATGGATTAAGCTTTTTAATGGCTGATTTTAAAACTCCTAAGTGATCAGCATCAACTAAATCAGTTTTATTTAAAATAATAACATTAGCAAATTCAACTTGGTCGGTCAATAAGTTAACAATTGTTCTATGATCATCTTCTATATCAGTTAACTTTCTGTCCATGAGTGTTTCTGGACTTCCAAAATCTTTAAAAAAATTAAAAGCGTCAACGACAGTTACCATCGTATCAACATAGCTAAATCTTGATAAATCTATACCATTTTCTTCATCAACAAATGAAAAAGTTTGGGCAACCGGTACGGGCTCACTTATTCCCGTACTCTCAATGAGTAAGTAATCAAATCTATTCTCTTTTGCTAATCTTTCCACTTCAATCATTAAATCCTCTCTTAGTGTACAACAAATACAACCATTACTCATTTCAACTAATTTTTCTTCAGTTCTTGATAAAGTATTTTGACTTTTTACAAGCTCGGCATCTACATTTATTTCACTCATGTCGTTAACAATTACAGCTACTTTTAAATTTTCTTTGTTGTGCAGGACGTGATTAAGTAGTGTTGTTTTTCCAGCGCCTAAAAATCCACTCAACACAGTTACAGGTAACTTATTTTTCATTGCCTTAATTTTTTATGTAAAGATAGTTAAAATATAAAAAACGCAACTAGTTTGCGTTTTATATCATTATTAAAATTCTTAATAACTTCTTTAAATCTTCATTTGTAAAAAATAAATTTTTAAAACTAGTGGAGTAATTAATAAGAAATTTATCCTTCAGTAAAAAGGTTGAGTCAAATATTAATTAGATAGAGGGAGTTTTTTACTCCCTCTTTTATTTCCTCCATCCACTAAATGACTGATGTTTAATGTAATCCTTTTCTAATAAAATAATATCATTAAAATTTTGCTTGTTATTATGATAAACTGAAGTGATTACATCAGGCCCACATAGCCAAACAACATCAATTTCTGAAATTTCTTTTAGTTTTTCTTTGAAAATTATCTCAAGTCTCAGAATACATTCATCAATACACTGCTTAATAAATTGATGTTTTTTCTGATTAGTTCCAAAAGCATAATTAGCAATTCTTAATTTTCTATCCTCAGTTTTTTGCTCTCTAGGGCCTAGCTTTTCTGTAGAGCTTAACCTCTTCTCAACAAACAAAACCATACTCTCTCCTACTTCATCATGAAAATTTTTTCTAATAAGGCAATCAACGTCAAAATAAAATCCTCCATTTAAATAAACATATATCAACCTACCCAAATCAGCTTTTACAATCCACCATGTTATTTTCCCCCATATATCTGATAATTTTTTGTCTGCATACTCATGAACTGCATTTTCTAAAACACTTCTATTCACAATTCGATAATGAAAGTATTCTTGGTTTTTAAATATATTTTTCATTGGTACAGGCTTCTGCTCATCTGGATTGATGTTCCACATGTATACAGCATTTCCTTTAACAGCATTTGAAACTTTCTTTTTAAAGAACATAAAGCAAAAATAGTTTAATAATATTTTTAATTTTAAAGAGATTTAATAAGATGATAACACTCAATAGTGAATTTTGGAACAAAAGATATCTTGACAAAGAAACTGGTTGGGATATTGGCTATGTTAGCACACCTATCAAAAAATATTTTAAACAAGTAAAAAATAAAGAACTTAAAATTTTAATCCCTGGTGGTGGTAATTCTTACGAAGCTGAATTTTTATTCAATAAAGGCTTTACTAATACCTTTTTATTAGACTATGCCAAAACTCCATTAGTTAACTTTCAAAGAAGAAACCCAAAATTTCCAAGTAATCAATTAATCCATTGTAATTTCTTTGATTATCAAGAAAATTTTGACATTATCATTGAACAAACTTTTTTTTGTGCAATTTATCCTGAACTAAGAAAAAAGTATAGCGAAAAGTGTAATGATTTACTTAACAAAAATGGAAAAATTATTGGCTTATTATTTGATGATCAACTCAACAATGACCACCCCCCCTTTGGAGGATCAAAAAAAGAATATAAGAAAATCTTCAAAAATCTATTTAACATAAAAAAAATGGAAGCTTGTAAGAACTCTATACCTCAAAGATTAGGCAGAGAATTATTTATTAATTTAGAAAAAAAACAATCTTGAAAAGAAATCATAAAATATTAACTGTTGTACTTGCATCTTTTGCACTAGCTATATTTTTTTTCTTTGGAACTAAAGAAAAATCTACTCGAATTTATGGTGAGATTATAAATCCAATAAATGATACTATTAGAATCTATAATAGTGATACAATTTTCACATTTGTTTTAGACAAAGAAAACAAGTTTGATTATAAATTCGATTGGCCATCAAGAAAGAGCTCTGATTATTTTAATTTTTTTCATGGTTTAGAGCTAACTAAGATGTACATAAGTAAAGGTGATAATATTGGCTTGTCAATAGACACTAAGCTTTTTGACGAGTCAATTTCATATTCTAATAGTGAAGAAAGTAGTTTCCTTGCATGGAAATACTTAGAAATGGAAAAAAATGGACCTACAGATTTCAGTGTTGAAGAAAATGAATTTTATGGTTTTTTAAGTAAAATGTTTGAAACAACTGAGCAAAAATTATTGAAATTTAGATTCAAAAACAGTGATTTCTATCAAAATGAGAAAGATGAAATTGAAAATATTAAGTCTTATCTTTCAAAGAGATATAACCAAATGAAAGACCTTCCTAAAAAAGGTGAAGTGGCAATTGATTTTACTTATCCAAACCAAAATGGAAAGTATGTATCATTAACCGATTTAAAAGGCAAAATAGTGTACGTCGACATATGGGCTACATGGTGTGGTCCATGCAAAGCTGAGATACCATACCTTCAAAGACTTCAAGAAGAATTCAGCGATGATGAGTTAATATTTTTAAGTGTATCTGTTGACGAGAAAGAGGATAAGCAGAAATGGTTGCAAATGATAAATGAAAAGAATCTTGGTGGCTTACATCTTCATACGTCTGGATGGGATAATGAACTTACTAAAAATTATGCAATAAATGGAATACCTCGATTTATGTTGTTTGACAGAGAAAGTAAAGTAATTAGCACCGATGCACTTAGTCCATCAAGTGAGGGAATCAGAGATTTATTGATCCAGGCTCTTTCTTCCCAACTTTAAATACTCATCAAAAGATATTTGAAAAAATAATTCTGTATCTTTTTTTAAAACTTTTGCAATTTCATCCTCCTCTGGGGATTCTATTACTTTATTGTAAGTTTCTGAGAAAGCATAATAGCCCTCTTTTTGAATCATTGCATATCCCTTCGGAAATACAAAAGGAACAAATCTTTTTTTTGTTTCTGAGAATAAATCTCTACTGTAAACAAACTCACTAGATTCAATATCCATCTGATTCAAAAGTGATTTAGCAATATCAAAATGGGAACCTAAATTTTTATTTTTCTTTCCTCTAAACTGTGGTTTGATTGGCTCTCCATACCAAAGCATTGGTATCTTAAATCTTTCCTTCTCAGCAACTCTTCTTTTTATCGGTGAATTATGACTATGATCTGAAACTATAATAAACAAAGTGTTTTTGTAGTAGTCTTCAAATTTAATTTTTCTCATAAAATCACCAAGAAATTTATCAGTATAAGCTACTGAATTCACATATGGATCTTCACGTGAGCTAAAAGAAATATTTCTTTCACCAGGATGATCGTAAGGAGAATGTGAGCTAATCGTAAACAAAGTTGTAAAAAATGGTTTATTTAGTTTGTTTATCTCAGTTAGGAACTGATTAAACATAAACTCATCATGAACACCTAAACCTCCTGAAGGTAAATGTTTATAGTTTAGTTCGTCTTTTACTATGTCAAATCCATTTGATAGTAAGTAACCCTTTATATTTCCATAAGTCAATTGTCCTCCAAAGAAAAAAGATGATTGATAATTACTAAGTTTTTTATTTATGGTTGGAAGAAGCCTTGATTTATCTGATTGCTGGATAATATTTACAGATGGAAAAGATGGAAAAGATGAAAAAATAGATGACATGCCTTGATCTGATGTAAATCCGTTAGAGTAAAAATCTGTGAACAGATAGCCTTGATCAATCAAAGTGTCAAAATTAGGTGTTATGCCAGAAAGCCCCTCAAGTGATTTAATACAGTCTGATGACCAACTTTCCAAAATAATAAAAACAATATTTGGGTTTTTAATGTCAAGTATCTCCAATTTTGAAGTTGGAGTATCCTCAAATTTATCTTTAAAATATTCGACATCTTCTACACTAAATTTCTTGTATGGATTGCCTTTTAAATTAGTTCTATTTTTAAGTATGCTTTGAAAGAAATTCCAATTTTGATTTACAGCTATATCATTTAAAGTGTTACTATTAGAAAAATAAGCGTCACTCATGTTTATTGGAATTGGTTGTACCCCTCCCCTTATGACTATTAACATAAGTACAAGTAATAGAGGATAAAGAAATAAATTAATCAAAGATTTTTTTAGAGAAATTGAGTGATTATTGAAAATTTTATATTGTCTGAACCAACTTTTATAAATTTTAAAAAAAGAAAAACCAACTATGATACACAAGATGGTAATTAAGTAATGTAAGCTACTAGCAGTTCTGATCACCTCTGATGGATTTTCAAAATGAGAGAGTGCTGTAAAATTAATTTTTGATAACCATTCACCATAAAGATTTATCTCTCCAGCAGAAATTAGACTTGTAAGAAAAATGAACAAAATATTTATGCAGTGAGTAACTGACTGTAGAAATTGATTAATAGGTTTTGTAAAAAAACTATTAAAAAAAAGTAAAAGAATATTTAAAGAAACTAAATAAGCTATGAAAGATAAGTCTAATAAAAACCCTTTATAAAATACTTTAAAAATTTCAAGAGAAGAATCAGATTCAACATAACTAAAATTAAAAGCTAGAAATGTTAGTCTTAACACAAAAAAATAAATCAGCCAGTAAAAGTTAAACTTAAGAACGTATTTTAACAAATTATGCACTTACAACCTCTTGAATACTGTTAAAACTATTTTTTACGTGAGACTTTATTTCTTTTTTTTTAACCCACTTGACTAGCTCAATACCTTCTGAGGTTTGAGGTACTAACAAACCCTTAAAATCACATTCAAAATTATACCAATGTGTGTGCTTTAGATAATTAATTCCATTAAGATTATATGTATGGTAGGTTTCACATCTTTTTTCTTTAATAGTAAGTTGATTAACTCCACACTCCTCCTCTACCTCTCTTTCAGCACATTTAAATAAAGATTCATTATTTTCAAGCTTTCCCTTGGGAAGATCCCATATTCCATTTCTTTTAATAAAAAGTATTTCTCCTTTCTTATTTTTAACATATCCCCCTGCTGCAACTACTAGCTGGAAATTAGAAATAAAATTTTCCCATGCATGCGAAATAATAATAGGTTTATTGTTAACGAAAACTTTATATTTTTGCATTATGATTCTTGATAAGGAAATAGCTAAACAATTAGCAAAGTCTCTCCTGCAAATAAACGCAATTATTTTACAACCTGAAAATCCTTTTACATGGGCCTCTGGTTGGAAATCACCAATTTATTGTGATAACAGAAGGACGTTATCATTTCCTGAGGTAAGAACATTTATTAGACAAAATCTAGCGAAAGCCATTACCACTCATTTCAAAGGAGCAAATCTAATTGCTGGAGTGGCTACAGGAGGAATTCCTCACGGAGTTTTAGTAGCTGAGGAACTTGGTCTACCGTTTATTTATGTTAGATCCTCTAATAAAAGTCATGGTCGACAAAATAAAATTGAAGGATACTATAATGAAGGGCAATCTGTAATATTAATTGAAGATTTGATAAGCTCAGGTAAAAGCAGTCTTGAAGCTGTTGAAGCACTTAAAAGTAAAAACTTAAGTATCAAAGGTGTAGTTTCAATTTTTAACTATGGATTTCCACAATCCAAAGAAAATTTTGAAAAATTTGAATGTGAACATCTTTCACTATGTGATTATCAAATACTTTTAGAAGAGGCTATTAAAAGTAACTATATAACAAAAAAAGATCTTCCAATTTTGGAGAAATGGTCTGAGAATCCTTCTAAATGGGGTAATAATGTCTAGTTATAAATCTGACAAGATTATAGTCAGAAAAAATGATGAAGACCTTTTCAATACACTTATTGAATTTGAAAACTTAAAAAATTTCTTACCTCCTAATATTGAAAAGTTTGAAGTAAAAGGTGAGACTTGCATCATTAAAGTTGACAATCTTCCTCAAATTAAATTAAATATTCACGAGAAAATTTCAAATAAGTTTGTTAGCTATTCAGCCAGTGAAAGCCCTGTACCTTTTCTAATGAAATCTTTCATTGAAAAAATTGACAATGACAGTTCGTATTTAATTTTTGAAATTGATATTGAATTAAATCTGATGACAAAAATGATGCTGGAAAAACCAATAAAAAGCTTCATTAATCAAATCAGTAATGCTGCTTCAAAATTATCTTAGCAATTTAACTTCGCTTTGAGAAAATTCATTTACCCTACCATCACCAAA
>JAOOLD010000022.1 GCA_028408365.1 Bacteroidota bacterium
ACAAAAAGGGGCAATAATAAAAGAAATTGTTGTTGCTAAATCAATTAACTTTTTAAAGTCGTTCATAAAGTTAAAAATTATGATTACTGGAATAATGCATGAAATTACTAACCAACCAAAATAGTACTTCTCACTTTCTATATTTAACAAATTCTGGATAGTTAATGACATACTTCTTGCGTATCCATCAATAACAGAAACAGTTGTGCTAAACATTACAGAAAATGCACATATTGAAATTAGTAAGTAGCTCCAATCACCAAGTGTTCTTGTATATAAAGCTATCAACTTATTGGCAAAAAGAGATGAAGAATTTGGGATCTCCTCTCCGCTTCCAAACATTAAAAAGCATCCTAGAGTAAGGAAAAACAGTGAAAGTATTATTGTTATTAAATATCCAAATCTAAAATCAAACATTATTTCTTTAAAAGAATTTTTCGAAATCTTTAATTTTTCAATTGTCCAAATACTGTTCCATGTTGAAAGGTCAACAGCAGTTGGCATCCACCCCATTAAGGCAATTATAAATAAAATACTTTTTTTATCTCCAAGAGCTGGTTCAATAAAATTGTCTGAGACCTCTGTTGGTCCGTTTACAACACAAACAATAAATGCTGTTAAAGTACTCAAAAACAAGATAGATGATATTAATTTAATTATGTCCTC
Source organism: Bacteroidota bacterium (assembly GCA_028408365.1). Taxonomy (GTDB): domain Bacteria; phylum Bacteroidota; class Bacteroidia; order Flavobacteriales; family BACL11. The sequence continues at coordinate 667 of JAOOLD010000022.1, forward strand.
CAACAATACATATCTCCCAAAAAAAAGAATAAAAAAACAAACAACAAATAATAAAATAGTGACTATCCTTAAATCTGTATGACCAATTATTTGAGAAATCAGTCCTGAGCAGACAAATCCGACAGCAGCAATTACAGTGAACATACTAAAAATAGTTATCATTAGATATGAAATCAATACCCACTTACCAATTCTTGAATAGCCCTCAATCAGACTCTCTTTAGTTGCATATGCGTATCTTGTTCCAAACTCAAAAAAAGGATATTTAAAAATATTTGCCATCAAAATGAAGATAATCAAATTAAACCCATACTCTGCTCCTGCTCTAGTAGACTGCACTAAATGTGAGACACCAATTGCTGTACTAGCAAAGATGATTCCAGGTCCAAATTTTTGTAATTTTCTTCTTAGTCTATGAACCAAAATCTTGATTTACTTTAAGTAATTGGGATTTATAGTCAATTACAATTGATTCAATTATTTCTTTTGCTGATAATATATTTTCTATTGAGCAAGAAACTTGACCAATTTCAAGCTCACCATTAGCTAAATCTCCATCAAAAATTCCCTTTTTAGCTCTCCCCTTTCCTAAATATTCTCTAATCTCATCTGTAGATTTTTTTTGATTATACATTCTTGCAATATTATCGTAAAATTTATTTTTAATTAGTCTAACTGGTGTAATATCTTTCATAGTCAAAATAGTATCACCCTCATTGGCTTCAATAACTTGATTTTTAAAATTGATATGTGCAGAAGATTCTTTTGAAACTGCAAATCTGGAGCCAATTTGAACACCATCAGCACCTAATGATAAAGCTGCTAACATTGATTTTCCACAAGAAATTCCACCTGCTGCAATTATTGGAACATCAATTTTTTTTGAAATCAAAGGAACTAAGCACATAGTAGTTGTTTCATTTTTACCATTATGGCCTCCTGCTTCAAAACCTTCCACGACAATTGCATCAACTCCAGAATCTAAAGATTTTTGAGCAAACTTCAAGTTTGAGACAACATGAACAACTATAATTCCATGTGACTTTAACACATGAGTGTATTTGTTTGGATTTCCAGCTGAAGTGAAGACAATTTTTACATCATTGTCTATAACTTTTTGAATATGAGTTTCAACGTGAGGATATAATAAAGGAATATTTACTCCAAATGGATTGTTTGTAGCTTTTTTGCATTTTAAAATATGTTCTTCCAATACGTCAGAATACATAGATCCTGATCCAATTAGACCAAGTCCTCCGGCGTTACTAACAGCAGCACAAAGTTTCCAACCACTACACCAAACCATACCTCCTTGAATTATAGGATATTTTATTCCAAAAAGCTGATTAACTCTGTTCATAATAATTTATCTTTGTTATATCTACTAAAGTAAAAAATTAAATCAGTTGAAAAATGAATCTAGACAAAGAAATATTTAATCTAATAGAAAAAGAAAATACAAGACAAATTAATGGAGTTGAACTCATAGCCTCTGAGAACTTCGTTAGTGAACAAGTGAAACAAGCAGTGGGCTCTTGCTTAACTAATAAATATGCAGAAGGTTATCCTGGCAAAAGATATTATGGAGGTTGTGAAATCGTTGATGAAGTTGAGACGCTAGCAATTGACAGAGCAAAAAAACTTTTTGGAGTTGAATACGTTAATGTTCAACCACACTCTGGCTCACAAGCAAATGCAGCGGTTATGCTAGCGTGTTTGAATGCTGGTGATAAAATTTTAGGTTTTGATTTAAGTCATGGAGGTCATTTGACACATGGATCGCCTGTAAACTTTTCTGGTATATTGTACAATGCTATTTTTTATGGGCTCAACAAAGAGGGTAATTTAGATTACGACAATATTGAGAATATTGCTTTAAAAGAAAAACCTAAAATGATAATTTGTGGAGCATCCGCTTACACCAAGGATTGGGATTATGAAAGACTCAGAAATATAGCTGATAAAATTGGAGCACTATTATTAGCTGATATTTCTCACCCCTCAGGGTTAATTGCCTCAAAACTATTAAATGACCCAGCGAAATTTTGTCATATAATAACAACTACAACTCACAAAACACTTCGTGGCCCTAGAGGCGGGATGATTATGGTAGGTAAGGATTTTGAAAATCCATTTAATCAAAAGTTTAAAAGTGGTAAGCTAAAATCAATGTCAACATTACTAAATTCTGCAGTATTTCCTGGCAGTCAGGGAGGTCCTCTTGAGCATGTAATTGCAGCAAAGGCTGTAGCATTTAAAGAAGCACTTGACTCAAGATTTGTAGATTATTCAAAGCAAGTCATCGCAAATGCAAAAACAATGGTCAGTGAATTTATTAAACTGGATTATAATGTTGTTTCAGGAGAAACAATGAACCATTGTATGCTAATTGATTTAAGATCAAAAAATATTAATGGAAAAACTGCTGAGGATATTTTACAAGCTGGCGACATAACTGTTAATAAAAATATGGTTCCATTTGATACAGAATCACCATTCATAACATCGGGAATTAGAATAGGAACACCTGCTATAACAACTAGAGGTCTTAATGAAAATAATTGTAAAAAAATTGTTCAATTCATTGATGAAATATTAACTAATGTCAACAATTTAGATAGAGTTAATGAGGTTAAATTTGATGTCAATAATTATATGAGAAAATTCCCTATGTTTAAAGTCTAGCATGCAAAAGGAAAAAAAAGTACAATTTTTAAAAGATCCAAATAATAGCTACAGATCTCTTGTAAGATCATTTGGAAATAATTTTACCAAAAATCAAAGAAGAGAAATCAGAAAAGCTTTTGTTTATGCATCTGAGGCTCATAGTGGCATTAAAAGAAAGTCTGGAGAGCCATATATACTTCATCCCTTAGCTGTTGCAAGAATTGTTAGCAAGGAAATGGGATTGGATTCAGTATCGATTATTGGTGCATTACTACACGATGTTGTAGAAGATACAGAGTTCACAGTAAAGGATATTGAAAAGGAATTTGGGAAAAAAGTAGCTAAAATAATTGATGGTTTAACAAAAATAGCTGAAGTTTTCGATCAAAATGTTTCTCTTCAACAGGAAAATTTTAGAAAAATGCTACTCACCTTGTCGGACGACATAAGAGTAATACTTATTAAAATTGCTGATCGGCTACACAATATGAGAACATTATCTTCAATGTCTAAGAAAAAACAATTGAAAATCTCATCTGAAACACTTTTCTTATACGCACCACTTGCACACAGACTTGGGCTCTATTCAATTAAAACAGAGCTTGAGGATCTAAGTCTAAAGTTTACTAAACCAGAAATTTATAAGGCAATTTCTTTGAAACTAAATGAGACAAAAATTGAAAGAAATAAGTTTATCAACAAATTTTCTGTCCCAATAAGAGAATCTTTAAGAAACGAAAAAATATGTTTTGAAATTAAAGGTAGACCTAAATCAATTTTTTCAATTAGAAACAAAATGTTTGAAAAAGGAATAAAGTTTGATGATATCTATGACAAATTTGCTATTAGGATAATCGTTGACACAAAAAATCTAAACGAAAAAGCAGACTGCTGGAAAGTTTATTCCATAGTTACAGATTATTACAAGCCTAATCCAGATAGACTAAGAGACTGGATCTCTACACCAAAAGCAAATGGCTACGAATCTTTACACACTACAGTTATGGGTGATGATGGTAAGTGGGTTGAAGTACAAATAAGAAGCAAAAGAATGGACGAGATAGCTGAAAAAGGTTATGCAGCACATTGGAAATACAAACTGAAAGACAATAAAGAAAGTTCCATTGATAATTGGATTAAAAACGTTAGAGAACTTCTAGAAAATCCAAATTCTAATGCTATTGATTTCATCGATGATTTTAAACTTAATTTATATACAGGTGAAATATATGTCTTCACGCCTGCCGGTGAATTAAGAACTTTACCAAAAAGTTCAACTGCTCTAGATTTTGCATTTGATATTCATACCGAAATTGGACTTAAATGCATGGGTGCAAAAGTCAATGGCAGATTAGTAGCACTAAGCAAACAACTTAATAGCGGAGACCAAGTAGAAATTATTACATCAAATAAGCAAAAACCAAGAAAAGATTGGCTAAGATTTGTTGTTACATCAGTTGCAAAATCAAAGATTAAAAATGCCTTAAAAGAAGAGAAAAAATTAATTGCAAAAGAGGGTAAAGAAAGTATTGAAAGAAAATTAAGACATCTCAAAATAAAACTTAACAATAAAGTTGAAACTGAAATGATAAAATTCTTTCAACTCACTTCATCACTAGAACTCTACTTTCAAATAGGTGTTGGTGCAATCGATAATAAACAAATAAAAGATTATGTAAATCTTAGAGGTACAGGTTGGTATCAAACAATAAGAAACAAGTTTAATTCTAAGAATTTTTCCAAAAGAAAAAACGATTCAAACAAAATTATTGTATTTGGAGACAATAGTGAAATCCTTGACTATAAACTATCAAATTGTTGCAATCCGATTGCTGACGATGAAATATTTGCATTTACGACAGTTGAAGATGGCATTAAAATTCATAGAAATGATTGTCCAAATGCAATTCAAATGAGATCAAACTTTGCTTACAGAATTTTGGACGCTAAATGGGTAAATAAAGATAAAATAGATTTTATTGCTACAATATTGGTTGAAGGGATAGATAGTTTAGGAATAACTAATAAAATAACTCAGATTATTTCAAACCAAATGAATGTAAATATAAAATCCATTAATATAAACAGTGAAGGTGGAATTTTTAATGGTAAAATAAGCTTACAAGTTCATAATGTAAATTTCCTTGACTCACTAACTAACAAGCTTGAAAAAATTGATGGACTTTCCTCTATCAAAAGAACTTACGATCATGACTAGAATAAATTTTTTTTTTAGTTTTAATTATTTACATTTGATAAATGATTATTCAAGATAATATCAAAAAAGTAAAGGAAATTTTTGACGAGTACCTCGAGGAAAAAAAACATCGAAAAACTCCTGAAAGATATGCTATTCTAAAAGAAATCTACAACTTAAAAGGTCATTTTGATGTAGAATCTCTTTACTTAAAAATGAAACAAAAAAAATACAGAGTAAGTAGAGCCACTCTTTATAACACTGTTGAAATTTTACTTGACTGTAATCTTATCAGAAAACATCAGTTTGGAAAGTCATATTCCCAATATGAAAAATCTTTTTTTAATAAACAGCATGATCATTTAGTTTGTACAGATTGTGAAAAAATCGTAGAATTTTGCGATCCTAGAATTCAAGAAATAAAAACCTTCATTGAAAAAAATCTAAAATTTAAAATAAATAAGCATGCATTAAATTTTTATGGGGAGTGCCTTGATAAAGATCAGTGTAAAAAAAATAAAGTAAATGAATAAAGTAGATGAATAAAGTAGATGTCCTACTCGGACTTCAGTGGGGTGATGAGGGAAAAGGTAAAATAGTTGATGTTCTTTCAAAGAAGTATGATATAATTGCAAGATTTCAGGGAGGTCCAAATGCAGGTCACACACTTGAATTTGATGGAATTAAGCATGTACTACATACAATTCCCTCGGGAATTTTCAATGCTGGGGTAACTAATCTTATTGGTAATGGTGTTGTAATTGATCCAATAATTTTTAAAAAAGAAGTAGAATCAATTGAAAAGCTAAATATTGAAACCTCTGAGCTTCTAATTTCAAAAAAAGCACATCTTATTCTACCCACTCACAAAATGCTTGATAAAGCTTCAGAAATTGCAAAAGGAAAAAATAAAATTGGTTCGACTTTAAAAGGTATTGGACCAACTTATATGGACAAGACTGGAAGAAACGGCTTGAGAGTTGGTGATATAAACAGTGAAAATTTTGAAGATAAATACAATAAATTAAAAGAAAAACATATTACACTTTTAAAATTCTATTCGTTTGAAGAATCAATAGATGAATTAGAAAAAGAGTGGTTTGAAAGCATTGAAACAATTAGAAACTTTAAATTGATTGATAGTGAAGAGTTTTTATACAATCAACTACTTTCCAACAAAAGTGTTTTAGCTGAGGGCGCACAGGGTTCATTATTAGACATAGACTTTGGATCTTACCCATTTGTTACCTCATCAAACACCATTGCTGCTGGAGCTTGTACTGGACTCGGCGTTGCGCCAAACAAAATTGGTGAAGTCTTTGGCATTTTTAAAGCTTATTGTACAAGAGTTGGTAGCGGTCCCTTTCCCACAGAACTTTTTGATAGTATTGGAGAAGAAATACAAAGAGTTGGTAATGAATTTGGTGCTACCACTGGAAGATCTAGGAGATGTGGTTGGCTTGATATTCCAGCACTAAAGTATGCTATTAAAATAAATGGAGTAACGCAACTAATGATGATGAAGGCTGATGTTCTATCAATGCTTGAAAAAATTAGAATTTGTACACATTACATACATAATGATATCAAATTAGATTATATCCCATATGATATTTCTAGTGGTGACTTTACTTGTATTTATAAAGACATACCCTCATGGCAAAAGGATTTGACTCAGCTAAGCAGTTATGAAGATTCACCATTCGAACTAAAAGAATATGTCAATCTTTTAGAGCAAATCCTCAAGCTTCCAATTAAAATTGTATCTGTTGGACCTGATAGAAAACAAACTTTATTCAGATAAAATTATTTTAAAATTTTTATTTATTGTATTGTCATTTGCACTTATTAATGATTGTAAATCACAAGAGAGAAAAACTATAAATATTATTAATTCAGACAGTACTATTTCTGATAAGAACAAACACCCTGACTATCTTAGACTTTTAGGGAACATAGTTTTTGAACATAAAAGCTATTTTCTAAAATGTGATTCTGCTCACCATTATTTAGATATTGGTAAGATAAAGTGTTTTGGCAATATTTCAATTGAGTCTGATTCAGTATTAATTTATTGTAAAGACCTTGTTTTTGATTCAAAAGAAAATATCGCTAATTTGAAAAATAATGTGATACTTAAAAAAAGTGAAAAAAGTTTATTCACTAACAATTTAATAATTAACTTTTCTAATAACAATGCACTTTACTATGGTGGTGGTGAAGTAGAAAAAGGTAATCAGAATATTATATCAAAACAGGGAGAGTATAATATCAAAACTGACAAATACCTTTTCAAAGATTCAGTAAAAACTACAATTGAGAATAACAGATTTATAACTAATTATTTAAATTTTGATAACAAAAAAAATCTTTATTTGATAAATGGACCTTCAAATTACATAAAAGAGGATTTAAACCTATATTTTGAAGATGGTATATATAATTCTAAAAGTAAAAAAGGTTTTTTTTCAAAGAACAATTATATAGAAGATAATGATTTTGTCTTGCAATCAGACATGTTCATTACTGATGAAGAAAATAATATTGAGGCAATAGATAATGTATTATTAGTAAATGAAGATGACAAAATATTTATAAACAGTGGCTATGCATTATTTAATGATAGTTTAAGATATTTTACAGAAACACCAAAAATTAGTTTTCTAAATAAAGATGATACCCTAAATATAAATTCTGAAATAGTTTTTTCTAAAAAAAACATACTAATATCTTATAAAGATGTGAAAATTATTAGCAATAATTTAATAGGTAAATGTGATTCTCTTTCATTTAATCAAAATGACTCATTGATCAAGCTATACGGTAACCCTGTTATTTGGGTTGATGGATACCAGGTTACATCAGATACTATTATACTAACTTACTTCGATAATGAAATTAAAAATTTCTATTTACCAAATAATCCCTTTATTTGTTTTAAATCAGACACTACCATTTTTAATCAAATTAAAGGTAATGAAATATCAGGTACTTTTTTTCAAAATGTTTTACAAAAAATTAGTGTACACAGTCAAGGAGAAAGTATTTATTTAGTAAAAGAATCCAATAAAAATATTGGATTAAATCACACAAAAAGCCCTCAAATTTTAATTAATTTTTTTGAGGGAAAAGTAAAAGAAATAATATATTCTGGAAATGCTGAATCATTTACTGTTCCAATAAAAGAAATCACTGAAGAAAAAAAATATCTAAAGAATTTCTATTGGAGATGGGATGAGAAATTAGAAATTCTTAATTAGAAATGATGTTCTTCTATTTATAGCTCTACCCCTATCTGTTTTATTATCGTCAATTGGCTTATCTTCTCCATATCCTTTAAAAGTAATTCTCTCCACAAGTAAACTATCATTTTCGATAATATAATTATATACAGATTTAGCTCTTAGCTCTGATAGCCTTAAATTATAATCATAATTACCAACATTATCAGTATGTCCTTGAATTTCAATTTCTAAATTTTCATATTTTTTTAGATTTGAAATTAATTCATCAATATCAGAAAATGATGAATTTATCAGAGTATATGAGTTAGTTTCAAATTGTATGTTATTTAATATAATTTCACTATTGTTTGAGCTAAGAATTTCTCTTTCAATTGATAAAATATTATTCGGTCTGATAGAATCGTTTATTAGTACAGTGTAAATATCATGTTGATTATCAAAACGATCCGTTGAGTAATAGGCAGTTTTTCCGTCAGAGGAGACAAAAAAACAATTTTCTTCTTTAAAGCTATTAATTGATGGTCCTACATTCACTGGCTCTTCAAACATTGAAGCTATATTTTTTCTTCTGGAAATATAAATATCATAATTTCCAAAGCCAATATGTCCATCAGAAGCAAAATATAAAGTTTGATTATCAAAATGAATAAAAGGTGTCATTTCATCCATTCTAGTGTTAATTATTGACCCTAAGTTGACTGGACTACTAAAGCCATTTGCAGAAAGTTCAGACATCCAGATATCTTTTCCTCCAAAACCACCTGGCCTATCACTTACAAAGTATAAATACTTGTTGTCTGGAGAAAAGCATGCTTGTGACTCCCAATGTTTGGTATTTATTTTTGGTCCCGCATTAAATATTTCACCATCAGAATTCATAAAATAAATATCACATCTTCCATAACCCTCTCTTCTATTACAAGATGTAAAAACAAAAGTTGACTTATCAGAAGTAAGATTAACAGCACCTTCGTTATTACTGGAATTAATTGATTTTAAAGAAGATGCCTCAGTCCAAAAGATTGAATCTTTTTTTGAAATATAAATATCTTCGTCATAAATATCGTCTTTGTTTAGTATCCTTCTAGTAAAAAGAAGTAAGCTGTCATCTAATGAAAGAACTGGAAAATACTCCGAAAATGAAGTGTTTACATTGGAGTTTAATTTAATTGGCTTATTGGTTGAGTCAATATTAATTAATTGATTTATTGAAAATAAACAAGATTTAATTTTTAAGATTAAATCAAATGAATCAAACTGACTATTTTTAACTTCACCAATTATCTTTCTAAAATTTTCAAGTGCTTCTTTGTAGAAGCCATATTTATAAAAAAGATTTCCAATTTCTAAATATGCTTTGTTGTTAAGAAAACTATAGCTATTTTGTAAATATTCTGCTGATTTTATAATTTGATTGTTTTTCTCAAAACACTTTGAAGCCAGAAAATAAGGAGCTTTCCAGCTTGGGTTTTCTTTAATAATTTTGTTACAAATTTCAATGGATTTTTTATATTTCTCTTTTTTCATTAAAGAAACTGCTTTATCGTAGCTTTTGTAATCATTTTTTTGACTAAAAGCTATTATTGGAACAAACAACATTATAGTAAGTAATCTACAAATCATGGAATATTCATATATTTCTGCGTTTGTAATGAAATTTTCCATTTAGTATTGTTCTTAACGTAATCAATAATCCTTGGAAGAATAATTTTACTTTTACTCCACTCAGGTTGAAGATACATAAAGCAGCCTCTTTTTAGCTTTTTGCTTTGTATTTCTGCCCATTTAAAATCATGATTATTTTGAATAATAACTTTGAGCTCATTACAATCAGCATAAAAATTATCAATAACATCAGTATTTTTTTTTGGTGATAAACATATCCAATCGAAAGTACCTGTTAAAGGATAAGCACCCGATGTTTCTAAGTTAATTTTAAACTTATTTTTTTTGAGCAAGCTGGTTAGAGGTTCAAGATTGTACATGAGTGGTTCTCCGCCAGTAATAACTACATTATCACATACACTGTGATCGAGTCCTTTTAATACGTCTTCTATTTTTGTCAATGGATGTAATTCTGCATCCCAACTCTCTTTTACATCACACCAATGACAACCAACATCACAACCTCCAATTCTTAAAAAATAAGAAGGTATTCCTGAAAAATATCCTTCACCTTGGATAGTATAAAAAGATTCCATTAGAGGTAGTGCTAATCCAGAATCTATTACATTGTTATTATTATCAAACACCATACAAAAATATGTATTTCTACTTAAGAATAGTATCTTTGTTTAATAGATAAAACATCATGAAAAAACTAATTGAGTGTGTCCCAAATATTTCTGAGGGAAGAGATAAAGAAAAAATAGAATTAATTTCAAAAGTTGTTGAAAAAGTTGAGGGAGTAAAATTATTAAATGTAGATCCTGGCAATGCAACAAATAGAACTGTAATTACTTTTTTAGGTGAGCCTCAAAATGTAATTGATGCTGCTTTTTTATTAGTTAAAACCGCACAGGAGAATATAGATATGTCTCTTCATAAGGGAGAACATCCAAGAATGGGGGCTACAGACGTATGTCCCTTAGTACCAATCTCAAACATTACTATGCAAGAAACTGTTGAGTGGGCTCAAAAGCTTGCAAAAATGATTGGTAATGAATTAGGCATACCCGTTTATTGCTATGAAGAAGCAGCAACCAAACCAGAAAGAAAAAATCTTGCAAACTGTAGAAGTGGTGAATATGAGGCCATGTCAAAAAAAATTGAAACCAAAGAGTGGAAGCCTGATTATGGTCCAGATAAATTTAATGAAACAGTTAAAAAATCTGGTGTCACTGCTGTTGGTGCTAGAGATTTTTTGATTGCATATAATGTTAATCTGAACACTACTTCAACTAGAAGAGCAAACTCTATTGCATTTGATATTAGAGAAGCCGGAAGAATTAAAAGAGAAGGTGGAAAACTTGATGGAAAAATTATCAAAGATAAAAAAGGAAACCCGCTCAGAGAACCAGGAATGTTTAAATCAGTAAAAGGTATAGGGTGGTTTATTAAAGAATATAATATCGCACAAATTTCATATAATTTAACCGATATCACCGTATCACCATTACATTTGGTATTTGACAAAACCTGCGAACAAGCAACAAAAAAGGGAATAAGAGTTACTGGCTCAGAGCTAATAGGTTTAGTACCAAAAAAAGTATTAATCGATGCTGGTGAATACTTTTTAAAAAAACAAAAGAGATCATTAGGTGTTCCAGAGTCAGAAATTATAAATATAGCAGTAAAAAGCTTAGGTCTTGATGATTTATTTGATTTTAACCCAAATGAAAGAATCATTGAATATCTTATTGAAGAACCTAAAGAAAAATTAAGTTCATTAAGTTTAACTGATTTTGCAAATGAAACCTCATCAGAAAGCCCTGCTCCTGGCGGAGGCTCTATCTCCGCATACTGTGGTACATTAGCTGCTTCTTTAACAACAATGGTAGCAAACTTATCCTCTCACAAAAGAGGTTGGGATGACAGATGGGAGTTCTTCTCAGACTGGGCTAAAAAAGGTTTAGATGTTCAAAATGAACTTATTGATCTTGTTGACAAAGATACAGATGCTTTCAACCAAATCATTGAATCAATTAGACTACCCAAAGACACTGAACAAGAAATAAAAAATAGAAATGAGGCTATATCAAAGGCTACAAAAAATGCAATTCTTGTTCCTTTAGCTATTATGGAAAAAGCCTATGATTGCATGAAAATTACAAAAGAGATGGCATTATATGGTAATCCAAATTCAATTTCAGACGCTGGTGTTGCTAGCTTATGTGCTATTGCAGCTATCAAAGGAGGTTTATTAAACGTGAAAATTAATTGTAAAGACTTTGATGATTTAAAATTTATTAAATCAATCAACAAAAAAACAGATTCAATCATAAAAAAAAGTAAAAAGTTAGAGATTGAAATAATGAATATTGTGGAAGAAAAGCTCTAAATTAAACTTGTGAAAAATATTTACTTTATCTTAATTTTATGCGTATTTGCTTCTTGCTCTGATAGTAACAGAACAATTTATGGATGTCTTGATCCACTAGCAACAAATTACTCATCAAATACAGACATTGATGATGGCTCCTGTATTTATGAAGCGGACATCGTATTTTATTTAGATGCTAATGCAGCTGTATATCTCGGCTCTCAAACAAATCAAATTAACTTTTTTATTGATGAAAGTTTTGTAGGATACGACTCATATCCTTTCACTTTTTCTATTAGCGCACCAGATTGTTATCAAGCAGGATTTGTTTCAGCTACTATACAATGGTATGAATCAAGTATTACTTCTATAAATTGGCAACTTACTGACCAATCAGATAATGTTTTTTATGATTATGATCAAATCATTGATGCAGGAAGCTGCAACCAAGTATTACTAACATATTCGAGCTTGATTAATTACGCAAAAGAAAATTAGCTTAATATATCAGTAGCTATTTTTTTAGATGTATTTTTTTGATAGAGCAGAGTATGAATTTTTTTGTAATCTAATACCATCTTTTTTGAATAATTTAAATCAATAAGTCTATTTAACTCAAAAGATAGTTGTTTTGGATTTAAATTATTTTGAATTAATTCTTTAACGCATTGCTTATTTAATAAAATATTGACTAAGGAAATATATTTGATTTTTAATAAAACTTTTGCTAAGTAGAAATTTAATTTACTTGTCTTATAGCATACAACTTGAGGAACATTCGTCTTTACAGCTTCTAAAGTCGCTGTTCCGGAAGTGACTACTGCGGCTTTAGATTTTCTAAGTATTTCCAATGTTGGTTCATTTGAAATAAAGATATTTTTTGATGAGTTTTTTCTAATAAGTTTATAATAGTGAGATTTACAAATATTAGAACTTTTAACAATTATAAAATTGTAACTTGGGAATTGATGAACAATCTTAAGCATCTCAGGAAGGATTTTATTTACCTCCTGCAATCTACTTCCAGGAAGCAAAGCAATTACATTTTCCTTTAGCTTTTCATTTTCGTGTTTATTTTCAAAAATAGGATTACCAAAGTAGTTTGCTTTAATTCCATAGCTGTTGTATATATCCTTTTCAAAAGGGAAAATAATATATAATTTATCAACATACTTTTTGATTTTATAAACCCGTCTTTTGTTCCATGCCCATATTTTCGGAGGTATATAATAACTTACCTCTATATTTTGATTCTTTGCAAATTTGGCAACTCTTAGGTTCAATCCTGCGTAATCAATTAAAATAATTTTATCAGGTTTAAATGCTAAAATATCTCGCTTGCAAAATTTAAACTGATTTGAAACTATTTTAAAATTTCTAAGAATTGAAGAGAAACCCATAATTGAAGTTTGTCTATTGTTTACAACAATTTGAATATCTTGTTTTTCTAAATTTTTTCCACCCCAAGCTCTAAAAGTTAAATTTTTGTTTAAGACTTTCATTTGAGATACTAATTTTGAAGCAATATAATCAGATGATGGTTCTGCAGCTATTATATAAATTCTCATATTATAAATTTGAGTAATATGATTATAACTGCGTAAAAAAACATAGATAAAATAATACCTCTTGATTGATTATAATTCTTAAATCTCAAATACAGAAAAAATAAAGGCAGATTTGAAATTAAAGAAAGGCTTACTACATGAGATAACTTTTTAACCTTATATAGATATATTATTGTTTCAAGAATATCCAGATTTTTATAAAAACCTACATATATAATAAAGGCAATTATTGGACTAATTAATCCAATAAAAAATCCTTTCGAAAGACTATTACTCATTAAAAAATTTTCTTTAATGAGCTAATATAATTGTGATCAGTTAAATCGTATTTCACAGGTACTATTGATATATAATTTTCTTTTAGTGCTTGCTCATCTGTATCACTTCCCCTATCATAATTAACAAAAGTACCTGTTAACCAAAAATAATTTAATTTTTTAGGATCAACTCTCTCATCAAATTCCTCAATCCAATTTGCATCAGCTTGTCGACAAATTTTTATGCCCTTAATATTTTCATTTGATTTTTTTGGAATATTAACATTTAAACATACCCCATTTTCTAAACCATTATTCAAAATTTTATCTACTATTGAATGAACTATTTTAGTGCAATGATTAAAATCAGCATTAGATGAATAATCTAATAAGGAAAAGCCAATTGAAGGTATTTTTTCTAAGCATCCCTCAAATGCAGCAGCCATTGTTCCAGAGTAAATAACATTTATAGAAGAATTTGAACCATGATTAATTCCAGATAAAACCAAATCTGGTTTTCTTGGCAAAATCTTATTGATAGCTAATTTTACACAGTCAACAGGCGTACCTGTACATGAATATTTAACAATACTACTATTTACATTCTCATACAAATTACACCTGATGATGGATTCTAAAGTTATAGCGCTGCTCATTCCAGATTGAGGCTTGTCAGGAGCAACTACATAAACATTTCCAAAACTAGAAGCAATTGAAGCAAGTTCATTGATTCCTTTAGAATCAATTCCATCATCATTTGTAACCAGTATTAAGGGTCTATCTTTTTTATCAACCATATTCTAGCAAATCTAATATTTTATTATTGTATTTAATAATTGAATTTTCTAATTTTGTGAATTATAAATTAATCTCTAAAAAAAAATAATATGATTTGGATAATAATGATTGGTTTTATGATAATTGGTGGAATTGTCAGTAACCAACTTAAAAGTAAGTTTAAGAAATATAGTAAAACTCCTCTTTCTTCTTCACTCTCAGGAAAAGAAATTGCTGAAAAAATGTTAAATGAGCATAACATTTTTGATGTTTCTGTTGTCTCAGTTACAGGTAAGTTAACTGATCATTACAACCCTAAAGACAAAACTGTGAACTTAAGCCCTGATGTTTACAACGGAAGAAATATTTCAGCTGCAGCAGTCGCAGCACATGAATGTGGACATGCAGTCCAACATGCTACTGCTTACTCTTGGCTTGAAATGAGATCTCAACTTGTTCCAATTGTAAGTTTAAGTAGTAAAATGATGAATATGATTTTCATATTTGGTCTTTTAGGAGCTGGATTTCTCAAAATTTTCTCTTTCAACCAAATGATAATGTTAATTATTCTTTTACAAGCTGCAATTACAGTTTTTTCACTTGTTACACTACCAGTTGAATATGACGCCAGTAACAGAGCAATAAAGTGGTTGAAAAAATCTAATGTGTCAAATGGTCAGGAAATAGTTCAAGCTGAGGATGCATTAAAATGGGCTGCTGGAACTTATCTAGTATCAGCTCTTGCAGCAACTACTTATCTACTTTACTATATGACCTTACTTAGAAGATAGATAACAAAAAAAAAGCCCTTAAAAAGGGCTTTTTAATTTATTCATTATTACTTCTTAACCTTTAGATAAGAAAGGTAATCCAGTTCTTTGGTTCTCTTTAACAGAATATCCATCTGGCTTGTCACAAGCAGTTGGTCTTGAATCTTTTGAGAAGTAATAAATTGTTTGTACTCTACCAGTAGACTTTAAAGTAACATCTTTTTTGTTTAGGTGGTAAGTAGTACCTTTTGAATTATTGTGAGTAAAACCCATGATTATAATTTTTAATTAATAATTAAATTTACGAGTTAAATATAGAAAAAAAAACATTCTATCTCTAGTAAAAATACGGCAATATTCATAATTGTTAA
>JAOOLD010000023.1 GCA_028408365.1 Bacteroidota bacterium
GTATGGTACTCCTACTCCACCAATATTAAAGAATGATGAACCAAGAGTATCTACTCTACCTTGTAGTCTTACAAAGCTATATGCTCCATTACTATTATCCCAAGTAAAGGTCGCTTTAGTACTGGTTGGTGTAGTAACTGATAGATTACCAACATTTGGACAATCAGCTAGCGTTGTGAAGTTAGGTCCATTCACCCACGGTGTATTACCTGTTGAACAGTACCATACCCTCATTTGCCACTCATAAGTTGTATTGGAATTTAGACCAAGTAGTAGTTTATCTGTTCTTGATGTACTATTACAGATACCTGTAACTGGATCATAGCCTGTGGGTGAGCCCATATTCTTCTGACTCCAAGCACTTGTACCTACTTCTCTATACTTTATCCTTAACTGGTCTACTCTACAGGATGAACTGTTCATATCATCAAAGGTAAGTGTTGCTCTATCATGTATCACATTGCTAACACCAAGGCCAGTGATTGATGGTGATGAGCATGATGTACTATATATGCATGAACTATCACTTATACAAGCATTTGGATTATAATTGGATGCTAATGGATCTGTGCAGCCTAGTAAGTAAAAACAACTTCCATCATCCACGCTAGCACTAGAGTCATAATTGCAAGCAAGTGGATCTGTGCAGCCAAAGCATGAGTAATCACATGTTCCATCATCATATAATGTTAATGAATCATAATTACAAGCAAGTGAATCCATACAGCCAAAGCTGGAAGTTGATGAAATAGTAAAGTTAAAAGATGAAGAGCAACCTACATTATCAAATACGGTAACACTATGTGAGCCATCACATAATGAGTCAGCGTATGTATTGTTTGATAAATTACTCCATAAGAAGTTAAATGGAGAGTTAAGTCCCGTAACATTCACATATGCCCATCCTAAACAAGAACTAGTTGACCCTGCAGAAAAATAGGAAACTTGAATGTCTAAATAACAACAAGAGCTGTCATTTATATTAGCTAGAGAATTATAATTAGATGCTAGAGGATCAGTACATCCAAAATAAGGGAAAAAAGTTCCAATGTAAAGAGTATCAATAAGACTACATCCAGCGCTATCAACAGCTGAAAAAATATACATACTATTGCATAAACTATCAGCATAAATAGAGTTAGATAATGATGTTGTATCACCATAACCCATCCAACTTAGAGATTCAATAGTGTAATTTGATGAAATAGTTGATAATGCAGCGCCATCACAGCTACTTGAATCTGTTGGAGAACTAATTAAAAATGATGAATTAATATTACAATAGATACAACTACCGTCATCATATGCAGCATATGGGTTATAATTTGATGCTAATGAATCTTGACACCCATTGTTAAAAACATAGAAAGAGTTTGAATAGTTCATATACAAAAGACTGTCAGCAAATATCAACAAGTCATAATAACCATGTGAGGCGTAAATTGGAATATCAAAATTAAATGTTTCTGAAATGGTATCTATTGAATTTATAGGTAAAATAGTTGATGAATCTTTTGAAACTAAGAAATAAGACATATTGAAAGAGATATAAGAACCGTAAGAAAATGTACTGTTCCAAATATATATAGGATTCCAATAATTTGAATTTAACACATTTGTATATTGACCATTAATAGTTTCTCCAGCATTACCAATTGATGGATAAAAATAATTTTCGTAAAACTCAACAGAGGATTGGACTGTGTGCCATGAATTATTATTTTGATCAAAAACTTGTACTAAATAATTATAGCCTACCGCACTCGAGTCAGCAATAAAATTAGTGTTTAATGTATATGACCTTGAATTTTCCTCCGAACTATATCCATATTGATAGGTAATATTCATATGGTTTTGCCTGTGAGTTGTATCAATGGAAACTGAGTTACAATAAATTGTGTCAGGTATTGCGTGATATTGTGCTCTTACTAGTCTAACCTGTGACAATGAATTAGTATTTTGACCAATTTCTATGTCAAATAAATAAATCGGTAATTCAATAAATGAATTTGCAGGTAAAAAATAAGAAAGTTGATAAGCAGTGGGATTAAAATAGCTACAAAGACCATCATCAATTAAAGCTAATGGGTCAAAGTTTAAAGCACTACTATCAGTACAACCTATTGGATAAATTTGATGATTCACAATAGCAAATGCATCTTCAATAATTATTGAGTCATTATCAGAAACTAAATCATACAATCCAAGGGTTGCCGAGTCTGAAATGGATAGGTAACTACTAAAACCATAGCTTGAGTATTGATAATTGTAGAAAAAATTGCTAAGTGATGTGTTTGGAATATTTATATACTCACATGAATCTTTTGAGCAATGACGTAAATAAATAGTTTTTGCAATAGAATTAGATAATGAATCTAAATATGTAAAATCAGAGATTGAACCAGTAATAAATAACTCTAAGCTATCTCCTGTATTGCCATAATTTGGAACTATTCTATTGGAAATACTAAACATATTGATTTCGAATGCATCATGCAGCTCTAGCCATGCGTTTGATGAGTAATCAAATAATTGAAGTTTATATAGTCCCAATTTAGCATCAATAGGTATTTGGATATTACCACACAGCATTATGTTATCATCTTGAAAAACAACACTGTCAGAATTACCGTTAATCGTGTCAGATCCTAATATAATCCTAAATTCGCTAATAGAAAATAATGTATCGTAAAGCACAATATTATTTAAGGTATCAAAACCTATGCTATCTAAGTTAAATATAGTTTCATCAATCAGATCTGAATTAAAGCTGTTGATATTGATATTATAATATTCACCTATTACGCCGTTATTTGGGAAAACAGAGGTAATAATTGGATTTCCTTTGGTGATCTCAAATGCTTTTGGCCTTATCTTGTAAATTGGCATATTCTTTAAATTACTTGTATTATAATATGAATATGTGGCCTTTACTGCTAATTTCTTATTGATTCCAGTACATGGATCTCCAAACATAGTGTTTACCGCTGGTATAGCACAACTTGTTTGACCTAAACAATAACTCTCCACAATTGAAACACTACTTGGTATATGACAAAATGTTGTGGAAAGATCATTACAACTACCTGAGGGCGTACCATATGATGCGAAGTCAATCGATGAGATAAAGCCACCTTGCGGAGCCTCTAAAAACAAAGTATCTCCTTGATCAACGATATCACAAATTGTACCTTCACTTCCATCTGCCCTTATGAACAAACTATAATCTCCAATGTTGCTGATTTGATAATTATCTTCAAGGTAGGTATTTGATGTTGTATCTTGGTAAGAAGAATCGGCATACATAATAGAAACTTGCATGAAATCCAAGTTATTACAAGAGGATGTCCAACTAAAGCCGTAAGGTCTAACTCGAAACCTTATCTGTCCATCAGCACTCCATGAAGATACTTGTGATGCGCTAGCAGTGTAGCTAAAAGATCTTTGATTACAATAATAATAACCACCATAAACAGTTTGAATTAAATTATTGTATTCATCATAAATTTGCCAATAATCACTACTTGTACCTATCATATTATATGATATGAAATTAAAATCAAATGTTAATGATTCATTTAACTGAGGTAAATTGTTAAAGTATAGATAATAATAGCTACCAGAACTCCAATAAGTTAGTTTGTCACTTTGACCAAGTGATGCTGTTATGTAATCACCGTCAATGCAGTATAATGATGAACTAAAACCAACTGGACGTACTTGAAAATTAAGTGTTCCATCACTTGTCCATGAGCTCATTTGCGATGAGCTTGCCTCATAAGCAAAAGAATATTCATTACAATTAGGATTACTATTTTCTGGATCATAAAAATTAATTAATAGGTTTCCGTTTTCATCGTAAATTTCCCATCGGTCAGAAGAATTCATATCACGTGCCCTAAAAGTGAAGATGATACTAGTGGCATCAGTAATATTAAATGAATTTGCTGAAATTGTATAAAATGAGTTATCAATATAATCTGAGATAGTATCAAAAGAGTTTGAAAAAAATGAAATAGAATCACTAGCAGTGTAATTAAAATAACTTGAGTCAACTTTAAGATATGAATAAAAACCCTCACTGTTAGAGGAAGAGTCAAAGGTCCAGCTTGTGTAATTATTAACTAAGTCAATACTTTCTCCTGTTGAGTCGTGTACAAGAGTTAACAATCCTGGTTGAGTACCTATTTTAAAGCTTGATGAATCGTCTGAAGAAACAAATACCTGAAGAGAATTGGCTCTACCTGTGGAATTTGGTAATATTTCAACGGCATAAATACAAGATGAGTCATCAAAGCAAGCCAGCTCATTGTAATTTAATGCAAACAAATCAGTACATCCAGAAATAGTAAAACATGAACCATCATCACATTGGGCTAATGAATCAAAATTACATGCTGTTGGGTTGGTACAACCAAAGCTCAAATTACATGTACCATCATCACACTGAGCTAAAGAATCATAATTACAAGCTAGTGGGTTAGTACATCCACTTAAATAGCAACATAGTGAACTATCTGAAGTGTTAGCATTAACATTATAGTTATATGCAGAACTATCAACGCACCCAATAACTATTGGAACGCATGAGCTATCGTCAGTATTTGCTAAAATATTGTAATTAAACATCACTGAGTCAGTGCATCCATAAATATATGGAATACATGTTCCATCATCAGAATTAGCTAATAAATCATAGTTGAACATCGTTGAATCTGTACAACCGTATATAAAAGGAACACATGAACTATCATCATGCGTAGATAATGAGTCAAAATTATACATTAGAGAATCAGTGCACCCATATATTCTAATCTCAAAAGCGTCCTCTAGGCTGACCCAGTATCCTGATGCTGCGTCTTTAGCTAAAAGATCATATAGTCCGGCTTGCTGGTTTGAATCAATAACAAGTTGGTATAGATTTAAATTTTGAGTTAATGAGACTTCCATATAGTTATTATTATTACAAGAGGATGTCCAACCAAAGCCGTTAGGTATAACTCGAAACCTTATCTGTCCATCAGCACTCCATGAAGATACTTGTGATGCACTAGCAGTGTAGCTATAAGATATCTGGTCACAATTATAACTATTGTAACTGTAAATATTTTGAATTACATTAAGGTCTTCATCGTAAATTTGCAAATAATCACCTGAATTAAAATAATAAGACACAAAATTAAAATCAAATGTTAGTGACTCGTTTAATTGAGGAATATTGTTCAAGTATAGATCATAATAGCTGCCAGAACTCCAATAAGTTAGTTTGTCACTTAGACCAAAGGATGCTGTTATGTAATCACCACCACTACATGAGTAGGAATTTGAACTAAAACCATATGGGAGTACTTGAAAACTGAGTGTTCCATCACTTGTCCAAGAGCTCATCTGAGATGCACTAGCTTCATAAACAAAAGAGTACTCTCCACAGTCATAAACACCTTGTGTTGGGCTATAATGTTGCATTAAGTAACTTCCAGCTTCATCGTAAATTTGCCAACGGTCAGAAGAAATCATATCACGTGCCCTAAAAGTGAAGATGATACTAGTGGCATCAGTAATGTTAGCTGTGGTTGCTGAAATTGTATAATATGTATTATTACTGAAATAAGAAAGTGTATCAAAAGAAGAAGCTTCCATGATGTTTATTTGAATGGAATCAAAACTATTTGAAAGTAATGCGTTTGAAATTGTATAATTAGAGCTAATTACTGGAAAAATTGTATCACCTTGAGCAGCATAGTTTGGGGATATTCCATTTAGATTTAAATAAAGACATGAAAAATCACTAATTGTAGCACTTGAGTCATAATTAACAGCATTGGGATCCATACATCCATAAAAGCCAACTTGAAATTCTTCATTGGATAATAAAACCCACTGATTTGTTAAGCGCTCAAAATGATAAGTTCCAATATCTGCACTATCTGGTATTTGTATAAAAGTGGAAAAACTTCCACCTGAGTAAGTACTTGAAACAAAATTGGGAATAGTGATTACTTGACCAGAGAAAATATGAACCAATCGAAGTGAAACAGGTGAATTATTAAAGTAAAATAGTGAGCTAGGACCACTTACTGTAACAGCAATACTATCATTTCTTGATCCATAATTTGGAGAAAGATTGGCTAAGTCAGTAAATTCAATGATGGTAAATGCGTTGGACAAACGAACCCAATTTGAATCTTCTAAGTTTAATACTTCTAAATCATAAATTCCTAAATTGGATAGTACTGGAATCCTTACTGTGGCAAGTAAAGAATCACCTCTCTCATTATAAATTATAGAATCTGAAGAAAAAATTACAGTATCATTATTTGAAACTAATCTAAAATCGGAAAGTAATAAACTGTCATTTAACTGAATATTAAAGCTTGTAATTGTTATGTTAATGTCATCTCCTCTTTTTCCAACTTCTGGAGTTATAGTTGTAATGATTGCATCTCCTGTTGTAATCTCAAATGCTTTTGGCCTTATTTTGGAAATTGGCATATTCTTTAAATTACTTGGATTATGAAAAGAATACGTAGCCTTGACTGCTAATTTCTTATTGATTCCAGTACATGGATCTCCAAACACACTATTTACCGCTGGTACAGCACAACTTGTTTGACCTAAACAATAACTCTCCACAATTGAAACACTACTTGGTATATGACAAAATGTTGTGGATAGATTATTACAACTACCTGAGGGCGTACCATATGATGCGAAGTCAATCGATGAGATAAAGCCACCTTGCGGAGCCTCCAGAATTAGAGTATCTCCTTGGTCAACAATATCACAAATTGTACCGTCACTTCCATCTGCTCTTTTGTACAAACTATACTCTCCAATGTTACTTACTTGGTAAGTATCTTCAAGATAAGCATTATTTGTTGCTATATTACCTGAGTAATTAATTGAAACCTGCATGTAAGAACCTTTAGAACAAGAGGATCCCGAACTAAACCCGATAGGTGCAACTCGAAATCTTATCTGTCCATCTGCACTCCATGAAGCTACTTGTGATGAACTAGCATTGTAGCTCCAAGATCTCTGGTCACAATTATAAATACCGGCACTATAAATAGTTTGAATTAAATTATTGTCTTCATTATAAATACTCCAATAATCACCTGAATTCAAATAATAAGACACGAAATTAAAATCAAATGTTAATGACTCATTTAATTGAGGTGAATTGTTCAAGTATAGATAATAATTATTGTTATTGTTCCAAGAAGTTAGTTTGTCACTTTGACCAAGTGATGCGGTTATGTAATCACCACCACTACATAAACTTGATGAACTAAAACCCATTGGACGCACTTGAAAGCTGAGTGTTCCATCACTTGTCCATAAGCTCATCTGAGAAGCGCTAGCCTCATAAGCAAAAGAGTATTCTCCACATTCAAAAGTGTCTTCTATTGGGCTATAATGTGCCCTTATGGAATTTCCAGCTTCATCGTAAATTTGCCAACGATCAGAAGAATACATACCACGTGCCCTAAAAGTGAAGATAATGCTAGTGGCATCAGTAATATTATTTGTTGTTGCTGAAATTGTATAATATATGCCATTAGAGAAATTAGTAAGTTTATCAAATATCAGATTCTTAGAATAAAGAGGTGAAGCTGCATTAAAAAAATCAGCGTTTGTAGTATTATAATAGCTAGAGTCAACTTTAAGATATGAATGAAAACCCTCACTGTTAAAAGCAGAATCAAAGGTCCAGCTTGTGTAATTATTAACTAAGTCAATACTTTCTCCTGTTGAGTCGTGAACAAGAGTTAATAATGCTGGTTGAGTACCTACTTTAAAGCTTGATGAATCATCTGAGGACACAAAAACTTGAAGAGAATTGGCTCTACCTGTTGAATTTGGTAATATTTCAACAGCATAAATACAAGATGAGTCATTGGCTACTGCTAAAGGATTATAATTAGATGCAAGTGAGTCAGTACAGCCAGTATAAAGACATGAACCATCATCACAACTAGCGTTGGGGTCGTAATTATCAGCTAGAGAATCAGTACAGCCTCCACTTTGAATTAATAAAATTAAAATACTAGTATCACTGCATCCTGAGTAGGAAATAGATGTGAATATTCCACTTGAATAATAAGTTGTATTATTTACATTCCAATAAAAACTATCACATGAAATGATATTATATGTTGTTGATATGGGGTAAATACATGAGCTGTCTTCAACAGTAGCTAATGAATTATAATTACAAGCCATTGAATCAGTGCAACCGTTACCACCCACTGATCCGGGACAAATGTTGTAAAAGATTGTCCAAGGATCACAGTTAACTACTGAAGAATTTTCATTAATTACAGTTGAATCATCAACATCTACACAAAATAAATTAGGATTTCCAGTAGTAAACAATTGTGTGATTGAGTGATTATTTCCATTTGATATATTTAAAGAGAATAAGTTATTATTCTTACATTTAATAGAATACAGTGATGAGTTGCTGGATAAATCAATTGAGATTAAATTATTATTATTTAGATTAATTACTTCTAAATATCCAAAATCCTCAATTCCTGTTAAATCAACAACATTTTCTCCAGCCATATTAAGGTTGGTAACAAGATAGTTATTGATGTTAGAGGTTAATACAGAATCATCAAGTGCATTATCAAGTCCGTTAACAATTAGAAACTGTTCAAAATTATCATCAGGGACATAAGTTTTTTGAGAAAAACTCTCAAGAGATGAAAGTAAAATAATAATGAAACAAAGACACGACCTTAACATACTCAAACTTAGAAAAAAATTAAGTATTAAGTGTTAACTAGTTAACAAAATTAACTCTTATTTTTTAGCATCGGTACGAACGAAAAATCACCATGTTCGCTGATATTATAATTATTTTCATCTCTTCTAACAACTAATTTCATTTTTTGTGAATCAACTCCTACTGGAACTACCATTCTACCACCAATCTTTAATTGTAGTAGTAAGTCTTTAGGAATCTCCGGGGCACCACAAGTAATAATAATTTTATCAAAAGGAGCAAACTGAGGTAACCCTTTATAACCATCTGCATGTATGAACATACATTTGCAATTCAACTTAGTTAGAAGCTCTTTGGATCGTAAATATAAATTTTTATGTCTTTCAATAGTGTAAACATCAGCTCCCATTTTATGTAAAACAGAAGCTTGATAACCAGATCCTGTTCCAATTTCAAGAACTTTATCAAACTTTTTAATTTCTAAGAGTTGAGTTTGAAAAGCAACAGTAAAAGGTTGAGATATGGTTTGGTTATCGCCAATAGGAAAAGCCTTGTCAACATAAGCAAACTTAAGGAATGCTTTATCCATAAAAAGATGCCTGGGAACACTATCAATAGCAGATAAAACTTTTTCATCTCTAATGCCTCTATCAACTAGTTTCTCAATTAGTTTTTTTCTTAAACCTTTGTGAATATAGCTATCTTCCATTTATGTAGCTAATCTATTACAATTAAAGACATTATAATTAACTTTGAAAATTAAATAATGCACATTTTTTTGTTAAAATGAAATACTGGATTTTTATTCTATTTGTTTTTGTTGCTTGTCAAAAAGATGAAGTAGCTATACCTGCATATTTTCAAATCAATGAAATAGGATTTAATGATAATATTAATGGTGAAGCAAGTACTTCCAAAATTTCAGATGTATGGTTTTACGTTAATGATCAAAAACAAGGAATTTATGAGATGCCGTGTACATTTCCAGTCATTGGTGATGGAACAAACAACATAAAAATATTTTCTGGAATAAAGGTCAATGGAATTTCTGCCAGTAGAGATATATATCCTTTTTATGAAACATTTGATACAACATTGAATTTTATCTCCGATTCGATATTATCATTATTACCATCAACAAAATACAAACAAAACTTAAATTTTTACTCTGAAGATTTTGATGGTTTAGGAAATAACTTTGATATTTCAATTAATTCAGATACAAATTTTATTAGTCCATTCCCAACTGACTCCGTTTATGGACAGTTAAGTAAGGTTGGTAAAGTCGTTCTTAAAGATCCCTTCTTAAATTTCGAAGCAACAACATTTGAAATTGATGATTTTCCTTCTGCTGGTAGTCCTGTATATTTAGAACTTGATTACAAGAATAACTCAACATTTATAGTTGGTGCTTATGTAAATTTCAGTCAGTCTGTTATTAAAAAGTCAATAATTGCTATTAACCCAAGTGAGGATTGGAACAAAATTTATGTTAATTTAACACCCACAATTAACGAAAGTATTGGAGCACAAAGTTTAAAGGTTTTTATAAGCATGCTTAGGCCTGAAAGTATGAATAGCGCTGAACTTTCAATTGACAACTTTAAAATAATATATCAATGAAAAAAATAGCTGTTATAGGAGCAGGAACAATGGGAAATGGGATTGCTCATACATTTGCACAAAAAAATTATCAAGTCACCCTTATTGATGTAAGTGAGCAAAGTTTAGAAAAAGCTCTATCGACAATTTCTAAAAATTTAGATCGAATGGTATCAAAAGAAAAAATTAGTCAGTCAGAAAAATCCCAAACACTAGCAAACATACAAACGAGCACTGAAATTAACGAAGATGTTTTATCAGATACTGATTTAGTGGTTGAAGCAGCTACAGAAAATCTAGATATTAAACTTCAAATTTTTGAGAACTTAGACAGACTATGTGCTGATAAAACAATATTAGCAAGTAACACATCATCAATCTTAATCTCAACCATAGCTGGTGCGACTAGAAGAGCTGATAAAGTAATTGGCATGCATTTTATGAATCCAGTACCAATTATGAAACTTGTTGAAGTTATAAAGTCAAAAGAAACCTCTGGTCAAGTAGTTTCAAAAATTATGGAGCTTTCCAAAAATCTTGGTAAAGTTCCTGTTGAAGTAAACGATGCACCAGGTTTTGTTGCAAATAGAATTTTAATGCCAATGATCAATGAGGCAATACATACACTTAACGAAGATATTTCCAGTGTTGAAGGCATTGATACTGTAATGATTCTTGGCATGTCACATCCAATGGGCCCTCTATTTTTAGCTGATTTTATAGGGCTAGATGTATGTTTATCTATTTTAAATGTTCTTTACGAAGGATTTAATGATGTAAAATATAAGCCTTGTAGTTTATTAGAAGACCTTGTTAAGAACGGAAAATTAGGTGTAAAATCAGGAGAAGGTTTTTATGACTACTCTCCAGGCCTAAAGAACAAAGTCGTTTCTAAGAGGTTTACTTAGAAACAAAGTTTCCTTCAAGAATTAGTTCATTTAGTATTGATTCTATCAATTCATCTTCAGAATTACCTATAGGATTATACTTCATCTTGAGATCATTGTCATATGCTTTGATTACTCTTTGCCAAAAAAAAGCAGAAAATCTACCTCTGTAATCTTTGACTAGCTCATAGGTGGTATAATTTGTTTCTCTATAAACTAATTTAATAAGAATTCTCCCATCCTTTATCGACATCTTTCTAAAAATTGGCTCATATTCATTTTTAATCCATTTACCAAGTTCTCTTCTAAATTTTCTTTTTTTTCTATTTTTTGGAATGGAATCTAATGATAATCTTATCTCATCCAGTTTATTTTTTGCAAAAAGTGCTATTGGATAAACTTTCTTGATTCTTTTCTTAGTTCTGTAATAATTAAGTTTCTCTTCCTTTGTTTTAAAACTAATTAAGTCTAATTCAGGAAATTTTTTTGAGTTTATAATTGTATCTCCGTCAATTATATCATAAGTACTGATATTCAAGTCTTGAGCCAATATGGCTGAAGTAAAATGTAGACTTAGAATGACAATAATTAGTCTGAGTCTCAAAACAATTATTTTACAATAATTTGAGAATGAAATATTTTATCAGTAAAAACTAATCTTATTGTATATATACCTGAAGATAAATGATTCATTAATAGTGATTTAGAATTAATATCCTCATACACTACTTCACCAATATTATTCAAAATCCGCACATTATAATTAGAGTATTTGATGTTGTTAGATAATTCAATATTGACTACTCCATCAGTTGGATTGGGATATATATTTATATCGTCTTGATTTACTTCAAATGTTGAGCTAGGTAAGCTTGAAACAGTGATAAAGTATTTTTGAGAAACACATCCATTTGCATCAGTAACAATGACCCAATACTGACCATTATTTGTTATACTAATGGTTGAACCTGTTTCACCCGTGTTCCAAGTGTATGTATACGGTGGAAGACCACTAGAAATATTAGCAGATAAATATCCTCCTGATTGAGCTACAGTAGCAATAACCTCAGTAACTGTCAAATCAGTCACCACTGTGGAGTCACAGCCCTGAGAGTCTAGCAAGACATTAGTATAAATACCACTGGAGTTATAAGAACTTTGTCCTATTGTGTAAGTATCTCCTTTACAAATTGAAACTATATTATTAACTGTGTAAGTTGGAGTAACATTTAGAGTTGTGGTTACTATACTATCACATCCTGAATTATTTAAAATTGTGTCTACATACATTCCTGGGGTGCTGTATGAGCTACTGCCAATTGTATATGACTGACCAGAACAAATATTTACATTCTGATTTGCGTAAGAAGCTAAACCTGGTACTAGAATACCGTTTACAGGAGCAAAAAATGTTACACAATTCTCTATCATTTGAATATTGTAAAAGAAGTAGTAGTAACCAGCGCTTGTGGTTGCACTAGAGCCAGTAATTGTAGCTATGTTACCAAAATTGTATGGATAATTCGCTCCATCGCTATTACGATATAAATCTGAATTGTTGGCACTAACTCCTAATTGTAAATTATTTCCAACAGGAACATCAAAATCTACAAATAATGTGTTTTTACCAGTCTGAACAAATATTGTGGTATCATCAATAACATTTGAGTTGGCATCTCTAAGTTCAAAAGTTATGCTTTGTGCAGTACCGGCATACACATCAAAAGAAACTATTTTAGAGGGAGAATAACAATCCATAATTAAATATTGGTAATTATTAAAATAACCACCATTACCAATTGTGTTGTCATTAGCGCCACCAAAAATAGGAGAACCTCCAAATTCCTTAACATAATATGTTACAGGAGAATTGACAGATGGAGTATTATAGATTGAACCAATGTAGATCGGAGCACTTCCTAATGTGTCGGTATACCATTTTGCTGTACTTGAGTTTGCCCCAAGAGAAAATGATGCTGGAAATTGACACACAGTATCATCAAACGTTACTGGAGGTGAAATGTAAGAGACATCAACAAATGATGTATAAAATACAGTATCACTGCCTAGAGAATTTGATACAACTAGAGACACATCATACATACCTTGACTTGTATATGTATGCGTTGGATTCTGTAGAGTTGAAGTATTTCCGTCACCAAAATTCCATATCCATGAAGATGGTAGATTTAATGAGTTGTCGTAAAAAGAAACAGTTCCAGAGCAGGTAACGTTATTACTAGATGTAAATGATGCTGTAGGAGGTGCTAAGCAACCTGCATTGATACTTTGTTGATTAACTGCAATTGCTCTTCTGCCCTTTCCATTGTTAACTTTAGCACACACTGAAAACCAGCTATCTGTAATTGAAGGATCAGGATTAATAAACCAGGCATTTGTATTAGTAGTTGTTACCATTGAATCCATGTATTTCTGTCCAAGCATGCTTACTTCATAAGATGTAGCACCACTCACTGAATTCCATGATACATTAATCGAATCTGGACATGGCCAATAAACATTTAAATTCGTTGGAACGCTAACTACAGTAAATGGATAGTCTGACTGTGATAAAAAGCTTTGATTAGATATTCTAATTAAAGCACTATCTGTTACTGGCATTGTTTGATTCCAATAGTAATATCCATTTTCAGCATTTGCATTATTAGTAATTAGTCCCCAAGTTGCTCCACCATCTATGCTGTATTCAATTGTTAAGCTTCCAGAGAGGTGTGTATCCCACCTTATTATTTCTTGAGAGCCTGGCACAATACTTTCTCCACCTATAGGGTAGGTTAGCTTTAAATCTTCAGTTATTATTTCAAAAGACACAAAATATTCTTGAGGACCAAATGGAATAGAATAACCATCAACAGTTAAATTATAGTTTCCACTTTGTGGGTTGTCAATAGTGACCTGTTCCATATTGTTAAGATCATCAATGCCCCTAGTTGCATTTTGGTCGAGCAAAGTTGCACTTGGAGTTGTATTCAATAACCAGGGATTAAAAGTTTGTCCTGATGGGTCAGTAATCTGAATATTTATGTCATTGACTAAAGATTTTGATGCAGTAGTACTACCCTCTTTATCATGCCAGTATACCATTACTTTAAGCTTAAGAGTATTGGTTGGTACAGCTATGTTATGAGTATTTGACAAATTTTGTTCAATGCTGGATGATAAAAAATTATTATTTTCGATTGCTTTCACTGCTCGTAATGAATTTACGACACCCCAACCATGTTTAAAATCAGGTCCAGGATTTCCTATATCATCAGCAGTGTTTAGCATTAAACACTTCATTAAACCGGATGGAGGGTTTACATTACCATTTAAGCTTTTGTATGCGTGATACAATTGAGCCATTACTCCTGAAATTCCAGGACAAGACATAGAAGTACCTGTTTTAGTTCCATATGTTTGATTTTCTTCTGTAGAATAAACACTGGTTCCTTTGGCACTTATATCAGGCTTTATTCTTCCGTCCTCAGCAGGACCTCTGCTGGATGAATTAGCTAAATTCGCAATTGAGGTTAAATTAGCAACTGCAATAACATTTTTTGCTTGCTTATGTCCTCCTGTAACATTACCCCAGCCTGAGCCAGCACCATAGCCGCAATCTGAGGTTCCGTTATTACCCGCTGAAAAAACATGTATTAGACTTGGATGATCATTAGTTTGTAAATCTAAATCTTGAGCTAAAGACGTATAACCAGCATTACATCCATTGCTGTATGATTTAGATGTGATTGTCACATCATAATTGTTATACAAATTTGGAACATCATAATAATTATTATTACTTGAACCATAGACATACAAAAAGGAACCGTCAGCCATACCTCTACCTAGAGGGTCAAGGTTACCTGCACCCATGATAGTTCCTGATACATGATCTCCATGATCTGAACCTGAGGAGCTACAACCAACACAGAATGACTGGTCGAGTCGACCTTGCCTATCAATATGAGGACCAACAATACCATCATCCTGCATCATAACTTTAACACCATCTCCATTATATTTTCTTGATACAGAGGAATTGTAATCTACATTAACAGTGTTTGAACGGTGAAGTGTTCTACCAGTTTTGTTCTCTGGTAATGAAGGAGGGTCTATTGGCTCAATGAAACTAATAAACTCCAATGAAGCGAGATTTAACAAATTACTTTCATCAATTGTAACAAATATTCTGAAAGACTTATCATTAAATTGTACTTTTTCGTATTTACTTTGAACAAGTTTTAAACTTTCATTGTAGTTGGCATCTTTATGTAAAATTAGTTTT
>JAOOLD010000024.1 GCA_028408365.1 Bacteroidota bacterium
TGCCACTCATAAGTAGTATTCGCACTTAAGCCAAGTACTAACTTATCAGTTCTATTTGTGCTATTGCAGATTCCTGTAGCTGGGTCATAGCCTGTTGGTGAGCCCATATTCTTCTGGCTCCAAGCATTTGTACCCACTTCACGATACTTAATACGTAATTGATCTACTCTACATGTTGAACTATTCATGTCATCAAACGTGAACGTAGCTCTGTTATGTATAACATTAGTAACACCTAAGTTAGTAATCGGTGAACCTGAACATGTTGAACCAATGATACATGAACCATCGTCTATACATGCAAGTGGATCGTAATTTGGTGCTAATGGGTCTGTACAGCCTACTACTAAACAGCATGAACCATCATCTACGTTCGCACCTGGGAAGTAGTTGATAGCATTTGGATCTGTACAACCATAAACAATAGCTATACATGAACCATCATCAATTGTTGCTGTGGAATCATAGTTCAGAGCCGTTGGATCTGTACAGCCCTGAACTTCTGGAACACATATTCCAGTGTAAGTACCAGCATGACCAATTATTCCTGCAAAGAAAAACGTTACTTCCCATGTAAATGAACCTCCACCTACTGTGATATCATAACATCCATCTGGCAAACATAGAGTGTCAACCCCGATATAACCTGTCAATAATCCTCCTGTTGCAACTACGTTTCCAGAAGAATCTGTAACAGTATAAGTGCTACCATTCCATCCGTCACCAGATGAGTCAAGCATTTCTAATGCTACTTCATTATGTAGACATACTGAACATGAACCATCATCAACGTTAGCCGTTGGGTCATAGTTCGCATAGTTAGGATCTGTGCAGCCGTAAATAGGTGATGATGTACAGCTATCGCATGTTCCATAAACAACTCCAGTTACATCTCCTGATCCTACTGTCCATAGTCTATTTGCATAAGAAAAATAATCTGTTACAGGTGTGCATGACCAGTTTCCTGATGATGTCCCTGATGCAACCATATCTTCTTGTACTCCATCTACAACTAATAAGTATTCCATGTTAGCTGTTGGTGCTGGATTAAAAGTAAATGTCCATGTTCCATCTCCATTATCTACTGCCACTGGACCTCCATTTGGATCCCAACTCCACCATGGCCCGGTTAATCTAACTGATGATGCTGCCGTATCACATACTGTTGTTGTGATTGTTAAAACTGGTGGTGGTGGCGGTGGTGCTACTGAACAAGTATCACATGTTCCATAAACAACTCCAGTTACATCTCCTGATCCTACTGTCCATAGTCTATTTGCATAAGAAAAATAATCTGTTACAGGTGTGCATGACCAGTTTCCTGATGATGTCCCTGATGTAACCATATCTTCTTGTACTCCATCTACAACTAACAAGTATTCCATGTTAGCTGTTGGTGCTGGATTAAAAGTAAATGTCCATGTTCCATCTCCATTATCTACTGCCACTGGACCTCCATTTGGATCCCAACTCCACCATGGCCCTGTTAATCTAACGGATGATGCTGTCGTATCACATACTGTTGCTGTGATTGTTAAAACTGGTGGTGGTACGGGACACAGTGGATATGGACAACTTGAAGTATATGTGGTTGTTGAATTATCAGTACAATTTACTCCTCCAAAAATCCAATTACCACCGGAGAACCCAACTGATCCAGTGGCATCTTTATATGCCCATGAATCCATATATTCCCATGGTGTTCCTGTCCCATCTACGTTAATATCTCCGAAAGTCTCTATCACATTTCCATAATAAAATAGTTCCACAGCATCATCTCCATTTTGTGAAATATCACTATTTCCTAACAATACATATTCAAATTCGCTGTAGCATGAATCAAAGTATGCAGTCATTGCTGATACTGATCGTACTACTAAAATATCATCACCAGTATTTACTGAAATTGGATCAAATGTATACTCTTGCCCATCTGTTCCTCCTCCATTGTTTGCAACTCCAATTCCATAAACACTTAGATCTGCTATATTATCTGTTGCTATTAAATGGATTGCTTTTCCATCACTTCCTGCTGATGGTACTGTGAAATCCATAATACCTTGAAGTGCTAAAGCAGCAGGTGGTGGATTAACAATAATCACTCCAACCATCCCCGCCCAAACATGAGGCTGACAAACATAATAATGAGTTGTTGGTAATGATGGAATGAAGTAACCACTCGCTCCAAAACCAAAGTTAAAGCCACCTGAAAGTGCTGATGTTCCTCCACTTAAAAAAGTTGTTTCAGATACTTCTACAGCATTATGGGAAGGGCCATTAACAAAAAATATTGTATCACCTATATCACAAATAATTGTATCAGGAACAAAGGCTAGTCCTGATGTAGTTATTGTGTACGATGAGTAATTACAACTTCCGTCATCAATAACAGCACTTGGGTTAAAATTAAGCGCTAATGAGTCTGTACATCCAGAAACTGGAGCAGTTGAACATCCATTCCAGTATACAATGGGAAGTACAATATCAGCATTTGAAACTACCAATGTTCTGTTAACAAAAGTACCTGTTGAATCTGTTACAGTTGTAACACAAGATAGTGTTGAATCTAAGTTTTCAGCTATGTTCCAATTATCTGCTGAAAATTTGTATTCGTAAGATCCAATACCAATTTGTGTTGTAAAATCCCAAACATTATCTCCATTAGCATCTGACATAGAAAAACAATTTCCACACCATCCATTAAATGTTCCATTTACCTCAGGTGTTGAAAATGGATCTGTTACATAATTCATATCAACTTGAAATGTAACATTGTACGAAGATGGGCCAGATGAACAAGGCCCACAAGATTCCCAGCATACAACAGGTAATGTTGTATCACCTGTAACATTTAAAGTTCTATTTGTGTACCCCCATTGAGAAATAACGCAAGGGAGTCCAGAAAATAGACTTTCTTGTATTGACCAGCTATCTGCTGAAAATTTAAATTCATAGGGAGTTGATTTCAAGATTCTTCCAGTTGCTTGCCATATGTTATCTCCATCAGGATCTGACATAGTCCAACAAGCTCCACACCAGCTGTTGAAAGTTCCATTTACTTCTGGAGTTGTAAAAGTTGATGATACAGTACTCATATCAACTTGAAAAGTTACATATGCTGAATCTGCTGCAGTTTGAGCATTACTATTTGAAGTTAGTAATGCAAAAAAAACTGCTAAAATCAGAGTAATATTTTTTTTCATTTTTGGTAGTTTTAATTTTTTTAAAAATAAGGCAAAAAAATATAACTCAAGCGATAAATAAAAAAATTTAATTTAAGTTCATATAAAAAGTTAATGTTTAAAATAAACTATGAAAATTGTCTTGTTTTTTTTAATTAATTATTTTTAAAACTAAGTTAATTTTGCTATTATCTTTTAAACATGTGGCGAGCCATTTCAATTAGCTTGTGGGAATAGCCCGTTTCGTTATCGTACCATGATACCAGTTTAAAGAAATGTGGTGTTATTTGCAAACTTGCATTCTTGTCATAAATTGAAGTTCTTGTATCACCATTAAAATCAGCTGAAACTAGATCCTCATCACAATAGCCAATAACTCCTTTATATCTATCTTGTGATGCATTTAGTATAATACTATTAATTTCATTTATTGAAGTACTCTTTTTTAAATTTACTGAAAAATCAACCACAGAAACATTTGAAGTTGGAACCCTGTAAGCCATACCAGTTAAAATACCGTCTAGCTCTGGCACTACTTTTCCAACAGCTTTTGCTGCTCCTGTTGTTGATGGAATAATATTATTTATAATTCCTCTTGAAATTCTTCTGTTATTTGATGATATACTGTCAACAACATTTTGTGTTGCTGTTGCAGAATGTACAGTGGTCATTACTCCACTCTGAATACCAAAATTATCATTGATGAGTTTGGCTATTGGAGCTAAACAATTTGTTGTACATGATGCATTGGAGATGATTTTCATTGAATCATCATAAGTATTATGATTTACACCATAAACAAACATTGGCGTTTGATCTTTTGATGGTGCAGAAAGAAGAACTTTGGAAGCTCCAGCATGAATGTGTTGAGCAGCACTTTCTTGAGTTAAGAAAATACCAGTAGATTCTATAACTAAATCAACTTGAGAATCGCCCCATCCAATATTTTTTGGATTTTTTTCAGAACTAATTTTTATGTCATATCCATGAACTGAAATACTATTTTCTTTTAATTCAATATCATGCTTTATATTTCCATGAACTGAGTCATATTTCATGAAATGATATAAATCTTCAATAGAAATCAAATCGTTAATTGCAACGACTTTTATATCATTTTCAAGTAATGATAATCTAAAAAACAACTTACCAATTCTACCAAATCCATTTATTCCAATTTTTAACATAATGCAAAAATAATTAAATAATGTACGAAAGTGTATATTTTACACTTATTATTTTATACCTGTATTAAAAAATACATAATTTTAGAAAAATATTTTTTTTAGTATGGCATATTATACTAAGTTTGTTCTACAATTTAGAGTATGATTTTAATAGCAGACAGCGGTTCTACGAAATGCAGTTGGATTTTAACTGATGAAGAAAATCAAAAGGTCCTAGAGTGCAATACTATTGGATTTAACCCATATTTCATTACTCACAAAAACATACTGAATCATCTAAAAAGCTCTGAATTAGATGATCTCAAAAAAAATATAAAAAAAGTATTTTTCTATGGCGCAGGCTGTTCAAATCTTGAAATGAACAATTTAATCAAAAAACCTCTTTCTCAATTTTTTTCTAACGCAAATGTCCAAATAATGCATGACTTAGAAGCTGCTTGTCTTGCTATGTATAATAACAAACCGAACGTAACTTGTATTTTAGGTACGGGCTCTAATTCTTGCTTTTTTGATGGAGATAAAATTATTGAAAATGCCCCATCACTAGGATTTATGCTTGGTGATGAAGCATCGGGCAATTATTTTGGAAAAAAAATTATCAATTACTACTTTAACGGCCTCTTTGATGAGAGTCTCAAATTGAAATTTAAAAAAAATTATGAAAATGATTTAATGGAAATAAAAAGAAATATTTATGACCATAGAGCGAATGTATATTTATCGAAATTTTTTCCTTTTGTTTCAAATAATAAGTCTCATCAAATTATTAAAAATCTAATCTTAGATACACTTGATGAATTTTTTGAATTACATGTAAATTGCTTTAAGAAATACAATCCCGAGGAAATTAATTTCATTGGCTCGGTGTCATTTTTCTTAAAGGAAGAAATTAAATTGATAAGTAAAAAACATGGATTTAAAATAGGTAATGTGGTGAAAAATCCAATCGACAGACTTTTAAAATATCATTCATCTAACAAGCCCTAAAAAGTCACCTTTTTACGTAAGATCTTATCACTTCTCTTAATTTCAACTATTGCCTTTTGTCCTTTTTCATATTTACTCAGCCCTTTCATGTAAGACATAATATCCAACACATCCACATTACCAATTTTAGTTACTATATCACCTTTTAGAATGCCAAAACTGTGAGCTACTTTGCCTTTAGAAACTCCATCAATTCTTAAGCCTTTGCCAGAATACATATAATCTGGCATAATACCAAGAGTTACTTTAAATTTTGGAACATCTTTTGATTCAGTGGCTGTTTCAACAAAATCAAAATTTTCAATTTCAGTTGAATTCTTAATGAGGTTGGTTACGAAAAGTAAAATTTTTTGCATTCCTTCAAAATTAATTTTGTCGTAATCATCTCTAGGTGTATGATAATCATCGTGTTGTCCAGTAAAAAAATGTAGTACAGGTATATTCTGTAGGTAAAATGATGTGTGATCTGATGGACCTACTCCTGACTCAGAAGTCACTAGCTTAAAATCAAAGCCTTTATTTGATTGAGCTAGCAAATCTTTCCAAGATGAACTAGTTCCAACACCGTTAACAGCAAGTCCAACGCTATCAACATATCTTCCAATCATATCAAAATTAATCATGTAAGAGACATTATCTAAGTTGATAGTTGGGTTTTTTGCATAAAACGATGAGCCATATAACCCGTATTCTTCTCCAGAAAAAGCAATGAATAAAAAGTTGTAATCTTTAATTAATTTCAGTTGATCAGCCAATTGTATCATTACACTAACTCCACTTGCATTATCATCTGCTCCATTATGTACATCAGGATCTCCAAAGTATCTTGATCCATATTCTCCATAGCCAATATGATCGTAATGAGCTCCGATAATAACTGTATTTTCTGACTGATTGTCTAAATATCCAACGACATTCTGACCAGTAATCTCTTTGGCACCAGTATTTGTGTGTGGATTAGCATTAATTTTTGCTGTAAATTCTTGGAAGAATCCCTTGGTTCCTTTGGGTTTTGCTTTATAGAACTTTAATTTTTTGATGATGTAATCCGCAGCTATTTTTTCAGATTCTGTGCCAGTATTTCTGCCTTCTAATTCATCTGATGAGAGGTAAATAACATCTCTTTTTAACTTTTCAATTAGTGGACTATCAAGTGTTTGTGATGAACAAATGCTAAAAGTTATAGAAAATAGGGCGCTTAAAATTATTTTATTCATGTGCGTTGGTTTACTTTTGCAAAAAATTTCTACAAAATTATGAAACATCTTATGAATTTAGCTGTGATAATGACTTTATTATTTTCATGCAAAAACAATGAAACAAAAACAAAATCTTCTAACCCTCTGATATATGAAAATGAAGTTAACTTTAAAAACATGAGGCAACTTACTTTTGAAGGAGAGAACGCAGAAGCTTATTGGAGTTATGATGATTCTAAACTAATTTTTCAAGCAACTAATGAAAATTGGGGCCAAAGCTGTGACCAAATTTATATTATTGATACAAATAATTATACTCTTAAAACCGAAATGCCACAAATGGTTAGTCTTGGTTTGGGAAGAACAACATGTTCATATTTTTTGCCTGGTGATAGCACCATAGTATATGCCTCTACACACTTAGAAGATGCCAAATGCCCGCATGTACCTGAGAGAAGAGTCGATGGAAAATATGTTTGGCCGATATATGATTCATATGATATTTTTATTGCTGATCTAAACGGAAATATTTTAAGAAAACTAACCAGTTCTGATGGGTATGATGCTGAAGCCACAGTTTCTCCTAGAGGAGATAAAATAGTTTTTACATCAATAAGATCCGGAGATTTAGAATTATACACTTGCAATTTGAACGGAGATAATGTGAAACAAATTACTAACCAACTTGGATACGATGGAGGTGCATTTTTTTCGCATGATGGAAATAAGCTAGTTTTTAGATCATCAAGACCAAAAACAGAAAGCGAGGTGAAAGAGTATAAAGATTTACTAAGTCAAGGCCTTGTTCAACCTACAAATATGGAAATATACACTTGTAATATTGACGGAAGTAATTTAAAGCAAATAACTAATCTTGGAAAAGCAAACTGGTCTCCTTTTTTTCACCCTTCAGATGAAAAAATCATTTTTTGCTCAAACCACAACAGCCAGAGAGGATTTCCCTTTAATTTATTTATGATTGATATTGACGGTAATAATTTAAAGCAAATTACTTACGATGACACATTTGACTCTTTTCCTGTTTTCTCTAATGACGGTAATAAAATTGTTTTTTCATCTAATAGAAATAACGGAGGTACAAGAAGTACTAATGTGTTTATTGCTGACTGGGTTGAGTAAAACTATTGTTTGATAATTATTTTACTTAAATAAGTTTCTTGCGAGAGAACATTAAGTAAATATGTTCCAAATTCAAGCTTTGAGATATCAACTTTAAGAACATTATTTTGACTTTCTTTTCTTAATACAACTTGTCCAAGGCTATTTGTTATTTCAACTAGCTCAATAACATTATTTTCAGTTACTACATTAATTATACTTTCAGCAGGATTAGGGTAGATTTTAATTTTTTTAGAAATAATTGAGTTGTAGGAAGGAACAAAATCAACATTGACAAACACTGTATCAGAATAACAACCATTTGCATCAACCACGACAAGCCAATAGGTTCCGTTGCTCATAGGACTAATTACTGGTAATATATTACCGCTACTCCATATGTAATTGTATGGAATGTTTCCGCCAAATGGAGTTGCAATTAATGACGTTCCAGATTGACTGACAGAAAGTGAAGGAGAGTTGCTTAAATTTAAGTTTAAATAAATTGTACTATCACATCCTAAAACATTGGTAAATGTTTCTGAGTATGTCCCACTGTTAGTAAATGTATCTCCGTACCACTCATACTCATCACATGTGTCAACGCTTATAGTTGTAGAGTAAGAATTATTGATTTGTAAAGTTAAATATGCTGTTGTATCACAACCCGAAGATGTGATATCATTCCAAACATATGTTCCGGAAGAGTTGTATAATATCCCATTCCAAAAATAACTATCGCAATTAGTTACACTTGAAAATGACGTATCAGGATATTGAATATCAAGATTTATATTAACTAAACTGTCATATCCACAATTGTTTGTAAGAACAAAATTATAAGTACCAGAGTTAATGTAAGTATTTCCATTGTAAGTAAAGTTAAAACATGAGCTGGTGTCTACATTTGTGGTTGTAATGTAACAGCATGAGCTGTCATCAAAACATGCCAATGGATCATAGTTAGCTGCTATTAAATCAGTACATCCTGCAACGTAGCAACAACTACTATCGTCAACTGCAGCGGAAGGGTTAAAGTTAAGGGCAGCGGAATCAGTACATCCTGACATTAAACCAAAGCAAGCATCTTCAATCTCAATATCATAATAAAAATAATAGTAGCCTGTTGGTGAGGAGTTAGCGCTAGATCTAGTTATAGTCATTGCTGAACCAATTACGTAAGGGTAGTCAGGGCCAGCATTATTTCTATATAATCCTGAATTACTTGCTGAAACACCTAGTTCAAAGTCTGTTCCTATAGGCACGTCAAAATCAAAATAAAGTCTTTGCTGTCCTGAAATCACATTTATTGTTGTATCATCAATTACAGCTGAATTGTTGTTTCTAAGCTCAAAGTTAATTGTGTTTGAGTTTTGCGCATAAACAACTGCTGACTTAATCTTTAATGGTTTTGTGGCGTCAAAAATAAGATGTTGATTACCATTAAAGTAACCTCCTGTTCCTATTGTATTGTCGACTGCACCTCCAAAAGCTATAGAAGTATTTGCATTTGGGTCGTAGTTACTTGCACTCGGATCCGTGCAACCTAAAATTGCAGGAACACAAGAACCGTCATCAATACATGCTGTGGAATCAAAATTAAAAGCTGAAATGTCGGTACAACCGTCTACATAACAGCATGAACCATCATCAAAAATCGCTAAACTATCATAGTTTAAAGCAGTTGAATCAATGCATCCATAATCAGTATTACAACCATTGCTAGTCAATAGCCCTTGTCTGGACGTATTAATTGCAGCAAGCATCCTTGATTTTTGGTCCTGAGTAAAAATATTCATACATGCATCATTTGTATAATCCATATAGTTTTGATACATATCGCCATAGGGACCGTTTCCAGAACAAGAAGATGTGTGAGGGTATGATGGACACCCGTAATTAGAGCCATCATGCTCAGGTGTATCATTGCAAAAGTCATTACCGCAATTTGAATCACCCCAAATATGACGTAAGTTAAGCCAATGACCAACTTCATGTGTCGCTGTTCTTCCTTGGTCATATGGAGATGAGGCTGTTCCTATATCACCAAAGTACTGGTAGTCGACCACAATTCCATCCTCGTTTGGATTTCCGCCTGGAAATTGAGCATATCCGAGAATTCCTCCAGAGATATCACATACCCATATATTTAAATATTCACTAGAGTTCCAAGCATCATGACCACCAGAGGCAGTGTATTTTACATCATCATTAGTACTGAAAGATGTTTGAGATGTTTGAGTTCTTGTGATACCAGTAGTTGTATTTCCGTTGGGATCTTTTTGTGCTAAACAGAATTCAATTTCGCAATCTGCTGCAACAGGTAAGAATCCTGCTGGTGTATTTGTGGTGTCAGCATTTAATCTTCTAAAGTCCTCATTTAAAATGTCGATTTGTGAAAAAATCTGATTATCAGAAATATTTTCTGTGTTATTATAATAAACTATATGCACAACAACGGGTATTGTAATAACCGAAGTATTTTCTTTACTAGAACTATTTAAAATCCATTCTTGAATTTGTAACTCTTGATTTTGCATTTTTTGAAAAAGATAAGGATCTTCATCAAGCATTTGCTGATGGTACTGCATAGTACCACAGTTTCTTTGTGAGAACAATGAAAAAGTGGTTAGAAGAAAGAAAAATATTAGTGTATGCCTCAAAAACATATTTGTAAAATTAAGACTTAGTTTTAAAGAAAAATTATTTTAATGAAATTATTTGTGTGTTTCTTGAAATCAATGCCCCTAATCCGTTTTGAACATTAGTGTACACAGAAACTACTTCGCCACCAAAAATGTTGACCTCCCCATTATCTAAGTGATTGTTTAAAGTTGAATAATATGAGTAAGTATCTTCACTAAACGTTGAAAATTCTATGTTTACTGTATCACAATAACTAAATTTATATTCATATGTTGGAATATCAAGAATTATATTTTTTTCCTGACCATCAAAAAGAGCATCAGAAAAAATTACCTCATCACCCTCAAAACTGTATCCAGAAGGTTCATCAAAAATATTAAATTGTTGAGGAAACGATGGATCATTTGAATAAAAAGGTATGTCTTCGGCAAGATATTCATAATCCCAATAATAGCCATATTCATCATCCACTTCTTTTTCACATTCTGCGTATACTTTTATCATGTAATAATTTCTTTTGGTACCATCATCATTAAAGCTAAAGTTAAGCCTAGTTATATCTCCTCCATCAAGTGTTGTATCAACATCAATATTAAAAATATTTAAATCATTTGGAATTCGCGTTTCAGCTATTGCAGTTTCAGTAAAAGCTGGATGATTAACCTCAATTCGGTAAGTAAAATTTTTAGTAGGAGTATGATTAATTTTGTAAACATACATTGGATAAGTAATCTGTAGACCATCCCCATATACATTTACTTGGTATGCAGTGTCTGTATCAGGAAAAATCTGTCCAATTAGAGAGTTGTTTTCGTATAAGAAAGCTTCTGCGTTAGGCAAAAAAGCAGGGTTATTATTAGAAAATGCACCAACAGAATTAGATATTACAACACTGATTGTTGTATCGGTATCTAAAACACCATTTAACACAATCATAGGAGGATCTTGCGGTATTTCTAAATCAATTACAGTCTCCATGTCACATGAAGCAATTAGCGATAAGATAAAAGTTATTTTGATAAAATTATTCATTGTTAAAATTGTATTCTGTATGAAACTGAAGGTATGATTGGAAATAGAGAAACTTGCTTTGCAACTCTTCTGGTGTTTTGGTAAGCGAGATAGGCAAAGAACGGATTTTTTCTATTATACAAGTTATAAGCTCCAAATGACCAAGTTCCTTTATAGTTTTTTTTATGACTATGTCTGTTTACACCAAAATCAAGTCTGTGATATGAGGGGAGTCTGACGCTATTTCTATCTCCATATGACTCAATATTCCAGACATAAAAATTATCATTTCTTCCGCTTTGTAGAGTGCTAAAATATGTGGATCTTGGAAATGTAATTGCATTTCCAGTACCATACACCCAAGTTACTCCATAATCCCATCTATCGTTAAACTTATGATTTAAAACAATTGACAAATCATTTCTTCTGTCATATTTATAAGGATACCAGTTTCCTTGATTAATATTATCAAATTTCCTGTTGCTCCAACTCAGTGTGTAACCAATCCATCCTGTTGTTTTTCCTTTTTGTTTTTGGATAAAAAGTTCAATTCCGTATGACTCTCCCTCTCCTCCAGTTTCAATAGAATTTTCCCAAGATTCCGTACTCTCCAAATTTGAGTATCCTGCCTCATATGTTATTAAATTATTCATTGTTTTGTAATATCCCTCTAAGCTGACTTCTATTTCACCATTTAATAATTCAGTATTTAAACTTGCTGCTATCTGCTCCGAGTTTT
This sequence comes from Bacteroidota bacterium, assembly GCA_028408365.1. Classification (GTDB taxonomy): domain Bacteria; phylum Bacteroidota; class Bacteroidia; order Flavobacteriales; family BACL11. Next base: position 12,071 of record JAOOLD010000024.1, read on the forward strand.
GGGACGGCGCTGCATCTACTGCAGGTAGCCATAGGTCAGATGGAAATCCAACTGAAGAATTGGAAAGTAAATGAATATTTTGACGCATTTTCGCGTAGGATGCTTTGGCTGACCAAGTGTCTGAAAGTAAATACCTAACGGATAGTCTTGGTTCAAGACTAATGTCACTATCAGAGAACTGATTTACAGCTGACCTCAGATTCAATGTGTTATATATTCCAACATGTATACCGATGTTTGCTTTTAGCCTGTTTGAGAATTTAATATTATCCTCAAAATAAAAAAATGTTTCATTTGCTTTTACCTGCGGTGAAAAGTTCAAAGTTGTGTCAATAGAAATATTTAAATTAGTATCGGCTGGTGGATAAGAAACATTAATACTTAAATCAGATCGACCAGGAGTGAAGTTATGATTTGTGAATGAGACTCCAAATTTAATATCGTGATTAGGATTGGGAGTATAGTCAAAATCAATTCTTCCTCCAATGTCCTCAATACCACTTTTATAGCCAAAATCAATATCATAATTTTCATTACCAAGAGTAGTGCCTAGTGTTGATTCTACACCAAATCCAGTATTAAATTGATATTTACTGTATATTAACGTTGTGTTAGAAAAAAGTTTATCACCAAATAAATGATTCCATCTGATTGTAGAGGTTATATTGCCATAACCTAGACCTGCAATTAATCTTGTATCCTCATTAAAACCTGAGCCATCTGAAAAGTTTTCAGTAAAATCAACTGCAAAAATATCATCGCCTGCATATGCACTAATAAATAATCTATCTTTTCTTGAAAATCTATGATTGACTTTAGCATTAAGATCATAAAAATGTAATGTCAAGTCAGTATTACTAGGCATAAAAGGCTTAACAAACAAATCAATATATGTTCTTCTACCAGCAACGATAAATGAGGTTTTATCTTTGACAATTGGCCCCTCTATCATAAGTTTTGAGGAAATTAAACCTGCAGTGGCATCTGCTTTAAACTCTTTCATATTACCATCTTTCATATCAATTTCTAGTACTGAAGATAATCTCCCGCCGTATCTGGCAGGAAAACCTCCCTTAGTTAATCTCACATTTTTTATTGCATCAGCATTAAAAACAGAAAAAAGCCCACCAATGTGTGATACATTATATACCGGGACACCGTCCATTAAAATTAAATTTTGGTCTGGGCTTCCGCCTCTAACATAAAAGCCTGATGTGCCCTCGCTGGACTGAACACCAGGCAGTAATTGAACAGCCTTTAAAACATCAACTTCTCCCATCAAGGCTGGTATCGATTTAATCTGCTGAACTGGTATTTCTATAACAGATGTTTCAGTTCTTTGAACAACATTAGCTTTTCCTGTTACAGTTACCTCATCAGTGACAATATTTGATAATTTAAATTCAGCATTAAATTCAATATCTTTATTTAAATTAAATTCTTTTGTAATTGTTTCGTAACCAATGAACTTAAAAGAAATAACATGAACCCCTTCGTCAAGAGTAATGCTGTAAAAACCGTATTTATTTGATGAAACTCCTACGCTGTAATCGTTTGAAAAAATGTTTGCTCCAATGACACTTTCACCAGTTTCAAAGTCACTAGCATATCCACTTATAGTGTATTTTTGAGCTAATGCGGAAATGTGAAAAAGAAATAAAAAAATAACAAAAAAAGCTCTCATAAGTTAATCCAAAACTACGAAAAGGAACCACCAAAAGGTTATATATTTGCAAAAAATATTTATTGAAATATGAAAAAATCCAGTGAGGGAAGTATTAAAAGCAAATATGAATGGGTTGGTGATGTTAAATCTTACAAAGAACCTAATCATAATAAGCACTCGCTAAAATATAATGAACCTGAAAGAGAATTTGACTCAAAGTATAAGCCAACCAAAGAGGAAATTGAAACTTTTCCAGATTTACAGAACGGACCTTCTTCTTTGATACAAGGAGCTGCTGTTGAAATACAACAGGTAGGAATTCATAATTTCAGAATTCCGTTAAAGTACAAAACTAGAGACAACGGGATCATTGAGCTTGAGACCAAAGTAACAGGTACAGTATCTCTTGAGGCACATAAAAAGGGAATTAATATGTCAAGGATTATGAGATCCTTTTATGAGCATAAAAACGAAACTTTTAGCATCAATAAACTTGAAAATATTTTAGCAAAGTACAAAGAAAAATTAAAGTCTTTTGACTCAAAAATAGCTTTGAAAATTTCATATCCAATTATACAGAAATCCCTAAGATCAGATTTAGAAGGATATCAATATTATAATGTAACGTTTGAAGGTGACCTTAACAAAGAAGGAGAATTAAAAAAAATAATGCATTTTGATTTTGTTTATTCATCTGCATGCCCCTGCTCTTACGAACTAGCAGAACATGCTCGAAAATATAGAAACAAAGTAACTGTTTCTCATTCACAAAGATCAGTTGCTAGACTATCCATTGAATTTGAAGATATGATTTGGATAGAAGATTTAAAAGAAATTTGTGAAAAGGCTTTAAAAACAGAAACTCAAGTGATTGTCAAAAGAGAAGATGAAATGGCATTTGCAGAACTTAATGGATCTTATCTGAAATTTGTAGAGGATGCCGCTAGGCTATTATACAAGGAGTTGGTTCAAGACAAGCGTGTCAAAGATTTTCGTATTGTTTGTTCACATCAAGAGTCGCTTCACTCGCACGATGCAGTTTCCGTAGTACTAGCCCCAAATAGTAAGTTTAGCAAAGATATTTCTCATGAACTTTGGTCAAGCTTAATTCATACCTCATAAAAAAATTAAAAAATGAAAAAAATTATTATTATAACACTTTTGCCTTTAATCTCATATTCACAAATAGATAAAATTTTACCAATATTCTCTAGCCCTCAATTAGAAAAAATTGTCTATAGTCA
>JAOOLD010000025.1 GCA_028408365.1 Bacteroidota bacterium
ATTCAGAAAGTCCAAGTGGCGAAAAAGACTTTCAATTTCATGAGGAAATCACATATACATCTAAAGAAATAGTAGACTTAACTAAGACTTATGTAGAAACCTTACCAGTAATTGAAGATAAGCAAGTTCTCAGTGGTACTGTTGTAAGAATCAATGATAAAGTTGTTGTTGTTGATATTAATTTTAAATCTGACGGTGTAATAAATGCATCTGAGTTTAAATACAATAAAGAATTAAAGATAGGAGACTCAGTTGAAGTTTTGGTAGAGCAGCAAGAAGATAGCTATGGTCAGTTAAAACTATCTCATCGAAGAGCAAGAATATTACAAGCTTGGAAAAAAGTTAATATTGCTTTAGAAACTGGGGAAATAGTTAATGGTCAAATAAAAAGTAGAACAAAAGGTGGAATGATTGTGGATGTTTTTGGAATAGAGTGTTTCTTACCAGGCTCTCAAATTGATGTCAAGCCAATAAGGGATTATGAAGAATACGTTGGTAAAGAAATGCAGTTTAAGGTCGTCAAAGTAAATGAGTCCTTCAGAAATGTCGTAGTATCTCATAAGGCACTGATTGAAGCTGATTTAGTGGTTCAGACAAAAGAAATAATGTCCAAACTGGAAAAAGGACAGGTTCTTGAAGGCACAGTTAAGAACATCACGTCCTATGGAGTTTTTGTTGACTTAGGAGGTATAGACGGATTGATTCATATAACCGATTTATCTTGGGGACGAATATCTCATCCTGAAGAGGTAGTGAATCTTGATGAAGTAATAAAAGTAGTTATACTAGACTTTGATGAAGATAAAAGTAGAATTCAGCTTGGCCTAAAGCAGTTAGGTAGCCATCCGTGGGAGTCTCTAGACAGTAATTTAAAAGTTGGAGATGAAATCGAAGGTAAAGTTGTTGTTCTCGCTGATTATGGTGTATTTGTTGAGATTCAAGCTGGTATTGAAGCATTATTACATGTATCTGAAATGTCATGGTCCTCTCATTTAAGAAGTGCAGGAGATTTTTATAAAGTTGGTGAAACAGTAAAAGCTCAAATACTTACATTAGATAGGCAGGAAAGAAAAATGTCTTTAGGAATTAAACAAATGCTCCCTGATCCTTGGAGTAAAATTGACAAAAATTATCCTGTTGGGACAAAACTTAAAGTTAAGGTCAGAAATTTTACCAATTTTGGAATTTTCGTTGAAATTGAAGAGGGAGTTGATGGTTTAATTCATATATCTGATCTTTCTTGGACAAAGAAAATTAAACATCCATCTGAATTCACATCAGTTGATAGTTCAATAGATGTAATTGTTCTAGATGTTGATAAAGATTCAAGAAAAATAAGTTTAGGACATAAACAGATACTTGAGAATCCATGGGATGCATATGCTGAAAAATTTAAAGCCAATAGTCTTCATAAAGGAACTGTTAAAGAAATGTATGACAAAGGTGCAATTGTACAGATTGATGAAATAGAAGCATTTTGCCCAAAAAAACATTTAATAAAAGAGGATGATTCTAGGGCAAAAGTTGGTGATAACGTTCAATTCAAAGTAATTGAGTTTTCTAAAGAAAGTAAGAAAATTTTAGTATCTCATACTTCTGTTCACATGCAAATAGAGCATGAGGAGAAACAAAAAACCAAAAGACAAATAAGTTCAAATTTGAAAAAAATACAAAAGTCTCAAAAGCAATCAACCTTAGGTGATTTGGAAGAACTAAATAAACTCAAAGATGAAATTAAGTAAAAACAAAACCTCGATTAATCGGGGTTTTTTTTTAATTTTAATATGATGAAAAGAAAGATTTTAAATGAAAAAAAGATTAATATAGTTTTAGAAAGGTTATCTAATGAAATCTTAGAAAATCATTTTGAAACAAAAAATTCCGTGCTCTTAGGCATTCAACCTAGAGGCATAGAGTTGTGTAAAAGACTTTATTATAATTTAAAAAAAATTAATAATAATGTAAAGATGGGGAAATTAGATATCTCCTTTTACAGGGATGATTTTAGAAGATTTGATAAAATAATTACTCCTTCAAATATGGATTTAAATATTAGTCTTGAAAATAAAAATGTAATATTGGTTGATGATGTTTTATTTACTGGAAGGACAGTTAGATCTGCGTTTGAAGCTTTATTATCATTTGGAAGACCAAAAAAAATTGAGTTACTTGTTTTTGTAGATAGAAGATTTTGTAGAGAGTTACCTATTCAAGCGGATTACGTAGGTATAGAAGTAGATACTTTGGAAAATGAAAAAGTATTTGTAAAATTTGGTCAAGCAGAAAAGAGTGTTTATCTAACAAGTTGAAATGAAAGACTTATCTGTCGATAATTTAACCACTATTAAAGACTTGAGTAAGAGTGATATTGAGCTTATATTTAACACAGCTGATAATTTTAAGAAAATCTTAAATCAACCCATTAAAAAAGTACCCTCATTAAGAGATATTACCATTGCAAATCTTTTTTTTGAAAATTCAACAAGAACAAAGTTGTCATTTGAGTTGGCTGAAAAAAGGTTATCAGCAGATATCATCAATTTTTCTTCATCAAATTCATCAGTAAAAAAAGGCGAAACTCTTCTTGACACAGTACAAAATATACTTGCAATGAAAGTAGATATGATTGTTCTTAGACATTCTAGCCCAGGAGCATCGATTTTTCTTTCTAGAAACATAGATGCAAAAATTATAAACGCAGGTGACGGATCTCACGAGCATCCGACACAGGCTTTATTAGACTCATTTTCAATAAGGCAAAATTTTAGTGATTTCAAATCTCTCAATGTTCTGATCATCGGAGATATTATACATTCTAGAGTAGCTTTATCTAATATTTTCTGCCTACAAAAGCTAGGTGCAAAGGTTGGTGTATGTGGACCTTCAACACTAATGCCTAAATTTTTAAAATCATTAAATGTTGAATATTTTAAAGATTTAAGATCTGCTCTTTCTTGGAGTGATGTTGCAAATGTTTTGAGGATTCAACTTGAAAGACAAAAATTGAAATATTTCCCAAGTTTAAGAGAATATAGTTCAAGATTTGGTGTAACAAAAAAAGTTTTAGATGAGATTAAAAATAAAGTCATCTTGATGCATCCAGGGCCAATTAACAGAGGAGTTGAAATATCCTCAGATGTTGCAGATTCCAAGCAATCAATAATTTTAGATCAAGTTGAGAATGGTGTAGCTATTAGAATGGCTGTTTTATACTTATTAGCTAAAAAGATAAAAAAATGAAAACTAAAAAAACTCAATTAATAAAAATTACATCAGATTTTGTCAAAGAAAATTTTTTAACTGTTGATGATTTTCATTCAAACTACATTTTTGACATATCAACATTAGATAAAAAATCACAAAACTTGATTAAAGAAAAATTAATTACATTTGGAAAGTTACTAATTAAAAATAATTGCTCCTTTGCAATTGTATCTGATCACTTAAATATGATTGATTTCAATATTGTTCCAACTCAAGAGGAGGCTTATGATATAATTGAGATGGAAGAAATTGAGAGAGATCTTCTAAAAAACTAAAAAAATGAAACAACTAATAATCACACTTTCTATATCTGCCTTATGTTATTTAAATACATTTTCACAATGCACGTTAAATTCCTTGTACCAAGACTCCAGTTTTGGAATTTGGCCAACTGTTGATATTAACCTTCCAACTGCAGTGCAAGGCCAATTTTATTTGTCTGCTATTGATATCAAAACACCTACTACCTTAATCGAAGCATCTGGTGGTGACTCAGCACTAACTTCATTTGATACTTTAGGACAAACTTTTTATGTGGGAGATTGGGTTGTTGATGATTTTGAACTGGTTTCAGTTACAGGACTACCGAACGGTATTACTCTTGATTGTTATGATCCAAATTGTATAATACTTGGTAACACTTTAAGTTGTGCATACTTTAGTGGTACTACTAATGACCCTTTAGGAACTTATCCAATTGATATTGCAGTAAATGTAAATACTCATGGTGACATAGTGTATTATTTGGGACCAATTCCTATAACTGTACCTGTAACTACAGATTTATACTCTGCAACCGGTTCTTATCAATATATTACAGGATATGAAATTGAAGTTTCTAACACAGCTAGTGAAAATTTAACATCTAAAATTAATAATGGAATTCTTATTTCATCAACTGGTTCAAGTAATTATTTAATATTGAACGATTCTAGATTTTTAAATTCAAGTGGTTATATAGAATTATACGATATTTCAGGAAAATTAATTCTTTCAAAAAATATAAATTCAATCTCAGAAAAAAATATGATTGAAATTGAGTTTAAGCTAAAAAAAGGAGCATATTTTGTTAATTTGGTTTCAGAAAATATTCAACTAAGTAAAAAGTTTATAATTAGTAGATAAATGTCATTCAAATTAACAATTTTGGGTTGTAGTTCTGCAGTTCCTGACTTAGATAAGCACCCATCTTCTCAATTGTTAAATTCTAATGAGAACCTTTTTCTAATTGATTGTGGAGAAGGAACTCAACTTAGGCTAAGAGAAAGAAATATAAATTTCCAAAGAATCAGTCATGTTCTTATCTCACATCTACATGGCGATCATTTTTATGGCTTGATAGGTTTAATTAACTCAATGCACTTACTTGGTAGAAAAAAAGAATTACATATATTTTCTCATTTTGAGCTAAAAAATATTATTAGTTCTCAACTTCAAGTTGCTAGTACTATTTTAAATTATCCACTTTTTTTTCATGAAATACCAAAAGATTACGAAGAGGTAATTTTTGAGAATGATGAAATTATAATTGAGAATATTTTGCTCGATCACAGAATTAATTGTAGTGGTTTTATTTTTAGAGAAAAAAAGTATTTAAGAAAAATAGAAAGAGAAAATATAATAAAGTACAATATTCCAGATTTTTATTTGAACAAAATAAGGTCAGGTGATGATTATAAAAGCCCTACAGGAGAAATTATTAAAAACAAGCAAATCACAAAAAAAGCAAGACCGGCTAATTCTTACGCATACTGCTCTGACACAAGATTTAAAAAGTCAATTTCAAAAAAAATTTGTGGAATAGATCTTCTATATCATGAGTCTACTTTTCACGAAAAACATAAAAATCTTGCAAAAAAGACGGGACACTCAACTGCATTTCAAGCTGCAAGTATCGCAAATGGGGCTCAAGTTAAATGCCTTCTTTTAGGTCATTTTTCTAAAAGGTATAAAGACTTAAATTTATTAAAAAATGAGGCTCAAAAAGTTTTTAAAAATGTGATTCTAGCTGAAAGTGGTATGCATTTAAATTTTAAAGAAATTATTCAGAATAATTAAATTATTATGTTTTAAATATTTAATTAAATTTATGATATGAAAAAATTAGTGTTTTTCCTTTTATTTTGTTTTTCATTTTTTACGTCAAACTCACAGATTTTGACTGATACTATCAGAGGAGTTAACTGTAACTATGATGGTTACATACATACTACAATCGGTGGAATTTTCACAAATGGAGGAACAAATATTACAAATTGGTATTATTTAGATACTCTTTCAGGAAACTGGGACCCATTAGTTCCGAGCTCTAGCTACATAACTAGTGGTCAGATAGCATACAATAATCCAAATCTTCAAGGACTATCCTCAGATAGTCTTACTACATCATTAGGAGGAACATTCAAGCTTGAGATTGTTAACTCTGGAAATATTATTGAAGATACAACATGGTATATAAGATATCCACTTGGTTTAAAGCTTTGTTGTCATGTTAATGTTAATTGTCATGGAGATTCATCCGGTTCTTTAAAGGCGGTTGGTCATTCAGGTAAGCCACCATATACTTATTTTTTTTATGATTCTTCGTTTTCATTAATTAGTATTGGAACTGATTCAATTTATGATAATTTATCATCTGGCAAGTATTATGTTAGTGTTCAGGATCAAGATAGTTGCTTAGTGACCTCTAATGAAATAATTATTTCTCAACCCCCTCAACCTCTTAATTTCAAAGCTGAAATCAAACATGTTGACTGCATAGGTAACAATAATGGTATGATAACTCTAATTCAGTCTGGAGGTAAACCTTACAACTATGGTTACAATTTAGTGCTGACTAATCAAAATAATGATTCAGTAGCATTTATTAATTCAACTTCAATCTCAAACAATATTATATCATCAAGTTATGACACAATTAATATTTTAAATCTATACAACGGAAATTATAACTTGAGTGTTTCTGATTCAAATGGTTGTTTATTTGATTCAACATTTTTAATAATTGAGCCAGGGCCATATCATCCAAACATATCTCAAATTGGAGATGCCATATGCTCAGATGATTCTGTTTTAATTATAATTGACAGTGTTTCCGGTGCCGTTGGTCCTTTACAATTTAGCTGGCTCTTAAACAACAATGATTCGTTGTATTGTAGTCCTAACAATTATATATTGACAGTTTCTGATAGCATAAACAATTGCTTAGATACTTTTTACTATAATTTTCAAGCTCTAACAAATCTAAATATTCTATATTCAACTGCTGATGTAGCCTGCTATGGTGATAGCACAGGAGAAATTTCAATTGATTCAATTGCAGGAGGTCAAAGTCCATATAACTTTAATATAAACGGTAATAGTTTCGTAAATCTATCATCAGGTTTTTATTCTGTTTCTGTTCAAGATTCCAACAATTGTTATTCAGTCGTAAATATTGAAATCAAACAAAATCAGCCAATTCAATCAAACGCAATTTTATATAAGCCATCATGCAGTGGATATAGTGATGGTAGTATTTCAATAGATTTATCAGGTGGTAGCTCCCCATATTCAATTAATTGGATTAACGGAACTGGTAATATAGATTCACTTTACGGTCTTCAAAAAGGTATTTACGAGTTACAAGTAATTGATTCATCTGGCTGTTTTTTTAATGAGCAATTGATTTTAGATGAACCTGACTCTTTAATTTTGACTTTTACAAATTACACCAATCCACTAATCTGCAGAGGAGAACTTACCTCAATTGATGCAATAGTAGTTGGTGGAACGCCACCTTATTTTTATAGCTGGACAAATAGTGATACTACATTTCAATCCATCGTTGGAGCTGGAACATATTATTGTAACATAGTGGATTTTAATGGCTGTAGTATTTCATCTTCTGTTGAAATTAGCGAACCAAATCCCTTTTCAATTGATACATATATCATAGATGAACCAACTTGTGATTCTGGTGCAAATGTTAGTGTTTCATTAGTTGGGGGAGCCTTACCATATAATTATTCTTGGAGCAATGGGGAAACTTCAAATAGTGCAAACAACATACAAACCAACAGTGCATGGGTCGTAGTTAGTGATTATTGCGAAAGCACTGATTCAATATTTTTCAATTTCGAACAATATGAACTTGAAACGTCATTGTATTATGATAATATAACTCATTACGCAAATATTGAGATCGATTTTTCTACTACTTCAGGTCCATTTACATATTCTTGGAATGATATTAGTTCTAATCCAATTAGTTCAAATGATCAAGTAGGTCCATTATGTGAGGGAACTTATTTTATTACTGTTACAGATGTGTCTAATGGTTGTTCTATCACTGACACGCTCATTGCTGATTTTTTCATTCCGAACGGAATTATTGACTTAAGTACTACCACAGTGTTTTCAGATTTTGATTTATGGGGTTATGCACCATATACTTATTTTTGGGATGATGGCTCAAACAGCCAGCATGCAGATTTATGTCCTGGAAATCACTGGGTAGAAGTAACAGATGTAAATGGTTGTACTGTCAGAGAGGATTTCGTTATTGAAGAGATTAAATTAACACTATCTCCTTTTGATCTTCTGATTGAATGCGATATTTCAAATACAGATTTAGAGCTTGAAGTAACTGCTGAAGGAGGTATTCCTCCATATGAAATTTTATGGTCAGATGGAACATCGTCTAACCCAATAAGTGTTGGATTATCACCTGGTATTCAAGGTGTAACAATAACTGATAATAATAATTGTTCTGTTGATACATTGTTTAGAATTTCAGCACTGACTAATGAGTGCATACCAAATGTTTTTTCTCCCAACAATGATCAAGTTAATGATACTTGGGTGCTTGAGGATTCATATCTTTTTTCAAATTCGATTGTTAAGATTTACAATAGATATGGAAAGTTAGTGTTTGAATCAAGCGGGTATAATAAAGCATGGGATGGAACTAATGAAGATGGAATTGATCTTTCTGCTGGTTGTTATTTTTATTTCATTGAAATTGAGAAAGATACGGATCCTATTAAAGGGACCGTAACGATTGTAAGATAATTTCAAGCATTTTTGCATCATCAGCTTTTTCAATCCAATGAATGTCATTTAATTTTTTAAACCAAGTCATTTGTCTTTTAGCATATCTTCTTGTATTTCTTTTGATCAGATTAATAGCTTCTTCCTTTGGAATGAAACCATCTATGTAATTAAATAATTCTTTGTATCCTACAGTATCTAGAGCATTCAAGTTTCTGTACTCATATAATTTTTTGGCTTCATCAATAAGTCCTTGATTAACCATTAAATCAACTCTTTTATTAATCTGATTGTAAAGGATATGCCTTTCAGTTCGTAATCCAAATTTCAATATTTGATAATCATTTTTTAAATTCTTTTCATTGTGAAAAGATGAAATTGGTTTTCCTGAAATTTCATATACTTCTAATGCTCTTATCATCCTTTGATGATTGTTCTTGTCAACTTTTTCATAAAATTTTTTATCGTACTTATTTACTTGATTTCTAAGCCATTGTATACCTTTTTTCTCAAATATTGAAATAATTTTAGATCTTGTTTTTTTACAAGATGCTGGAATATCGTCCAACTTATTACAGATTGCATCGATATACATGCCTGATCCTCCAACAGCAATAATAACATTGTATTTTTCAAAAATTTTATTAATAGTTTTTAGAACATCTTTTTGATAAAGTCCTGCACTGTAATTATTTTGAATTGATATATTATGAACAAAATGATGTTTTACTTCTAATAATTGATTTTTGTTTGGAGGACATGTTCCAATTAACATTTCCCTATAAAATTGTCTAGAGTCTGCAGAGATTATTTCACAATTCAAATATTTGGCTAACTTGATTGAAAGCTTTGTTTTTCCAATTCCAGTTGGACCACAAATGATAATTAGCTTTTTAATTCTCAATTGTTTTAAAAGTTTATTTTTTCAATTTTTTGAGATAACTGATTGCACTTTTCTTTTCATTTTTAATTTTTCCATCCAAAATTGCTTCCTCTACAGCTTTTTTGAGTCGACCTACTTCTTTGCCTTCTCTCATATTGAAAATTTTCATGATTTCATATCCCGTAACGGGAGGTTGCCAATTTCGAATTTTATCTCTTTCTTCAACATCTTTTAACTTTTTTCTAACTACTTCAAAGTTCTTAAGATATCTGCTGACTTTTTTAGGATTCTTAGATGTTATATCAGCATCACATAAGGTCATTAAATCATCGATATCTTCACCTGCATCAAATAATAGTCTTCTCACAGCAGAATCGGTAACGACCTCTTGTGCCAGAGCTATTGGTCTTAAGTGTAGAGCAACAAGTTTTTTAACATACAACATTTTTTCGTTTTGAGGTAGTTTTAATTTTTTAAAGATTTTTGGCACCATTTTACTTCCAATATAATCATGAGCGTGAAACGTCCAGCCAATTTTTTTATCAAATTTTTTTGTGATTGGTTTTGCTATGTCATGCAAAACAGCTGCCCATCTGAGCCATAAATTATCTGTTTTTTTAGAAATATTATCTAAAACTTCTAAAGTATGATAAAAGTTATCTTTATGAGAGAACTTTTCTATTGTTTCAACTCCAACAAGGCTAATCATTTCCTCAAAAATTTTTTCAAGAATACCAGTTTCTTTTAGTAAAATGAATCCCCTGGAAGGTACGCTAGAAAGAATTATTTTGTTAAGCTCATCTGTTATTCTTTCGCTAGAAACAATATTTATTCTTTGATTATTTTTGCTAATTGATTGTAAAGTTTTAGAACAAATCTCAAAATTAAGTTGAGCGGAAAATCGAATCGCTCTTATCATCCTTAGCGGATCATCTGAAAATGTTTTATCTGGATCTAGAGGTGTTTTTATTATTTTATTTTTTAAATCAATAAGACCATTAAAAGGATCAAGTAACTCCCCATAATTTTCGCCAACCAATTTCACGTACAAACAGTTAATTGTAAAATCTCTTCTTTTTTGATCATCCTCTAAGCTTCCATTTTCAATGATAGGATTTCTTGAATTTTCTCTGTAAGATTCTTTTCTTGCGCCAATAAATTCATAATTAATATCTTCACATGAAACTAGCGCGGTTCCAAAGTTAGAGTAAGTTGAGATCTTACTATTTGGAATTAAATTTTGAACCTCTCTGGCCAATTTAATACCACTTCCAATGCATACAAAATCAATGTCTTTTTTATTTTTATTGTTCAAAAGAAGATCTCTTACCCAACCTCCAACAACGAAGCTCTCATAGCCAAGTTTTTCTGATGCATTTTTTACAATGTCAAAAATTTTATTGTCCAATTCTTTTTTGAGATTCATTTTCTTATTATTGTGATGTTTCCATATTTTTCAAATTTAATAATACTTGAACTTTTATTCATTATTTCATCTTTTCTAAGATTAACTACGTAGTCTACTCCGTCAATAATTTTCCGATTTATGTCATTAAAACAGGACGGAGTATCTTCTTTACTAATATTTGCAGAGGTAGAAATAATAGGCTTATTGAATCGACTCAAAAGTTGCTGACAAAAATCATCATTTACAATTCTTACTGCTGCAGTACCATCTGCAGATATCGCTAGCTTTGAAATACCTTTAATATTATTGTAAATAACTGTAGTTGGTTTTTCAAAATAAATTTCTTTATTAACATGGATTAGTTTTTTAAGTTGGTCATAGCTGGAAACAATTGATATTAGTGCTTTTGAGTCACTTCTTTGTTTTAGTTTAAATACTTTTTTTATTGCACTATCAATAGTGGCATCACAACCAATTCCCCAAACAGTATCAGTAGGATATAAAATCAACCCTCCTTTGTCCAAAATCTCAAGACATTTATTAACTTCTGCTCTCATTTACTAAATCTGAGTATATATTATTTAGTTTATCATTTACTGATTTATCACAAAATGTTTTGGCATGAGCATAACCATTATCAATCATTTCTTTTCTAATATCTGGATTATCTTCGATTTCTTTAATTGCACTCACTATTTCGTCACTATTTTTTGTGTCAACATATTTTGTGTGAGTTCCACCAGCTTCTTCAAAACAGCCACCCTTAGTTGTGATTACTGGAGTTTTTGAATATAAAGCTTCTAAAATTGGAATTCCAAACCCTTCATATATTGAGGGGTAGACAAGTATAGAAGCATTTCTATAAGCAACTGCAATTTCTTCTAAATTTAGATTATTCTTAAAATAAATTCTTTTTTGAAGATTATTGTTTTTAATATAGTCCATACATTTTTCTTTGTAGTCTTTACCATCTCCAATCACAACCAAATTTTTAGATTTCATTTTCTTAAGTGCTTTAATTAATGTTAATAAATTTTTTCTTTCTTCTATTGAACTAACGTAAAGAATATAATTTTTTGGTAATCCCAAATCTATTTTAATTATATATTTTTTTTGACTTTTGAAGACTGAGTTGCATGATTGATATACCACTTCAATTTTCTTGGAATCAATTTTAAAAAGCTCAATAATGTCCGATTTTGTTTGATTACTAATTGCAATTATTTTATCGGATCTCTTGCAAGCATATTTTACTTTGTAATAATAAATTAGTCGATCAAAAATATTAAAATATTGAGGTAATCTTAAAAAAATTAAATCATGTATTGTAACAACTGTTTTGATTTTAGTTTTGTCTATCCCAAACGGAATTTCATGACTAAGTCCATGAAAAATATCTACTTTTTCTTTTTTTAGATCTATTAAAATGCCAAACGATCTCCATATTGATTGAAAAAATTGATAGAAGAATTTTTTCGGTTTAACTATTTTAATATTATCTCTAGATTTTAGAAAATCCAATCTTTTGTTTTGAAAAATTTTAGATACAAATAATAAAATTTGAAATTTTGGATTTGATAAACTGTAAGTGTTAATTAAATCTCTTGAATAGTTACCTAGTCCAGTTTGATTTTCAAATGCTCTTTTTGCATCATACCCTATTTTCATTTAAACAGAGACATTATGTGTTCTTAGAGCATCATTTAATGATGTTTTTTTGTTTGTGCTTTCCTTTCGCTTGCCAATAATTAACGCGCAAGGAACATAAAATTCACCAGAACTAAAATTCTTTTTGTATGAGCCAGGTATAACTACTGATCTCTCAGGAATAATTCCTTTATGTTCAACAGTTTTTGGACCACTAACATCTAAAATTTTTGTTGAACTTGTAATTGTAACATTTGCGCCTAGAACAGCCTCTTTCTTGATTTGAACTCCTTCAACAATTATACATCTTGAGCCAATAAATACATTGTCTTCAACAACTACAGGAGTTGCTTGTAAAGGCTCTAATACACCACCTATTCCTACTCCTCCCGAGAGATGAACATTTTTTCCAATTTGTGCACATGATCCAACTGTAGCCCAGGTATCAATCATTGTATTTTCATCAACATAAGCTCCAATGTTAACATATGAGGGCATCATTATCACACCCCTGGCCAAGTATGAGCCATACCGAGCAATTGCATGAGGAACAACTCTCACACCTTTCTCGGCATATCCTTTTTTTAATTTCATTTTATCATGAAATTCAAAAATACCAACTTCTTCAACTTCCATCTTTTGTATTGGAAAGTACATAACAACAGCTTTTTTTACCCATTCGTTAGTTGTCCACTTTTGATCAATTAGTTCAGCAACTCGAATGTCACCATTATCTAGTTTTTCGATAACTGATTTTATTGCATCTTGGTACTTAATGTTGTTTAATAGCTCTCTTTCTTTCCAACATTTCTCAATAAGATTTTTAAGTTCAGACATGAAACAAATATAAATTAAAAATCACTAATTTTAAATTACTATAAATGTCTATTATGAAACATCTACTGATTCTACTTTCTTTCTTTATTTTCACAAATACATCTGCACAATATGGTATGCTTAATGGCACTGGCTATGCCCCAAACGTAACTGTTGTAGATCTTAATGGCGTGACTCATGATATATATGAATATTTAGACAGTGGTTATGTTGTTGTACTTGAACTTGTCAGTGCATCTTGTGCTACATGTGCTGCCTATGCATCTGGTACTGAAAATTCTTACAATCTTTATGGCCCTGGTGGTAATAATTCGGCAAGATTTATCGGTCTTGAAACAAACTCTAATACAACAAATACAATGGTCTCAAATTTTGCATCAACATATGGTATTACATTTCCAATAGCTAATAATATAGTTCCAGCCAATATTAATTATCAATTATATTATACACCTAGCTACTATGTAATATATCCAGATACTTCATACACAACAATTTGCCCCCTTTATTGTGTTACAACAAGTACAAGTTCTTCAATAGAAAATGATTTAAATAATGCAATTAGCTCATGGGTAATTAGCGGCTGTACAGACTCTACAGCTACAAATT
>JAOOLD010000026.1 GCA_028408365.1 Bacteroidota bacterium
TAATACTATCATCTCTGTTGGACCTAATACAACACTTGAAGTATCAGTCAGCAATGGAACTGCAACATGAGTAACAAAGTTATATATTAATGCAGGTTGACAAACACCACAAGAATCAATAATTGAAATTCCATTCACTATTCCATAGCAGTCAACAGGTAGGTATGTACACGAACCATCATCAATTGTTGCTGTTGAATCATAGTTCAAAGCTGTTGGATCCGTACAACCGTAAATAGCAGTTTGGCAAGTAGTAGTATGAGAACCTAAATATGTCCAAGTTTCATTTGGATATACTAACCACTGTGAACTCAATGAATCAACTCCTGCAGCATTGCTCCAGCTTGTATCTCCATTCAAAATACCACATTTTCTAACCAAAGTATGATCTCTGGTTGCGTTCGAAACACCCGCAACTGACCAACCTGAACCTGGATCTCCGTTCCAATCTCCTAGCCAATCAATCACAACATATGAACTCTGATTACCAAAAACTAATCCATAACCATCATCCCCATTACTTAAGTACTGGTGTGTTTCATCTGCATGAACAGATATTAAAGGATCAGCTAATGGGTGAGCAACTACATATACATCATTTGGTAGTATGTAGGCTCCAGCATCAAAATCATTCCAATACTCGTACTGACCAGCTGTTGATGGAGCATTTGCTACACTTGGATATGCATAATTGGATAATGATACTGTATCTGATGTTGGATTATATATTTCAAAATATTTATTATTTAAAGATCCTTCCGCATACTCAGAGAAAAATAACGGTGCTTGAACTGGTGTGGGAGCATAAGTACATGAGCCGTCATCAATTATTGCTGATGAATCATAATTTAAAGCAAGAGGGTCTGTACAACCTTGACAACTTGCATTCCACAAAGGATTTGTTGGATTACTTGGTAAAATTAATGCCTCTGTTGGTCCAAGCACTAACCCAGATGTATCACTTACAAATGTAGGTATATGTGTCACAAAATTATATACATATGCTAGCTGACATACTCCACAGCCATCAACTAATGCAGGTCCATTTTGCACTCCGTTACAATCAATATTAGTTGTTGCGGGGCAAAGAGGATATGGACAGCCTGAATCATAAGTAGTTGTTGAACCATCTGTACAATTCACTCCTCCAAATATCCAGTTACCACCTGAGAATGATATTGTTCCACTTGAATCTTTATATGCCCAAGAATCCATATAATCCCATGGCTGACCTGTTCCATCTACATTGATGTCTCCGAAAGTCTCTATCACATTTCCGTTGTAGAATAGCTCTATCGCATCATCTCCATTTTGTGAGATTGATGATGTAGCTACAAGAACGTGATCAAACTCATTGTAGCATGCATCAAAGTAAGCAGTCATCGCTGATATTGATCTCGCTACTAAAATGTGATCTCCTAAACTAACTGAGATAGAATCAAATGTATACTCTTGTCCATCTGTTCCTCCTCCATTGTTTGCAACTCCAATTCCATATACACTTAAGTCTGCTATATTGTCTGTTGCTATTACATGAATAGCTTTTCCGTCACTTCCTCCTGTTGGTACTGTGAAATCCATAATCCCTTGTAGTGCCAAAGCTGGTGGTATTGCATATGTACAAGAACCATCATTAATTGTTGCTGTAGAATCGTAGTTTAAAGCTAAAGAATCTGTGCAGCCTGAACAAGTTGAGTTCCAGTTTGGATTAGTTGGATCATTAGGAAGTACTAATATTTCTGTCGGACCTAATACTAAGCCGCTTGTATCATTTACATATGTAGGAATGTGAGTTACAAAATTGTAAATATATGCAAGCTGACATACTCCACAATCATCAACTAAAGCGGGACCACCTAATATTCCATTACAGTCATTAACAAGTGGGATAGGACAAAAAGGATATGGACAACCTGAATCATAAGTTGTTGTAGAGTTATCTGTACAATTCACACCTCCGAAAATCCAATAATTAGTTGAGTCAAAGGTTATTGTTCCGCTAGCGTCTTTGTATGCCCATGAATCTAAGTAATCCCATGGTGTTCCTGTACCATCAACATTAATATCTCCAAATGTTTCAACTACATTTCCGTAATGAAATAACTCAATAGCATCATCACCGTTTTGAGAAATTGCGCTTGGTGCTAGCAAGATGATATCAAATTGACTATAACAAATATCGAAGTAAGATGACATTGCTGATGTGTCTCTAGCAAGAAGTATGTGATCACCCAAGCTTACGGAAATTGAAGGGAATGTGTATTCTTGACCGTCTGTCCCTCCACCATTATTTGCAACTCCAATTCCATAATCACTTAAATCTAAAATATTTCCAGTTGCAACTAAATGAATTGCTTTTCCGCTACTACCACCTGCTGGCACTGTAAAGTCCATGATTCCTTGTAATGACATGTAGTTTGGATATATACAACTACTGTCATCAATTGTTGCAAGTGAGAAATAATTTATTGCTAAACTGTCCATACAGCCAGCATATACACAAGAGCTGTCATCTACGTTTGCTGTTGGATCAAAATTGATTGCTAACGAATCTGTACATCCACTCACTAGTGATACTCCAATAAAACCACCCCAATTTGATTGGCAACCATTATTATCAGTTACAACACAAGAAATTGGACCAAAAGAAAGATTATTAACATCCTCATTCGTTGATCCGTTAGACCATAAGTATGAATAGGGTGGTGTTCCACCAGTTGTTGTTAAATCTACTGAACCATTCGCTGAAACTGGTGTTGTACTGGATACAACGGATGCACTGATAAGTATAGAGTCTGGCTCAAGAACAGTTACGATAATAGTATCATTACATTGATATGTGTTACCAGTTACAATACATGAATAAGTTCCTGCCACTAGTCCAGCTATTGACTGTGTTGTTTGACCTCCAGACCAAAGATATGTGTATGTATCTGAATAGAGTGAATCATTCGTTGCTAAAACAGTTGCAGTTCCATCAGAGCTACCATTACATGTTGTGCTATCTAAAGAGAATGTTAAACTAAAGTAAGAGCAAGGGTTAACTTCATAAACCTCAACATCATCAATCCATACATGATCTGTATTATTAGTCCACGTTGGACCATATTTACAAGATGTTTCAAAAGTAACATAAACATTAGACTGACCTGCATACGGAGATAAATCATAATATAAAGTTGTTGGAGCACTAATAATACCAACATTTGAATCAAGTTGAGCCAATTGAGATGTACCTAATTGCCTTGTGTAAGAAGGAAATCCATCAAAATCACTTATTACATTACCATTAACTAACACTCTTAACCAGCTGTAAGGATAGTTGCTATAATAACCGTCCATATGTACAAGTGTACTCATGTGTATTGTACTTCCTAAGTAAGATGATAAATCCAAACAAACATTTGCTCCAGAAACATGATCCACATATGCAAAAGCTTGACTAGCACTATATGGAGTACTCCCCCAACTGTTTCCACCAGTAAATTCTAGGCTTACAGTATCAGCTATCGCATTTGATGTTGTCATTATTACTCCTGCTTGAGTTCCTGCGTAAACACTCCAGCCATTAATAGACAAGTCATATGACTCAAAATCTTCTTCTAGATCAAGGGAGTTACACTGACTATAAACACATTGAGTACTGTCGCTAACATTACATGTACCACAGTAGTTTGTCGCATATGGATCAAGACATCCTGGGTATAAGCATGTTCCGTCGTTGTATGTTGCACTAAGGTCAAAATTTGATGCAAGAGGGTCAGTACAACCAGAAGTTAAAGGCAGTGGACATAAAGGATAAGGACACTGAGTTGCATAAATATTGTTGGTATTATCGGTACAGTTAATTCCCCCAAAGATCCAGTAGCTTGTTGAATCAAAAGTCACAGTTCCACTTGAATCTTTATATGCCCATGAATCTGTATATTCCCATGCTGTTCCAGAACCATCCAAATTTATGTCACCAAAAGTTTCTATTACATTTCCATTATAAAATAATTCAATTGCATCATCACCATTTTGAGAGATAGCAGATGTTGCAACCAAAACTAAATCAAACTCTGCAAAGCATGAATCGAAGTAAGATGACATTACCGCAGGCGCTCTAGCCAATAAAATATCATCTCCGGCGCTTGCAGGTATTGAACCAAATGTATACTCTTGACCATCAGTTCCACCTCCATTGTTAGCTACCCCAATGCCGTAAACACTTAGATCTGGGATATTTGCATTAGCTCTTAAATGAACTGCTTTTCCATCACTGCCAAAAGTTGGTACAGTAAAATCTAAAATCCCCTGAAGTGAGAGATCATATGTAGGTGCTGATGGATAGGTACATGACCCATCATCGATTGTTGCATTTGGAACGTAATTCGTTGCGGTTGGATCTGTACAGCCGGAGCAACTTTGATTCCAGTAAGGACTTGCAGGGTTATTTGGTAAAACAAACATTTGAGTAGGCCCTAGCACTACACCACCGGTAGTATCGTTAATGAAGGTTACTGCATGAGTAACATAATTGTAAACATAAGCAAGTTGGCAGACACCGCATGAGTCTATCAGAGCTGGCCCATTTGCAATTCCATTGCAATCAGAATTAACGACTTCTATACTGCCAACCATACCTGCTGCTGCATGAGAACCCACTGAACAATCATAAGTGTAATAACCGAGAGTTGTGAAGATATGTTGGTGAATTGTTGAGACTCCAGTTGGTGTTGAAATAAATGAAACTGGATTACCATAAGAGTTTCCTGTGACAGCAGAATTACCAAAATTTACATTGTGATAACCACCATCATTTAACCAAACAACTGTATCGTTTAATGCAATTGTTAAATTTGATGGAGAATAATAGTAACTTCCTGAATTAATGTAATGGGTGTCAGCCTTTATTGATAGTATTACTAAAAAAGCTAATATGGATGCGTATAGGTTTTTCATTTATTTGGTATTTTTGACACAAAATTAGTAACAATTTTTTACAAAAAATTAATTTAACATAAATTAAATATTAAAAATGGTTCAACTATTACATTAAAAGTTCATTCTTACAGTAACTAATTATTAATATAAAATATTAAAAAAAGTACATCATGAAAAAGTATCTATCAATAGTTTTAGGACCATTAGTTTTTATAATAGTTAATTTCTTTTGTGAGTTTAATTCTTTAAGTAAAGACGGCCAAATTGTACTAGCAGCTACTTGTTGGATTGCTATGTGGTGGATGACTGAAGCTATACCTTTAGCTGTTACTTCATTACTTCCTCTAGTTTTATTTCCAATTTTTTCATTTGGTGATATCAGTGTAAAAGATGTTGCTCAAGGATACAGTCACCCCTTAATTTTTTTATTCATTGGTGGATTCATTTTATCAATTGCAATTGAGAAATGGAACCTACACAAGAGAATAGCAGTCGTAATACTGAACAAAGTTGGAAGTAATTTAAAAAATATTATGTTGGGGTTTATGATTGCAACTGCTTTTTTATCGATGTGGATTTCAAATACAGCTGCTACAATAATGATGCTGCCTGTTGCTTTGGCTGTTGTAAAAGATATAAGATTGAAAAATAAAGACTCTAAATTTGGAAAGCCTCTTATGTTGGCAATTGCATACAGCGCTACGCTTGGTGGAGTATCAACACTTATTGGAACACCTCCTAATATCATTTTAAGTGGTATGCTTGAAGAAATTTATCAAATTCAAATCTCTTTTGTTGATTGGATGAAAATAGCTCTTCCTTTTTCTATTCCTTTAATATTTGTTAGCTGGAAATATTTAGGAACAATCTTAGGAGATGAAAAAAATCTTTCACAAAAAAATGAAAAAATTAAACTATCAAAAATGAGTCCAGAGGAGAAAAAAGTAGCTTTAATTTTTGGACTAACAGCATTTGGATGGATTTCACAGTCCTATATTTTAGATTATATTGGAATCAAAATAAAAAGTTTTGATACAATTATTGCTTTATGCTCAGCTGTCATACTATTTATTTTGCCATCTTCAAAAAACTCTGGTAAATTACTTACATGGGATGATATGATTAAAATACCCTGGGATATTATCTTACTTTTTGGCGGTGGACTGACTCTAGCAGCTAGCTTTGCTAGCACAGGGCTCTCTGATTGGATTGGCAATAATTTAATATATCTCAAAGGAACACATGTAGCAATTATACTTCTTATCATAATAGCATTAATAAACTTTTTGACTGAAATAACATCCAACTCAGCAACAACATCAATAATACTACCGATTATTGCTGCTCTTGCACTTGCTATTGACATGAACCCTATTTTACTAATGTGCGCAACAGCTATGGCAGCATCTTGTGCTTTCATGTTGCCGGTAGCTACTCCACCCAATGCAATTGTATTTGGCTCTGGAGAGTTAAAAATTTCTGAGATGATTCGAGTTGGTATCTGGATGAATATAATATCAATACTTGTTCTTCTATTATTAATGTATTTTGTTGTTCCAATAATTTTTGGAATATCTATCACTCCATTTTCAACAACTTTTTAAATGAAAAAAATTTTAATATTATTACTAATTCCAATATTTTCTTTAGCTCAGACCTATGACGTATTATTTATAGGAAATAGTTATATATATTACAATGATTTACCAATCATGCTCGATGATTTAGCCAATTCTTTAGGAGATGACATAAACTTTGAACAAAGTACTCCAGGTGGTGAAACACTTGAAGGGCATTCAACTTATCCCATAACAATAAACAAAATCAATCAGACCAATTGGGATTATGTTATTTTACAAGGGCAAAGCCAAAGATCAGCACTATCACCAGCATATGTTTCAACCAATGTTACTCCTTTTGCTCAACAGTTAGTGAACATGATTGAATCTAATAGCAACTGTAGTGAACCATTATTTTTTATGACTTGGGGAAGAAGATATGGTGATCAATCTTACTGCGCTTTCTACCCTCCAGTATGTACTTTTGATGGTATGCAAGCTAGACTTAGAGATTCATATTTAAACTATGGGTTCAATAACTCAGCAACTATTTCTCCAGTTGGAATTGCATGGAAAAGAGCAATGAACCAAAATAGTACTATAAACCTTTACAGAAACGACAACTCTCATCCAAGCGAAAGGGGTACGTATTTAACAGCTTGTACCTTTTACGCTACAATCTTTAAAAAAAGTCCGATAGGAGCTTCGTTCAGGCCACCGGGGATGAGTCAGTCAGCAGCTACTTTTTTACAAACTATCGCTCATGAAGTTGTACTTGATAGCTTAGCAACATGGAATATATTTAATGCTGATTTTGAATATACAATTGTAAATACATCAAGCCCAACAATTTATTTTAATAATTTGAGTAGTAATTATGAAAACTTAGTATGGAGTTTTGGTGATGGAACTACTTCAACTAGTAGTAATCCAACTCACCAATATAGCAGCCCTGGTAACTACACAGTCACGCTAACCATATATACTAATAGTGGCTGTTTAATCGACAGTATTTCTCAAAATATTGATATAATTTTTACCCATGTCAATGAAATAAATCAAAATCGAGAAATGATTATTGAAAGTGATTTACTCGGTAGAAAAAATAAAAATTCAAAGATTATTTTAATGCTTAATAAAAAAGGTATAAAGACAAAAAAAATTCAGATTAAAGATTAAGTTGCAACATTAGATTAAACCTCAGCTCATCATTTTCTTGATTTTCAATACTCACACTCTCAACTCCAGAGTGTAGTCTTACAGCATTTTTTACCAAGTACTTTGAAAATCCTAGCCTAGAGGAACTCGCTTTGCTTATTATCGAAGTAGTATTTTTTTCAAACTCAGGCTCAATCATACTATAAGCAAGATCAATTGAAAAGCCTGATTTTGTCATATATCCAAGTTGTGTATTAAGTCCCGAGCCTAGAGAAAGAAACTGACTTATTTCACTAGCAAATAATTGAGCATCATTGTTGGCTAATTGATTATCTAAAAAAAGAGGTATTGATTTATATGATTCCTCAAGATCTGTAGCAGTAGCTATTATATACTCAACCAAGAAAGAAAATCCTTGGTATTTACTTAACAAATCAAAATGCAGTTTTCTGTAATCAGGATACTTTGGGTCACCATTTACGTCATACAAATTAAAATCACCATGCCCCTCACCCACAGAATTTGAAGCTCCATCATTATAACTACCTGCCAAAGAAATCATTATTTTTAAATCTTTCTCAAAATTTAAATCTGAAAAATGGGTTTTATTACCACTAAACTCTCCAAATGGATAGAAATTAAATTTAAAGGCATATTTGAGTCCACCTAAGTCATAGTCACTGGCTAGGGCCCCAAAAGAATTAATTCCATCACCTGATGTTAAAGCAATATTTGGTTCAACAACGAAATTACCATAGCCGAAGTTTGAGGAAATAAAAACACCAAACTCTCTAGCACTAGAGTTAAATGCATGATTCATTAAACTACGACTGTCAAAAGTGAGATTATTTTCAAAGAGCATTGATTCAAAGTTGGAAATTGCATGTCTTTGACCAAATGCAATATTGAAAAAATTGAATTCAATAGCGCCCCATGCATCAAGCAGTGGGTTGGCCTTTGAAAAATCATTAAGCATAAATAATGTGATCCTTTTATCATTATCCCTTGCATAGACGCTAAAAAGAGAGTTAGGAGAATTATAAAAATACTCTTCAACATTGTCAACAGATGAAATATTTATTTGAGGTTGAATTGACCCTCCAAAATTAAATTGATATTTCCCGTCATTTAGTAAAAAATTAATACCATTTCCAAAATTAAAATCTGAACTGTGTTTCGGAACTTGTGAAAAACAAAGTGAAACACTGATAGTTAATATTATTATAAGGATATTTTTTTTCATATTTATTTGTATTCTATAATTCTTAGATAAGGGAGCATCTGGCTGAGCTTGGTATTCACGACATTAAATGAAACGAAACTACTAACAGTTTCAGGTTCTAAAACTTCAATTGCTAAATTGGAATTTTTTTGGTTCAACTTAATAATTAAGTAATCCTCAGTTAATGTAATTTCATCTCTTACTAATTCAGTTAATATTTCTTGTTTATAAATCCCTTCATATTTAACAGGCTCTTTGAAATAGTCTATGACGAGATATTTTTCAACCATAACTTCTCTTTCACTTTCAACTTCACTCATCTCTACTCCAAGAAGATCTAATCTTTCGATAACTTCAACCAAATTCTTTGGCAATAGATATCCAATTGGTCGTTTTCTCGTGATCTCGACGTCTAAGTCATGTAAATCCTGCATTAAGATATCTAAATCAATTTTCTTGTTTTCAGCAATATCAATTGCCTTGATAGTTATATTTTTAATTTTTGGTTTTGCTTTAACAACTATATCATTCTTTATATTACTAATATTTCCAGTTACTGATTTAACTTTTGCAAAGTTTTCATCAGCTGTTTTAATATACGACATCCCTACATAAAAAGTACTCATAACTCTACGCTTGAAAGATGTCTTTTTAATTCCAACTCCTCTTATCTCAACTAAAGTTGAAATACAATTTGTTAAAGCAAAAGATGAAGTGCTAGAAATTGCTGTTGTAGTGCCTTGTCTAAAATGAATATCTCCTTTATATTTTCTTGTTGTCATATATTCTCTATTCACAAGACCAATAGAGCTGAGCTCTTTTGATGCATTTGACACAAAAAGGTTTTTTGTAATCAGTCTATTTTCAATAGGCACATTTAAATTGCTAGAATAGTGGAAAAGAACATCATATGCTGATGCAATTCCAAATGAACTAAATTTTGCAAAATCTCTTCTGATGGGGCGATATTCATGAAAATCAATAGCTATTTCAGCTCCAAACTCTGTGAATGCTTTTTTAAGATATTTAGTTTCTGGAACTCTCATCTTTGTTTGATCTCTATTTAAGTCCAGACCGTTAATAGCATTTCTATAGTTTCTCTCATAACCATCAATGTTAGCCATTGGAATAATTTCAAAATGAAAACTGTTAATATATTTACTATATTTTGAATCAGTCAAAAGTTTTTGAATAATTAAAAGCACACCTTCTGTGCTAGCAGGCTCATCCCCATGTAAACCTCCTTGTATCCAAAATTTTATTTTTTTATTTGAGTTTATTTTTGAATTATTGATTGTAATAAGAGGTATTTTCTTACCCTTTTGACTCTCTCCAATAAACCTTATGCTCATAAAAGCCTTGTTACTGTTTTGAAGTTCATATAAAAAAGTCATCATCTCTTCATAATTGGTAAATCCATTTTTGTGGTTATCTGAACTAAATGCAGGAGTGTTAATATCAACATCAAAATCCGGAAAAAATTTATCTGCTATTTTTTTTGGCTGTGGATTTAAAGGCAAAATTTGAGAAAATGCAACAAATGGTAAAAAAATCAATATGGCAAATATTTTTTTCATTTAAAAAGCAATTGTTGTTATTAGTCTGAAATAAATTTCTTCACCATTAATATAATTATCATTAAAATCTCTTGACAAACCATTTTCATCTAGCTCCACCAAAGTTAGTGAAGCTTGTATTTTGTATGAATAGCTTTTATCAAACATTTTAGAAACACCTACTGTATAATAGTTTGGTCTGTTATAGTATAGACCATTATTCAAAAAAGAAAATTCATCAGCAATTAAATGGGTAAATCTTGCGTCAATAGACCATAAGTTTTTAAATAGATATCCCATTTGAATATTATATCCTTGGCCAAGCATTAGTCGATTTTTAACATAATCTTTTACATCTACAGGCTCACCATTAACTAAAAACTCTGTGCTAGTTGAGCCATCATTTCTAACTCTTTCATATATTCCATCGGGAACGTTTGCATTTGTGGATACAAATTCTCCAAGTGCTGAAAACCCTCTGTATTTGTACAGAAAATCAAAACCATATTTAATATAGTCCGGTAAAAGAGTACTACCTAAGCTATCATTATATAGAATATCTCCAGAGTATCTTCCCCTTCTACTGCTAATACCGTTGTTGTAGCTGTAATTAACACCAACAACTAATTTATGATTATTCTCTCTCATAATATCAACTGTTCTAAACTGTCCCATATTTGTAAATGTTCCAAATGGTAAATAATCTATTCTACCTCCAAATTTTAGACCACCAAAATCTTTATTAAAAAAGTTATTTCTTCCATCACCAGTTGTTATTTCTAAGTAATTTCTAAGGCGAGATATATTTCTGAACCTAATATCTTTTCTTAAAAACAATCCAAAATCTCTAATTGTGGTAAAAGATGATGTTACTCTACTTCTCTCAGGTAGCTGTAATGTTGTCGAAGTCATAGATAACTCTCTGTTATCAGTAGCTACTACACTTCTTTGACCAAAAGTCAATTGAAACCTTCTCTCAAAATTATATCTTACAAAAGCATCTAGCAATGCGATTTGATTAGCAGTTGCATTGCCTACTTCAGAAACTCCTCCAAAATTAAACTGTAGCCTGTAATTAAGCTTACTATTTTCGTCGCTACCATCAAATCTAAGTCTTAACCTCCTTATTCTAAACCTATCATAATTATCATCACTAATAGTGTCAGTATTCCATCTCGTTTCAAATGCCGGCTGAACATAGGTTTTTATTTTTATCAAATACCCATTGTCATTTGCTATTTGTATTCCCTCTCCATTAGAGTACTTATATAGTTCAGATTGCTGAGCAGAAACTGATAAAAAGCTTGAGCTAATAAAAATAGCAATGGTCAGTAAAATAGATTTATTATTTTTTAATATCATTGACAAAGTGGATACAGACATGAGGATTCAAAAATTGTTGCTGTACCATCAGTGCAATTTATTCCACCAAAAATCCAATTTCCAGAACCAAAAGTTGCAGAACCGCTGGCATCCTTGTATGCCCAAGAGTCAGTGTATTCCCAAACTGTTCCTGTGCCGTCAATATTAATATCACCAAATGTTTCAATCACATCAGTTCCTTTAAAAAGTTCAACTGCATCGTCTCCATTTTGATTCACTAGGTCATCTTGAAAAACATACTCAAAAGATGAAATACAGGTCGAGAAGTACTCTCCAATTAGGAAATCATCTCTAGCAATAAGAATATCATCTCCAGCAGAAACAGAAATTGAATTAAAGGTTATTTCAATGCCGTCAGTTCCTCCCCCGTTATTAGCAATTCCCACACCATATGTGCTCAAATCACTAATATCTGCTAAAACTCGTAGGTGAATTGCTTTACCAGCAGTAGTACCTAAACTAAAGTCAATCACTCCGGCGATTTCAAGTGCTTCTCCTGTGCAAGAACCATCATCACATGTTGCTAGAGTATTATAATTAATAGCATTGGGATCCATACAACCATAAATACAATAATCGCATGAGCCATCATCTTGAGATGCAAGAGGATTATAATTATTTGCTAGTGGGTCTAAGCAACCAAGTGTGACAATATCATTTGTTTCGCACGATAAAAGAAAGATTGATATAATCGTTAGGTATGAAAGCGGCTTATTGTTTAATAATTTTTTTAACATATGATTTATTTTGAGATTTCAGATGTAATGAGTAGATACCTTTACTCAAATTTTCAGTGAAGATTTGTCGATTGGAAAAATTTAAACTAATATTTTTTCCGCTAATATCAGTTACGAATACATCAGTCAAATCAACACTTGTCTCTATTATTTCGTTGAATGGGTTTGGGTAGACAAAAACATCATTATTTAACTTGATATTACTTTCAAATGTTGTTTGAGTGCAGTGTGGATAAGGGCAAGATGAAGTATAAGTGCTATTTGAACCAATTGTACATCCAACTGGTCCTACTATCCAATTACCTCCTGAAAAAGTAACGGAACCAGTGGCATCTTTATACGCCCAAGAATCAGCATATTCCCATGGCGTTCCAGTTCCATCAACATTTATATCTCCAAATGTTTCAACAACTGCACCGTTTTTAAATAATTCTATTGCATCATTTCCATTTTGCGATACAGCTGCTGCTCCAGTAGTAAGAACTGGAATTATTATCTCAAAAGAATTAAAGCAACTTCCAAAATATAAATGAATTGCATTTGTATCTCTTGCTAGCAATATATCATCACCAGCATTAACTGAAATAGCTGGTAACGTAAGTTCAACACTGTCGCTTCCCCCACCATTACTAGCTGTACCAAGTCCATATATACTTAAGTCAGAAATGTTATTAGTTGCAACAAGATGTGTTGCCTTACCAGTAAACGCTCCAGTTGGTAAATCAAGATCTAACACACCTTGAAGTATAAGATCACTACTTTGAGCATAAACAAAATTGGCAACCAATATAAATGTAAATGTTTGAAATATTTTCATGTTTTTCTTGTAAAGTTAAAAAAAGAGGGAGTTTAAAACTCCCTCTTTCTAATTATTATTTCACTTAATCTGTTCTACTGAAGGATTAATTTCTTATTA
>JAOOLD010000027.1 GCA_028408365.1 Bacteroidota bacterium
AAAAATGAAAGACATGATAATAGAGGATTCATTGAGTTACTTTAATAGAAATTCAAGTATCACAATTGATCATTTTATTGATTATGATAGCTTTTTTAATCAATTAATCTCAATTCATGATTCTAGCGCCAAGGCAATGGCATATGCAATCTTTGAAAAGTATGAGATTAATAAATGTCAAGTTGATCTTTTTAGAAGAAAAAATGAGCCCAATCCAGTTTTTATTCATGAACTAAAAAACTTATTGTCACACTTTCTTTGGAACTGGAGTGATTATTTGAAAAAATTTAAAGTTAGTATTTAAGCTGTTCCAGTGTAATTGTAAGGATTTATAATCTTAAGTTCTTTTTTTACTTCGTCATTAATATTTAAAGAATCAATAAAATTATGTAAATCTTCTTTATTTATCTTTTCATTTTTTCTTGTTAAATCTTTTAAAACATTGTATGGATTTTCAAATCTTTCTCTTCTGAGAATATTTTGAATTGCTTCAGCAACAACAGCCCAATTGTTTTCAATATCATCATTGATTTTATTTTCATTAACTAAAAGCTTATTCAGACCTCTTTGTATTGATTGTATTGCTATAAAAATATGAGCATATGGAACACCTAAATTTCTAATTACAGTACTGTCTGTTAAATCTCTTTGAAGTCTAGAGATAGGTAATTTCTCAGATAAAAAATTAAGTATGGCGTTACTGATTCCCAGATTACCTTCAGCATTTTCAAAATCTATTGGATTTACTTTATGAGGCATAGCTGATGATCCAACTTCTTTGTCCGAAATTTTTTGTTTAAAAAAGTCCATTGATACATAGGTCCAAATATCTCTGCATAGGTCTATAAGAATTGTATTTATTCGTAAGCTAGCGTGCATAATTTGAGATAGTGTATCATAATGGTCAATTTGAGTTGTAGTTTTTTGTCTTTTAAGGCCAAGATATTTTATTGTAAAGTTATCAGCAAATTTAATCCAGTTGGTCTTCGGAAAAGTAACTACATGTGCATTAAAATTTCCAGTTGCTCCTCCAAACTTGCAAGACATTTTAATACCTTTTAAAATTTCTAATTGATTATATATTCTTTCATGAAAAACTAAGAATTCTTTTCCAAGTTTAGTTGGTGAAGCAGGCTGGCCATGTGTTCTTGCAATTATTGTAATATTACTCCATTTTTTTGTAATCTCTTTTATTTGGTTTTGTAAATTGTTATAAGAATCAAAAAGATGATTAAACATAAAATCTTTTAGCATTAATGGAAATGCCGTATTGTTGATATCTTGAGATGTGAGCCCAAAATGAATATATTCTTTGTGTTTGTTTAAATTAATCTTTTCAAAAACTTCTCTAATAAAAATTTCTACTGATTTAACATCATGATTTGTTTCCTTTTCTATTTCTTTTATTCTTTTAGCATCATCGATATCAAATTCAATATAAATTTTTCTAAGTTCCTTAATTTGATTTTCTGTTAGAAAAAAATCGAGTTCTTTTAAATTACTAAGAGCGATTAAATATTCTATTTCAACTTTGACTCTGTACTTAATAAGAGAAAATTCAGAAAAGTAATCTTGAAGGATTTTTGTTTTTGATGCGTATCTTCCATCAATTGGTGAAATGTTTCTTATATTATTCAAAGTTGTAATTTATTGCAAATTTAATAATATAGAAACAATTGATATATTTGATGAGTGGAAACGTTAATAGTTATTATATCTGTTATTTTATTTGTCTTATCAATTGTTGGATGTTTTAATCCAATTTTCCCTGGCCCTCCGATCGCTTATCTATCAATAATAATTCTTCATTTTTTTACCAGCTATTCATTTGGAATAAACATTTTGATTCTTTTAACATTTTTTTTAATTTTTATAACAGCATTCGATTACTGGATGCAAATTAAAGGTGTTAAATATTTTGGTGGAGGTAAATATGCTGAAAGGGGCGTATTGATAGGTATTATATTTGGATTATTTTTTTCTCCGATTGGAATTATAATAGGACCACTTTTAGGAAGTTTTATAGGGGCAAAACTAGAAAAAAATGATTTTGTGAGTTCTTTAAAAATATCTATTGGAGCATTGATTGGTTTTTTTGGTGGTATTATTGCAAAATTAATCTACGTTTTTTTTGCAATTTACCAATCAATTTTAATTATTTAAATTATTTTCTTTTTTTCATTTTCATCTCCTGCTGTTTTTGCATTTGTTCTAATCTTTTTTGAAAGTTAGATTTTTTTCTTGGTTTTCTTTTGTTTTTTTCAATTTCTGCTAACAAAGCATCATCATTGATAAAGAATTTTTTCATAAAATATTGCTGACCAAATGTGAACATATTTGCAAGAAAATAGTAGTAGCTAAGTGCTGCTGCGTAATTGTTAAAAAACCCAAGAAACATAATTGGCATTAAATACATCATCCATTTCATTTGAGCCATTTGCCCAGTAGCCATTGAAGTATTCATCCTTGTATATAATAATGTCGAAATTGTCATCAAAAGTGTAAATAAACTAACATGATCACCATAAAAGGGTATATTAAAACCCAACTCTAAAATAGAATCATATGCTGATAAATCATCAGCCCACAAGAAACTTTTTTGTCTTAGTTCAATGGATGCTGGAAAAAATCTGAACATTGCAATTAGTATAGGAAACTGAAAAAGCATAGGTAAACAACCTCCCATAGGATTTACACCAGCTTTACGATATAAGTTCATTGTAGCTTGTTGAACTTTCATTGGATCTTTATCTTTATCAGAAATCTTATCAATCTCTGGCTTTAATACTTTCATTTTAGCTTGAGATAAATAAGCTTTGTAAGTAAAAGGAGCCAAAGCAAGCTTGATTATAATTGTTAGCAGTAGTATAATAAGGCCATAGTTATTAAAATATTTACTCAAAAAATCAAATAAATTAATTATGATGTATTTATTTACCCATCTAAACAATGACCACCCTAATGGTATTATTTCCTCAAAACCAGAATCATAATTTTTAAGAGTGGGATAATGATTTGGACCAAAATAAAATTGAAATGAATGTTTTTCAGTACTATTATGACTGTAAGGAATTTCAAATTTTGCACTTAGTTCCTTAATATAAATTGAGTTTTCATTTTTTGAAACTTTCAAAGAAATTGGCTTGGAAAAGCCATTTTTTGAAATAAAAATTGCGCTAAAAAATTGTTGCTTGAAGGCAACCCAGTTAAGGTTTGATTTAATATCTTTTTCACTATCCTTAGTAAGTGATAAATTATCTACTTCATTATCTGCTTTAAATTGATAGTATATTCCAGTATACATTTCTTGATTTTTCTTGCTCTTCTCTGTTTGTGGAGTTTTCATTTTCCATTCAAGATTCATATAATTAACATTTCTTGGAATTAATTCATCAAGGCCATCAAATTCAAGATTAAAATCTACTTTATAGTCATTATCAATTGTATATACGTAATCTATGTAACTGTCATTTGAAACCAAACATCTTAGTTTAAGAAAATTCGAAGAAGAGTCAATAGCAATAAAATTTCTATTTTCAGTTTTAATATTTTGATTAGTCAAAAAATCTAAACTAAAACTTGTTGAATCTGCGGTAAATAATTTTAGCTCTTCACCACTATAGTTTTTATACTCTTTTAATATTACTTCATTAATTCTACCTCCAATGTTAGAGATTAATAGTTTGATTTTTTCATTTTCTAAAGTGAATAGTTTTTCAGAAATTATATCGTCTAAAACTTCTTCATTTTTTTGTAAATTATCATTTCTAGAAAAATCTTTAATACTTTGTGAAGCGGTTTCTTTTTCTTCAGGTTGAAATTTAGGAAATATAAAAACATTAAAGAAAATTAAAACTATTGCTATAAGAAAAAAACCAACTAGAGAACTGCTGTCTTTATTTTTCATAATTTTTAATTATTGAATTAATAAAACTAATGAACAGAGGATGTGGATTTTGTACTGTACTTTTATATTCAGGATGAAATTGCACACCTACAAACCAAGGATGATTTTTTAATTCAATTATCTCAACTAAGTTATTCTTAGGATTATATCCACTCATAATCATGTCTTTGCTAAAAAATAATTCTCTAAAATTGTTATTGAATTCGTATCTGTGACGATGTCTTTCATTAATAATTTTTTTATTGTACGAAGATGATACTATTGTGTTTTCAATTAATTTACATTCATAAGAGCCTAGCCTCATAGAACCTCCTTTTTCTTTAATCTGTTTTTGATTGTGCATTAGGTCAATAACTGGTATTGATGTAGTTTTATCTATTTCTGATGTTGATGCACCTTTTTTCCCCAGCACATTTCTCATATATTCTATAACAGCACACTGCATTCCTAAACAAATTCCAAAAAAAGGAATATTATTTTTTCTGCAGTAATGAACTGAAAGTATCTTCCCTTCGATACCCCTTTCTCCAAATCCTGGAGCAACTATAATCCCTTGAACGTTATTAAACTTTTCACATAAATTATTTTCAAGTATTTCTTCAGAATTAATTAGTTTTAAATCAACATTTACTTCAAAATGGGTAGATGCATGAGTTATTGCTTCAATTATAGATTTATATGAATCGGTTAGCTGGACATATTTACCAACTAAAGCAATTTTTATATTATTTTTAGGATTTTCTAATTTATATAAAAAGTTAGTCCATTCAACAAGATTAATTTTATTGTTGTGAGACACATTTAATTTTTTTAGTACAACTAAGTCAAGTTTTTCCTCTTTCATCAAAATAGGTACTTTATATATTGATTCAGCGTCTATAGATTGAATTACTGAGTCAATATCAACATTGCAAAAAAGAGAAATTTTATTTTTTAATTTTTCTGATAATTCTTTTTCAGTTCTACAAACAAGTATATCTGGCTGTATTCCGGATTCTAGCAATAATTTTACAGAGTGTTGAGTTGGTTTTGTCTTTAATTCTCCGGCTGCACTCAGATATGGGACAAGAGTTAAGTGGATAAAAATACATTTTTCTTTTAATTCTCTTTTTAATTGTCTAACAGCTTCTATGTATGGTAGTGATTCAATATCTCCAACTGTTCCTCCAATTTCAGTAATTATGAAATCATAATTTTTCTTTGAGGAGAGCAATTGAATTCTTTTTTTTATTTCATCTGTAATATGAGGAATAATTTGAACAGTTTTTCCTAAATAGTCTCCTCTTCTCTCTTTATTTATAACCTTTTGATAAATACTTCCTGTGGTAACATTATTTTCTGATGACGTATGTTCATTTAAAAATCTTTCGTAGTGACCTAAATCTAAATCAGTTTCTGCACCATCTTCTGTTACGTAGCATTCCCCATGTTCGTATGGATTCATAGTACCAGGATCAACGTTAATATAAGGATCCAGTTTCTGTATTGTAACACTATAGTTTCGGGATTTTAATAATTTACCTAAGGATGCTGATATTATTCCTTTACCAAGTGATGATGTTACACCGCCTGTCACAAATATATATTTGGATGATTCGGACACTAAACAATATTGTCTAGCTCACAAATTTAATATTTAGAATTGAAATAATGTAACATATGAATATTTTAATTTTAAAATATCAGACTCGCTCCCAAACTTGGCATCAAAGGTAGTTGATTTATTCTCTCATATTTTACTCTATTAAAGTAAAATATGTTTTCTCGGTTATACATGTTTGTGACAGAAAAGGTTACATCCAAATCACTTGACTTAAATAACTCAAACTTCTTTGACACCGAAAAGTCTAGTCTGTGGTAATAGGGCAACCTTCCTTTGTTAAGTTCAGCATATGCAATCTCTAATTCTCCGTTAATTTGAGTTATATCAGTGTTAATCCCGTCATCAAAAGAAATATTTTCATAAAACCCTTGTGTTTGTGTAAAAGGAAACCCTGAGCCAAGATTCCATCTAACATCTGCTTTCCATGTTCTTTTTTTATCTAAGTTTACTGATGTTACAAAGTTTACATTGTGTCTTCTATCAAAATGGGGAGAATATGTAAAATCATCATCTTGCCTTTCAACTATCGAGTATGAATATACCAACCAGACGTATAATTCTTTTGACTTATATTTTGTAAGAAAATCAATACCTTTTGCAGTTCCCTTTTCAACAATAAACTGATTATCATCATTACTTGTTCTATCTCTGTTAATGTTTGTTAACTGATTAAAATCTTTGTAATACCCTTCAACTTGAAAATCAATTTTTTGATTCAAATCATACTCTATACCAGCAATGTAATGTGTTGATTTTTGAAATTTGTCTGAATAGTTTTCTCCGTTACTATTGGTAGGAAGCTCCTCAGGAGATGATATAATTCCAGTAAAAAGATTTACAACATCTCTATCAGAAACTGTACTTATAATATTCTGGGAATACATTCCAGTTGCAAATTTTGATCTTAATTTATCAGAAATTATGTATTTGATTCCAAGTCTCGGTTCAGGTGAAAATCCCAATGTATATTTTTGAATTCTGAAACCAGGCTCAATTATAAATCTTGTAGAACTATATTGATAGTTGACATAAGATGAAAATTCTGAAGTATTCTCATCTTGGTCAATTTGTGAGTTTACTGAATTAAATGTTGTGAAGTCAGTTTGAAAACCGTTAATATCAAATCCATATTTAACTTTTCCATTTTTTAAAAATGAAGTGAAATCAAACCCCATGTTAAAACCATTTATTTTACTCTCTCTTGTTGGCAGTGAGTTTTCATCAAGAAAAATATTGTATGAGGAATAAGCAAAGTTACCCTCGATAAGAACAGGAGATGATCCAGGAATGAGTATAAATTTACTACCTAAGCCAGATGAATTCCAATTTAGTTTAGAGATATTATTATAATCTACCTCATCAATAAAATTAAATCCAAATAAATTTATTTTACTTCCATTATCAGATGTAAAAGTTAATTTCCCATATAAATCAAAGTAGCTGTATGGTAGACCTTTGTCATCAAAGAAAAGAATAGGGTCTTTATAAATATAATTTGATGTTTTATCTAAGTAAGAGTTTTTTGCTGAAATTATGAAAGATGATTTACCTTTAGTTAAAGGTCCCTCAAGAAAAATTTTAGAACCAAAAGTATTTGCTGAAACTTTACCAGAAAGGTTTTTTTTGTTTCCATCAATAGTATTTATATCCATTATTGAGGAAATTCTACCACCGTATTCAGCATTAAATCCACCAGTGTAAACATCAGTCGATTTTATAATATCAGAGTCAAAAACAGAAAATAGCCCTATTGAATGAAAAGGACTATAAATAATCATACCATCTAAAAGAACTTTATTTTGTACTGGAGACCCCCCTCTGATGTATAATTGACCACCTTGGTCTCCTGTGAAAACAACTCCGGGAATTATTTGCATGTACTGAGCAATGTCTGGCTCTCCACCAATTGTTGGAATCATTTCTAAATCTTTCTTAGAAACTTTAATCGCAGCTGCTTTGACCTCTGTTTTCATCTCCTGCCTCTCTGCAGAAATTATCAATTCATCAAGCTTAACTGATGATTGTGAAATTTCAAAATTTTTGTTTAAAATTTTATTTTCAGTTATCTGAATATTTGCTTTTAATGTATCATATCCAATGTAACTGATTACAATTTTGTAATTTCCATTTGGAACTTTACTGATATTGTATAATCCATTTAAGTCGGTTGGTGACCCAAGATTTGTTCCCTCGAGGTATGTGTTGCAATATATAACTGGTTCACCTGTTTCTTTATCGTAGACAAACCCTCTTATTGATCCTGTTTGCGCAAAGATTGTGGAGCAAAAAAAATAGAAAATTAAAATTAAAAGTGATCTCATAAAAGCATTCAGCAAATATACTTAATAAGTTTGTTCTTTATTTTGAATTAAAATATTATTGCAGCAAAGAATCTTTATTATTAACTCCTTTAGAAGATCTGATTGACTAATTTTATTATTGTTTATTCCTTTTGTTCTAAGGTCATATTCACATATCAAATTAATTATGTTCAATAATTCTTTGAATTCATATTTTTTAGATGCCTGTATATAGTCATTTAAAAAATATGTATTGACTCCAATCTTTTTTTCTAGAACTGATTTGTTTTTTATCTGCTTTATTAACAAAAGTTTGTTGTAGTAGTTAAAGATTGAGGAGAGGATTAAAACGCTCGGGTTTTTGTTCGTGTTAGCAGCAAAATAGTTTATGATAATTAATGCTTTATTTTTATCTTTTTTTGCTAACGATTTTTGTAATTCAAAAAGATTATATTTTTTACTGATTCCAATTTGATCAATAATCAAATCATTTGTTATTTTTTTTATGCTTGAGTCGGAGCACAACTTATTGATTTCATTGGAAATTTTTGACAAGTCATTTCCAATATACTCAATTAACGTATTGCAAGCCTTTGGTTCAATTACAATATTTTTTATTTCAAGATATTTTCTAATCCAATCAGCTATTTTATTATCATATATTTTTTGAGAATTAAAAATAACATGATTGCTTTCTAAAATTTTATAAATTTTTTTTCTTTTGTCAAGTTTTTTGTTCTTGTAGCAAACTATTAATATTGAAGACACTTGTGGTTTCTCAAAATAATTTTCTAAGTACTCAATGTTTTTTAAATGTTGAGCTTCTTTTACAATAATTAGTCTTTTGTGAAATCCAAAAGGGTACTGTTTTAACTCGTTTAAAATAATATTTACATCAGAATCTCTTCCATAAAAAATAGCTTGATTAAATGTTTTATCTTCATCTGGAATTATTGTATCAATCGCTGTTTTCGTAATACTATCAATAAAGTAAGGTTCATCTCCCATTAAAAAGTATACTTGAGCAAACTCTTTTTTTGTGATGGAATTTAAAATATTTCTATAATTCAATTAAATTTACTTTTATGATGTTTCCTGATTTATACTATAAAATATCAGATTTTAAAATTAAAGAAAAACATGGTAAGTTTTACATATTTGATGATATCAGAAAAAAATATGTGGTGCTCACTGAAGAGGAGTGGGTTAGACAAAATTTTGTAAAGTATCTCATTATGGAAAAAGGTTATGCAGAAGGATTAATTGGTATTGAAAAATCAACTAAGTATAATCTGCAAAAAAAAAGAATGGATATTGTAGCTTATAATAATTTTGCTGAACCTGTTTTAATTGTTGAGTGTAAGTCATTTAGTAAACCATTAACAAACGAAGTTTTAAATCAAGTTGCATCATATAATTACTCTTTGAAAGCTCCATTTCTATCAATTACAAATGGTCTGTCAAAATTTGTATTAAAGGTCGATTATTCTAAAAACAGAATAGAATTGATTGGTGATATACCAGAATATAAAAACTTTGGACAATTATGAGCATAGTGAAGATTTCGGTGGTGAGAATTTTGTTAAATTAATTCCTTCGACAGCATCAATATATTCCTCAATTTTTGGAGTTCTACCAAGAATTGCTGAAAGAACTACAACCGGAGTTGAGGAAAGTAAAGACTCTCCTTTTTTTCTTTCTGAATCTTCAACAACTCTACCTTGGAAAAGTCTAGTTGATGTTGCCATTACAGTATCCCCTTTAGCTGCTTTTTCTTGGTT
This sequence comes from Bacteroidota bacterium, assembly GCA_028408365.1. Classification (GTDB taxonomy): domain Bacteria; phylum Bacteroidota; class Bacteroidia; order Flavobacteriales; family BACL11. Next base: position 9,592 of record JAOOLD010000027.1, read on the forward strand.
ACCCATGCACAAGTTGCATCCAGGTCTTTCTAAGTACATCATATTTTCGTACACGGTTCTTGCACTTGATTTTGGATTGGAGTCATTAAATTCAAATCCTGAATATTTTTGTAATATACTCCAATCACCTTCCTCTTTTAGCTCATCTATGATATTGTAGGTTGGGGCTGTTACTACCAGTGGAGCATTGAATTTAACACTTTTCTGTTCTTTTTCCAGGTTCTTGAGCATTTGTGATACAATTTTTAAATCTCCTTTATGAACCATGCATGAGCCAACAAATCCTAAATCAACTTTCTTTTGTCCTTTGTAATAAGAAAGAGGTCGTATTGTATCATGTGTATACCTCTTTGAAATATCTTCATTTTCCACATCTGGATCAGCAATCATAGGCTCATTGATTGTGTCTAAGTCAACAGTTAGTTCAGCATGATATTTTGCATTTGAGTCAGGAGATAGTGGAGGGTTACTACCGTCTTTAATTTCATTAATTCTGCTTTTTGCTTTACTTACTAAGCTCTTTAAAATACCTCGACTATTATCCATGCCATTATTAATCATATTTTCTATTCTTTGAATAGCTGTGTTTAATGATTTAATTAGTGTTTCACCTTCTGAAATGCAAATTGATGCCTTAGCTTTCATTTCAGCTGTCCAGTCAGTAAACGTAAAGGCTTGATCTGATGGCAAAGTTCCGATGTGGACTTCTATCACTCTTCCTTGAAAAACATTATTTCCTTTAAACTTATTTAACATCTGCTCCTGCGTAGCGTGCACCACGTCCCTAAAATCCATGTGATCATTCATTTTGCCTTTAAATGTTACTTTTACAGATTCAGGTATAGGCATTGATACTTCTCCTGTTGCAAGTGCAAGAGCAACAGTACCTGAATCAGCTCCAAAAGCTACTCCTTTAGACATCCTTGTATGAGAATCACCTCCAATAATAATAGACCAATCATCAACAGTAATATCATTTAAAACTTTATGAATAACATCTGTCATGGGATGATAATTATTATTAGGATCTCTTGCAGTAATTAGTCCAAAATCTTTCATAAAGTTCATTAATTTAGGAATATTTTCTTGAGCTTTTAAATCCCAAACTGATGCAGTGTGACATCCGGATTGATATGCTCCGTCAATTTCTGAAGATATTGTCGTGGCAGCCATTGATTCTAGCTCTTGTGAGGTCATTAATCCAGTGGTATCTTGAGATCCAACAATGTTTACTTTAACTCTAACATCAGAGCCTGATTTTAAAATTAGATTTTGATAATTTCCAATTTTATTAAAGTTAAAAATTTTCTCAACAGCTGTTTGACCAAATTTATTGTTTGTGATAATTTTAGATTTTGCAAAAACTGGCGCAGGTTCGGCAGATAAAACCGATGCTGCAAAAGATTGTAATTTTTTTCCAAAAACTACTGCATAAGATCCTCCAGCTCGAATAAATTCAATTTTTTGTGGACTTAATGAGCTTGAGATATCTATAAGTTCCTTATTACCTGAAAACAGTTTCTTTTTTTCTGTATCAATGACCAGATGAGTTCCGGTTTCCACAGAAAAAGTTTGCTGCAAAACAAAATCTCCATTTTCATCAACAATTGGGTTCCCATCTTTATCTAATTTTTTTACCCAGTTCTTTAAATCAATGCCTATACCTCCTGTTACACTTACAGTAGTTAAAAAAATTGGTGATATCCCATTTGTTCCGGCTACAATAGGTGCAATGTTAACAAATGGGATATATTTGCTTGATGGAATTCCTGTCCAAAGAGCAACATTATTTACACCTGACATTCTTGAAGAGCCGACACCCATTGTACCTTTCTCAGCTACTAACATCACTCTTTTATCTGGATGAAGGTATTGAAGCTCTTTAATTTCATTTTGAGCTTTTTTAGAAACAAAACACTTGCCATGTAATTCTCTGTCTGATCTAGAGTGGGCTTGATTTCCAGGTGATAATAAATCAGTAGAAATATCTCCAACTCCAACCACATAACTAACAATATCAATTTTTTTTGGTAGTGCAGGTAATCTTGTAAAAAATTCTGCTTTGCAATAGCTTGCTAATATATCTTTTGCTATTTTGTTTCCTTTTTTGTATTCAATTTTTAGTCTATTTGTATCTGCATCATAGAGAAAGACTTGAGTTTTAAGAATGTGAGATGCCTTTATTGCTAAAATTTTATTATTTGAAAAAGCAATGTCTAACAACACTCTAATCGATGCGCCTCCTTTCATGTGTGAAAGTAATTCAAATGCAAAGTCAATAGAAATTTCTTCAACATTTTCTACATTTACTATTATATCTTTGAGAAACTCAGCTTTAACTTTCGCTGCGGGTGTTGTTCCAGGAAGTGTGTTAAAAATCAGATTATTTAAGCTTTTTTTTCTTGTTTTAGAATTATTTCTTTTAATGTCCTCAATAATTTCATTTAAAATCTCAGAGGATTCGATTGGTTTTGGTGACAATCCAAATTCTTTTCTTTTTAGAATTTCAAGT
>JAOOLD010000028.1 GCA_028408365.1 Bacteroidota bacterium
GAGGTATCAAGCCAATAACTTTCAATGTTTCTGGAGATAATTCATTATCAAAAGAAAAAATAGTTGAATTGGAAAAATTCCTCAAAAAAAATGAAGTGGTTATTGATTTTTCATCCGCTAGCATATTAGGCCTTTCTAATGTAAGTTCAACTATTAAAAGTAGAATAAAGGATATTGGATCAAGAAATACCAATCTTTTGATTGAAAAAATATCTCAACATTGTGAAGATTTAGATTTAAATATTTCATACTCAGGAGTTGGATTTTTATTTGATAATTTGAGTAATAAAATGACTAAAGAAGTTTTAATTGGGCTAGCTTTAGCAATTATGCTTGTTGGATTACTGTTTGTTATTATCAACAATTATAAAATTAAGTTTTTTATAATCGCTCTAGTACCAAACATTATACCAATAATTTCTACAATTGGAATTTTTAGTGTTTTCTCATTTTATTTTTGTCTATCAAACGCTTTTATTTTTGCAATTGTTTTTGGTTTAATTGTGGATGATTCCATTCATATTATCAGCTCTTACAGATCTTGTATTAAAAGAAACCTTTCAATTGATAAGTCAGTAAATTATGTTACACAAATAACATCAAGAGCAGTAATAAAAACTACCATAGTAATCATTTTTACATTGTTACCTCTTCTTTTTTCAGAGTTCAAATCTGTAAGTCAATTAGCTTCAATCTCAATTGTAGCAGCAATAGTTGCTGTAATTTTTGATTTGATTTTTTTACCTAAAATGCTTAGGTTTTTTAACTAATCGATTAGTTTATCGATTTTTGATGCCATAAGGAAATCATTCTCGTGTAATCCATCTATTTTGTGAGTAAAAAGAATGATTTTGACATGTTTGAAGTTAATATGAATGTATGGGTGATGACCCTCATCTTCAGCAAGTTCAGCAACAGAATTTGAGAAAGCTATGGCTTTTAAGTAAGTTTCAAATGAAAAATTTTTACTTAATTCCTTTTCATTTGCGACTGACCAATTTTCGTCAATTAATTTCAAAAAAGAATTTATCTCTTCTCCTTTTAGTGGAGGTATTCCTCCTTGACATGGAACACATTTATTTTGTTTAAACATATTAAAAAAGTAATATTATACACAGTACAATTGAGTATATAGCTTGTAGACCAATTGTCCCCCAGTTAGCATTAATCAACTCTCTGCTCTCATATTTTTTCATTATAGTTGAAAATAAATAAAGACCGTATCCTAAACAAATTAATGTTGGAACAAGTATTAATACATCACTTAATTTGGTGTATAAGTAAAAAGAAGATATACAAGCTAACAGCAGGAACATTAAATACAACCATCTGCTATTTTTCTTTCCAAAAGTTACAACTAAATGATTTTTACCAGTAGTTTTATCACTTTTCATATCAGGGAATTCATTAATCAGAAGTATATTAGTGGTTAGCAATCCCATTGGTATACCAAGTAACAGACAATTAAAGAAATGCTCATTTTCTACAAAATCCGCAAAATTTCCTGCAAAAATTGCAAGTCCCGTACCAATTGTTAAAAGAGGTCCAAAAGCAAGAAAAATAGATAATTCACCTAAACCTCTTTTAGCTACAAGTCTAAGAGGTGGGGCAGTGTAAAAGTAACCTAAAAATAAACCCGCCAAAGTTGTGTAAATAATTGGAGTAATTATAGAACTATCAACTCTCAGTACAAGCAAAGCACCAATAAGTGTAGCAATTAGTGTTAGCCAAATGGCAAGCTTTAGCGTCCCATTTAATGTTATGAGGCCAAGCTCAATGGCTCTACTTCCACCAGAAACTTGTTGAAAATATTCAGCATTTGCTTCGTCAGTACCGTCTTTAACATCAAAGTAGTCGTTAAAAACATTGATAGCCAAATGTGCGATTAAGACTCCAAGAATACAAAGTATAAAGCTTGTTGTATTAAACAAATTATCACCAATGCCAGCGAAATACGCTCCAACTGCGAAAACTGGTAAAAGCGACGCAGAAGTAAAAGGCATTCTTGTTATTGCCAAGCCTTTAACCATTTTAGTAGCAAAAGATATGGGAACGTTTACATCTTCATTTATTACCTCAGTAACACCACAATATCCAGTTTGTGGATTGTCTTTACCATTTGAAAATGTAGGTGTAATCCTAATTTTTGCATTAATTTTTTGGTTGTTTTTGTTGATGAAGTAAGTTTTTCCAGAATACTCACCGTTTTTAACAGCCTCGTCAAGCCATCCAGCAACATTTTGTAGAACGATTTCACCTGGAGAAAAAATAGATACTCTTTTTATTCCAATAAGCTCTTCCTTTTTGTAACCAAATATTTGCTCAGCGCCTTCATTCATTGTTAAAATGACGCCTTCCATATCACAAGTGATTGTACTTTTTTTCATTTTATGAATTTTAATTCAAATGTATAACTTTTTCTTAGAATAACTATGCATTAACCATTCATTGTAATTAAAAATTCTTTATTATCTTGAGTTTTCATCAAGCGATCCTTCATAAACTCAATCGCTTCAACAGGATTCATATCAGCTAAATAATTTCTAAGGACCCAAATTCTTTGAATATGTTCAGGATCAAGAAGTAAATCTTCTCTTCGCGTAGATGATGATACAAGATCAACAGCTGGATAAATTCTTCTATTTGAAATTTTCCTATCCAATTGTAATTCCATGTTTCCTGTTCCTTTAAACTCTTCAAAGATAACTTCGTCCATCTTACTACCTGTTTCAGTCAATGCTGTTGCTAAAATTGTTAAAGAACCTCCTTTTTCAATTTTTCTAGCTGCACCAAAGAATCTCTTAGGCTTATGTAATGCATTTGCATCAACACCACCGCTTAAAATTTTTCCAGATGCAGGTTGAACAGTATTGTAAGCCCTTGCTAGTCTTGTTATTGAGTCGAGTAATATAACAACATCGTGTCCACATTCAACCATCCTCTTGGCCTTTTCAAGAACTATATCTGCAACTTTAACGTGTCTACTTGCTGGTTCATCAAACGTAGATGCGATAACTTCTGCATTTACACTTCTTTCCATGTCAGTTACCTCTTCAGGTCTTTCATCAATAAGCAAAATAATCATATATACCTCAGGGTGATTATCTGCAATTGCATTTGCTATATCTTTAAGAAGCACAGTTTTACCTGTTTTGGGTTGCGCGACAATAAGTCCCCTTTGACCTTTGCCCAAAGGAGTAAAAATATCAAGCATCCTTGTTGAAATATTGTTGTGACCATTTCCTAAAATATTGAATTTTTCAAAAGGGAAAAGTGGTGTTAAATGCTCAAATGGTATCCTGTCTCTTATAATTGAAGGATCTTTACCATTTATATCCTCAACGTTGATTAGTGGAAAATATTTTTCTCCAGACTTAGGGGGTCTTACTGTTCCTTTTATAGAATCTCCTGTTTTGAGATTATAAAATTTAATTTGAGAATGTGATACATACACATCATCCGGAGATGATAAGTAATGATAATCACTTGATCTCATGAAGCCGTATCCATCAGGCATGATTTCGATTACACCTTCTACATTTATTATTCCATCAAAATCAAAATCATAATGATGTTTTTTTTGTTCATTATCTTTGCTAGAAAAATCTTTTTTCTCGTTCGGTATATGAGTTTCAAAATTCCTTTCCTTTTTAAAGTTCTTTTCAGATCTTAAATTGTTTGAGGGAGATTCTTTTCTTGGTCTTTTTTTAAAATCTTTGGTTTTTGATTTTTCTTGTTTTTTTATATTAATTACTTTAGTTTCTTGAGTTTCTGCTTGAACGTCAAGAATAGCATATATAAGATCTTGTTTTCTCAACTTTTCATTTTTTGGAATATTAGATTCCGATGCAATTTCTCTTAATTCGGAAACTTTCTTTGAATTTAATTCTTGGATTGTATGCATTATGTGTTATTTGGGGTTACAATTTGTAATCGACTGATTGTCAATTTAGATATGTAAATTTACAAATAAATGTTATTTGAGAGCTATTTATATTAAAAAATTTAATTTTGTTAAATGTTACAAAGAATTCAAAGCGTTTTTCTTTTCTTTAGCTCCATTATTACATTAATAATGATTTTTTTTGTGCCAATTTTTGAGATAGAATCTAAAGAAATGTTTGCAAGCGACTTTTTGTGGGCTAAAGTGTTTTTATTTATTTCGGCTTTTTTAAGTCTAATATCAATTAACTTGTACAAGAGCAGAAAGAAACAGATTTTGTTATGCTCATTTTCAAGAACTCAAATCACAATTGCACTGATTTTATTACTTTTTATGTACAAAAAAGAATTAAATGTAAAGCTAGAACTATTATTATTTGCAATTCCTTATTTACTGTTGATTTTATCTAGCTACTTCATAAAAAAAGATGAAAAGCTTGTAAAGTCATCTGAAAGGATTCGTTAATTATCTTTCTTTCTCTATTACTTTTAAATCTTTAACATCATTCCCCTCAATTTTAAACTTCAAAAGAGTTTTTAATTTATGTATACCAAAACTTCCACAAGAACCGGGGTTCATATAAAGCATTTTAAATTTTTTATCATAAACCACTTTTAGTATGTGTGAGTGTCCACATACTAAAAGTTGTGGCTTTTCATTTGAAATTATTTTAAATGTTTTTGCATTATACTTTTTTACTGGTCCTGCAATATGAGTCATCAAAACTTTGATACCTTCAACTTTAAAGATTAAATCTTTTTTTAAAGATTTCCTAATTTGAGCGTTATCGATATTACCATAGACTGCTCTAAGTTTAAAATTTTTGTTAATTGAATCAATTACACTAATTGATCCCAAATCTCCACAATGCCAAATTTCGTCAGAGTCTTCGAAATGTTTGAATACCCAACTCTCAAGTTTACCATGAGTATCTGAAATTAAACAGATATTTTTCAAGAGAACTATCTAATAAGAGTTAATGTACCTTCGTAAGTATATTTTTTACCATTTATATCCTTCACGAAAATTGAATATGCATAATGACCAGCCGGTACGTATTCTTCACTATTTTCAAATTTACCATCCCATGCAGACTCACAACCTGAGTAACAATAATTATTGGATGGTTTGTCAGAACTAAAAACTTTCTGACCAAATCTATTGTATATGTTGAATTCAAAAGATTTTGTACCATTAACTATTGGCATAAAATGATCATTTTTCAAATCATTGTTTGGAGTAAATGCATCAGGAATATATATTGAAAATGACTTATTTACTACAATTTGTTTAGTAATTGAATTAGTACAACCACTGTCAGATGATATTGTAAGTGTAACATTGTATGTACCTGAATCTTGTGAAGAATAAAGGTGAGAGATTTCACCAAAATTAGTATTAACATATGGTGTGTTATCACCAAAGTCCCAATAACCACTTGAATGACTTGTCGATTGATCAACAAAGAAAACAAGAGGATTATTTAAATCTACTGGTTGAGGAAAGAAGGTAAAATCTGCTTGAGGAATTGAGTTCATATAAACATTTGCAAAGCCATTTGTGTTCGCCTTACATCCTTTACTGTCGGATATTTCAATTAAAGAGTAGAGTCCAGCATCATTCGTAGAGATTGTATGATTATATCCAATGTTAGAAAGATATTTTGTTTCAATTCCAACAGAGTATTGAGCGTTGAAAGGAGGTGTTCCAGAAGATATGTTAATAAAAACATCTACTTGACTTCCATTATCACAAACTGATCCCCCGCCAGACATGATAGCATTGGGAACTGGGTTGATACTAATACTTACTTGATCATTTATATTATTTAGACAATTAGGGTCTGCTAATGATGTAAAATCATATATCGATGAGCTGTTAGGACTAACTGAAATGGAATCATTAATATTTGACAGAGTAACTGATGTTGGCGCACCATTAACAGAATAATTAACTGTCCAAGGCGCAGAGCCTGATGTAAAATTAAAGTATAATTGAGTAATTTCTCCTTGGCATAATTCGTTATTGCCTGAGACACTGACATTAGGCAATTCATTTACAGTAATGGATGCGTTGTTAGAAGAAGTAGAAAAACACCCTTTGTCATCAGAGACAGAAACTAATGAATATGTCGTGTTTGAAGAGGGGTTAATTGACAAAGGAGATCCATTAACTAGTCCGTTGTTGTCAACAGTAACAGTATTTGAGTTAATTCCGTCACTGAAAATTACGCTAAATGGAGCGGTACCTGAGAAAACTGGAAATGATATTTCAGAACTTTCACCTAAACATAAAGGATTATTACCAGTTATCGCAATATCAATATTTGGAATTTCATTTACAATTACATCAACAATTTGAGTGGGAGTTGTATTTATACATCCATTTATATCAGTTAAAGATATCACTTGATATGAGTTTGTACCTATGGAAGGATAGGGATTGTCAAGATTGTAGTTTTGATTTCCAGAACTTGTAAATGAGATAGGAGTTTGTGGAGCTGAGTTTATTAAGTAATCAACACTGTATGGAGCAGTTCCACTGGTAAAGTTAAATATTAGATTAACGGGGTCACCATCACAAACTTCAGAGCTGGAAATGGATAAATTAACTGATGGATTTTCATTAACTACTATGTTAATGTTAGAGGGAATTTCATTTGCAGGAGAGTTTTGACCGCTGGCATCAACAACAGATACTACTGAAATAGTGTTATTGCCAAGCTGAAGCAAGGAGCTGACAATTGGAATGTTAATACTTATTGGAGTTGACTGACCGGCACTTCCAATAATTTCAGAAAAGTTATTTCCGTTAATGGAGTAATTAACAGTAACTGGTGCTTCTCCTTGGCTTAGGGTCATTAAAATATTAGCGTTTTCTCCCTCACAGATATTTGGAGTAGTTGTTGTAAATGGGTTTATTATTGGAAAGGGTTCTACATCAATATTTACAAATAAAGCAGATGAAGATGAGCATCCATTAGCATCAGAAATATTTGTTAAAGAATATGTTGTAAATGGTATAATTACTGTAGGTGTAACAACTATTGATCCTTGCATGCTAGCGTTAGTATTAATTTGAAACGTATTTGCTGGAGAAGAATTATCAACACCATTGACATTAAATGGAGGTGTTCCACTAAGCATGTCAATTGATAATGTAGTTGTGTTTCCTTGAGATACAATTAGAGGATTCGCAGTGAAGGTATTAACAACTGGCTCAGGATTAATTATTAAAGTTACAGTTGTTGAGGAATTAGCGCAAGGAGGAACTCCATTTACTTGGAAAGTAAATTCATGATTTCCAATACCATATGTGTTAGGATCAATACTGGGAGATATTGGTGAGCCTGATGCAATATTTCCGACATACCAGAAACCACCTGGGTCGGCATTAATTATCAAATTTGACAAGTCGTATGTGTTAGCAGAGTTGTAGTCGTTAATACAAATACTTGAGTTGTTTGATGTACCTGATGTTGGAGCTGGAACTAAGTTGACTGTTATATTTGCTGTTGATGGATTACATGGCGGTGCATTAACTGTATATGTGTAATTACCAGCTGGCATAGTTTGAGGATCAAAATTGAAATTTGGGTTATTTGGCAGTTGAGTAGAGTTTGGTAATGTCCAGTAGCCTGTTAAATTTTGAGAGCCTCCAAGAAGATTTTGTAATTGATATATAGCAACATCATCGGCGCAGATGTTTAGTGTATTATCGTTACCTGCAAATGGACCTGGATTGACAGTAATTCCGATGTTTGAAGATGATGTGTTTGAACATCCATTGGCATCGGTAACATTCACAATACTCAAGTTTGTTGAGTTTGGAGGACATATGTTAATTGGTAGGTTTGTAGCATTATCATTACCTGAGGAGTTTAGAACAACATTAACTATATTGGGATCAGCATATGTAAGATTGAATGGTGCTGAACCCGTAAGATTGAAAATTAAGTCTAAACACTCTCCAGCACATATTACAGTAGAACTAGAGCTAATACTAGAAGTAGGAGCTGAATTTACATTAACAGTTATTGTTGACGTAACTGGAGCGCAAGCGCCAGTGGGGTCAGTTACAGTGTAATCATAATTTCCTGGAGATGATATTGATGGATTAAAATTAAGACTTGGGCCATTACCAGTCTGAGACCATATGCCTGTTGGGCTGGCAGGACCTAACAAAGTGAATAAATCCACAACACCGTCATTACTGCAATAGGTTGCATTAGTTGAATTACCTGCGCTAGGCGCTGTGTTCAGATTTACAAGAATTGTAGAAAAATTAGATGGACATGGTGAGTTTGTGATAGAGTATGTGTAAACACCTGAAGGATCATTAGATGGATCAAAATTAAAAGTTGATGTTCCAGCAGGAGGAGATGGCAAAGCTCCTGTTGGCCCAGACCAATTACCATCAGGATCAGATATTCCTAAAAATGTTGATAGGTCATATAAACTAGGATCATTGTCACAAAGAACTATGCTTGTTGAAACTCCGGTATTAGCGATAGAAGAAACTGTAACATTGAGAGCTGGATTAGTTACAGAGGCGGGACAACCTGTTGCATCAAACAAGCTCACTACAAAATATGTTGTATTTAAACTAGGGGTGAAGGTAATAGGTCCAAGCCCGTTTGTTTGAAATCCAAAAGCATCAATTTGATAGTTTGTATTTGAAACGCCATCGCTTATTATTAAATCAAAAGGGGGAGTTCCAACTAGATTCCATCCAAGAGTTACAATATCACCTGAACATATCACATTGGGGCCAGTTAAAGTTGCAGAGATACTATTAGCATTTGGAAGTACAGTCACAGTATCAATGGCAAAACATCCAGGATTCAGCGAATCTGTAGCTATTACTTGAAAATCTGTAGCGTTAGAAACTGTCGCTATAGGATTAGGGATATTTGATGATGGACTGAGTCCAGTGGAACCACCATTAGTAAGATTATTCCAACTATATGTGTAATTTGCTGTGGCTGGGCAAGAAACATATATTGCATTTCCTTGTCCAATTGTTAAATCTCCAGGTATACTGCCAGGAAAACCTTGTGTTGTCTGTCCGATTGCAGGTACAGGAGGGGCAAGTGGATTTATTGTTAAATAATTACCTTGACTGTCTTTTAATCTATACATTGATTCGTTAGCTGAACTTCCAAGTGAACTAAAAAAAGCTTCAATTACATCTCCATCAGAAACATAGAGAGGATATGATGCAGTTGCTGCATTCCCCCCAGTAATCATAGTGTAGTTGCTATATAGACTTCCGTTGATATTAACATCAAGATTGTGAAAAATAGAAACTCCTCCTTGAGTACCTGCTGTCCAGCCTGCTTGCGTGGCACCAGTGCCAGGGAGGTAGTTCCAAAGCTCAAGCTCATAATAGCAATTGGCAGTAATTGTAGCTTGTGCAGATAAAGTATCAGAACCTGCACAAGTTGATGATGATACGCTAGCTTGAATACTAGGTTGATCAACATATACATCTATTGAAGCATAGCATGTGTCATTTACAAAATTTGAATAAATTAGGCTATAAGTTGTTGATTGATTTGGATTTACAGTAACAGTATCTGAGGTGTAGCCAGTAATTGAACCACCATTCCAAATTGTAGAGTAACCAGCACAAGTTGAAATATTAACATTATCAATTCCCCAAAAGTCCCAGGTGGGTCCCGAAGTAGCAGTTTGGGACCATCTAAATTGAGTAGAGGTAGTCTGAGCAGCAATGGGAATCGGGAAACAATGATTTTGCCATCCTGTGTATGGAAATCCGATTGGAGAAAAATAAAAAATTTGAGTCCATGTTCCACCGGCGATTCTGTACTCTAAATAAACACCCTCATTAGCTAAATCAGGACCATCACATCCTGCAGTTCCTCCTTGAGTTTCCATTCTAAAGTCAAAGCAAATGTTTCCACCACAGCTTGCATCAACCGGCACTGTTGTAGCTCTTCTTGGTGTAGGAGCTCCGTTTGCAAACCAAAGAACAGGTCCTCCTAATGGATTTGTACCGCAAGGGCCACCAAGAACATAGCCAGAAGTCACGCTTTGCCACAAGCCACTAAGCGTTGATGCTGAAAAATCATCAGATGAAGCACCACCAACACCAACTTGTTGTAAAAATAAAGATTCTCCACAAGCAATACTATCAGTAAGTGCAGATATGTTTGTAACACAACCACTTGAAGAGCTTTGAGAAAATGCATTATTTCCAGCAAAAAGAAACAATATCAAAAATAAATTTCTACTCATACTTAAGCGATATATTTTTTAGTTCGAAATTCGTTAGCCTTACTATTTTGTTAACGCCAGGCATTTTACTGAGGGGTAAAGAAAACTTAACAAAAATTTTTGATTCATTTGATTTATTAATACAGTCAGATATTGTGGTTTCTCTGGCATTTAAATTGAAAGATTTTTCGTATTCTGATTTTTTGTTTTCACAGTTTATACACTCATTATCGTACCAAAGTTCAAGATAATAGCATAGGATCAAACTTGAGTCAGTGAGATTGGTAATTCTTAAAAAAATAAATTCTTGGTCATAAGCATCGGAGAAATCACAGTTATGGTTCTTAGTTTCTATGGTGACTTCATCACTTTGATAAATAAGGTTCCATTTAGACTCATTGCCGAGGGATGTGAAACTTAACAAAAATAAAGAAATGGTAAATAATTTAATATGAAAAATAGGCCCCCTCATAAGTACTTGATTTGTACCAAAGTTACAAAAAATTAATTTCCATAACAATAAATTATACTATTGAAAAATTTGCAATTAATAGATTTATATTTCTATTAAACTTGTTTGTTGGGCCCATCCCTTTCTGCCGTCACTAATTGAAATATTAAACCAATTTTCAACGGCATCAATGATTACTACTTTTGTTCCTGAGTGGATAGTAAATTGAACTGAACTTTCAACAGAAGGAGCACTTCTGATATTTACAACATTTTCCTTAACAATTGCTTGTATATTATTTTTTTCAGTAAAGTTTCCAATAAAATAAATAGTTAAGGAAATAGAAATAATTATGGACAAAAAAGTATTAAAAATTTTAAGGTTATTGTTTGTTTTAATTTTAGTTACAATCAAACTTATGATTAATAATATCAAAGAGATAATAATCAAGATTTGCCAATTATAAATAGAAATTGTATTAAATAAACTAGACAACCATTGTTTGTAAAATAACTGAGGAAGTTGATTAATATCATCAATAATTAAATCGTTACAAATTTTTAAATTGTAAACTATATCTAAGTCTTTGGGGTTAATTTTTAAACCTCTCTCGTATTCTACTATAGCTAAAGCCAGACTATCTAGCTTAAAATAACAATTACCTTTATTGTAATGAATTTCACTGCTGATTGTTCCAGAAATAATTAATGAGTCAAAGTAGGCGATTGCCATTTGATAGTTTCCGCTGTCATAAAACTCAGTTCCTTTTTTGAATAAATTGTCTTCGGCTTTGATAAAAAAGCTAAAAAATATAGCTAGGAATAATAAAAATTCTTTTTTCATTTTCTGTTTGATTCAATATTCTTTATAACTAAAACACACTCATTTATAAGCTCATTTGATTTTTTATAATCACTCATTGGGGAATACCTGGCAATCTCAATGTCACTAAAAATTTTTAGAATTTGATTTTGAATTTCTG
>JAOOLD010000029.1 GCA_028408365.1 Bacteroidota bacterium
ACAAATGTTGAATTAAATTATGATGATCTTATTGGAATTGAAAAACTTTTAATAAATGCCAATATTAGCTCAACAGATATGACAGAAGACATAAGACTCTCCAACTTAAACAAACTTATTTTTTCACTTTCAGTTAAATATAAAAATAGAATCAATTGAAGTACATAAAGCTGTTCCTCATTTTTATAACAATATTTACAAATAGATTAACTGCTGAAGTAAACACTTTTGATATTAATTTAAGCTCAGATTTTAAAATGAGTAGTAATCATCTTAAATTATCTGATATAGATAGATTATTCTCAGGAACAAAACTTTCAGAAAATTTCAAAAATAACTTTGTCAATAACTTAGATAACGAAAATAAACATAATTTAGACTTTAAAAATTATTTGGGACTTTATTACCAAAATTCTAAATACAAAATCAGTTTAACTTTTACAGATAGAATATATACAAGTTATAATTTAAAAAAAGATTTTTTTGAGTTTGTATTCTTTGGAAACTCAAGATCTATTTCTGACACACTAAATTTGAATAACAGTTATTTTAGTGCTTTAAAGTATCAACAAATCAAGTTAGGTTCCTCTCATAGCTTCAGAAACTATCAAATTGGTTATAAAATTGGCTATTTAATTGGAAATAATTTAATAAGCTCAAACATAGAAAATGCAACATTATATACTAGTCAAAATATCACAAATATTTTAATGGATTATAATGTTTCTAGCACTTATTCTAAAGAATTTTCGAGTAGTTTTTTTAGAGGAAATGGAAGTGGTATTTCAGTCGACTTAAATTTTTTAAAAAAAACACAAAGTAAAGCTTATAAGATTCAAATTTTGGATTTTGGATTTATCAAGTGGTTAGATAATAATAATAACTACTCAGACTCTAATTTTGTATACAGTGGAATTGAAATAACTGATGATATCAATATTAGTGATACAAATTTTTTGAGTAATACTAATCTAGATAAATTTAGTAGTGAATCAAATACATATTCGTTCTTACCGACACAAATATCCTTTGTTATTAACTCAGAATCAAAAATTCAATTTATCAGATCAAATAAAATTGGATTTAATTTTTTGTGGTATCCAACAAAATTTTATGAAAAAATTAGTGATATTAAATTCAAAGATGGAATATATAAAAATGGTTTTGCTACACAAATTTATACAGAATCAATTATTGACTTAAATTACTTTTTATTTTCTCCAATTCTATCCTATGGTGGATTTAGCGATAATTTAAATATTGGTACAAAACTAACTTTTGGAAAATCTAATAACTTTTGTGTAGGAAGTTATAATTTAGAAAGTCTTTTGCAACAAAGAGAATCTAATAATGTTAGTATATATTTGCAACTAAAGCTCTCTCTGTGAACGTTTTAGATAATATTTTTAATAAAAAACAAAGTAATTTCTTTTTAATTGCTGGACCATGTGTTGTAGAAAATAGTAAGGATGGTTTTAAAATTTGTAAAGAAATTATGAAATTATGTGATAATTATAATATTCCTTTTATTTTCAAATCATCTTTTAAAAAAGCTAACAGGTCTTCTTTAAACTCTTTTACTGGAATTGGTGATAAAAAAGCATTAGAAATCCTAGATGAAATTCGTACAAATTTTAATGTTCCTGTAATCACTGATGTTCATACCAAAGAAGATATAGATCTTGCCAAATCTTATGTAGATATTTTACAAATCCCAGCCTTTCTATGCAGACAAACTGATTTAATACTTCATGCTTCCAGAACTAAGCTTCCAATAAATATTAAAAAAGGACAATTTATGTCAGCATCATCTATGAAATTTGTTGTTGAGAAAATTGAATCTGTTGGAAACAAGAGAATCTTACTTACTGAAAGAGGTACATCTTTTGGACACAATGACTTAATAGTAGATTTTCGTCAAATTCATTTAATGAAACAACTAAATTACCCTGTTATCATTGATGTTACCCATTCTTTACAATTACCTAATCAGAAAAGTGGTATCACTGGTGGTCGTCCAGAGTTTATCGACGTAATATCAAAAGCAGGAATAGCAAGCGGTGTTAATGGTGTTTTCTTAGAAACCCATTTCAAGCCTGAAGAAGCATTATCTGATGGTCATAACATGTTAAAACTTTCATCTCTTGACCATTTACTGAAGAAACTTTCTGATTTATACAGAGCTTTATAGACTGATTGTCAACATATCTCTAAAAGAGGTAGTATAGCATGGAGACAATTTCTTCCTGTTAGTCATCCAATTTTTACCATTTTCTTGAACTGCAAATCTTATTAGATCCTTTCCCATGCTATAATTAACTTTATCTATGGTTTTGTTAAGAGATCTTCTTTTATTAAAGTCAATCTTATTAAATAAACTCATTTGCACTTGACTATCTGGAACAATTGATGAAACAACTACACCTACTTTTTTATATTCTAGGCCAGGCTTATAAATCGAATCTAGTAAAATAAGAGACTGCTTTACAATTTGTAAAGAGTCATTAGTAGGCATATCTAAAATAATCTTTTGATATAAACTCTGAAATTTATTTCTTTTATCAAAGCGGTTAGTTAGCATGAAAACAGAAATTGAAGTAGCACAACTTTTCTGTTTTCTTAACTTTAATGAACAAACGTTTGCATATGAACCAATAGCACTTTTTAATTTACCCAAAGAAGATACTGTTTTAGAAAAAGATCTTGAGGTGCATATATTCTTTTTCATAGAGTTATTCTCCTCTAGTTGGAAACAAACTTCACCGAATAACTCCTTTTTAATTCTAAGCGCATTAATGTTTAAATTTGATTTTAACCACTGTGAATTTGTTTGCTTAAACTGTAAAGCAGTATGTATACCATATTTTTTAAGAAAAATAGTTATTCTTCTACCTATACCCCATAATTCTTCAACAGGCATATTGGCAAGAATTCTATCTATTTCCTGCTGATTTTTCAATAAATAAACTTCTCTATCTTTTCTTTTTTTTACTACCTGATTTGCAATCTTAGATAAAACTTTATTTGGAGCTAGTCCTATTGAAACTGGTATGCCTGTCCATTTTTTTATCTTCTTCGCAGTTCTGCTAGCTCTAGACTCAAAATCTTTTAAATCATAACGCAAGAAAGCTTCATCAATTGAATAAATTTCAACAGAATTAAATTCTGTTTTTAAAGTATTAAATACTCTAAATGATAAATCTCCATATAAAGTGTAGTTACTTGAAAATACACTAATATTATGTTTCATTACTTGATTTTGAATTTTAAAGAAAGGAACTCCCATTTTAATTCCTATTTTTTTGGCTTCATTACTTCTAGAAATGACACAGCCATCATTATTAGATAAGACAACAACTGGCTTGTGTAAAATAGTAGGATCGAATATTCTTTCACATGAAACATAAAAATTATTGCAATCTACTAAAGCAAACATAAAACTAATTAGCCTTGTGAATAATATAAGTAACAACACCCCAAATCTGAAAATTCATTTCAGAGGTTATCTTAATGGGATTAAAATCTGCATTTTCAGGCATAAGGAACAAACCCTCTTCACTTACATTAACTCTTTTAACTGTAAATTCATTATCAACTACTGCTAGCACTATACTTCGATTTTTGGGATCTAAAGATCTATCTACTAGCATGATGTCTCCACTATTGATACCTGCGTCTCTCATACTCTCACCAGTCACTCTAACGCAAAATGTAGAAGATGGGTTCTTAACAAGATAATTATGTAGATCTAAGTCCAAATCTATATAATCTTGTGCAGGAGATGGGAACCCAGCTGGAACTTGATTATCAAAAAAAGGAATATCTAGACTTGTTTCTTGGTCTATAGAAAAAACCTCTAAATCATTACTTTTTCTAAGATATTTCAGATACATAATACTCCTTTGTTAAGCAGATAAATTTAACTAAATAACTTAAAAGAAACTAGCGTAAGAAACGTTTAAACCAGCTATTTTTTAACAAAATTAGCCAGTCATCAAGCTGTTTTTTTTTATCAATAGTTTGATCAAAAAACAAGTAATCAGAAAATTTAACATCAACTTTCTCTAACGGATAGCATAAAACTTGGTTATCAATAAAAAAATGCATTTTTGAGCGATCCAATAAAGATAAATCAAATTGTTGATCAATATCAGAAATACAATTAAACATTTGATCAATTGAGCAACCTCCAGCACTATTGTTACTTTGATCAAGAGCGATAATAATAAAAAAAGCATCTAATATTTTAAAAGAACATGGTAAATCAACACCATGATGTTTCCAAGAGTTTAAAAATTTAATTATTTTTTCAGAGATATCTTTTTGACTATCTTCTGAAATTTTAATTGAAGAGGAAAAAATCCATATTCGTGATTCACTGGAAATATTTTCAAATGGAAGAAACATTAAATTAAAGATTCAGCTACTACTTCAGCAATATCCTTAACAAGAGCAGCACCCTCATTTATATTTTTTACACCATCGGACATCATTGTATTACAAAACGGACATCCTGTGACAATAATTTTAGATTTTGTGTCAAGTGCTTCTTGTGTTCTAACTATATTAATTTCGGCACTACCTTTCTCAGCTTCTTTAAACATTTGAGCCCCACCAGCACCACAGCAAAGTGAATTTCTTTTGTTTCTTGGCATCTCAATAAAATTTTTAGATAATCGCATAATAATTTCTCTTGGCTGATTATATATATTGTTGCCTCGTCCCAAATAGCATGGATCATGATATGTCATAACTTCGTCAATACTGTTTTGTGAAATTGTAATCTTTTTTGATTTAATTAAATCATGAACGAATTCACTATGGTGATAGACTTCATAATTACCTCCAAGATCAGGATATTCATTTTTTAAAATATTAAATGAATGAGGACAAGTCGTTATAATTTTTTTAATGTTGTAAGAATTCATTACTTCAATATTTGCTAAGGCTTGCATCTGAAATAAAAATTCATTTCCAGCTCTTTTAGCTACATCTCCAGATGTTGACTCTTCAACACCAAGTACTCCGAAAGAAACATTCGCGTAATTCAAAACTTTAACAAAAGCCCTAGTAATCTTCTTTGCCCTATCATCAAATGAGCCAGCAGAACCAACCCAGTAGAGAAAATCTGGAGTAATATTTTTCTGCAATAATTCAGCCATTGTTTTTACTTCTAATTGCATAAAAATTATTTAAAAACTTGTATTATATTATTTCTTTCAACTAAATCAGTGAACTTACCCTCAAATCTAGTCGCTCTGACAATATGATTGTCAATCCAGTGATAGTTTCCTCCTCTTGGTTTGTTCATAAGTAATGCATGGTATTTAAAATCATTTTTTTCTAACCATTCTTCAGTAACTTGTCTATGCTCTTCCAAACGAGATGTGAAAAAAGTAATTATATGACCTTCATCATACCACTTATTAAGAGTTTTTAATGCATCAGGGTACAGCTTTGCACTTTTCATTAACTCAGGCTGTTCATTTGGGGTATCATCACATATCGTACCATCAATATCAATCAAATAGTTTTTGATACTAGAGGGAAGAACAGGACTAACCTCTACTCCGTCTTTAATTGTTTTCTTTAATTTATTTGTCATCATTTATCCAATTCATTTTGTCATTCAAATTATATTGCCATGGAGCTCCATTATTTTCAATATTATTAAACATTGTATTCAACTCTGAAGGAGCTGATGATTTTTCCATAACAAGATACCTTCTCAAATCAATAATTATTGACATGGGATCAAGTTCAATCGGGCAAGCATCTCCACATGCATTGCATGTTGTACATGCCCAAACTTCTTCTGGATGAATATAACCTCCCAATAAAAAATTTTCGTCTTTATTCTTTTTTTTGCTAATTGAATTTCCAATTTCAGTAATTCTATCTCTTGTATCCATTAAGATTTTTCTAGGAGAAAGCTTTTTACCAGTAATATTAGCTGGACAAACTGATGTACATCTGCCACATTCAGTACAGCTATATGAATTAAGAATTTGTACCCAATTTAAATCATCAGCATCTTGAGCACCGAATTTTTCAGTGTTAGTATTATTTGTATTTGAGAATGGATCAATATTTGGATCTAACATCATCTTTACCTCACTCGTAACTGAAGATAAATTTGAAAGCTTTGATGGATTTGAAAGCTTTGAATAGTAAGCACTAAAGAATGCGAAGAAAATATGTAAGTGTTTTGAAATAAGAACATAATTTAGAAAAAGTAGAATTCCAATTATATGAAACCACCAACAAAATCTTTCAATGAAAATAAGTTTTTCAGCGCTTAAATGATCGATCAAGGGAACTAAAAAAGAACTAAAGGTAAATGCCCCTACTGCATGATAGTGACTATCAAGTGATTGAAGTAAAGTATCAGCTGCGTTCATTACCAAAAAAGCAGACATTAACAAAACTTCAAAAATTAATATCAAATTAGCATCACTTTTAGGCCATGATGTCATTTCAGGTGAGTGAAATCTTTTAATTCTTTGAATATTTCTTCTATACAGAAAAACAACACAAGAAACTAAGACTAAAACAGCTAGAAATTCGAATGTTGATATAAAAAAGTTATAAGAACTGTAAGAAATAAAATTTGATAAAAATCTATGCGTTCCAAAAACTCCGTCTATAATTATCTCTATAACTTCAATATTGATAATAATAAAACCAATATATATAATTAGGTGAAAAAATGCTGCAATAGGGCGATCAAACATTTTAGTTTGACCAAGAGCAATTCTAATCATTTTTAAAAACCTTATTCTTTTATTGTCAGTCCTATTTATATCTTTTCCTAATTTGATATTAGAAATTATCCTCGTTAAATTTTTTGTAAAAAAAGTTATGGAGATAACAAAAACAATTAAAAATATTACATTGCCTAAGTACATGTTTTTAATTTCTATTTCCTAATACTGAAAAATTAAAATATTTTTTTGGATCCTTTTTTATTTCTTCAACTAAAATTGAGATATCATTAGTAGTTTTTTCAATATTTCTATATAGCTGATCATCACTGTTAAGTAGTCCTAGATTACCTTGACCAACGCTAATTTTGTTAGTTATATTATTTAAATTTTTAATGATATCACCTATATCCTTGGAAGAAACAGAGTCAGAGATAGATGACATTTTTTTTAGAATATTTTCAATACTTTCATTATTATCTGAAATATTTCCAGTAATACTTTCAAAATTCTTAATCGAATTTGATATGTTTTTCTCATTAGTTACAACAAGTTTGTTGAGTTCTTTCATACTTTCTGACATAAGAATGAATGTTTCATCTAAATTTTTAAATGAACTGGCTAAATTTTTCCTTGCATCTGTATTCAAAACTGATGTAAAAATTACCATTAGAGAGTCAACTGAACTAATTAATCCTTCTGCTTTGTTTTTAAGTGGTAAAATTTGTTTATTTACTTCGTCCTGAAGGCTATTTTCAATTTCTGCAATCAAAGTATCATTATTTTTTGCGAGTAAATCAGAGTTTCCAAGTATAACCGAAATTCCTTTAGTTCCCATTAAATCTTGATTAGAGATTTTTAAAGTGGAGTTTGCAGGCACATCAAAATCTTCATTGATTTTGACACTCACAAGTAACGAATTATCACTTTGTAAACTAATATTACTAACAATTCCTACATTAAAACCATTTAAGCTGATAACACTTCCTTTTAACAGCCCGTCAATATTATCATATTTAGCATGAAAAATTCTATTTTTATCTAAAATGTTCAACCCCTTTAGGTAGTTGATGCCATATATTAGAACTACAATTGTAAAAATTGCTATTATACCTGTTCTAATTTCCTTGTTCATATTTTTTTTGCAAATTTAATGCTTCTTTGGTAGAAATTTGTTTCCCTTTATAAAAAGCTGTCACGAATGATCCTGAAAATCCATTGTTAATCATGTTTTTTCTCATTTCATCAGCAAATTGCTTATTATCACCACATCTAATATAGTATTTATAGGAACCATTCACAAAAACTTCTTCTAAATCTTTGATTTTATTAAAAGTTCTATAATTTAACATTGACTTAAGATAGGTACCTATTTGAACCTTGTAAACGACTCTATCTTTTTGGATAGAATCATTAACATTTTCAGCAATTTCAACTTTATTCTCCGAACTACTAAATTCTGAAATTAAGTCTATTTGTTCATTGTAATAAGACCTAAAAGCTCTAAAAATTGCAGATGCAATATGTGATTGTCCCTCTTTCGTGTTAAGATAATCTTCTTCTTTAGGATTAGTTAAAAAACCAGCTTCAATTAAAACTGCAGGCATATTTGCTCTGCTGATAACATAAAATGGAGCTTGCTTGATACCTCGAGATTTTCTTTTAGCTTTATTTGAGAATTCATATTCAATCTTTTCAGCAAAATTTATGCTTTTAGTAAGATGAGAGTTTTGCATAACGCTAAATACAATATAGCTTTCTGCAGATTTTGGATCAAATCCATCGTAATTTTCTTTGTAATTGTCCTCCAAGTAGATAACTGAATTTTCTCTTATTGCTACGTCCATATTTTCTTTGAGTTTGCTCATTCCCATAACGAAGACGCTTGCCCCTGATGCTTTAGAATTAGTAAAACCATCACAATGTATAGAAATAAAAAGATCAGCGTTTTGTTCATTTGCAATAATTGTTCTTTGTCTTAGCTCGATAAAAGTATCATCGTCTCTGGTGTAAATCACATCAACTTCAGGAATATTTTTTTTAATATAATCTCCTAGCATTAATGATATTTTTAAAGCTATGTCTTTCTCGTAAGTCTTGTACCTTTTTGTACCCATTGTTCCACTATCCTTGCCACCATGACCAGCATCAATAACAACTCTTTTCAAAGGCTTTATTTCCTGAGAATTTAAGTTTAGTAAAAAAAAAGGGTTAAAATAAAACAGAAAGGCCAGTAAAACGTTTAAAGATTTTATATGGTATAAATTAATTAGCTTTGACACGTGGTTTACAACATATTCTTTACAAATATAGCATTAAGATCACTTAATTTTTTCTTTTTATTAATCTCAATTAATTTGTTATCAACAATAATCTTTGATAATAGTTTACACTGTCAAAATAATCAAATTGAATACAACATAGAAAAATTTGCTGAGGATTCAATAAAAATTAAAACAGATTCTAACAAAATTTATTTGTTTGGAAATGCAAAAATTAATTATGAAGGTATGATTGTTGAAGCAGATATAATTGTTTTAGATTCAGAAAACAGCATAATTAAAGCATTTTCAAAGAAGGATAGCTTAAGAAATATAATATCCTACGCTAAATTTACAGATAAACAGCAATCATTTGAAGCTGAAGAAATTAGATATAATTTTAAAACTAAAAAAAGTTTTGCTAAAGGAATAATTACAAATGAAGGTGAAGGATATTTGCAAGGAAAGCAAGTTAAGAATACTGACGATAAAATTACATATATTCAAAGGGGATTATACACAACATGTAATGCTAGAAAACCTCACTATCATATCTATTCAAATAAGATTAAGGTCATCAAAGACAATAAAATAATTACTGGACCTGCTATACTCAAGTTTTGGAAAATCCCAACACCAATAGTTTTACCATTTGGATACTTTCCAAATTCTAAAAATGAATCTTCTGGTTTGTTACTCCCCTCTTATGGAGAGTCTGCAAGCTTAGGTTTTTTTCTTAAAGATTTAGGATATTATTTCAGTTTAAATGAATACTCTGACCTGAATCTAACAAGTGATATTTATTCAAAAGGAAGTTTTGGACTAAAAAGTAACTATCGATATAAAAAAAGATATTTCTACAGCGGAAATCTTAACCTTAGCTTTGGCAATATAATCAACAGTGAAAAAGGATTTAATGATTATAGCGTAAAACGTGATTTTTTTATTAGATGGCAACATAACCAAGATGCAAAATTAAATCCAAACCTTCAATTCTCAGCTAACGTAAATGGTGGTAGTAGTACATTTCATAGAAATAATTCTTTTAACTCAAATGACTACTTAAGTAACACTTTTCAGTCGAATATAACACTAAATAGAAAATGGGATAATAAACCATACAATATGAATATCAATTTTAGACATAGTCAAAATACAAGAACAAACAACATAAGTTTAACTGTTCCAGAGATAGGCTTTAATGTTAATAGAGTTTTCCCATTTGCTGAAAATTCAAAATTAGATTTTTTAAAAAGACTAAATTTAAGTTATTCAACCAATTTCAAAAATCAAATTTCTGTAGCTGACTCATTATTACTTAACAAAAGTACATTAAGAAAATTTAGAAGCGGAATAAGACATAATATACCAATTAGCACATCAGTCAAGTTTTTTAAATACTTTAACTTTTCACCAAAAATAAATTATAATGAAAGATGGTATTTTAGTCAAATTGAGAAAAATTGGAATGTTGAAAATCAAGAAATAGATACTGACACATTATTTCGTTTCACAAGAGCATCTGAAATTAATTTAAATGCCGGATTGAATACAAAAATTTATGGAACAGCTAACTTTTCAAAAGGTTATGTTAGAGGTTTTAGACATGTGATTACCCCTAACATAAGTTTTAATTACAGACCGAATATTTCAAAAAATTTGTTCAGTCAAGTTCAATCAAGCTCTACAGGAAATAAATCAGAGTATTCGATTATTCAGAACGGAATTTTCGGAAGTCCAGCTAATAGACAATCTGGTACTATAAATCTAAATTTAAATAATCTTATGGAGCTTAAGGTAAAAA
>JAOOLD010000003.1 GCA_028408365.1 Bacteroidota bacterium
TATTTTTTCTATGTACATACTTATTTTAATGAGTTGTGTAGATGTTAACAAAAAAAAAATATCTAATAATATAAATGAAAAGTACTATAAAATTGAAAGTATCAAAGAAGTTGATATAGTTTCTGAAAAAATTGAATCATATGATACAAGTAAAATGATATTCATCATAGGCGGTAAGTTTATTTTTGGAAATGATAATGGATTAGAGAGAGAAAAACCTGAACAAGAGGTTATAATTCAAAGTTTTTTAATTGATAAAACTCTTGTTACTGTTAATGACTTTAGAAATTTTGTTATTACAACTGATTACAAAACAGAAGCAGAAAAGTTTGGAAATGCAATAGTATTTGTCGATTCAATTAATAATTGGCAGTTAATTGATGGTGCAAGTTGGGAATATCCTTTGGGTGACTCAAATCCAATTGCTTTAAATAATCACCCTGTTACTCAAGTTAGCTGGAACGATGCTTTAGCTTATTGTGAATTTTGTGACAAAACTTTACCAACTGAGCTTCAGTGGGAGTACGCAGCAAGTGAAAGAGGTAAAAAGAAAAATCAATTGTTTTATTGGGGTAATGATCTTATGATAAATAATAAATATATGTGTAACACATGGGCTTCAGGCTATCCAAATTCAATTGGATTTAAAGATGGATTTAAATATACATCTCCTGTTAGATATTATGGAGCAAATTCATTAGGAATTTTTGATATGGCAGGTAATGTTTGGGAATGGTGCTATAACTGGCATTTACCCTATACAGGCAGTAAACAGATATTTCCAACTGAACTTCAAGGAAAGGCACAAAGAGGCGGTTCTTTTTTATGTAATCCAAATTATTGTCACGGATTTAGGCTTTCTGCAAGATCTGCAACTTCACCTGAAAGTTCTTTGTTTCATGTTGGATTTAGATGTGTAAAAAATATAGCCAATTGAAATATTAATAATTTTATTTTTTTAATAAGTAATTAATGTATGTTTGAAAAATTAAATTAATGATTATGAAAAAAACTATTTACTTTTTGTCTATTATATTATTTGTTTCTTCTTGTAGTTCTGATGTTTCCTTAGTTGCAAAAGATGAAAATATATACAAAATATTTAAAGAGAATTGTGAGACTGTAATAGCTTATGAGACTGCTTTCTGTGAAGAAAGTATTGATTATGAAATTTTCTACTCTGAAAATGCAATAATAAAGGGCACAATGTTGGGTGACAAAGATTCAATGTATGTTGCTGATCGTATGATTGCGCATCAAGAACTTTGGCAGAAATATGATTTTAGTATGTCTCCTTTAAATCCGTTACCTGGTGTTAATTCTGAAACAAAAAAAATGGATGGCTCTGTTAGAATGTATTTTGATATTACAATAACGCTAACAGAGAATGGAAACTCTATCACAATGCCAATGTATAACTCATTTGATTTTGATGATGAAGGAAAAATACTTTATCTGCAATATTATGGAGATTTTACAGCTGCATTTCTTTCTCTTGAAGAGCAGATATGAATTCTACATTTATTAGAAATTTAATAAATGTAAAAATTAATAAACCCACTCATTTGAGTGGTTTATTTTTGGTGGACCTCTTGGTCCTTATTTCGAACTTTTTAATCAAATTTTAGCATCTTCTCAACAGATCTTACAAATGTAGTTTTTGCATCGGCATATTCATTTCCATCTTTCCATTCTTTTTCTGACAGTGAATACTTTAACCTTTGATATTTTTTTCTAGTAACCTCATTTGATCTTAATTCATTTCTAAATGCTATATGTCTTTTAAACCATCGACTATCATGTTTTACTAAATGAATATGAGCTATTCTTTTTTTGCTTTCTTCAAAAATGAAGAATCTTCTATTAGGTATTTCTATCTCATATTCTTTAATGTGTTTATACCCTAAATTTTTGATAGGGTCAATATATTTATCTAATTCATTAGAACTAACTCCTATTAAAATATCAATAATTGGTTTTGAATCAAGATTTTTTACAGAAGTACTACCAATATGCTCAATTATAACATCATTGTCAACAATAATGTTTTGTATTTCTTTTTTTATCGTTTCAAAAAGTAAAGGCCATTCATCATTATAAGGGACTATGTTGATTTTCATTATTTCAAAAATTAATAAAAAACCCACTCAAATGAGTGGGTTTTTTATTGGTGGGCGATACTGGATTCGAACCAGTGACCCCCTGCGTGTAAAGCAGGTGCTCTAAACCAACTGAGCTAATCGCCCTGTAGAGAGTGCAAATATAAATTTTTTGTTTGAACTACAATCATTAAATTAACTCACCAACTAAAAATGTACTTCCACCCACAAAAATTATATCATTTTCATTTGCTTTTTCATTTGCTTTTTCAAACGCAATAAAAGAACTACTAAAGCAATTACCACTTAAATTAAATTTTTGTGACATCTTTAGTAATTCTCTTTCGCAAAAACCTCTTGGAATATTAGGTTTGCAAAAATAGTAAAAGGCATTCTTGGGTAACAAATTAAAAATTTTCTTTAAATTTTTATCATTTACAAATCCGATTACCATATGAATATTTTCATAAGATAGTTCATTAATTTCATTTATGCTTTTATTAATTGCATCAATGTTATGACCAATATCAAAAATTGTTTTTGGTTTTAAGGATGTTATTTCCCATCTACCTCTTAATCCAGTATTTTTTATAACTCTATTCAATCCCTTTGATATTTCTATTTCTGAAATGTTTAGTATTTTTTCTTCATTTAAAATCTGAAAAGTTTTTTCAGCTGTATTAATATTTTCTATTTGAAAATCTCCATTTAAGTCCGTAGTGTAGTTATTCTTTTTGTTTGAAAAGAAAATTTTTGATTTTTTTTCTGATGCAATTTTATAAAAAATAGAATCACTAATTTTATTTTTTCTTCCAATAATAATTGGAGTATTTCTTTTAATAATTCCCCCTTTCTCTTGTGCAATCTTCTCTATACTATTACCTAATAGGTTTGTATGATCAAGACTTATATTTGTAATAACTGAAAGAATAGGGTTTATAATATTTGTACTATCAAGTCTTCCCCCAAGTCCAACCTCTATAACAGCTATATCAACTTTTTCACTGCTAAAATGAAGAAAAGATAAAAGCACTGTCATTTCAAAAAATGAAAGTTTATTCTTCTTAAAAAAATCAAAATTGTTTTTTACAAATTCAACTACTTTTTCTTTTGATATGGGCTTTCCATTGATTTTAATTCTTTCTCTGAAATCTTTTAAATGAGGGGAGGTATAAAGTCCAACTTTTAATTTTTTTTCTTGTAAAACAGATGCTAACATATGTGAAACAGAACCTTTGCCATTTGTTCCACCAACATGAATACTTTTAAAGTTTTTTTGGGGGTGATTAAATTCTTCGCATGCAATTTTTATATTTCCAATATCTTTCTTGTAAGCAATTTTGCCAATTCTTTGATACATTGGAAGCGAATTAAAGAGAAATTCTGTTGCCTCTTTATAGTCCATTAATTGAGTTTAAAGTTGTAAATAATTTTTCCCTGTTGACTGATAGGTGCATTATTATTAACTGAAAATCTTGTTTTTAAAGCTGCTTGCTTAGCTCTTAATAGTAAATTTTTATTGAAAGTTGTAGTTCCTTTAGATCCCGTTATAGCATTAGTTACAATACCATTTCTGTTTACAGTTATTAGAACAACAACAATACCTTCATCTTGAACATCATAGTCAGGTAATATTCTTAAAGAAACGTTTCTACCTTCTAAGCTGAATGAAATACCATCAGTGCCTGCTTCATAACCATCAACATTTTCATTTTTAACATTACTTTCGCCACCAAGGTCTATTTTACTTTCGTCAAATGAATTTTCGTTTTTATTTTTTTTTGAAAAAATAGCTTTTGGATCTACAACTTGTTGTTCCTCTTCAATAACTTCATTTTTTATTTCTGATTCAACAGTTTCTTCGCTCTCTTTTTCTTCATCATTTTCATTTACTGCTTCAACTTCTTCTTCAATAATTTCTGGCTCAGTAATAGGTTTTTTAATTTTTTCCTCAATTTCATTTACGCTTATTGTTTCTTCAACAGATTGATCGATTATAGTATTATTTGGAGGCGTAATTAAATTTGAATTATTGACCTTTTTTATTTCTGGTGGAGTCTCAACTTCTTCGATATTGATATTGTTAGAACTATTATTGAACCCAAAGTTTATTGCAATACCCTTTTCCTCTGGAGGAGGTGTTTGATAAGATAAACCAAAATAGAAAAAGCAAGCTATGGCTATGAGATGAAAAATTAAGCTGAACATAATTCCTTTTAGCTTGTGTGTAGAATTGGATTTATTCATTAACTAGGATCTGTTGCAAGAACTATTTTATAGTTGTTACGATATGCTATGTCCATGACTTTTACAACATGCTCAATATCTACAGATTTGTCTGAATGTAAAATTATTGCCGGTTCTAGTTCAGAGCTTAAAATATTAATTAACCTAGTTTCAAGTTCAGTAATATCAACTTGATTCTCATCAATATAAAAATTGATGTCTTTGTCAATTGAAATTGAAATAGTTTGTTTCTCTAGAGTCTTTGATTTGCTGTTTGGTAGAAGAAGTTTTAGAGCATTAGGACTAACTAAAGTTGAAGTTAGCATAAAAAAGATCAAAAGCAAAAAGACAATGTCTGTCATTGAAGACATGTTAAAATTTGGTGATACTTTATTTCTACTCCTTAATGCCATTTTCTACTCATTGTGATGTAGATGATCTAAAAATTCAGTTGTTCTTGCTTCTAATTGAAATACAACTTTTTCAACTTTGCTTACAAGAAAATTATATGAAATGTAAGCTATTATTCCAACTATCAGACCAGCAACAGTTGTAACCATTGCAGTGTATATTCCCTGAGATAACATCTCGACATCAATATTACCGCCAGAGCTTGCCATTTGATGAAATGCCAATATCATTCCTATGACAGTACCTAAAAAACCTATCATCGGGGCAGCTCCAGAAATAGTTGCAAGATTTGAAAGATTATTTTCCATTTTGTAGATCTCAAGTTTACCTTGATTTTCAATTGCTGCAGAAATATCAGTCATAGGCTTATCAATTCTGTCAATTCCTTTTTCAATCATTCTGGAAATTGGATTATTAGTATTTTGACATAGTGTTTTGGCCGCCGAATAATCTTTATTTTCAACAAAGTTTTTTATTGTATTAAAAAAATTTTCATCTTCTTTACTAGCATCTTTTATTGCAGAGTATCTTTCAAAAAGTATGAAAATTGCATAAAATGAGAGGATACCTAAAGTAACCATTATAATATTTCCACCAGTTCCCCCACTTGTGATTAGGTCAATAATTGATAAAGTTTCTGTTTCAATATTACTTAAACTATCTGTTTGGATTTTATTTTCCATATTTTTCTAACGATATATTTTATAAATTTATTGCATTATTATGTATGTTATTGCTCCTGCAACATATCCTATTAGGGCTAAAAAAGAAATGCGTTTTAGATACCACATAAAATCTATTTTAAGTATTCCCATTACAGCTACTCCAGCGGCTGAACCAATGATTAGAACTGATCCCCCTGTTCCAGCACAATAAGCTAAAAATTGCCAAAACTTATGGTCTTGAGGATATGCTAAAATACCATCTTGAATAGGCCCTATTTCATACATACCCATAGCTCCAGCAACTAATGGTACATTATCAACCAATGCTGACATCAAACCAATCAGTACGTTAATTATGTATATTTTATTCTCACCAGAGAAAGTATTTTCTAAATATTTAGCCACTATATCCAATTGACCAGCTGACTGTAGTCCAGCAACAGCTAATAAAATTCCTAAGAAGAAAAATATAGTTGGTGTATCTACTTTTTTTAATACGCCGATAACTGATAAATGACGTCTTTGTTCATAATTCTTGTCACTGTGTAGGATTTCTGTGGTAACCCACAAGATACCAAGTGAAAGTAGCATTCCTAAATAGGGTGGTAGTCCCGTAGTTATTTTGAAAATAGGAACGAACAATAAGCCTATTACTCCCATGTAAAAAATTAAGTTTCTTTCATAAGTATTAACAGAACTTATTTCAGAATTTAGGTTTGATAGGTCAGGGTTTTCGATACTCCCTTTCAATTTGAAAGAAATGTATATTAGAGGAACAATCATACAAACTAATGACGGGATGAAGATTGAATAAATAATATTCCAAGCAGTAACTTGTCCACCTACCCAAAGCATTATTGTTGTAACATCACCCATTGGAGACCAGGCTCCACCAGCATTAGCTGAGATAATAATCATTCCTGCAAACATCCACAAGTCTTTTTTGTCTTTTATCATTTTAGATATTAAAGCAGCCATAACAATTGAGGTAGTTAAGTTGTCAAGAACTGCAGAAAAGAAAAAAGAAATAACACATAAAATCCACATCAATGGTACTTTTCTTTTAGTGGTTATTTTATCTGTAATAATTGAAAAACCTTGGTGGCTATCAACTAACTCAACTATTGTCATTGCAGCTAAAAGGAAAAACAAGATTTCACCTATGTCTACGAGATGATGAGACAGCTCATATTTTAAAAACTTAATTGGTTTAGCATATTCATCGCTAGAATAAAATCCTAGTTCTTTAAGAGAATTAAATTTCGTTTTGAATTTTTCGTAAAATTCTGTAAGAAATTCTTTAGTTACTAGTTCATCTATTCCTAAAGCTAAAGCTCCCCAAATTACACCTCCCATTACTAATGCTGAGGCTGCTTTATCAATTTTAATTGGGTGTTCAAGTGCAATGGCTAAATACCCTATGACAAAAATAATTATTAAAAATATCTCCATTTTTTTATTTTTCTAAGTAAACAGTTGTTGAAGGAAAAGCAAAATCAGAATTATTGCTTTTAACTATATTCATGATTTCAAAATTAATTTCTTGCTTGACATTGGTTAAGTCTTCCCAGTTAGGGCTATTCACAAAATATACAATTAGTATATCTAATGAACTAGCTCCAAATTCTTGAAACTTCACCATACAGTTATCAGTTGTTAGTTTATGACTTTTTATTAAAATTTCAATTTCTGAAACAATTTTTTTTATTTGATCAATTTGTGTGTCATAAGTAAGACCAAGGTAAAACTTTACTCTTCTTACATTTCTTTTTCCCAAATTGTCTAGCTCAGCATCAACCATTTTTTTATTGGGGACACTAACTAAACTCTTATCAAAAGTTCGAATTCTTGTGCTTCTAAATCCAACTTTTTCAACTGAACCAGTGATATTACCTACAGTAACTATATCTCCTACTGTGAAGGGTTGATCAAAGAAAATTGTAAATGAACCAAGTAAATTTTCAAGACTTTCCTTAGATGCCATAGCAATCGCAATCCCACCAATTCCTAAGCCTGTTGCTAATGCTGTTATATTTACATTAAAGACATTAGAAAGAACTATAAAAAGACCAAAAATAATAGCTAAGATCTTTATAATTTCAACAGCAAATGGAATTAACTGATCATCCATTTTATTTTCAGTCTTACTTGCTTTTTTTAGCAGTAGACTACCAACATAACTTATAATTTTAAGTATGACTTTTAATATTGAGAAAATATATATTAATGAAAAAGCTTTGTCAATAAACAATTTTAATCCAAATTTATTTTTTTCAGCTAACTCCCAGCTTGAAGGAAAATTAATTTGCGAAAAAGCGAGAAAGAGAACTGATAAGTTAAAAAACAGGTTTAACGGTTTTATGGTATCATTTTTAAAATCACTAAAATTCTCATCATTACTATCTTTAGTTAAGTAATTAAAAATTGATTTACTGATGTAATTGATAAATAGCCTTTTTAATAATAATCCAATAATTAAGATCAACACAAAATATGTAAAATCTAATAGGCTATTTTCAAAAAAAGTTGTGTTTTTAAGGTAATCTATATTCATTTTAATAGTTTTTTTAATGCAATTTCAAGAGCAGTCTTGTAAATATTATTTTTTTCGTTACTTTCTTGATAGCTTTCAATTAAAGCATCTTTGATTGTCTCTGAAACTGATTGGAAAACAGACTTAGGTTGCATATCAATATTTTCTTGCATGAAATATGAAAATGCTCTGGCCATTCCGCAATTTGATATAAAATCTGGAATAACACTTACCATCTCATCAGCTCTTTGACATATTGGACCATAAAAAATTTCATTTTCATCAAAGGGAACATTAGCGCCTGAGGAAATTACCTCTAAGTCGTTTGCAATCATTAGGTTAAGATGT
Organism: Bacteroidota bacterium; assembly: GCA_028408365.1. Lineage (GTDB taxonomy): Bacteria > Bacteroidota > Bacteroidia > Flavobacteriales > BACL11. Next base: position 8,283 of record JAOOLD010000003.1, read on the forward strand.
TCTAATGTAACTAACCTTGATGCTGCGCAAGGAACAAAAATTTCAGCTCCGATTGACCAGATTTTTTGATTAATTAGTTCAAATGGCATGATATCTTTATCAATTAAAAAATTTGATGTTCTTGAACTTAGCAATTCAATTATTTTGTTGTGAGAGAGACCTTTCTCATCTAGTATTCCACCATTTTTATCAATAATTCCAACAATTTTTCCACCCATTTTACTTAAGTAAAATGCAGTTGCACCCGCAACATTCCCCCATCCTTGCACAATAATTCTTTTTTCATGTAATTTACCACCGTATATATTGTAATAATGTATTATAGATTCAGCTACTCCATAGCCAGTAATCAAATCTCCAATTGAGTATTTTGAGTTTATGTTGGGAGATAAATCTGTGGAATTTACAATCGAGGGCACTCCTTTACTTAATTGATCTAGTAATAGTTTTTTGTTAGTATTTTTATTACTGAAGTGTCCACTTATGATACCTTCTAATGGAAATTCAATATTAATTTCATTACAATATGGAATTACCTCCTCAACTTCATCAACGTTCATATCTCCGCCTGTACCATAGTAAGATTTTAATAAGGGTTTGACAGCTTTGAACCATCTTTTTAAGACATCAGTTTTTCGCTCGTCTCTAGGGTCAAAATTGATTCCTGACTTTCCTCCTCCAATGTTAGGACCTGAAACAGAAAATTTAATTTCCATTGTTTTTGCTAAGGCGAGAACTTCTTCTTTAGTAACACCTAATCTCATTCTTGTTCCTCCTGCAGCAGCTCCACCTCTTAATGAATTAATAACTAGCCATCCTTTAGCATTTGTATATTCATCTTGCCATTCAAAAACAATTTCAGGTTTTTTATTTTCAAACTCTTTTAAAAGCTTCATAAATTTATTTCGATGCTAATTTAATAATAACTAATTTTTTATGTGTACTGAATGCTTAATGACATTTAAAACATTTCAACATAGTTTATAAACATCTCCAACTATAGAGTCTTTTACTGCGCCAGTAACACTTTTTAGACAATTAATTTCATTATTTAGTTTTAGGACTGCTAAAAAACCAAATATCATAGCTTCTTTAAAGTCAATTAATTCGTTAGATGGAATAATTATTTCTGAAGAAGAAAAATCACAAATTCTATCCATAAGAAATTTATTTTTAGCTCCCCCTCCTGTGACGAGTGTTTTTTGAGATTTTAGATTAGTACCTATTTGAAAGGCTATATGTTCAACAATTGTTCTTAAAATATCTATGACTTTAAATGAATTACTAATTCTTGTTAAGAAATTCTGCTCTAACCACTCTCTTGAAAGAGATTTAGGACTTTTTGAAGAATAAAATTGAATTTTATTTAATTCATTATATAAGCACTTAATCATATTTCCGCTTCTAGAAATTTCACCACCACTGTCAAATTCTTTCCCCAACTTTCTACAGTAGAAGTTAAGTGCAATATTTGCGGGACAAATATCAAATGCCTTAATTGAATTATTTGATTTGACAGATAAATTTGCAAATCCTCCAATGTTTAAGCAATACTTATATTGTTGAAATAATAATTTATCCCCAATTGGTACTAGAGGAGCTCCTTGACCTCCAAAGTCAATATCTTTTTTTCTAAAGTTGTTTATAGTTGTTATCCTACATAGCTCATTAATTACCTTTCCTGAGCCAATTTGTAATGTAATTTTTTTTGAAGGATCATGAAAAACTGTATGTCCATGGCTCGAAATAACATCAGCTTTAATTTTATTTTTCTCTATAAAATGATTTATTTTATCACTTATATGCTTTGCAAATTCAATGTCAATCTCTTTAATTTTTTTTTCATTCTCTAAATGAAGATTAATTAAGGTTTTTTTCCAAAAATTACAATAGTGGTAAGTTTTAGAGTTCAAGATTTCATATTTCCATTTTTTGTTTTTAATAAATCTGCAAAATGAAATGTCAAGTCCATCAACTGAAGTACCTGACATAACACCTATTACATTGTATTTTTTCATTTAATTACTGCTTATTAAGTTTATTAAAAAGTGTAATTTTGTTCAAAATACAAAAATGAATTTTGAATTAACAGAAGAACAGATTTTAATCCGTGAAACAGCAAAAGAATTCACTAACAATCATTTACTTCCAGGTGTAATTGAGAGAGACGAAAATCAGCAATTTCCGAAAGATCAAATAAAAAAATTAGGTGAATTAGGATTTATGGGAATGATGGTAGATCCCAAATATGGTGGAGGTGGAATGGACACAGTTTCATATGTATTAGCAATGGAAGAATTTTCAAAAGTAGATGCCTCAACATCTGTTATTGTATCAGTTAATAATTCGTTAGTATGTTGGGGTATAGAAACATATGGAAACGATTTTCAAAAAGAAAAATATTTGAGCTTGTTAGCTACTGGTGAAAAAATAGGCGCTTTTTGCCTTTCTGAACCTGAAGCAGGAAGTGATGCGACTTCACAAAGAACTACGGCTATTGAAAAAGAGAATCATTATCTGCTTAATGGCACAAAAAACTGGATAACCAATGGAAATTCAGCATCCATTTATTTAGTTATTGCTCAAACCCATCCTGAAAAAGGACATAAAGGAATTAATGTTTTTATAGTCGAGAAAGATTTTGAAGGTTTTGTTGTTGGTCCAAAAGAAAACAAGCTTGGAATTAGAGGGTCTGACACACACTCAATTATGTTTACTGATGTTAAGGTCCCGAAAGAAAACAGAATAGGAGAGGATGGTTTTGGATTTAAATTTGCGATGAAGACTCTTTCAGGAGGTAGGATTGGTATTGCAGCTCAAGCTTTAGGAATTGCATCTGGATCTTTAGAGTTTTCACTAAAATACTCTAAGGAAAGAAAAGCTTTTGGTAAGGAAATTAATAAACACCAAGCAATTGCTTTCAAGCTTGCTGAAATGGCCACAGAAGTTGAAGCTGCAAGACTTCTATGTATAAAAGCTGCATGGCTTAAAGATAATGGTATGAATTATGATGAGGCTAGTGCTGTTGCAAAATTATATTCCTCTGATTTAGCAATGAAAGCTTCTGTTGAGGCTGTACAAATACATGGTGGTTACGGGTTTGTAAAAGAGTATCATGTTGAAAGACTAATGAGAGATGCAAAAATCACTCAAATTTATGAAGGAACATCCGAAATTCAGAAAATAGTAATATCTAGATCAATTTTAAGTTAGTTACAAGTAATTTAGAATTTTTTCCAAAGTAATTGATCTAGACCCTTTAACCAGTATAAAATACTTTTCTAATTCTAATAAATTTTTCTTAGGAACTGAATCCACATTTTTGAATGAATTTTCCTTTTTTATTGAACTAAATATATCACCAACTAATATAAATTCATATTCTTTTTCTGTAATTAAATTAATTATTTCTTGGTGTTCTATTTCTGATTTATCTCCCAACTCTAGCATATCTCCCAATATTAAAAATTTCTTTTCATATTTTATATAATCAAAATAATTTATAGTTTCTCTCATGCTGTTTGGATTTGCGTTGTATGCGTCCATGAAAACTTTGTTTCTTTTTGTTTTTATTATTTGTGATCTATTATTTTTTGGAATGTAGTTCTGAACAGCTTCTTGAATTAAAAACTTATCAATTTTGAAGTAATCTCCAATGCAAATCGCTAAAGCCAGATTAAATTTTTGATATTTGCCAATTAAATTTGATTTAAAAGTTTTTCCAAGACAAAAAACATTTACGTATATATCATCGATAGTGATTTGTGGTGCATATATTGATTCAGATCCATAGCTAATCGAATTTAATCCATAAGTTCTTTTTGACAATTTTTTATCGTCACTGTTTACAAATATAGTACCATTATTCTTGTCTAGATATCTGTAAAGTTCAGTTTTTCCTATTAAAATATTGTCAATAGAACCAAATCCCTCAAGATGCGCCTTTCCTATATTTGTGATTATTCCAAAATTAGGTTTTGCAATTTCACATAATAATTCAATCTCTTTTAAATGATTTGCGCCCATCTCTATTACGGCGAACTGATGACTTTTATTAAGTTTTAATAATGTGAGAGGAACTCCAATGTGATTATTCAGATTCCCTTCTGTTGATAAAACATTATACTTTTTTCTTAAAACGGAGCTGATGAGTTCTTTTGATGTTGTTTTGCCATTGGATCCAGTTATTGCTATTAAACTGCACGCTAACTTAGATCTGTGAAGGCTTGCAAGTTCTTGAAGACAAATCAAAACATCGTCGACAAGAATGTACTTTTCACTTTTTTTATATTTTTTATCATCTATTACACAAAATGAACATCCTTGTGATAAGGCTTGATCTGCAAAAAGATTTCCATTAAAGTTTTTGCCTTTTAGGCTGAAAAAAATAGTATTTTTCTTTGTTTGTCTGCTATCAGTACATACTCCTTCAGATTCAAGAAATAATTTATATATATCTTCTATTAGCATAAAAAAACCCCAGTTAAGGGGTTTCTATTTTTTTAAGTCATTGAATTATTGTCTTCTTTTTTCATAATTGACACCTCTTCTTTGATTTTCAGCAAGATTGCTTTTTGGAGCTCCAACTCTGTCCATTGCACATCTAAATCCAATATGGTCAGAGGATTGATCTTGATCAAGAAATCTTCTGGTACCTGGGTTAAGCCAGTAAGCTCTGTCCTTCCAAGATCCCCCTTTGTACACTCTTGTTCTATCTGTGATCATTGAAGAATTTCCGTAGTCATACATTTCAGTACTATTTCCGGTTCTCGTATTGTTTTCATATTTATCAGCACGTTGGTTCCACTTGTCAATTTTCACTTTTGAAGTGTCTTTATCTGATGTCTCATCCAGAAAAGTGTTCCAATCAATTCCCATTTGCGACTCTATGTCTCCATCTAAATAATTGATGTTATCAGATTTTTTATAGTTTCTTCTATAGACATTGTCGGCATCATCAACAGGAACCATTGTTATTCTGCCGAGACTATCTTTTTCCGCAATGAATCCATCTTCATCTTTTTTCTGTGTCTGATATACATTTCCTCTAAATGGCCTATGATCTGTTGTAAAAGTTTGCTCGATTACAGGACGATAAACATCAAGTACCCATTCGGAAACGTTACCGGCCATATTGTATAAACCGTAATCATTAGGCCAATAAGATCTCACTGGTCCAGTGATATCAGCATTGTCATTAAGGTTTCCTGAAACACCCATGTTATCACCTCTTCCTCTTTTAAAGTTTGCCATTATTTCTCCTTGATTTTTGTTTGAGCTATTTCTTAAAGATGCTCCGTTCCAAGGATATATTTTTCTTTCGGAAATATTTTCATCATTTGTGTTACCAACATATCCAAGTGCAGCAAATTCCCACTCAGCCTCGGTTGGTAGTCTATATTTAGGCAATAAAAGTCCATCTCTCATTTTTATTCTTCTAGACTTTTCACCAGTTGATGGGTCATAGTTTCTCGGATTCTTTTTGACAATTCCTTCGTATTGACCTGCTAGATAAGCTTCGGTATTAAATGTATTGTCATCAACCTGTTCAATATCTTCTTTTAGAATTCCTTCATTAATAAGAATTCTTTCATTAACACGATCAGTTCTCCAATTACAATAATTATTTGCTTGTGACCAACTAACACCAACAACAGGATAATTTCTGTAAGCGGGATGTCTTAGGTATTGGGTAACATATGGCTCATTATATCCTAATTTATCTCTCCAAACTAAAGTATCAGGAAGAGCTTTTGTGTAAACTTCAGGATATGATTGACCATATACTCTTTTTAACCAGTATAAATACTCTAAATAATCTGTGTTACTAACTTCAGTTTCATCTAAATAAAAGGATGAAACAGTTACTCTTCTAGGAACATTATTCCATTCATACATTACATCTTGCTCAACTCTGCCCATTGAAAAAGTTCCTCCTTCAATGAACATTAGTCCAGGGCCTGTCATTTGTTCAGTAAATTTTGTATTTACTTCAAACCCACCTGATTTGGTTTCGTTGTAGTTCCATCCAGTAGTTGGGGATGTACTTTTCTTAGAACATGAGCTTAGAGCTAAGCTAATTGTTATTATTGTTAAAATTTTAAATGATATTTTCATAATTATTGTTTTAATCTAAAATTGTGGGCAACTGATTGTGTTAAATGATTTACTTCTAGTTTTATTAGGCAAATAAATTGTAAATGATAGTTCGTGAGCTCCAAGAGTATTACTATTCTTAAGATTACTCACTGTTATATCATAACTATATCCAAATTTGAAGTTATCTTGTAATAGACCGATTAGCAAGATAAAGGAATCAAAGTTTTCAATACTATGTCTGGCCCATAATCCTCCTACAAATGGTCCTCTATACACATACATACCATAATTAAACTGTTGAAAATCTTGTTGTTTCTGATACAAAAAGTTTGGAGAAATCATAGTTACATTGTTACTGTATCTATTTATTGGAAAATTCCCACCAAAATGTGTAGTTATTTTTGTGGGTAATGAACTTTCACTAATAAAACCTTGATTAGGTTGGGTTAAGTGGTGAGCAGCAAAACCAAAATAGAAATTTTCGGTGTATCCTACAAAACCAGTGGAAAAGTCAGGAAACTGTTTGTAGCTGGGATTGTTGGCTATGTTCTCTTGAGTATTGTAAATAAAACCATATTTTGGATCAATCATGTCTCCAAATGTTAGGTTGTCCCAGTTAAGATCCATTCTTCTGTAAGTTGCTTCAAAGCCAGCGTTTATCCGAAATTTCCTACTTACCTCAAGGTGATAAGCGTAAATTATTGATGCAGTATTTACTTGCAAATTTCCATCACCGCTCCTGTCATTAACAAACATGACTCCTAATCCACCACCAATTTTGTCAACATATTGGTCGTATGAAACTGCTGTTGTGACATAAGTTCGGCCAATACCTGGCCATTGATCTCTATAATTCAAGTTACCTCTAGGGGCACCCTTAGGTGCTGAACCTGAAAAGGCAGGGTTGAGATATAATGGGTTAGCATAAAACTGACTAAAGGCAGGGTCTTGAGCTTTTGATTCTTTCTGAGATGAGAAAAAACAAACAACTGCAAAAATCATTACTAGATTTATCTTCTTCAATTTCTTATAGATTATTTGTGTCAAACACAAAAATAAACAATTTATTTGTTTTCAACTTTTTTTATGTGAAATAAACAAGAATTAGTTTCGTTTAGAAAAGGTTAATTAACTTTGTAATATGAGATTAATATCTGTGTTTCTTATTTTTAGTTTATCTTCTTTTTCACAAGAAAATTCTCAAAATAGTTCGATTTTCTCATCAGGAAACTGGTTCAAGATTTGTGTTGAAAATGATGGAGTATATAAATTAAGCAAGGAAGATCTCAATAATATGGGAATAGATAACCCAATTTATTGTGATCAAATTTCAATTTTCGGCAACTCATTTGGCATGCTTCCAAATAAAAATTCAGATTATAGGCCGCTAGAAATCACTGAAAATAGCATAAAATTAATTGACTTGAATCAAAACAATATTTTAGAGAGTGAGGATATAATTTTATTTTATGGAAAATCACCAAACGAATGGGTTTTTAACTCAAGTTCTAAAAATTTTGAGTACGAGCAACATTTATATGATGACAAAAATTGTTATTTCATAAATGTTGAAGGAATTGGTCAATCAAAGAGAATAATGCTTGATAATGTTTCTACAACATCTCCAACAATCGTTAATACCTTTAATGATATGGCTGTTGTTGAAAATGAAACAGAAAATCTTATAGAGTCAGGTAGTCAATGGTTTGGACAAAGATTCGATTTTCAAGTCCAAAAATCTTACAGTTTTAATTTTCCAAATCTAAGTAATGATTCAATTTATTTAAAAATTTCAGCTGTTTCTCGTTCTACATCAAGCTCCAGATTTGATATTCGAGCTCAAGGCAATATTATTGGTAATATAAACATATCTCCAATTTCAGGAAATTATGCTTCAGACTATGCAAAAGATGAAGTTTTTAACAACTATTTTTTGTCTAACTCTGACAATTTGCAAGTTGAGTTAACTTATGTACCTCAAATTTCCAATTCTACAGGCTGGCTCGATTACATTGAGATTAATGCAGAAAGAGAACTAAATTTTGTCGGTACTCAAATGTTATTTACAAATTGTAAATCTATTACATCAGAAGATAGAAAATACCTCATCAACAACGTTAGCACAAATCAATCAATTTGGGATATAACCAAGAAAAATGATGTTGTTCAAAAAGAAATTACGTTTTCAAATAATCAGGCTCAGATTTTTTCGAAAGATGATTTGTGTAATGAATTCATTATATTCACCAATTCTAACTATCTCACCCCTAGCTTTTATGGGAAAATAGAGAATCAAAATTTAAAAGAAATATCTAATGAGACTGAATACATAATTATAACTTCCAAAGATTTTGAATCTCAAGCGTATCAAATCTCAGATCTTCATTCCTCTTATGATAATTTAGTTTGTGAAGTTGTTGTAATAGATCTTATTTACAATGAATTTTCTTCAGGTGTAAAAGATATCACTGCTTTAAGAGATTTTATAAGATTTCAATACCTCAAAGAAAATTCTCAACTCTCATACATTCTTCTACTTGGTGATGGTTCATATGATATGAAAAATAGAGTTCAAAACAACACTGATTTTATACCAACTTATCAAGCTAAAAACTCATTTCATCCAGTCAATTCTTATGTTTCCGATGATTACTTTGTAATGCTAGACGAAGATGATGGTGATTTTTTAAATGATATAATTGATTTACCAATTGGCAGAATACCAATTTCAAATCAACAACAAGCAAATGACTTCGTTGAAAAATTATATAGTTATTATTCAAATTATTCACTGGGTTCATGGAGAAATAATTTCACTTTTATTGCTGACGATTGTGATAATGAATTTTTAGGATCTAATACACATATGTGGCAAGCTGATAGTTTGGCTAACATAATTGACGATAATGTTCAAAATTTTAATATAAATAAAATTTTTCTAGATAATTACAATCAAATTTCAACTGCTGGCGGTCCTAGAAGTCCTGATGCCCAAAATGCAATAAATGAAGCCATAAGTAAGGGTTCTCTATTTGTTAATTATACTGGACACGGTGGTGAACTAGGATGGACACAAGAAAGAATACTTGAGCTTTCTCAAATAAATCAATGGTCTAATATTTATAGAATGCCGATTTTTATGACTGCAACTTGTAAATTTAGCAGATTCGACTCACCAACTGTCAGTTCTGCTGGAGAACAACTCTTATTAAATCCAAAAGGTGGTGCAATTGCATTGCTCAGTACTACAAGATTAGTTTATTCTAATCCAAACTATAACCTTAATAAAAAGTTTATTAATTCTATTGTTAATAATACTAATCTTAACGATCAAAAAATTAAACTTGGAGATATTTTTCTGGAGACCAAAGTTAACAGTGGTTCTAGCTTAAATAACAGAAATTTTACTCTTTTGGGAGATCCTGCATTGACAATTAATTTCGCTGAAAACTTAATTGAAATAACTGAAAGTTCTGTCGATACTATGAAGGCGTTTTCAGAGGTTTCAGTAACAGGAATAGTAAAAAATAATTCAGGTTCAAAAATTGAGAACTTTAATGGGTTTTTAAATGCCAAAGTTTATGAATATGAAAGAAATTTGTCTACGCTAGGGCAACAGAATTGTACACCAATGCCATATAGAGATCAAAGCTCTTTGATATTTAATGGAAACTGCACGGTTGTAAACGGAGATTTTAATTTTAAATTCACTGTTCCAGGTGATATCTCATACTTGTTTGGAAATGCCAAGATAAGTATGTATGCATTTGATACAACTAATACATTAACTGATGCTAAGGGCTATGATGAAAGTTTTGTAATAGGTGGTATTGAAAATAACTTTGTTGAAGATAATCAAGGTCCTCAAATTGATTTATATATCGACAATAGAAATTTTATTGATGGAGGAATCAGCAGTGAAAATCCTGTGCTAATTGTTGATTTATTTGACGAGAGTGGTATTAATACAACTCTTAATGGAATTGGACATCAAATTACTGCCACTTTGAATGGTGGACCACCAGTAATATTAAATGATTTTTATACATCAGCATTAGATAACTATAGATCTGGAACAATAGAATATCAATTTTTCTCACTTGAAGATGGTGAGTACATAGTTAATGTCAAAGCATGGGACTCTTTTAACAATTCCAGCGAGAAAAGTATAACTTTCTACATTAGAGACGGAAATGTTCTCTCCATTAAAAATTTTCAATGCTTGCCAAATCCAGTTGTAAGTAACTGTAATTTCTATTTTGAGCATAATCAATCATCAACTTCTCTAAAAATCAATATAATTATCTATGATATGCTTGGAAATAAAATCAAAAAAATTAAGAGAACATTTGATGGTCAGAGTAGCAGAATAGGTCCTATACTATGGAATTTACGAGATGAAACCAATGTAATTGATGGGGGTATATATATTGCTAAGTTATTTGTTGAGAACGAAATTGGCTCGACTAAGACTAAATCAAATAGAATTATAATAATTAATGAATAATAACGTTAATTGCAATATATTTGAAAAATGAGATTTATTAGCATTTTTGTTTTGATAATTCTAGCTAACCAGCTAGCATATACTCAAAATCAGTTAGAAATTGATGACCTGACAGGGGGTCTTAACACAATTACAACAGCAGTACCTTTTCTAATGATAACTCCAGATTCAAGATCTGGCGCAATGGGAGATGTAGGAGTGGCAACTTCCCCTGATGCTAGCTCACTAAGTTCAAACCCAGCTAAGTATAGCTTTATAGAGGATGATATAGGTTTTTCCATTTCATATGTTCCTTGGCTCAGAGCACTAGTACCTGATATCAATCTTTCCTACTTAAGCGGATATGGAAAACTAAATGAGAACGATGCACTTGGATTTGAGTTGAGATACTTTTCACTCGGGGATATTACATTTACTGATATTTTAGGAAACACTTTAGGTCAATTTAATCCAAACGAACTAGCACTTGCTATGTCATATTCAAGAAAGCTAACTGATTTATTTTCACTGTCTATTGCTCCAAGATTTATTTATTCCAATCTAACAGGAGGACAAATGGCTGGAAATCTTCAAACAAGAGCAGGAAGATCACTAGCAGCTGATATTTCAGGCTATTACACTAATAATATTCGATTTTTAAAAAGGGATTCCGACTTATCATTTGGATTTAATATTTCTAACATTGGAAACAAAATTTCATATACAAATGTCGGTGAGAGAGATTTTATACCCATCAATTTAAAACTTGGTTCTTCGTTAAACATTAATTTTGATGATTATAATAGTATGTCTTATTCATTTGACATTAACAAGCTTCTTGTTCCAACTCCACCACTTTATAATTCTGAAAATGAAATTATTGCAGGAAAAGATCCAAATGTGTCAGTTGTAAGCGGTATTTTTCAATCTTTCTCTGATGCGCCAGATGGATTTTCAGAAGAGCTTCGTGAAATTAATTTATCTTTTGGAACAGAATACTGGTATGCTCAACAGTTCGCTCTTAGAGGAGGATATTTTTACGAACATGACACAAAAGGAGGTAGAAAATTTTTCACTTTTGGTGCAGGAGTTAAATACAACGTTTTTGCTTTGGATTTTTCATATTTAATAAATGCAAGTAGAACAATAAATGGTACTAATCCATTAGCAAATACTATGAGATTCACAATGATTTTTGATATTGGGGCATTACAACAAGAGGGAATATAATGTATAAAGTAGGAATAGGATATGATGTTCATTCTCTTGAAATAGGTAAACCGTTCATACTTGGTGGTCTAAAATTGAATCATAGTAAGGGGTCGGTTGGCCACTCAGATGCCGATGTATTAATACATGCAATATGTGATGCATTACTTGGAGCATTAAACTTGAGAGATATTGGTTTCCATTTTCCTGATAATGAAAAAAAATATGAAGGCATTGATAGTAAGAAACTATTAAAAAAGGTTATTGCAATGATGTTTGAAAATAAATTTGAAATCTCAAATATAGATTCAACGGTGTGTCTTCAATCTCCAAAATTAAAAGACCATATAGAAGATATGAAGCTTGTACTCGCTAAATGTATGCAAATAGATTTATCTCAAATATCAATCAAAGCGACCACCACTGAAAAGTTAGGTTTCGTTGGCAGGGAAGAAGGTGTCTCTTGCTATGTTGTCGTTATGTTAAAAAAGTTAGTTAGCTAAACAACTTTCTCCTTTTTCTTCAAAATAAATTAGTGAATCAATCATTCTAATTACTTCTGAAACATTTCTTTGAAGTGTAAAGAAGTTGACAGTTTGATATTGCACTACACCACTCTTATCAATCAAAAAAGTACCTCTTAAAGGAATCATTGGTCCATCACAAGTGAGTTGATCGTCCTCGTTCAATGAATAATCTCCATACAGAACTCCATAATTAGATGAAATTGTCTTGGTCATATCTGAAATTAATGGAAATGTTACACCTTTGATTCCACCATTTTCTTTTGAAGTATTTAGAAATGCTTTGTGCGACTCTTCAGAATCTGCAGAGCAAGCTATAACTTCAACATTTCTATTTGTAAACTCATCGAGTCTTTTCTGAAATGCATAAAGTTCATTTGGACATATTGAAGAGAAATTTTTTGTGTAGAAGATTAATAAGACATATTTTTTGTTTAAAAATTGTTCAATTGAAAAATTATCTACGATTTCGCAACCATTAACTATGGCTTTTGCATTAAATGAAGGGGCTTTTTTTCCTGTTAGTACAGACATATTTTTTTTACAAAAATAATAATATGATTTCTAAGTCAAAAGAAACTGTAAACTTTTGTTGCAATATAGCTTCCTATAAAAGGGCCTAATAAATAATAAAAAAGATTAATAATAATATCTTGACCCTCAATAAAATTACTAATTAATAAAGGACCAATCGCAACAGCTGGATTTAATACAGCTCCTGAAATATTACCTACAGCTAGAATTGATATAACCACGCTCAAGGCAATTAAGAAACCGTAGATGTAATTTCCTCTTGTTTTGTTGCTCACAGCAAATAATAAAATTGTTGAAATGAGAAAAAAAGTGAATAATATTTCACATGCTATAATTTCAAAAAAATTGTAATCAACATTATCAAATCTATTAATTAATATGCCACTAATTAAGAACTTTAAATATGAAGCTGTCAAGGAACCAAATAATTGAGAACACATATAAAAAAAAGATTCTTTAAGAGTTATTTTTTTCATTAGGTAAATGCAAAATGTAACTGCAGGATTATAATGTGCCCCTGAAATATGATAACCAATATAAATTATTATCGCTAGAGTAATACCAATAAACATAGGATTTCTAAAGGTAAGTATCGTAAAAACAAGGATAAAAGTACCGAAAAATTCAGTCAAATATTTTTTCATATGTTTTCAATAACAAATTGAGCTCTTTTCTTTACTGAGGTTTTAGGAATCATTATCACATTGTATTTACATTCCTTGTATGTATTTAATAAAATTTTACCAATTAGTTCTGCTGTTTTATAATCTTCATTTCTTTTGTTATCATTTTTATAGATATCTTTCCATGCTGGTGCAAAAAAAATATTTTCATTGTATTTGTATTTTAATAAAAAGCTATGCCAAAGCTCATTGTCAATATCAAGATTTTTGAATTTTAAATATGCTAAAGAATCAAAAACGCCTCTGTCAAAAAAATACAGTCCTTTTTTACAACTATTGTATTGATTAATTCTTTCATTTAATATAATCTTTTCGCTATCGTTATCAATAGAATTGATTTTTTGATTTGTTTCTTTGGCAAAATCTCTCGCTACCTCTTCTATGCAATTATATTTTAGTTTTTTAAGCTGTGATATAATTGAAGTTTTTCCACTGCCTGGAGGTCCAGTAATTATTACTTTTTTAGAAAGAATATTATTCAATTTTCATTATAATTTTTTACCAAATAAAATTAATCTATCGGAGTTTTTTTGATATTCATCAAAGCTGTAGTTTCCAAATAAGCCAACAAGCTCTATTCCTAATTTGTCAAATACATTCTTGAAATAATCAAGCTCAAGTAAGCTGACTTTTTCGTAATAACTGAATTCTAAATCATTATCTATAATTCTTATTTCTTTTATGATTTTATTGTCTTCTACATACCTTTTTATCAAAAAAATAACATCATCAATTTGCTTTTTTTCGTTGCTAACTAAGTTTTTAATTACATTTTGAACATTAAAAAAGTCAATTACAATATGATAATTTTTTTTTATGCTATCAGCCATTGATTTAATTACACTAAAATTGTCTTTTTCATCATTAAAGTATCCAATTGAGGTGAATATATTAAGACATAATTTGAAATAGTCCTCTTTAAAACAATTTCTCATATCAAACTTGTGAAAACTAAGGCAATCGTTTTCGAATTTTTTACAAAAATTAATACTTTCACTAGAAAGGTCTATTCCGGTTACTTGAAACCCTAAAGAGTTTAAAAAAATTGAGTGTCTTCCTTTGCCACATGCAACATCTAAAATTCTATCGTTTTTTTCAAGATTTAGTTTGTTAATTAAATTCTTGATGAATTGGTTAGCTTCGCTAGTGTCTCTGTTTTTGTATAAAATATGATAATATTTGGAATCAAACCAATTCTCGTACCAGTAAGCTTTATTCATCTCTTTGGCTTTGAATTTCGTATAAAAAAATTGCTGTAGCAACAGAAACATTTAAAGAGTTAATTGTTCCAAACAAATCTATTCTTAAAGAAGTATCGCACATTTTTAAAATATTTTTACTAATGCCTAAATTCTCAGATCCCATTACAACTGCAACAGGATGTTTGAAATCAAAATCACTAATTTTTTTATTTCCTCTTTCGCTACAAGCAACAATTTTTAAGCCAGATTCTTTTAAAAATTGTATACTTTCTTGAAGATTCCAAGACCTACATACTTTAATTTTTGTTAATGCTCCTGCCGATGTCTTGACTGCGTCTGAATTTATCGAAGCAAAGTTTTTTTCAGGTACTAAAATAGCATCTACTTGTAGGCATTCAGCACTTCTTGCAATAGCTCCAAAATTTCTTACATCAGTAATATTGTCAAGTATTACTACTAATGGTGTCTTACCTCTTTCATAAGTTTCTGGCACAACATTTTCAAGTTTGTGAAAATCAATTGGTGATAGAAATGCAACTACTCCTTGATGGTTTTTTTTAGTTATTCGGTTAATTTTTTCAGCTGGTACATGCTTGTAATTTATTCTTTTTGTCCTGACTAACTTCCATAGCTCAGCAAACAAATCGTTTTTCAACCCTCTTTGAATGAATAATTTATCAATTGTTTTGCCTGAGCTTATTGTTTCAATGATAGGTCTTATACCATATATAAGTTCTTTATTTTTCATCATTTTTAAATTCGATATTTGCTTCGATATCAGGTATTTGTCTTAATTCAATTTCTTTTTTAATTTTTTCAGATTGACTTTTTAGTTCCTTTGTTAGTATTTGTTTTTTTCTTTTTTCCATTGGAGGGTTTAATTTTTCAGCATTCTCAAACTGAATGACGCTTTCTAATATTTCTCTTGGAAGTAAAGAACCAGTTTTACTGAGTGTTTCTAAAAATTCACTTGCAAAAAATTGATCAATTTGGATTCTTCGTTTTGTTGTATGTGCAAATTTACCAATTACTCTACAGATGTTATCTCTTTCCTCTGGGCTAAGTTTATCTGCAAATTCATATTCTTCTATTTTTTTTAAACTTAGAATTATTGGCTCTAAGGAATCTTTAGTTATTATACTAACATTATAATCACCAATATTATAAGTAAATTTATCAATTACAGAAAGTGTATTTGATGGTATGACTAAAAAAAGATCTTTTTTGACATTTTCATGTTTAGCATATTTTTTTAAATTTTCTGTTTGGTCTTTAATGTATTTTGGAAAATTGCTTAAGTCATCACTTCCTGGACTTTTCGCATCAAAAATTATCAACTGGTCCATAATTTCAATGCAATTATCAGGCTTATTCCTTGGATAGGGAAAATCTTCTTGACCTATATATTTAATTACATGATTGTTACAAATTAATTGAATATAACTTTGTACGTCTTTCTCGTGTTCGCTCCAAATTTTTTTCATTTTATCGATATTTTCTTTTTCTTCACGAACTCTTTCATCATTTACTCTAGCAATTTCTGTCTGTAGATTTTGTTGAATTGTATTTATTGATTCAATGCCTTTCCTCTGTGTTTCATTTCTACTTTCTTCATTATATTTTAGCTTGACAACCTCGCTTTTCAAAGAACTTTTTTCTTGCTCTGCTATTTTTAATCTTTCGTCAAGCTGAATTTTTTCGGCTTTAATTTCCTCAAAAGATAATAGTCTGGCCTCGGCTATCTTTACACCCTCTTCTAATCTTTTTATTTTTTCTTCTTTCTGAATAATATTTTTTTGCAGTTCACGATTCTCATCTAAAGATTCAACATTATTTTTTGATTTTAAGATTAGTGCTGATATTATTATTAGAACTATTAAGAGAGATAAAATGATAATTTCCATAACTTTAATTTGATTATTTAATCAGCACCAATGTACCAACTTCTACTTTTCTGTACAAATCTATTACGTCTTTATTTTTCATTCTAACACATCCATGAGAAGAGGGTATCCCTATTCTTCCTTCCTCGTTGGTCCCATGTATGTAAATATAACGTTCGTAAGAATCTATTCCATTTCCTTTGTTTATCCCGTATTCTTCCCCACTCAACCACATAATCCTAGTTGATATTATGTCAAGATCACCTTTGCTTGTGTCAGAAATTATGTCTACAATTTCTCCTGTTAACTTTCTTCCGATAAATCTTGAATTAATTGAAACATTATCACCAATTTTTGATTTTATGCGATGTATTCCTATTGGAGTTTTGTTGCTTCCAGCTTTATTTCCTACACCTTTTTCAGAGCTAGATATTGAATAAATATCTGTAATTTTTTTTTCGTTTACTAAATAAAGCTTTTGATTTTTAATTTCAATACAAATAAAACTTGATGGTAAATTTCTATCTTTTTGAGTAAAATAATTTTCACATTCCTTAACTATTAAATCATCGCTTATGAATAAGTTTGAAAATAAAAATATTAAATATAGATTTATCACCATTTAATCTGTTGTTTTCCAAGTTGATATAAAATTTGATTTGTTTTAGAAAAATGTTTGCATCCAAAAAAGCCACTATGAGCTGAAAAAGGTGAGGGATGTGCTGCAGCTAAAATGTGATGTCTCGAGCTATCAATTATCGATAATTTACTTTGCGCAAACTTTCCCCATAAAAGAAAAATAATATTCTCTTTTTTGTTAGATATAATTTGTATGACTTTGTCAGTAAATTTTTCCCAACCAAAATTTTTATGCGAACCTGCTTGGTTCTTACTAACAGTTAAAATTGAATTCAAAAGTAAAACTCCTTGATTTGCCCATCTTTCTAAATTTCCAGAAATTGGTAATTCAATTTTTAAATCATTTTTTATTTCTTTAAAAATATTTTTTAATGATGGTGGTTGAGATATATTTTCATTCACAGAAAAGCATAATCCATTTGCTTGTCCCTCATTATGATAAGGGTCTTGCCCCAATATGACAACTTTTACATTACTTAGCGGAGTTAGCTCAAAAGCTTTAAAAATATTTGTCCCTTTTGGATAAACAGCAGTTTTTGCTTTTTCTTGTAAAATTTTTTTCTTTAGAATTTTAAAGTAATCTTTTTGGAATTCTTGTAACAATTCCGTCTTCCATGATTTTTCTAAGCTTGGATTCAATTGTTTAAAATGTTAATAAAGATAAAAATAAATTGATTTTTTTTTTTTTTAAACATAATTTAATATATGTATTTTTGTAAAAAAAAAATGAGAATATTTTTAGGACTAATACTTTTATTTGCTTCCTCTTGCAGTGTTTACAAAGAAAAATGCGATGGTGTTTCTGAAAACAGTTCAAAACACATGACTAGCATAAATAAGATAGACAACTCATAATTGAATAAAATAAATACTTATTAAAAACAAAAATTAAATATGAGTGTCAGCGTTGAAATAAAAGATAGAGTAGAAAAGACAAAAAAACCTTGGGTAAGTTTAGATTTAAAAAAAAGCAAATCAGACTTTATCAAAAATAGAAAAAGAAAACCTTCATGGCTAAAAGTTAAATTACCAACAGGTGATGCTTACAAAAAGGTTAGAACCATTACTTCTGAAAATAATTTGCATACAATTTGTGAAAGCGGCAATTGCCCTAACATGGGAGAATGTTGGGGTGAAGGAACTGCTACTTTCATGATACTTGGAAATATTTGTACCCGATCATGTGGTTTTTGCAATGTTAAAACTGGCAAGCCATTACCTGTAGATTGGAGCGAGCCTCTAAAGGTTGCGAATTCTATTAAGCTTATGGGCGTTAAACATGCTGTAATAACTTCTGTTGACAGAGATGAGCTAGATGATGGTGGAGCAAGTTTTTGGGTAGAGACAATCAATCAAATTAGAAAAATATCACCTGAAACAACAATGGAAACACTTATTCCAGATTTTAAAGGAGTTGATAGACACATAAAAATGATTGTCGATGTTGCGCCAGAGGTTGTATCACACAACCTAGAAACAGTCAGGAGTCTAACTAAGAAAGTCAGAATTCAAGCCAAATATGATAGAAGTTTACATACTTTAAAAGTATTACATGAGGGGGGGGGTGAAGACAAAATCTGGTGTCATGCTAGGTCTAGGAGAAACCGAAGATGAAATTATTGAAACCATGAAAGATTTAAGGAAAGTAGGTGTATCAATTCTTACTTTAGGTCAATATTTACAACCAACTTTTAGACATTTGCCAGTTAGTGAGTTTGTTAAACCTGAAAAATTTTCAAGATTAAAGGAAATTGGTTTGAAGTTAGGGTTTAGGCATGTTGAAAGTGGCCCTCTTGTAAGGTCCTCATATCATGCAGCAAGGCATATTCATTAGTTCATAAATTTTTTTAAAGTTTAATCAGAATCATTATATTTGTTATCTAACATTAGAGCAAGAACATGACAAAATTTCTAACAACTATTATTTTATCAATTTTTTTGACAGTTCCTTTCCAATCATTTGCACAAAATAAAGTTTGTGGAAGTTACAAAGGGTACATTCAAGATGATATACATCAATACCCTGAATTTTACAAATCTATTTCAGAAAAGAATCA
The DNA here is from genome assembly GCA_028408365.1 of Bacteroidota bacterium. GTDB lineage: Bacteria > Bacteroidota > Bacteroidia > Flavobacteriales > BACL11. The sequence continues at coordinate 27,599 of JAOOLD010000003.1, forward strand.
AAACTTAAAACAAGAGTTTGAAAGAATTCAAAACAATTTAGATATCAATAGCTTAAGATCAACATCTGATAATAAGAAGATAATTCCTGTAGTTGTTCACATAATACATGACGACGGCCCAGAAAATGTATCTGATGAGGTTGTTCAGGACGCTATAGACGCACTTAATAGAAATATCAATGGACAAAGTAATCTGTTTGAGTCAAGAACTCCAGATGTATTTGCAGCATTAAGGGGTGTTCCCAATGTAGAGTTCAGATTGGCTCGAATTGATCCAAACGGAGAATCAACAAACGGAATTGTTAGAGTAAAATCACCCTTAAGTAATGAGCCTTCGCCAAGAAACGCAGTTAAAGCATTGAGTTACTGGAACTCATATCAGTATTTTAATATTTGGGTCATAAAAAAGTTTTTACCAGAATCTAATGGAAACACTCTTCTTGGATTTGCTCAATTTCCCTTTTCTGGATCAATGGCAACGGATGGTGTTGTATTAATTTACAGTGAATTCAACGATCCATCATCTAGTACACTAACTCATGAAGCTGGTCATTGGTTAGGTTTGTGTCACCCTTGGGATTGTGGTGCTGGAACATGCGGTGATGACAATATTTTTGATACACCACCTGCAAGAGAAGCAAACTATGGAGTTAGTTTTAACAATTTCCCATATCATGTTGGATTGCAAAATCAAGGATGTGTAGCAGATTCAATGAATTGGGCAGGTGAAATGTTTATGAATTATATGGATTATACACCTGATCAATTTACTACAATGTTTAGTAAAGGTCAGGTTGAGGTAATTAACGAAACATTAGAAGGTGATGGAACAGTGCCAGGATTTAGACAATACATGTGGTCTGATGTAAATATTGATTCAACCGGTACTAAAGATGGATACCTACCTCCCATATGCACTAAGCAACTAAATATTTTTGAAAATAATGATGCATATCAAGTTTGTATTGGAGAGGAAACTTGGTTTAGGTCAAATTCAAGAATATTTGGCAACAATATTTCTTCTGTTGAGTGGGACTTTGGAGATGGAACAATTACAAATGGTAGTTATAACGGACAGTTAGGTCACTATGAACTTCATACATATGCCAATGAAGGCACTTATGATGTCAAATTTACATTAATTTATGATGAAGTAATAAAAGTAAGAGCAAGTGATCCTTCCTTAATTCCGGCAACTGATCCAAGTTTAATTCAAGCAATCACAACTGATAAAATAATACAAGGAACTCAAGATGAATTAAACAACATGTCTGCTTCCAATATTTCTTCACACTACATAGATAGCTTAGGTAAATATTGGGGATTAGAGGATACTACTTTCTACAGAGGTAAGGTTCAAGAAACAATGTACGAATATGATTACACTAACACTTGCACAACTGAAATAGTAAAACCTGCTTTTGTAACAGTAAACCCAGTATCATCTCAAAATACTTCTCCCGAAACTTATGATTTTTTAGCAGGCCTTGATTCAGATTGGACTGTAACGGAAAATAATTATGATAATAGTGTTTGGGCTATTTCCGATTTATCACAACAGGCTAGATGGGAATGGTATGCAGGTAGTAACGGAAGTATGAAAATTAACAACTTTGAACTTTCAGAGAAAGGAATTATTGGTGGTTACTCTGAAATTATCTCTAAATCTTTTAATCTTTCTTCATATACTACTCCTGCAATTAAATTTAGTTGGTCTGGCGCTGCTTTGAATACGTTTCCAACTAATGAGTTAAGAGTTCATTACTCAACAAATTGTGGTGAAAACTGGTTGTCTTTAGCTACCTTAGACCCTGTTACAACATCAAGAGCTGGATACATAGCATCCAATTTTGTTCCAAATCCAAATGATTGGTTGGATACTGTTCTTACTAAGAATGCTTTAAAAAACAATAATGTCAAGTTTAAGATTTCATACGATGGAGGTACTACTGCTCATAACAACATATATGTTGATGATATAAAAATTGGAGAGGCATCTTCTTTGTTAAATGAAAACAATACTTCAATTTCTCAAAAAGTGTCTGTTTTCCCAAATCCTTTGGATGAGTCTAGCTCTATTTTACTTGAAAACTTTGGTGGACAAGAGACAAGTATTGATATTATAAATATTCTAGGTGAGAAGGTTTATAATATATATGATGGAGTTATACAAAGTGATTATTTTGAAATCAGTAATTTAAGAGCTCGTATTAAAAAAGACGGGATATACTTTGTCAGAGCTACAAGCTCATCAAATAAATCGTTTACGAAAAAAATAATTTTAAACTAAGTTTAAACATGAACAATCAAGGCAATGGAAAGTGCCCCATCTTTCATGGTGGGAGCACAACTAAGGATTCATCAATAGATAAATGGTGGCCAAAATCATTAAATCTAGATATTTTACATCAACATGACTATAAATCAAATCCTAATTCTAGGAGTTTTGATTATAGAGAGGAAGTTAAAAAATTAGATTTTGAGGAATTAAAAAATGATATGCACGAAATGATGACTAGCTCAGTCGAATGGTGGCCTGCGGATTGGAATCATTATGGAGGTTTGATGATTCGAATGGCTTGGCATGCAGCAGGTACATATCGTATTTCTGATGGTAGAGGTGGTGCAGGAACTGGAAACTTACGTTTTGCACCTTTAAACTCGTGGCCGGACAACACTAATTTAGATAAGGCTAGAAGACTTTTGTGGCCTATCAAAAAAAAATATGGAAATAAAATAAGTTGGGCTGACTTGTTTATACTTGCAGGTAACGTTGCTTATGAGAGTATGGGGTTAAAAATGTACGGTTTTTCATACGGAAGGCCAGATATTTGGCACCCAGAGATTGATATTAACTGGGGTCCTGAGAACGAATTCTTAGCTCCTAGTGAACAGAGATATGATGATTTAAATGAACCATCAACTATGCAAAAACCTTTAGCAGCAGCTCACATGGGTCTTATTTATGTTAATCCAGAAGGGGTCAATGGTAAGCCTGATCCACTAAAGACAGCGCTTCATGTCAGAGAAACTTTTGCAAGAATGGCCATGAACGATGAAGAAACTGTTGCTCTTACAGCTGGAGGACATACAGTTGGAAAAGCTCATGGAAATGGTGATGCAAATTTACTTGGTCCAGGGCCTGAGGGTGGAAACATTAACGAGCAAGGGTTTGGGTGGCATAATCCAAGTAGCTCGGGAAATGGAAAAGATGCTGTAACAAGTGGAATTGAAGGAGCATGGACTACCAATCCAACTCAGTGGGATAATGGTTATTTTGACATGCTTTTCAATCATGACTGGGAATTAAGAAAAAGTCCTGCTGGAGCATGGCAATGGGAACCTAAAGAAATTGCTGAAAATAAAAAACCAGTTGATGCGAATAATTCTAATAAAAGAAATAATCCAATAATGACTGATGCTGACATGGCTATGAAAATGGATCCAATTTACAGAGACATATCGCTGAAATTTATGAATGATCAAGATTATTTTTCTCGAACATTTGCAAGAGCATGGTTTAAGCTTACACACAGAGATATGGGGCCAAAAATTAGATATATAGGCCCTGAGTTACCTAAAGAAGATTTAATTTGGCAAGATCCTGTTCCTAAGGGCAATAAAAATTATGATGTAGAAAAAGTTAAACAAGAAATTAAATTCCTTAATTTAAGTATACCTCAAAGAGTTTCAGTTGCATGGTGCAGTGCGAGCTCTTTTAGAAATTCAGATTTAAGAGGAGGCGCTAATGGGGCAAGAATAAGACTTCTTCCTCAAATCAATTGGCAATCAAATGACCCAGATGAGTTAGCTTTAATTTTACCCCAATATCAAAAAATATCAGAAAAATTTGATGTTAGTATCGCAGATATAATTGTTTTAGCAGGTAATACAGCTATAGAAGAAGCCATAGAAGAAAGTGGTCATAAAGTGAATGTCCCTTTTAAAACAGGAAGAGGAGATGCCAGCTCGGAAATGACTGACGAAAACTCATTTGCTTCGCTTGAGCCAATTGCAGATGGTTTTAGAAATTGGGTTAAGGAAGAGGTAAAAGAAAATTGTGAAGAATATTTACTTGATAAAGCTCATCTCTTGGGACTAACTGCTCCTGAAATGACAGTTTTAATTGGTGGAATGAGAGTATTAGAGGCTAATCACGGCAACTCAAGTGTTGGAGTTTTAACAAATAGTCCTGGAAAATTATCAAATGATTTCTTTGTAAATATTCTTAGTATGGATTATAAATGGGAAAAAGTAGAAGCTAACAAATTTAAACTGATAAGTAGGCATGATAATCAAATTAAATGGACTGCAAGTAGATTTGATCTCATTTTTGGTTCTAACTCTATACTGAGATCTTATGCTGAGCATTATGCTCAAGACGACAACAATGAAAAGTTTATATGTGATTTCATCTTTGCATGGAACAAAGTAATGAATGCAGATTTGTTCTAAGAAATAAATTCTTGAAGCACTATTTTATCTTTTTCAAAAACTGCATATGTATTGTGATTAATCCAATCGCCTAGGTTAATATAAGTAAATTTATCCTCTATTTTTATTTTTGGAGCATGCAAGTGGCCAAATATATAATAATCATTTTTAGAAATTATATTTTTTCTCTTGCAAAAATTTATTAGAGGATCATGTATTTTCTGATTGTCTATTAATTTTGACTCATTTTTCTTTCTGCTAATACTTGACCACGTTTTAGCTATTGAAAAAGCAAATGTAGGATGAAGCGAGGAAAAAAGTGCTTGACAAAATTTAGATTTAAATAAAAACTTAATGAACTTGTAAGATAATTTTTTGTTGTGTATTTCATCACCATGAGTTATGAAAATTTTTTTATCGTTAATTGATATTAGCATTTCATCTCTAACTTTTGCACCAATTTCATTTTCTATGTATCTGTTCATCCATAAATCATGATTACCTGTAATGAAGAAAACATCAGTTGAATTTTTAATTAGCTCAGTGATTTTAGAAAAAAATCTATGATTACCTTTGGGTACTACGTCATTATATTCATACCAAAAATCAAATGTATCGCCGACGAGATATAATTCTTTGGCATTACTTTTAATTTTTTCAAGCCATTTTACAATTTTAAGTTCTCTCTTATTATTTTCATAAAATGATTTGCTATCTCCTAAATGGAAATCAGATGCAAAGTAAATTTTATTTTTTTCGCTTTTCAAGTTCCTTTTTTAGTTCATTATTAATTTTTTTTGGATCAATTTTACCTTTTGTTATTTTCATAATTTCACCCATAAAAAGACCAATGAGTCCAATTTTTCCTTCATTATATTCAATTACTTTTTGCGGATACTTTCCTAAAACTTTAGAAATTATCTCTTGAAGGTCAATGGAGTCATTTTCAAAAAAAAGATTATTTTTTTCTATGATTTCAATAACTTCTAGATCTGAGTTTAAAAGCTTAGGGAAAATTATTTGTTGAGCAGATGATATTGAGACTTTTTTCTTAGCGACAAAAGATAATAATGTAATAATTTTTTTTCTGTCAATAGGCAATTTATCAATTGGTACTGAATTCGTATTTAGAAATGATTTTATTGGTCCATTAACAAAATTAGCAACTAACTTATAGTTTTTTATGATTTTACAAATTTTTTGAAAATAATCAGAAATTTCTTTATCTTCTATTAATAGCTTTATATCATAACTACTTAAATCATATTCTTTTTTAAACTTTTTCTCTAGTTCATTTGGTAATAAAGGTAAATCATTAGCAATAGATTGAATATATTCTTCATCTAATATTACAGGCTGTAAGTCAGGTTCTGTAAAGTATCTATAGTCATCTGCTTTTTCCTTTGTTCTCATTGAACTTGTTGCATTAGTTAGTGCATTGAAGCCTCTTGTCTCTTGTACAACAGATTTACCTTGTTCAATAAGTTTTATTTGTCTATCTATTTCAAAGTCTATGGCTTTTTTTATATTTCTTGTAGAGTTCATATTTTTAATCTCTACTTTTGTGCCAAAGTCTTTATCATTTTCTTTCATCACTGATACGTTGGCATCGCACCTTAAACTTCCTTCTTCCATGTTGCCGTTACAGATGTTCAAGTACTTTACAATTTTTCTGATCTCATTAACAAAGCTTTGTGCTTCATAGCTAGAACGAATTTCTGGTTCAGATACTATTTCAAGAAGAGGTACTCCAGCTCTATTGAGGTCAATTAATGAATTATATGGATCAATGTCATGGATACTCTTTCCAGCATCTTCTTCCATATGAATTCGCGTCAGATTTATTGTTTTCTTTGAACCGTCCTCTAAATCAATTAACAAATGACCTCCTTTGCAAATTGGATTCTTGTCCTGAGTTATTTGATAGCCCTTTGGAAGGTCAGCATAAAAATAGTTCTTTCTTGAGAAAATATTTTTTTTATTTATGTCACATTCTAAAGAAATCCCAAGCTTTAGAGCATATTCTATTAGCTTAGTATTAACAGAAGGTAAAGTACCTGGATATCCAAGTGAAATAGGTGAGATTTTTGTGTTGGGATCAGCTCCATAAATATTTTCGTCAGATGAGTAGGCTTTACTCTTTGTACTTAACTGTATATGAATCTCAAGACCAATTACTGATATATAGTTATTCTTAATCATTTTTTACAATAAATTTATCAGCTTTTGTAGTTAATTTTTGATTTTTAATCTTGTAAATATAAAGACCATCATTTAACGAAATATTAAAAATTTGGTCTTTAATAATATCAGCTTGAAATAATATTTTTCCGTTTAAATCATAAATGGTTAATATTCCATCGCTTTCACCTGATAGTGAAAAGTAGTTTTTAACGGGATTTGGAAAGATTATTTCATTAATTTTTTCAGTTTCTAAATTAGAAGTTGCATCACATTTAAACAAATACAATCCAGTCTGCATATCAGAAACGAGGATGTTCCCTGAGCTTAAATATGGATAAACGCCCCATGCGCCCCTGTAAGAAATATGATTATTTGGACCGTAGGTATCGTAATAACATACTTCAATTGGAGCATTTGGATTTGAGATATCGTAAACTCTTAAACCATCGTGATAATAAGCAACATAAAGTAAGTTGTCTTTAATAATAGCATTATGAGCTATTGAATTTGCATCAACTCCAGAGTTTAATACTGAAATTACAGAGATATTAGAAAAATCAGACAAATCAAGAATTTTAATATCGTAGCCATGATTTTCATCTTGCATTGCATAGATATCCCCAGACTTATTTAACCAACCTGAATGATTATATCCAGCGTCAGGGTATGAAGTTAGAGATGCTAGTAAATTGGGCTGATTTGAAATAGAATTAACATTTGAATAATCAAAGACTCTGAAACCATCGTTTCCACAATTTAAATATGCAGTATCATTTCTAACATACACATCATGTACATGCCCTATTGTAGGATCATTAAGCTCGTTTATCAAAACAGGTAAAACTGGATTTGCAAGTGAATAAACATCCATTGCATTGTTTGAGGCACAAGCATATAATTTGGCTGTACTTGTATCGATAAAAATATTATGTGCTTTGTTGAATAAAGCATTATCATCGTATACAACATTAAATGAGTATGGCAAATTACTAATATTAATGATTTGTAAAGTACTAGAGCTACCTTCATCGCATACTGCATATAAATAGCCATCAAAATCATGATAGTCTCTGTGAATAACACCTCCACCGGTGTAAGCTCCAGCGATAAATGCTGTTTCGTAAATATTTTGAACATTAGAAACATCAAAAATATGTGTACCAGCAGTTGAACCGATTACTGCAAATTCATGATTATTTATTTCAAAGCCCCAAATTTCATTGTAAGTATTGTTATATGCCCAAGAACCAACCAAGGAAGTGTCATTCCAATTATAAATTAAATTAGCTTCTTGAGAATTACAAAAAAATGAGAAAAGAAGTATAAAAATTGTTATTATGTTTTTCATTTTATAATCTTTTTAATTAATGTTATGAGATTAGGTTGAGCTTTTTTAGCAGCTTGTTGTATCTCCTCGTGAGTAACTTTTTCAATTTTTCCCTCAATACCTAGATCGGTAATTACTGAAACCGCGAAACATTGCATATTCATATGCCTTGCTACAATTACTTCAGGAACAGTAGACATTCCAACAGCATCACCACCAATTATTTTTAAGAATTTATATTCAGCAGGTGTTTCAAGATTAGGTCCGGTAACACAAACATAGGTTCCTTTATGAAAACAAATTTCACTTTCATTAAATATTCTTTCAGCAGACTCAATCATTTCTTTATTGTAAGGCTCACTCATGTCAGGAAATCTTGTTCCTAGTTCTGAAATATTTTTACCAATAAGAGGTGAGGGGGCTAAGTTAATATGGTCATTTATTATCATTACATCTCCAATTTCAAAGTTAGAGTTCATTCCACCAGCTGCGTTACTTAAAATAACTTTTCGAATATTAAGTATTTTCATTAATCTTATTGGTAGAGTAACCTCCTCCATAGAATAGCCCTCATAGAAATGGAATCTTCCTTGCATAATCATTACATCTATGTTGTTGATTTTGGCAAAGATTAGGTTTCCTTCATGTCCTTCAACAGTAGATTTAGGGAACTCAGGAATATTTTCATAGCTTATGGATTTTATTATTTCAAGACTATCAACTAAATTGTTTAGACCAGTGCCTAAAATAATACCATATTTGGGCTTTATTTCTATTAAATTTTTAAGATAGTTCTTTATTCTTTGAAGTTTCTCTAACATGTTCTAGAATATTTTTTTCAAAATTATCATTTTCGTGAAAATCAAGAGCTATCTTTTGTACATAAAAAGGATACTTACCAATAAATCTAATGAAATTCATCAATTTTACACTATCTTTTTCTGTAGTTACTATAATTTTATCATTTGTATCTATTTTATTAAATGTTTTTATGATTTCATGGACGTCAGTCTTTGTAAAGCTATAATGGTCAGGTTTAGAGAAAGTATGCACTTTTCTACTAATCTTTGCTAAATAGTTAAATAATTCAGTGTTGTCAGCGATAGCTGTTACTAGAAGAATTTCAGTTCTGGAGCAGATATTAAATTTTTTTTTAGTTCTAATATGAGTTAAATCTAAATATTTTGTTTGACAGAAATAAGTAGGTTTATTGCACAAATGATTTAAAAAGCACTTCCTTTTTTTATTATCCAATGATAAATCACACTTTGTAATTATGATGTAATCAGATCTTTTAAAGTTTTTCTTTTTTTCTCTTAATCTGCCAAAAGGTAGCAAATAATCATTAAAAAATGGATTTTTAAATGTTGTCAAAATAAATTGTATGTCAGGTTTAACCCATCTGTTTTGAAATCCATCGTCCATAATTATTAGTTCAACACTCTTATCAATCAATTTGTTGATTCCTCTTTGTCTGTTAATGTCAACTGCTATTATTAAAAATGGATACTTGCTTTTAAGCATACAAACCTCATCACCATATTTGTTAGTATCAATATCATTAACAAAATGAAATCCTTTACTCTTTCTCTTATAACCTCTTGAGATAATTCCTATTTTATAGTCTTTTGAAAGCATATTAATAAGGTGATCTACAAACGAAGTTTTTCCTGTTCCACCAGTAGACAAGTTGCCGACACAAATTAAAGTCTTGTTGAAGTTTTTAGACTTTAGAATATTGTAGTTGAATAGAATGTTTTTAAACTCGGTAAAAAGTCCATAAATGAATGAAAAAAATCTTAATAGTAACATTAGTCAAGCAAAGATATACAATAAGATATTTATATTATTTTTGAAAAATGAAGATTAAAGATGTAATTGATTATTTGGAGGATTTTGCACCAATTTCTCTACAAGAGGACTATGACAATAGCGGTCTTAATATTGGGAATGTAAATAATGAATTAACTAATATTTTAGTTTCTTTAGATTGTAATCTTGAAGTAATTAAAGAAGCCATAAGTAAAAATTGTAATCTTTTAATAACACATCATCCGATAATATTTAAAAATTTAAGATCAATTACAGGCTCGAATAATTCTGAAAATTGCATAGTAGAAGCAATCAAAAATAACATATCAATTTATTGTATTCACACCAACCTTGATAATACTTTTTATGGTGTCAATTATAAAATAGCAGAAAGGTTAAAGATTAATGATTATAAGATTTTAAAACCAATATCAAATATTTTTAAATTAGAAGTTTACTGTCCTGATAATCATTGTGATGAGCTGAGAAATGCCATTTTTGAATCAGGAGCTGGAAAAATGGGCAATTATGATTCTTGTAGCTTTAATGTTAATGGTAAAGGTACTTTTAAACCGCTTTCTGGATCAAAACCTTCGATTGGTAAAAAAAATAAGCTTGAAGTTGTAAGCGAGCAAAAATTAGAGTTTATATTTTATGAAAATCAAATGAATAATGTACTTCAAGCGATGATCAAATCTCACCCATATGAAAAAATTGCTCATCAAATTATCAAATTGAATAATAAAAATCTTTATGCTGGCTCTGGTGGATATGGTTTTCTTGCCAAATCAACCCGAACAGTTGATTTTTTTAAACTTCTTAAAAGTGTTTTTAAAGCAGAGGGCATAAGGCACACCAAGGTATTAAATGAAAAAGTTCATAAGATTGCTTTTTGTGGAGGAAGCGGTAGTTTTCTAATTGAAAGTGCGATTAAAAATAAATGTGATGTATTTATTACTAGCGATTTGAAATATCATGATTTCTTTGATTTTCAAGATCAGATATGTATTGTAGATATTGGACACTTTGAAAGTGAACAGTTTACTATGGATTTAATAAAAGAAAAAATTTCTCAAAATTTTAGTACATTTGCCATCCACTTATCTAATGTTAAAACAAACCCAATAAAATATTTAAATTAATGGCAAAAAAGCAAGAAACAAAGACAGCGAGTTTAAAATCAGTTGAGGAAAAGCTAAAAGCATTATACCAGCTTCAGTTAATAGATTCAGAAGTTGACAGAATACGAACTGTGAGGGGCGAGCTTCCATTAGAAATTGAGGATTTGCAAGACTCCATAGAAGCCTATTCTAAAAGAAAGGAAAAAGTAGTTCATGAAATTGATTCAGAAAATGAAGTAAAAACGAAAAATACTAATCAAATAGCAGAATCAAATGAGCTAATTAAAAAGTATAAAAAACAACTTGAGAATATCAAGAATAATAGAGAATTTGTGTCACTCACTAAGGAGATTGAATTCCAAACTTTAGAAATTGAACTGTCAGAAAAGAAAATCAAAAACTCGGAAGCAAATTTACTTCATCATACAGAAAAACTTAACAATTTAAATGATGATCTAAATGTTAGAAAAGATGAGCTTGATAAAAAATCAGGAGAATTAGATGAGATTGTTAAAGAGACTGAAAAAGAAGAAGAGGCACTATTGAAAAAATCACAAAAAGCAAAAAAGGTCATTGATGATAGATTGCTATCAGCATATGAAAAGATTAGAGCTAATGTAAAAAATGGTTTAGCAGTGGTTTCAGTCAAAAGAGATGCATGCGGTGGCTGCTTCAACAAAATACCACCTCAAAGACAATTAGATATTAAGCTTCACAAAAAAATTATTATTTGCGAGCACTGTGGAAGAATATTAGTCGATGAAGAGGAGCTTCAGAAAAGTTAATTAGAATTTCAGTCCAATACCCAGTACAATCCTGTGCCTATCTTTTTCAAGCTCTGCAGTTTCAGAAACTCCGTTAACTGCATATAAGTTGTAGTTTTGCTTTCCTTTGGAATTAATATAGCTTGCATCTATGAAATAATTACCAATACTATATCCAATTCCTATTGAATTAGTAACCAAATTAAAATCTTCGTTGTCCTTGATAGGACTTCCATGCTCTGAATAACCAAATCGGAGTGATAAATTGTTTGATTTATATTCACCACCAATTTTAATATTATTAGTTCTCACATAATTTGTTGACATAAAATCATTCTCTTCACTAAATCTTTCAATGTCTGATTGAAGGCTTATGAAGCTATAGTCAATTGTTTCATAATCAATGCTTAAAAGTAAGTTGTTAAGAGTAGAGGATGCACCTAATATAATTTTCCAGGGCGTTATTATGTCGTACTCAAAGAAACCATAAGGAGAAGACTCAGAACTACTCTCACCATTACTAAAGCTTGTTCTCATTGATGAATTAAATTCTTCTTGCATAGATATAAATGAGGGTGAATGTGCAGAAAGACCAACTCTAAAATTATTGTTGAGTCTGTAAATTGCTCCAGCTTTGATATTTATACCACTTCCAGAAACTATCAATGACCTATTTAAATCAAAAGCAGTTAAATCAGAAATTGTATCTGAAAAATTACTTTCACTATATAATGTTCTCTCGCTATATTCTATTATGGGTATTCCCATGGTAACACCTAAATATAATTTGTCATCAATTGAAGTTGCAAGTGAGATAGGAACTTCTCCTGTGTAGCCAGAGGATTCTTTTTGGAGATACTGAAATTTTTCGGAAACACTATTTACATGAGATATATAGTTTCCGTTGTCATAGAAATAATAATTAGTTGATGTGTCAATCGAATTATCAGCTAAATCTATTACATCAGTCCAGAAAGCTAAATATTCGAGAAAAGGGTCTAGGTCATTTATCAAATATCCGTTTGCTCTTGACAAAAAGACATCAGCAAGTGAATTCTCGTTATTAGAGCTTGCAATATAAATCCTCTCATCAAAGCTAGCTGTTTGGTTCCAGCCAACACCAAAATTTATCCTTTTAACATTCAAATCACTTCTGGGATTTGATAAAACTATTCCAATATTTTCTGTTTGTGAATTTATTTGCCAATCTCTTTCCTTAATATCTCTAAAATCAGATGTTACAATATTTCTTCCAAATGAATTAGTATATGTAAACTCACTAAACTGGTACATTCCCAAACCAGCTGGATTATGACTTAGATTAGAAAAATCACCACCTAAAGATCCAAAGGCCCCACTCATTGAATTAAACTTTGATGTTCCAAAAGTGTTTTGACTTGAAAATTTGAGAGCATCATTTATATATTGTGAATATGAGAATGTAGCTGATAATATTAAAAGTATTGTAAAGATTAATTTTTTAAACATGTTTAAGGCTTTCTTTTTATTGTATTTCTGTTATAACTTTTGGTATTTGAACGATTAAAGTTATTATTGGTCTTCGTTCTGAATGAGTTTTTATTGTTACTAGTTTTTTTGTTGTAATAATTGCTTTTTCTATTGGTAGATTTTTTTATTTCAGTTTTGTATTCCCTTTTGTCAAAATTTTTCGTTTTCGCTTGCTTAATAGTCCTTGTGTCAAAATTTTTGTTCTTTAAATTAACAGAATTGTATTTACTTGTTTTTGTTACGCTAGAGTTATTGTAAGTTCCGCTTAGTGAGTTTCTTTTGCCATAATAAAATCTTTTCCCACTTGAATTTGAAATAACAATATTTGGGTTGTGGTAACTGTGATTATAGTTCCAATATGAGCTGTAAAATGGGTCATAATAACCGTAATGAAAGGGATTATAGTATGAGTAATTATGATATGGAGAGTAATAGCCATAGCCATATCCGATAGACATACCAAAATTATAAGAATAGGGATCATAAAATGTATTCCATCTGTCATAGTAGAATGGATTAGAAGAAAAATATCTGTCATATAGATAGGGTCTATAAAGCCCTCTACTAGAACGGTAATAATTATCAAAGTAATAATTGTTTATTGATACTTGAGAGGTGTCTTCATTGTAAATACTGTCAGCACTGATGTAATTTTTGTCTTTTTCAACGCTTTTATAATTTGAAATAATTTCATCATGTGAGCTAAATTCATCTGCATTAAGATAGTTAGGGTCATCAAAATGAGACATGTATAATGTGGAGCTACATGAAAAAAGAAGTGAAAGTGAAATTAGTGTAATAAATTTTGACATAGCTTAAATATTTATTGCTTACCTACAAAGATAGTTTAATTTGTTAATTTTGCTTCAACATGAAAACGCGATAGTTAAACAAAAATTGTTAATATGTCAAAGAAAATTACACCAAGAAATAAAGATTATTCTCAGTGGTATAATGACATAGTACAGCACGCTGAGCTCGCTGAAAGCTCAGCAGTTCGAGGATGTATGGTTATTAAACCATACGGATTTGCAATATGGGAAAAAATGCAGCAAGCACTTGATGTAATGTTTAAAGAAACAGGACACTCAAACGCATATTTCCCTTTGTTTATTCCAAAATCTTATTTCAATAAAGAGGCAGCACATGTTGAGGGCTTTGCTAAAGAATGTGCTGTTGTTACTCATTACAGACTCAAAAATGATAATGGGAATATTATAGTTGATTCTAATGCCAAGCTAGAAGAGGAACTCATTGTTAGACCAACCTCAGAAACAATAATTTGGGATACTTACAGAAAATGGATTCAATCTTATAGAGACTTACCTATTTTACTAAACCAATGGGCCAATGTTGTTAGATGGGAAATGAGAACAAGGTTATTTCTCAGAACTGCAGAATTTCTATGGCAAGAAGGACACACCGCTCATGAAACCAAAGATGAAGCAATAGAAGAGTCCAAGTTAATGATTAATGTGTATGCTAAATTTGCAAAAGAATTCATGTCAATGCCTGTTATCATTGGAACTAAAACAGAAAATGAGAGATTCGCTGGTGCAATTGAAACATATTGCATCGAAGCTATGATGCAAGATGGTAAAGCATTACAAGCAGGTACATCACACTTTCTGGGACAAAACTTTTCAAAAGCGTTTGATGTTAAATTTGCTAACAAACAAGGAAAGTTAGATTATGTTTGGGCAACCTCTTGGGGAGTATCAACAAGGCTAATGGGTGCATTAATAATGTCGCACTCTGATGATAAAGGTTTGGTTTTACCTCCCAAGTTGGCTCCATTTCAAGTTGTAATCATTCCAATTTATAAAGGAAAAGAAGAACTGGTTTTAATTGATGAGAAAGTCAATGATTTAATTCAAGAGCTAAAATCAAAAGGAATATCATATAAATATGACAATAGAGACACTCACAAACCGGGTTGGAAATTTGCAGAGTACGAGCTGAAAGGTGTGCCAATTAGATTGTCAATTGGCAATAGGGATATAGATAATGATACAATTGAATTAGCAAGAAGAGATACATTAGAAAAAAAAATATACAAGTTTGACAGCATTTCTAATAAGATCACAAGATTATTAGATGAAATTCAAGATAATCTATATAACATTAATCTTAAAAGAATGAAAGACAATACTGTTGAGTGTGTAGATTTCGATGATTTCAGTTCAAAGATAAGTTCTGGCTTTTTTGTTAAAGCTTACTGGGACGGTACAACAGAAACTGAAAATAAGATTAAAGAAAAAACTAAAGCAACAATAAGATGTATTCCATTAGAAAAATCAAAAGTTATGGGTAAATGTATAATAACTGGCAAGCAATCTAAAGATAAAGTCATATTTGCAAAATCATATTAAATGAAGAGCGAGATAATTAATATTTTAAAAACAAAATCAAAAAATAAGCAGCTTGTTTATTCAAACACAAAAACTTTCTTTGAAAATCTTAAAGAAAAATTAATTCAAACGGAGAAATACTTAATAGATAGAGTATCAAGTTCAAATAAAGAAATCGAAATTAAATATTTAAGTAGTGGAAATTTTGAAGCTATGTTGCAATTGTCAGGAGAGACTCTTTTGTTCAATATGCATTCAAATGTATTTGATTTGCCTAAAAATCATGCTTTTAAAAATTCTGATTATTTAAAAAATGACTTAGAGAAATCTTTTTGTGGAATAATTAATATATATAATTTTCTTTCTGATTCATATAAATATAAAAGATTAAATGATGAGGTTTATTTGATTGGCAGAATTTTTATTAATAAGGATAATAATTTTTTTGTTGAGGGCGAAAAACCAATTGGGTTTTTGTTTAGAGATTTTCCTAACCAAAATGTTACATCTGATTTGATTGAAAAAATTCTTTCTACATGCATACTTTATTGTTTAAATGATGATTTAATTGTTCCAGACTTTAATGATTATAAAATAATTAATGTTCATCATATCATGCAAATGAGCAATAATCAAAAATTAAAAACTGCAAAAAAACTAGGTTACAGATTGTCAGATGAATAAATTTGTTTTTTTATTGTCTTGTAATTAAAAAATCATAGTTTTGCAATCTGTTTGATAAAAGATTCGGCCCGGTCGTCTAGTGGTTAGGACGCCAGGTTTTCATCCTGGTAACCGGGGTTCGATTCCCCGTCGGGCTACAAAATAAAAAATTATGGCTAATCATAAATCAGCAATAAAGAGAATTCGTCAAAACGAAAAAAGAAAAGTTAGCAACAAGTATCAGCATAAAACTGCAAGAAATGCTATCAAGAAGCTTCAAAATGATACTGATAAAAAATCTGTAAAAAAACTCTTCCCAAAAGTTGTTTCAATGATTGATAAGCTAACTAAAAATAACATTATACATAAAAATAAGGCCTCAAACCTTAAATCTAAGCTAAACAAACACTTTAACGTAGTCACAAAAAAATAGCATTTTAGGTGATTAAAAATATTTTTTTTGATCTTGACAGAACTTTATGGGATTTTGAAAAAAACTCCGAATTAGTTCTAGATGAAATCTTTTTTGAATTTAATCTCAAGGAAAAAATTGGTGCTCAAAAAGAAATATTCATAAATGAATATAAAAAAATCAATGAAACTTTATGGAATCAATATCGAATTGGAAAAATTAAAAAAGAGTTTTTGAGGTATAGTAGATTTAAGCAGACACTAGAGCTATTTAATTATTATAATAAAAATTTGTCAACAGAAATTTCTGATTATTATGTTAAAGAGTGTCCAAAGAAAAAAAATCTTTTTCCCAATACAATTAAAATTTTAGATTATCTAAAAAATAAATACAATTTACATATCATAACAAATGGATTTGAAGAAGTACAAATTATAAAATTAAAATCCTCAGGCTTATCAGATTATTTCGATCAGATTATTACATCAGAAAAAATTGGAGTAAAGAAACCTGATCCCAAAATTTTTAGTTTTGCGTTAACATCTGCAAAAGCAAATAAAGAAAACTCTATTATGATAGGTGATGATTTAAAAGTGGATATCTTGGGAGCAGAAAATTTTGGAATCAGAGCAGTTTATTTTAATCCAAATATGAACATTCATAATGAAAAAATTAGTTTTGAGATAAAAAATCTTGATGAGTTAATTTCATTATTTTAAAATCGGCTTTTTTCAAATCTTTCCAAAAATTTACATAAGATTTTTTGACAACATCTGGATTTTCGATTAGAACAAAGTCATTATTAATGGCTAATGCAGCAAAGCTCATTGCAACCCTGTGGTCATAAAAGGTAGAAATAATTTTTTTTTGTTTTATGTTTTTATATCCTATCTGAAAACTTAAAACTCGATCACTTTCTTTAAATTTTTGAGTTTCTATTCCATAAACTTTTGTCTTTAGATTGTGTTCTTCAATGAGAATCGATATTGGTAAAAAAATATCAGGAAAATCTTTGATGTCTAAGCTATTCAATTCATTAAAATTCTTAATTTTTTTCATTAATATATCATTTCCTTTTTTAATCATTTTAACACCAAAATGTTCAGCAATTCTAAAAACTATACTATCTCCTTGGAGTTCAGAGTAAGTTAATTTTTTAAGAAGAATTTCTGAATCTATCGCTAGTGAGCAAATAAGCATCCAAAAAGAAGAAGCAGACCAATCTTTTTCAACTACAATGTCATAAGGAACAATTTTTTGTTTTTTGATGATTATTTTATCACTATCCCATTTGTACTTTAACCCAAATTTGGTCATTAACTTTAGTGTCATCAAAATGTAAGATTTCGAAAAATGATTATTTCTTAAAGAAATTGAAAGTCCATTTTCCAATTTTGGCGCAATCATAATTAAAGAGGAAACATATTGAGAAGTCTTTGATAAATCAATTGTAATTTCATTTCCTATTAACTTTTTGCCAATGATTTGAACAGGAGCATACCCATATCTTTTCAGAAACTTAATGTCAGCCCCAATATCTAATAGAGCATTAACAAGTTCAAGTATAGGTCTTTTTCTGATTCTTTCATTTCCATCTAATATTACCGTTCTACCAACTTGAATAGAAAAGTATGATATTAAAAATCTTAAAGAAGCGCCAGAGTCCTCAACATCTAATTTTTTTTCTTGCGATTTTATTAAATTATTTAATCTAATACTATCATTTGAGTCAGCTATTTGATCAATTATATATTTATGTTTATACAGGTTATATAAAATTATTAATCTGTTAGAAATACTTTTGGACATTGGAAGCTCAACTTCACAATTTACTGTTTTATTTCTTTGTGATATTTTATAAATCATCAATGTTTATATAATTATTGAAATCGCACTTGCCAATTTCCTTTAAAATAGAAAAGTTAATAAGACTATTTTCATTTTTCTTATCATGCTTTAAATATTTAATTAAATGATTAATATCAACCTCCTCAATTTCGTTATAAATTGATTTCATGTACTTAATTATTTCAATCTTTTTTCTTGTTCTAGAATATTTAAGCTCCATAATTATACCCATTGCAATTGCTTTTCCATGAGTAATTTTCTTTTTTTTGTTTAAGTAAAAACTTTCAATGGCATGACCAATTGTATGTCCAAAATTTAAGATTTTTCTTTGGCCCTTGTCAAATGGATCCTTTTCCACAATTTCCTTTTTAATGTTTAATGATTTAAATATTAGCTCATTAATATTATGATCTTTATAAAATTTGGAGCTCAGTATGGTCCAAAAATCAGAATCGTATATAAGCGCACTTTTAATAATTTCAACATAACCTGATAACCATTGATTTGTTTCTAATGTATTTAAAAAATTTGTGTCAATGTAAACAGAAATTGGATTTTTAAATGTGCCTATTTGATTCTTAAAACCAAGAAAATTGATTCCATTTTTACCTCCAACAGATGCATCAACCATTGACAGTAACGTTGTTGGTATATTTAAAAAATCAATCCCTCTTTTGAAAGTAGAAGCGCAAAATCCTCCTACATCACAGATAACACCTCCGCCTAAATTGATTATTAGTGAATTTTTATTGTAATTATTTTGAGATAGAAAATTCCAAATATTTAGTACTGATGAAATATTTTTACTGATTTCAGAGGATTCAATTTCAATTATATCAAATTCACTTTTAATTTCTTTAAGAAAATAGTCTAAAATGTTATTTTTTTGGTTTTTATCTGTTAATAAACATATCTTTTTGTAAGAATCAAGTTGAACGTTTCTTAAGATATTTTCTCCAATAAAAATTTTATAATTTTCACAAATTATACTTTTCATTCTGTTATTTCATATAAAGGATTACCAGTTGATCCGTTTGGGTGTGAAATTTTTAATATTTGAGCAATAGTTGGTGCAATATCTTTAACATTGGTTCTTCGGTCAGTGTGACCTTTTTCAATCTTACCCCCCCAAAAAAGTAATGGAACATGAGTGTCGTAGCTAAAGCATGAACCGTGAGTAGTACCTCCTTTTTTCCAACTAAAGTTAATCCAGCCTGGCTCAAGTGTATAAATTATATCACCAGATCTTTTACTATTAAATCCTTTTTGAATTAGAGAATTTGGGGCATCTAAATATTCATTCTCTTCAAGTTGCTTATAATAATATGTTTTTTTTATCGCTGGATGATAATCTATCAAATAGTCAACAGATATTTTTCTTATTTTTTCAACGACTTCATATCCCAAATTTTGCATAATAAAATCTCTGTTTAAAAAAATTTGATCATTTGATACATTAAGAATGAGTTCGTTGTCGCTGATATCTTTTGATTGTAGGTTTAATCTGTCTCTGAAATGTTCAGCTAAGTCTGACTTCAAGTTACGTGTTGAGAAGTAGCCCGATGGTATTTTTTTAGATGCCAAAACATTTGGTTCAGAAACTACTCCATGGTCAGCTGTTAAAAAAATAAGTGAATTTTCTTTACCAATATACTTTTCAATGTAGTTGATAATTTTTGCTATCTCCTTATCTAATTTATTGTATGTATCTTCAATTTCTGGTGAATGAGGTCCATATTTATGACCTATATAGTCTGTAGATGAAAAACTTAATATTAAAAAGTCAGTTGATTCATTTTTACCTAATTCCTCTTGTTTCATTAATTCGATTGCTAAATCAGCCAAAATAGAATTTCCGTGAGGAGTTGACTTTATAATTCCATTTCCATCAAAATTTGATAATGAATCTAAGTTATAATTAAATTTGTTGTCAAAACTCCAGTTCTTTGCTAAATATGATTTTGCAGAGTTCTTTGTTTGAAAATCAACAATCCATTTCGGTAGCTCACTCATGTAATAACTGCTTGATATCCATTCACCCTCTTTATTCATCCAATAGCAAGCATCAGCTGAGTGACCTGCAGAGAGAATGGCTCCTCTGTCTTTCAACGAAATACCAAAAACTTTTGAACTATCATCAAATAATTTTATTTGATCTCCAATAGTAGAAGTAAGTAAATGTTTAGGAGACATTTGTCCGTCTCTTGAAATTATGTCAAATTTATAGTCACAATTACAGATTGTATGCATTTCTCCATCTCCAGCGCAGTATATATTTTCTTTGCTGTATCTGTCAAACCAATTATTTGCTATTATTCCATGATTTGAAGGTGTTGTGCCAGTGGCAATAGTTGCATGTCCAGGGCCAGTATATGTAGGCATAAATGAAAAGTGAGTATTTCTAAAAAAATACCCTTCGTTTACTAAAGTTTTAAATCCGTTATTATTAAAGTTTCCCCAAAATCTGAATACATAGTCATATCTCATTTGATCGACAACTATACCGACAACCAGATTTTTTTTCTCTTGAGAAAATGAATAAAAAAACTGTAGGTTTATTATAATGATTAATAAAGTTTTTTTCATTTTTTAAATTTAATTTTAAAAATTATAATAGATAAAGCAACTGCAACTAATACGTCATATTGAGCCAAAGCATTAGGCCATCCAAAGTTCCAAATGCAAATTAAAGTAAGCCAAAGAACCCAAAATTTGTCAAATAGCTTCATACTAATCAATTTTTGCAAATTTTTTCAATAATTCATAACTAATTAATGAGGCTATAAGTCCCCACAACATACCAAAAATAACATCAAGTGGAAAATGAACACCGAGATATATTCTAGAGTATGATATAAGTATTGCCCAGCTTGTGATAGATATAAAAAATATCTTATTTTTTAAAGTCATACTTGTGAAAAATGCAACTGCAAAAGAATTTGCTGCATGCGAGGAAATAAATGAATATAAGCCACCACAATCAACAACATGTCTCATTGATTGTGAAATAAATGAATCATGACAAGGTCTCAAAATCTTAAATTGATTTTTAAATAAATGTACACTTCCAAAATCAGAGATAAAAATTAATATACCTACTGTAATAATTAATTTAAAAAAAATAAATTTCTTTTTTCTATAAATTAAATATAGTAAGGATAGATAAAGTGGAATCCAAATAAATTTATTACTAATCAGTATAAAAAAGGGATCAATTGTTTCGAAGCCTGATTGGTTAATCATAAAAAAAACCTTTTCATTAAAATTTGATAAGTAATTACGCATTATTAAGCTTTTGCCATAAGTTATTTTTTAAGTCACTGAGTCCAAAATTTGATAAAGATGATATAAAAATTATATCAGCTAGTTCTTTACTTATTTCTTCTTTTATTTCATGTTTAAGTTCATCATCTAATAAATCACATTTTGTCAGTGCTATAACTCTTTCTTTATCTAATAAGTCAGGGTTATATTTTTTAAGTTCATTATTTAATGTTTTGTACTCTTGTGTTATATCATTACTATCAGCAGGAATCATAAAAAGAAGTACGGAATTTCTTTCAATATGTCTTAAAAATCTTAGACCCAAGCCTTTCCCATCAGCTGCTCCCTCAATTATTCCAGGAATATCCGCCATTATAAATGATTGATCATTGTAATATGAGACAATTCCAAGATTAGGAGTAAGTGTTGTAAATGGGTAATCTGCAATCTCAGGTTTTGCTGCAGATAGAACAGATAATAGTGTAGATTTTCCTGCATTTGGAAACCCAACTAAGCCTATATCAGCGAGAACTTTAAGCTCAAGAACAAACCAATCTTCTTCATAATCAGTTCCAGGTTGAGCATATCTTGGGGCTTGATTTGTTGAAGTTTTAAAATGAGAATTTCCTCTACCACCCATTCCTCCATTAACCAAAGTTTTCTCTTCTTCATTTTCTGTTATTTCGAAAATAATTTGATCGCTTTCTGCATGTTTAGCAACAGTACCTAAGGGTACATTAATTATGGTGTCTTTTCCATCTTTACCATGCTTGTGATTACCACTTCCAGAAGAACCATGCTCAGCAAATAAATGTTTTTTAAACTTTAAGTGTAATAAAGTCCACATTTGACTATTACCTCTGAGAATGATATTACCTCCATTTCCTCCGTCACCTCCATCTGGACCTCCTTTAGAAGTTATTTTGCTTCTATGAAAATGAGTGCTACCGGCACCTCCTTTGCCAGAACGACAGAATATTTTTACATAGTCTATGAAGTTTGTGTTCTTTGCCTTCATGATAGATTAAATCTTATCTAAAGCGGAGTGTATTTTTTTTGAAATTTCTTCAATACTTCCCATTCCAGGTATTTCCTCTAATTTTTCTTGTAATTTGAAATAGTCTTTTAAAGGGGAAGTCTTTTTATTATACTCGTTGATTCTGTTCTCAATTATTTTCTGATTTTGGTCATCGGCTCTTCCAGATTCAAGACCTCTTTTGATTAATCTTTTTATTAGTTCTTCATCATCTACTGTTAATGAGAGCATGATTTTGATGGGAATACACTTCTCATCAAGCAATTTATCCAACGCCTCAGCTTGAGTTGTTGTTCTTGGAAATCCATCAAAAATAAATCCCTTAACATCCACGCTATTATCAATTATTTTTGAAATCATACCTATGACAACTCTATCAGGGACTAGGTTGCCGGCATCCATGTAAGATTGAGCTTTTAGCCCTAGCTCAGATTTATTCTTTATTTCATTACGAAGTATATCACCAGTTGAAAGGTGTTTGAGTCCATATTTCTGAACTAATAAATCCGCCTGAGTACCTTTTCCTGCTCCAGGGGGTCCAAATAAAACTACATTAAGCATATAATTAGTGTTTTAATTTATAAATGTGTGGCAAATTACGACCAATTTCATCATAATCCAAACCATATCCAATAACAAATCTACTAGGGATAGAAAAACCAATAAAATCTATTGGAATTTTTCCATGATAGGAATCTGGTTTATAAAGTAAGGTAGCTGTTCTAATGCTTTTTACTTCAAGTTTTTTAAGAATCTTAAATAATTCAGATAAAGTGGTTCCAGTGTCAACAATATCTTCAACAATAATAATATTTCTTTTTTTTACATCATTTTTTAGTCCTATTAGTTCTTTTACAGATCCTGATGATTCTGAACCTATATATGATGAAATTTTGATAAAAGATACTTCAATATTTTGATTAATTTTTCTAACTAAATCAGAAGCAAAAATGAATGAGCCATTTAATATGCATAAAAAAATAGGATTTTCAATTTTTAATGAACTTATTTCATGAGCTATTCTAGAAATAGAATTTTCTATCTCAATATCTGAAATAATCTTCTCAAAAATCTTGTTATTTATTTTAATCATATATTCGTAATTATTTATTCAACTAAGCCATTTTTTTTGGCATTTGGACTGATTATTAGAAATGTTGTGTTCTTTTTCAAATTCTAAAAGTTTAAAGTAATTGCCTTTTTCTAATTCAACATTCTTTAAAGCAAGTTTTTTTTCAATTTTCATTGAAACTAAATTATCAGACTCAGCTAATATTTCCTTGTAGTCTTTTACATTTTTATTATTGTTAATTTCAAGTATAATATCCTCGGGTCCAATGCCGTTTTGATCAGCTGTGGAGTTTGGCTCAACTTTTTTAATAATTAACTTATTATTAGAAATTTCTGAGACGATACCAAAATATCTACAAAGCAATTCAGGATTCTTTTTTTCAACAAGCTTTAAGCCAACAATTTCAATTGATTTCTTTAAACTTGGTACGTAATCACTGGTTCCATATATATGATTTTGAAAAATATTTGATACCTCATTTCCACCATATTTTATACATAAAGACTTAAAATCATCTTCACTGTATCCAATTTCTTTTTTTGCATATTTTGTGTAAAGATCTTTCATCACGCAGTGGAGAGAATGTTTTGTGTCACTATTTTTTATAATGTTTAAGTCAATCATTAGCATACATAATGCTCCATCAGGATAAATCGAGACTTTTCTGTAAGGTGTTCCCATTTTGTAACCGTCAAGCCAACTATCAAAACCACTATCAGCAACAGACAAATTGAAACGTCCGTAGTTCATTAAATGCCTATATAAATTTTGATTTTGTGTTTTAATAAAATCATCCCATGAAAAAACTTTACTGTTGATAAGAAATAAATCACCCATATATGTAGTTACGCCCTCAGCAACATAGCCTGTTCTAAAGTAATTTTCCTTTGAATAATCATAAGGTAACATTTCAATAGGTCTAATAGATTTAATGTTCCATGTGTGGTAGAGTTCATGGGAACATACACCTAATAAATCGTCATACCTTTCTGTCATTAAATCATCACTTGGGCCAAGCAAAATAACGGTGTTTTTTGTATGTTCAACTCCGTGATAGGAACGGTAAGGCGTTATCTGAAATAAAAAATGATACTCATCCACTGGAAAGTCTCCAAAATGATTAATTTGACTTTGAGTAAATTTTTTGAAATCTGAAATTAATTTTTTCCAATTAGGCTTACAACTTCCTTCAAACCAAAGATGAAATAAAATATTATCAACTTCGTAAGAATTATGTTGTAACTTTTTTGAGCAGATAATAGGTGATTCAGCTAATGAGTCAAAATTTTCAGAATGTAATGTATTACCTTTTTTTGATAAAGAAGTTGCAATTTTATAATCTGAGGGAATATCTAATGTTAGTTTATATTTTTCATCAATTCTATTATCAAGGTAGAAAATACAATTGACTGGATTTATATATAATTGGTTTTCATCAAGAAATGAACTACCAGCATTAAGTAGGTTTGCATAAAAATTATATTTTACTTTTACTTTTTCTAATCCGTTGCACTCAATTAACCAAGAATCTTTATCATTTTTTTTGAATTTTAATTTTTCCCCATTAATGCTAAACGCAGACCATTTTTGGATATATTGTGCGTAATTAGCTAGTTCATATCTTCCTGGGCGCCAACTTGCTAGCTTTAAAATAATTTTTTCACTACCGTTAGTTTCAAATTTCAGCTCAAAATCAATAAAATGTCTCCAAGGTTTTTTATAGCTAATGTTATATTCAATCATCATTCAAATCTACAAATTTGGTATAATTAAATTTTAAATCATTTCAATTAATTTAATCAGAATAAAACATTACTTTTTATTAGATTTGAAGAAAAAAATGAAAAAATATTTACCAACCCTTTCTGAGCTCATAGACAGACTTTCAATAGTTCAATTAAAAGAAGTTTTTATTCCAGAGCACAAAGAAGAATACGCAAAAGAAATTCAAGAAATTTTGCATGATATAAATTTAGAGGGCCAGGATGCTGAACTGATTAGAGCTGTCATTGTACTATCTCAAATGAACTTACACATATGGCATAATGAATCAAATTACAGAAAAGGGATTAAAGATGGTAATAATTTAGAGCTAACTCATGGGCTAAATGGAATAAGAAATACTGCAAAGAATATAATTCAAGAAAAAGTTGGCGGTAGAAAAGATTATAAGATTGATTGTTTAGCTGCAGAATTTAAAGATTGGGAAATATCTTGGTCAAAAAAGAATAATAACTAAAACTTACAAAATGAATTACGACTTAATAGTAATTGGAAGTGGTCCTGGCGGTTATGTTACTGCAATTAGAGCGTCTCAACTAGGGCTTAAAACAGCAATAGTAGAAAAGGAGAGTTTGGGTGGAATATGCTTGAATTGGGGGTGTATTCCTACAAAGGCGCTTTTAAAAAGTGCTCAAGTCTTTGAATACATAAATAAGGCCTCTACATATGGTATTCAAGTAAATGGCTCAAATTTAGATTTTGTTGAGGTTATCAAAAGGTCTAGGGACATAGCAAATGGCATGAGCAAAGGAATTGAGTATTTGATGAAAAAAAATAAAATTGATGTGATTTTTGGACATGGAAAAATTACTGAAACAGGTAAAGTTGAAGTGACAAGTTCTGGAAAAAAGGAAACTTATAAATCTACTCATATTATTTTAGCTACAGGTGCAAGATCTAGAGTCCTACCAAATATCCCTCAAGATGGATCCAAAGTTATTGGGTACAGAGAAGCAATGACTTTAAAAGAAATTCCAAAGAAGCTGGTAATTATTGGTTCAGGTGCAATTGGCGTTGAATTCGCATATTTTTATGCTACAATGGGGTCAGAGGTGACAATTGTTGAATATCAAAAAAATATCGTTCCTATTGAAGATAATGATATTTCAAAGCAATTACAGAGATCTTTTAAAAAGCTTGGAATTAAAATATTAACTCAAACTTCTGTGGAAAAGGTTGATGTCAAAGACAAATGTATTGTACACGCAAAAACAAAAGATTCTGAACAAACTATTGATTGTGATGTTGTTTTATCAGCAGTTGGAATTGAAGCTAATATTGAAGGAATTGGGCTTGAGGAACTAGGGGTAAGTATTGAAAATGGCAGAGTAATTGTTGATAAGTTTTACAGAACAAACGTTCCAGGAATATACGCAATTGGTGACATGTTACCAACTCAAGCATTGGCCCATGTAGCATCTGCTGAGGGAATTTTGTGTGTGGAAAAAATTACTGGTCATGATGTTGAACCTTTAAACTATTCCAATATTCCGGGATGCACTTATTGCTCACCAGAAATTGCATCAGTTGGACTTACTGAAGAAAAAGCTAAAGAACTAGGATATGAAGTAAAAGTTGGAAAATTTCCTTTTTCAGCCTCAGGTAAAGCATCTGCTGCAGGACACAAGGATGGTTTTGTAAAGGTTGTATTTGATGCAAAATATGGAGAATGGTTAGGCTGTCACATGATTGGTTATAATGTCACAGAAATGATAGCTGAAGCTGTAGTTGCAAGGAGATTAGAGACAACAGGAATGGAAATACTAAAGTCAGTTCACCCACATCCAACAATGAGTGAGGCTGTAATGGAAGCTGTTGCAGACGCATATGATGAAGTAATTCATATTTAGAGATTTACTAATTTGAATTTTCTTAATTTATCGTTAATCTCAAAAATTATCAGATAGTTACCTTTTTTGTGTGCTGTCAGTTCAACTTTGGTACTTCTGCTTAAATTCTGCTTTGAAAATATTCTTTTACCAAATTAAGCTGTATTTACTGTATGCCAAAAGTTGCTTTTACTTCATCTACGCAATCAAGCTTTTCCCACGTAAATGTTTCAACTTGTATTTTTTTTGATTTGCCTTGTACAATAAATGTCTTTTCGATTAACTCTGATTCTCTTCCCATGTGTCCGTATGCAGCAGTCTCAAAGTAAATGGGGTTTTTGAGTTTGAGTCTGGATATTATTGATGCAGGCTTAAGGTTAAAGCAATCCATTTTTGAAATTAAAATTGCAATTTCTCCGTCATTGTGATTTGTATTACATGTACCAAAAGTATCAATAAAAATTCCCATAGGTTCAGAAACTCCAATTGCATAAGAAACTTGTACAAGTGCTTTATCACAAAGTTTAGCAGCTACAATATTTTTTGCAATATGTCGGGTAGCATAAGCAGCTGAACGATCAACTTTTGATGGATCTTTACCTGAGAATGCACCACCACCATGAGCTCCTCTGCCACCATAGGTATCAACAATTATTTTTCTTCCAGTAAGTCCAGTATCGCCATGTGGACCACCAATAACAAATTTTCCTGTGGGATTTATATGATATTTTTCCTTTCCGAAAAGTTTCTTGTTAGTATCAGACTGTTTTTCGATAACTCTAGGCATCAAAATATTCAAAATATCATCTTTAATTCTCTTTAGCATATTTTCTTCTGTATCAAAATCATCATGCTGAGTAGAAATAACAATTGAACTGATTTTTATCGGTACATGATCATCATTATATTCAATTGTGACTTGAGATTTTGAATCAGGCCTTAGATAAAACATTTCTTTATTTGCTTTTCTAATCTGAGATAGCTCTACTAAAATTTGGTGTGATAAGTCAAGTTCCAGAGGAATATAATTTGTAGTTTCATTTGATGCATACCCAAACATCATACCTTGGTCTCCAGCACCTTGTTCTTTGTGGAGTCCTTCGCCTTCAACTACTCCTTGTCTTATATCAGATGATTGTTCATGTATTGCAGAAATAACTCCACAACTATCAGCGTCAAATTTGTATTCAGATTTGGTATATCCAATTCTTCTAATTGTTTCTCTTGCAACTTCTTGAACATCTACATATGAATTTGTTTTTACCTCTCCGCTTAGAACAGTCAGTCCAGTAGTTACTAATGTCTCACAAGCCACCTTTGATTCACAATCTTGGACTAAAAAATTATCAAGCAGTGAGTCTGATATCTGATCAGCTACTTTGTCAGGGTGTCCCTCAGAGACTGATTCAGATGTAAAGAAATATGACATAATATCAATTTTTGTTTTGGGTTAAATAACTTTTAATTTAAGAAAGATATTGTTTAAACAAAGATAATATTATTCGTGAATTATTTTTAAATTTGCATTGACTTATCAAGAAAGACGGAGGGATGGGCCCGACGATGTCTTGGCAACCTTTAAAGATGGTGCCAATTCCCACTTCAAAAGACTGAAGGAAGATGAGAATTACTGATTTAATTTTCCGACTTTTTTGATTTGCTCAAATTAACTAAAATGATTAAAGATATTTTAAGAAATAGGGTTTTAGTTCTTGACGGAGCGATGGGAACAATGATTCAAAAGTATTCTCTTTCTGAAGAAGATTTTAGAGGAGAGAGATTCATTAATCATAATTGTGATTTAAAAGGTAATAATGATTTGTTATCAATTACACAGCCTCAAATAATTAAGCAAATACATGAAGAATTTTTAGAGGCTGGAGCTGATATAGTTGAAACTAATACATTCAGTAGCAACAAAATAGCTCAGGATGATTATAATTTAGGAACAATCATATATGATTTAAACTTCATGTCTGCAAAAATTGCAAAAGAGGCTGCAAAGAAGTTTTCAAGTAAGGTAAAACCTAGATTTGTTGCAGGTGCAATAGGTCCAACAAACAGGACAGCATCAATCTCCCCAGATGTAGAAGACCCCTCTTTTCGTTCAATTACATTTGATCAACTTAGGATATCATATAAAGAACAAATATTAGCTTTGATTGAAGGGGGGATTGACTTAATATTGATTGAAACAGTTTTTGATACTCTTAATTGCAAAGCTGCGTTGTATGCTGCCGAAGAAGCTTTTGAACTTCTAAAAATAAGACTTCCAATTATGGTTTCGGGAACAATAACTGATGAAAGTGGCAGGACATTGTCTGGGCAAGTAACAGAAGCTTTTTTAAACTCTATTTCTCATATTCCTTTGCTAAGTGTTGGATTTAATTGCGCTTTGGGAGCTAAGGCAATGATTCCGTATATAAAAGAATTGTCTGATAAAGCGCCTTTTTTTGTGAGCGCCTATCCTAATGCAGGCTTACCAAATGAAATGGGAGAGTATGATGAGGGTCCATCTCAGATGGCTTCTTATCTTGATGATTTTCTCAGCAGAAAAATTGTAAATATTATTGGAGGTTGTTGCGGCACAGGGCCAGAGCATATTAAAATTTTCTCAAAAGTTGCGGAGGCTCATAATCCAAGATTAGTACCGAGTATAAAAAATGAGATGAGATTAAGTGGACTAGAGCCATTAACGATAAATAATTCACTCAACTTTGTAAATATTGGAGAGAGAACTAATGTAACAGGATCTTTAAAATTCAGAAAATTAATAAAAGAAAATAAGTTTGAAGATGCTCTAGAAGTTGCTCTTAATCAAGTTGAAGGTGGTGCTCAAATTATTGATATAAACATGGATGATGGAATGATTGATGGTAAAGAATCAATTTCTAAATTTTTAAATTTAGTTGCTTCAGATCCAGATATTTCTCGAGTACCAATTATGATTGATTCTTCCAAGTGGGAGATAATTGAAGAAGGATTAAAGCATGTTCAGGGTAAAGGCATTGTTAACTCGATTTCACTAAAAGAGGGTGAAGAGGTTTTCATTAAACTAGCTAAAAAAGTAATGCGTTATGGTGCAGCTGTAGTTGTAATGG
Organism: Bacteroidota bacterium; assembly: GCA_028408365.1. Classification (GTDB taxonomy): domain Bacteria; phylum Bacteroidota; class Bacteroidia; order Flavobacteriales; family BACL11. The sequence continues at coordinate 58,108 of JAOOLD010000003.1, forward strand.
CATTTGATGAAAATGGACAAGCTGTTAACTATGAGGATAAAATTAGAATTTGTAAAAGAGCATATGAAATACTAACACAAAAAGTTGGTTTTCCATCTCAAGATATAATATTTGACCCCAACATATTAACAGTTGCAACCGGAATTGAAGAACATAACAATTATGCATTAGATTTTTTTGAGGCAACAAGATGGATTAAAGAAAATTTACCAAACGCAAAAGTTAGTGGAGGTGTCAGCAATGTCTCTTTTTCATTTAGAGGAAATAATATAATAAGAGAGGCAATGCATTCTGCTTTTCTATTTCATGCCATAAAAAATGGTCTAGACATGGGCATTGTTAATGCAGGTATGATAGAGGTATATGAAGAAATACCAAAAAATATTTTAAAAGCTGTAGAGGATGTTTTGTTAAACCGAGATTCAAACGCAACAGAAAGACTTTTATCTATAGCTGAGAAGGTATCGGGAAAGAGTAAAGAAAGAAAAGAGGACTTAGATTGGAGAAAAAGAAATACAGATGAAAGATTATCATATTCGTTAGTAAAAGGAGTTATTTCTTACTTAGAGCAGGATGTAGAGGAGGCAAGGAAAAAGTTTAAAAAACCAATTGAGGTAATAGAGGGGCCGTTGATGGATGGTATGAACATTGTTGGAGATTTATTCGGATCTGGTAAAATGTTTCTTCCTCAAGTTGTCAAGAGTGCAAGAGTCATGAAAAAGGCGGTTTCAATTTTAACACCATACATTGAAAAAAGCAAGGGAAAGAAATCGACAGCAGGAAAAGTGTTACTCGCTACTGTAAAAGGAGATGTTCATGACATTGGAAAAAATATAGTCAGTGTTGTTTTGGGATGCAATAATTATGAAATTATTGACCTAGGTGTTATGGTTCCATGCGATAAGATTTTAGATGAGGCAATCAAAAACAAAGTTGATGTCATTGGACTTAGTGGATTAATTACTCCTTCTTTAGATGAAATGGTATATGTTGCAAAAGAAATGCAAAATAGAAACATGAAGATTCCTTTAATTATCGGTGGCGCGACTACTTCCAAAGTACATACAGCAGTAAAATTAAATCATCATTACGAAAGTCCAGTGATTCATATACTTGATGCATCAAAATCTGTTGGTGTAATAAGTAGTTTATTTTCAAAAGATAAAGTAGAATTTTGTAATGAACTGGACTTAGATTATCAAAAAATTAAAAAAAATTACTTTAAGAGAAAAACTCAAAAGAAATTTATTTCGCTGGAGGAAGCTAGAACCAATAAATTAAAAACAAATTGGAAAGAGTATAATATTCCTATTCCTAATTTCACTGGTGTCAAAGTCTTTAAAACAAAAATTGAAGATATAATTAATTATATTGATTGGACTCCATTCTTCTACACTTGGGAAATGAAGCAAAAATACCCTCAGATTTTCGAGGATGAAAAGTATGGTGTTCAGGCTCAAAAGTTATTTAATGATGCTAATGAAATGCTTAAGAAAATTATTGAAAATGATTGGATAGAGCTCAAATCTGTAATTGGAATTTGGTCTGCATGCTCAGATGGAGATGATATTTTATTAAAAAATTCTGATAATTCACATTTGGAAACTTTTTGTATGTTGAGACAACAAACTTTAAAAGGCAAAAATAATCTGTCTCTTTCAGATTATATTGCACCAAAAGAGTCTGGAAAAAATGATTATGTCGGCGCATTTGTTTGCACTGCAGACTTATATAAAGGAACTCCATTAGTGAATTTTGAATTAGATCAAGACGATTACAGCACAATAATGTTTAAATCTATTTCTGACAGATTAGCAGAAGCACTTACTGAACATATGCATGAAAAAGTCAGAAAAGAACTTTGGGCATATTCAAGTGATGAAAATTATTCTAATATTGATTTAATTGATGAAGTTTATACTGGAATTAGACCAGCACCGGGCTATACAGCTTGCCCTGATCATACTGAAAAATTAAAAATTTTTAAAATTTTAAACGCAAAGAAAAATATTGGAGTTTCACTTACTGAAAGTATGGCTATGTCTCCAAGCTCAACAGTTAGTGGGTATTATTTTTCACATCCAAACTCAAAGTACTTCCCTGTTGGAAAGATACAGGATGACCAAATTGAGGATTACGCAAAGAGAAAAAATATGACAATCAATGAAGTTAGGAAATGGCTTCTATCAAACATTTAAATTATGAAAGTTACAGAACATTTTAAACAAGCCAAAGAAACGTTATTTTCATTCGAAATCTTACCACCTTTAAAAGGCAAAAGTATTAATTCATTGTACGAAAATCTAAAACCATTAATGGAGTTTAATCCACCATTTATTGATGTCACCTATCACCGAGAGGAATACATATATAAAAAACAAAATAATGGATTGCTTGATAGAAAAGCAGTAAGAAAAAGACCTGGAACTGTTGGTATTTGTTCTGCAATTATGAATAAATTTCAAATTGATACAGTTCCTCATATAATTTGTGGTGGGTTCAACAAAGAGGAAACTGAGAATGCATTAATAGATTTAGATTTCTTAGGAATTGATAATGTCTTGGTACTGAGAGGTGACCCTATCAAATCTGAAACTTATTTTTCACCTGAAAATGACGGGCACAAATATGCCAGTGATCTCATTAATCAAGTTTGCTCTATGAATAATGGAAAATATTTAGATGAAGACATAAAAAATACACATTCAACAAATTTTTGTGTCGGAGTAGCAGGTTACCCAGAGAAACATTTTGAATCCCCAAATATGAATTCCGATATTTACTTTTTAAAGAAAAAAGTTGAATTAGGAGCTGAGTATATCGTAACACAAATGTTTTTTGATAATCAAAAATATTTTGATTTTGTAAAATTATGTAGGGACAATGATATTAATGTACCGATTGTTCCAGGCCTAAAGCCAATATCTATAAAGAAACATTTAAATTTATTACCACACAGATTTCATCTAAATTTACCCGATGAGCTAGTAAAAAATATCTTAAAATGTAAAAATAATGATGATATTAGAAAAGTTGGAGTTGAGTGGGCTATAAACCAAACTAAGGAGCTAATCGATTACGGAGTTCCATGTGTTCATTATTACACCATGGGAAATTCATCAAACATAATTGAAATAGTTTCAAAATTTAATTAGCTTTCAATTGTTGATTCGAATATTTTCTCAATATTATCTGATTCATTAATGCTTACATCTTTTTTCACGATACCATTTTTTAGAATTACAATTCTATTGCAGACTTTACTCACTTCGTTGATAATATGTGTGGAAAAAATTATAATTTTATTTTTTGAGATTTTTTTTATTAAATCTCTAAAATGAATTAGTTGCTTAGGATCTAGTCCTGTTGTTGGTTCATCTAAAATTAAAATTTTTGGTTCATGTAACAAGCATGAGCATAATCCAACTCTTTGCTTTTGTCCTTTTGAAAGCTCACTAATTTTTCTAAATGATAAATCAGTTATTTCTGTGAGTTTTTGATATTCATTTATTTGTTTTTTAAAGCTTTTTAAACCATATAATTTTGATGTGAAAATCAAATATTCTTTAACTTTCATCTCCTCATATAATGGATTGTCTTCAGCCAAATATCCAATTTTAGATTTAATATTATACTCATCAAATTCTGTATCCAATTTGTCTATAAAAACTTTACCATCAGACTGTCTTAATAGACAAGATATAATTTTTAAGAGTGTTGTTTTACCAGCACCATTTTCACCAATAAGTCCAATTATTTCACCTTTATTAAATTCAAGTGAAATATTAAAAAGTGCATTTATATTGTCATAACTTTTAGATATATTTTTTATAGAAATTTTCATAATGCAAAGATAGAAAATACTGATTATATTTGTTTTATGGAAGCTGTTGTGCAAAAGTCACTTGGAAAATATTTTTCAGTCAAAAAAAGTAATGGAGAAATAGTAACTGCAACATTAGCAGGAAAACTAAGAAATTTAGATGCTGACTCTACAAGTCCTATAGTAATTGGAGACAAAGTAGAAATCATAAATCAAAATGATGATTGGTCTATTGTCCAACTTTTTGAAAGAAAAAATTTTATTGCAAGGAAATCTGTTAAGCTAAGTAAAAGAAGGCATATAATAGCGGCGAATGTTGATCAGTGTTTATTAATTGTTACAAAAAAATCACCTAAAACATCTACAAGTTTTATTGATAGATTTTTAGTTGCTTGTGAGCATAATAATGTTCCAGTGTCAATAATTTTTAACAAAACAGATTTGTTAAATAAAGATGAATTACAAAGTTTAAACTCTTTATTGAATTACTATAATAAAATTGGATATAATTGTTTGAAAACATCATTTGAGCACGATAGTCTCGAAAGTATTAAGAGGCTTATCAAAGGAAAATTTAGCCTAATTTCAGGACATTCTGGTGTTGGAAAATCGACATTAATAAATAAGCTTAATTCAAATTTTAATATTAGAGTTTCTGAAATTTCAGATTATCATGAGCAAGGTAAACATACTACGACTTTTTCTGAAATATATGACATAGATAATGAAACCTCATTAATTGACACCCCGGGTATAAGAGGATTTGGATTAATTAAAATTGATAGGAAAGATATTAGTAAATATTTTCCTGAGTTTGTGCAAAATCAACACAAATGTAAGTATTCAAATTGTGTGCATATTAATGAGCCTAGCTGTGAAATTAAAAAACTAAAAAGTTCAGGACTTATTTTATTATCAAGATATGATAATTATTGTTCAATGTTTAGATCTGAAGACATATACAGATGAGAGTTGTTATTCAAAAAGTTTTTAATGCATCTGTTCATGTGAATAAAAAAAAAGTAAGTTCAATAAAAAAGGGGCTATTGGTTTTTGTAGGCTTTGAGATTAATGACAATATTATAGATTGTGAGTGGATTGCAAATAAAATCTTAAACTTGAGAATATTTTCTAGTAAAGAAAATAACATGGAATTAAGCGTGAAAGATGTAAAAGGAGATGTTTTAATAGTAAGTCAGTTTACTTTGCATGCCAAAACAAAAAAAGGAAATAGACCCTCATTTATTAAATCTGAAAAATCAGAAATTTCAAAGATTCTCTATGATAAGTTTATATTAACTATCAGTGAACTTTATAAAAACAAAATCAGCCAGGGTATCTTTGGTGCTGATATGAAAATTAGACTAGAAAACGATGGCCCGGTTACAATAATTATTGACTCAAAAAACAAAGAATAATGAATATGAAAGATTTACAAATTCAAGTTGATGATTGGATAAATCAATACGGCGTTAGATATTTTAATGAACTTACAAATATGGCAATTTTAACGGAGGAAGTTGGAGAGTTAGCTAGAGTGATGAGTCGTATTTATGGAGAACAGTCATTTAAAGAAAACGATAAGAATAACATAGGTGAGGAGCTTGCAGACATTTTATTTGTTGTTTTGTGTATAGCTAATCAAACAAATACTGATTTAAATTTAGAATTTCAAAAAAAAATGAAACTTAAATCAATCCGAGATAAGAAAAGGCATAAAAACAACCCAAAAATTAATTAGATTTTTTACTCACTTCTCCAAAAATTTGAACAATTTCAATTTTTTCTGAGATAGACATTATGCCAGGATTAATGCCTAATTTTCCCTGAGGAATTTCAGAGTCAAGTTTTTTAAAGTGGTCTATCCATTGTTTTTGAAATTCATTAGAATTTTGGTATTTGTAATTCATTGGTCGAAGTTCAAAAATGGAATCTTTTAAAAAAGCATCATAAAGTAACTCAGAGCAATAGAATTGATTGTTTTCGTACAAAAAAAACTCGTCATATTTAGTGCCAACTTTATTTTCTATAAAACTGATAGCGCTTTCAATCGATTTGCGATATTCTTTTTTTAGTCTGCCAACAATAACTTTCGGTTTATTATTTATATCGGTGCTTCGATTTAGAAAAACTTTAAGATTAACTAGTTGTACAGATGGAGGGTATGCTTCATAAACCATTGGAGTTCCATCGATAATAGAAACAATGCCAATATGTGAGAAATTCATGTTGTTAAATCCTGGAGTGACATTTTCGATAGCATCACAAAGGGGAGAGGAGTCTAAATCTTGAAATAGAAAGTCGCCATCTTTAAGTGTAAATTCTTCTTCGTTTTGCTGAAAACATGATGATAAAAATATAAATGCAAATATTATTCGCAACTTTATTAGTTTGCTAGAATTGAAATAATATTGGTTTTCATTTCAACAACACCACTATTGATTTCAAATTTATGTTCAGAGTTATTTTCATCTTTTACGATGATAACACCTTTTTTCAAATTAGATACAATAGCTGCGTGATTATTTAAAATTTCAAAGCCTCCGGATTCACCTGGAAGTTTAACTGATTTGGCACCACCTTTAAAAATAATTGCCTCAGGACTGATGATTTCAATATCCATATTATTTGGCTTCAGATAGCATTTTTTCACCTTTTTCAATTGCTTCTTCAATACTTCCTACTAAATTAAAAGCTGCTTCGGGATATTTGTCTACTTCACCGTCCATAATCATGTTAAATCCTTTTATAGTATCTTGTATATCAACAAGAACACCTTGCAAGCCTGTGAATTGTTCAGCAACGTGAAAAGGTTGAGATAAAAATCTTTGTACTCTTCTTGCTCTATGAACTGCTTGTTTGTCTTCATCAGAGAGTTCGTCCATTCCAAGAATTGCAATAATATCTTGAAGCTCTTTATATCTTTGAAGTAATTCTTTAACTCTTTGTGCACAATTATAGTGTTCTTCACCCACAACTTCTGGAGTAAGAATTCTGGATGTAGAGTCTAGAGGATCAACAGCGGGATATATACCAAGTTCAGCAATTTTTCTAGAAAGTACAGTAGTGGCGTCTAGGTGAGCAAATGTTGTAGCAGGAGCAGGGTCAGTTAAGTCATCAGCTGGAACATAAACAGCTTGAACTGAGGTAATTGACCCATTTTTTGTGGATGTAATACGCTCTTGCATTGAACCCATTTCTGTAGCTAAAGTTGGTTGATAACCAACCGCAGATGGCATTCTTCCTAATAATGCCGAGACTTCAGAACCAGCCTGTGTAAATCTAAAGATGTTGTCTATAAAGAAAAGAACATCCTTACCTTTTTCTTTACCATCACCATCTCTGAAATATTCAGCAATAGCTAATCCAGATAAAGCAACTCTAGCTCTAGCACCTGGTGGTTCATTCATTTGACCAAAAACAAAAGTTGCCTTTGAGTTTAATAGCTGCTTTTTGTCTATTTTGGTAAGATCCCATCCGCCTTTTTCCATGGATTCATTAAACTCCTTTCCATAATCAATAATACCGGACTCTAACATTTCTCTAAGTAAATCATTACCTTCTCTGGTCCTTTCGCCAACTCCAGCAAAAACAGATAGTCCTCCATGACCTTTAGCAATGTTGTTAATTAGTTCTTGAATCAGTACAGTTTTACCAACTCCTGCTCCCCCGAATAATCCGATCTTTCCTCCTTTAGCGTATGGCTCAATTAAATCAATTACCTTAATTCCAGTAAAAAGTACTTCAGTGCTAGTTGAAAGATCTTCAAATTTAGGGGCTTCTCGGTGTATCGGAAGACCATTTTCATTGTCTAGATTTTCCATTCCATCAATAGCATCTCCAACAACATTAAATACTCTTCCTTTAATGGCATCTCCAATTGGCATTTTTATTGGGGCTCCTGTTGATGTTACCTCAACACCTCTGCTGATACCATCAGTAGATTCCATTGAGATTGCTCTGATAGTATCTTCTCCAATGTGTTGTTGGCATTCTAGTATTAGTTTGTCACCGTTCTCCCTTATGATTTCTAAAGAATCGTAAATATCTGGTAGACTGGTATCATTTAGATCAAAAGTTACATCGATTACTGGTCCAATAACTTGAGCGACCTTTCCTTTTTGCTTTGCCATTAAATTAATTTTTTTGTAAGTTTTCTATTGAGCAAACTTAATGTTTTTAATTTGTTTTTAAAGTATGAAAAGCTATATAAATTAATTATTAATTTTGAACAAATTTTTAACACTTCAATTAATCAAATTTGCAAGTAATTTATTCAGTTGACGATTTTCCAAGTGATGTTGAAACAGCAGTAACTATAGGTACATTTGATGGAGTACACACTGGGCACAAAAAAATTTTTGAAGAGCTAATTAAAACTGCAAAAAAGTCAAAGTTAAAATCAGTTGTTTTTACCTTCGAACCTCATCCTAGAAAAGTTTTAATAAACAATAACTCAAGCCTTGATTTAATTACAATAATTGAAGAAAAAATTGAGCTTTTTAAGTTGATGTCATTAGATTTTTTAGTCATACAAAAATTTAGCAAAAATTTTTCAAAGATTGATCCACTAGATTTTGTCAGAGATTTTCTGGTTGACAAATTGAGCTTGAAATATTTAATTGTCGGATATGACCATCAATTTGGAAAAAATAGAAATGGAACATTTGATAGTTTGCAACAATATTCAAAACTTTTAGGATTTTCATTAAAAAAAGTTGATGTGTATCAAAACTCTGAAATTGTAGTTAGTTCAACTAAAATTAGAAGTTTAATAGCTTCTGGTAAGATAGAAATAGCTAACAGACTGCTAGGTTATCACTATTTTTTTAGTGGCATTGTTACTAAAGGAAATAAAATTGGAAAAGAGTTAGGCTTTGCAACAGCAAATCTTCAAATTAGTGAAGAAAAAGTTCATGTTCAAAATGGAGTGTACGCTGTTCATGCATATGTAAAAAATGTCAGGTATTCAGCAATGATGAATGTAGGCTATAACCCTACATTTGAAAATGATATTTTTGATGAAAAAAAGGTTGAGGTACATATCTTTAATTTCACAGAAAATATTTATGGAGAAATTATAAAAGTAGAGGTGATAAAAAAAATCAGAAATGAAATTAAGTTTGAAAGTAAGGATAAGTTAATAGACCAGCTAAATATTGACAAGCAAACTTCTTTGTCAATTATTCAAGAGCTTTAATTTGGCAAACTTTAGCAATAAAGTTTTTTCGCCAAAGTTGTCAAAATTTACACATGCTTTAGTGCTTGAACCAAATCCTTCAATATTTGATATTGATCCTTTGCCAAAATTTTGATGTTCAATTCGATCTCCGATAGAAAATTTATGCCCGACATAATTTTCAGCTTCATGATTTTCTATTTTTTTTACTGACTTCAAGCTTCTGTTAGTTGTTGGAAATGACTTTTTTTTGAAACTAAATTTAGGCTTCGAAAAGTGAACCTCTTGTTCATTTCTAACTACATATTTATCATCTAGTTCATTTAAAAATCTGCTTTCAGAGCAGTCAATGTACTGCCCCCATCTGAATCTAAATGTAGAGTATGATAAGAATAAATTTTTCATGGCACGAGTAATTGCAACATAAAATAATCTTCTTTCTTCTTCCAAATCTTGCTCACTTTCCAAGCTCAACATCGATGGAAATAGGTTTTCCTCAATTCCAACTACAAATACATTAGGGAATTCAAGTCCTTTAGCTGCATGAATAGTCATGAGTGTTATTTTGTCTGCTTCATTGTCATTTTCGTTATCCATATCTGTGATTAATGCAATTTCTTGCAGATAATTACCAAGAGAAACTTCATCTTCTGATTGCTCTGCAAAAGTTTTAACTCCATTTAATAATTCTTGAATATTTTCAAATCTACTTACACCCTCAGGTGTTTTATCATTGTGTAGTTCTGTATAAATTTTTGAGCTGTGAATAATATCGTTTGCAAGAGTATAAGCATCGCATTTTTGACTCATCAATATGAACTTTTGAATAAGTTCATAGAATTCAATCAACTTGTTCTTTGTACCTTTATTGATGTTGATATCAATATTCTCTATGTTTTTAATTATGCTCCAAATGCTTCTATTATTTTCTATTGCTTTAAGACTTAATCTGTTTAATGTTGTTAATCCAATACCTCTACTGGGATAGTTTATTATTCTTTTTAAAGATTCATCGTCATTTTGATTTACTATCACTCTAAAGTAAGCTAAGATATCTTTAATTTCTTTTCTTTGATAAAAAGATATTCCACCATAAATTTTATAATTTATGTTTTTCTTTCTTAAAGCTTCCTCAATCGCTCTTGATTGGGCATTTGTTCTGTAAAGAACACAAAAGTCATTGTTAAAGAAATCATCTCTAATTTTTAAATCAAAAATTGTATTTGCCACCAACTTTGCTTCTTCATTATCAGAGCTACATTTGTGTATAACTACAGAGCTTCCAATGCTATTGTTAGTCCAAACTTTTTTTTGTAATTGTTTTTTGTTAAAGCTGATAAGATGATTAGCAGTCTCTACAATTGATTTTGTTGATCTGTAATTTTGTTCTAGCTTGAATGATTTAAAATCAGGATAATCAGATTGAAAATTAAGTATGTTTTGTATGTTTGCTCCTCTGAAAGCATATATGCTTTGCGCATCATCACCAACTACACATATATTTTCATTTAATGCAGCAAGCTTTTTTATAATTAAATATTGAATATGATTGGTATCCTGATATTCATCAATTAAGATATACTCGAATTTTCTTTGGTATTTTAAAAGTATTTCCGGAAAAGAATTCAATAATTTGTATGTATTAATTAATAAATCATCAAAGTCCATTGCAGAATATTTAATACATCTGTTTATGTATGATTTGTAAATATCTATGAATTTTGTCCTTTTGGCTATTTTGTCTTGTAATACAATTTCCGGATTATTGACATACTCATCTGGAGAGATAAAGTTGTTTTTCATAGTCGATATTCTAGATCTAATTATATTAACTTTATAAAAATCCTTATTCAGGTTTAGCTCTTTAATAATGGATCTAGTTAAACTTTTACTGTCTTCAGTGTCGTAAATTGTATAATTTTTTGGATAGTTGATGTAGTGAGATTCGATTCTCAGAATTTTAGAAAATACAGAGTGAAATGTCCCCATCCAAATATTCTTAGCATCATTATCTCCAATAATTTTTTGTATCCTGTCCCTCATTTCTCTAGACGCTTTGTTGGTGAAGGTTAATGAAAGAATATTAAACGGATTAACTCCATTTTTTATTAAATGAGCAATTCTATATGTTAAAACTCTAGTCTTTCCAGAGCCAGCTCCTGCAATAACAATCATTGGGCCGTCTATTTGTTCTACTGCTAGTTTTTGCTCAGGATTTAAATGATTCAAATAGTCGTTCAATGTTTTTTTTGTAAAATTAGTCTTAAAAATATATTATTATGCAAAATAGAAAAGATTTTCTACATTTGTTATACTAGATTAAAATTAGTAAAACGATCAATTAAATGTTATTTCTTAGGTTGCGAAATTCAAACATATTATTATTGGGATTTTTATCATTTTTATTGTTAAAATTTTCATTTGCATCAAGTGCCCAAAGTTCAATCATGCCCTCGCCATGCAATGATTCTATACAAATTATTGTTAATTCAAATCTTGAAACATGCATGAAAGGAGATGGAGTAATAGAAATCATAGTCACAGGTGGAAATGGAAATTTTTCATATTCTCTTGATGGAGGATTAAATTTTTCTGCACCAATATTTATTGACACAATCACGATAGATTCTCTTTCAAGCTCAACATATGATATCTCGGTTAGGGATGATAGCTTATGTGTAAAAAACTTTGGCTATTTCTATTTAGGGCAAGTTCAACCTACTAACATTGACTCTATTAATCTAGTTAATGAATCATGCTGTGGTGGTGATGGTTATATAGAAATATTTTCTAGCTCAATTTATAATCTTAGTTTTTCGATTGACAGTGGCCTAAGTTGGTCTCAACAAAATTCTTTCAACTCTTTACAAAATGGAAACTATTACCTTTATATAGAAGATGAAAATTTTTGTAGAGATAGTTTATTTGTTGAACTAAAAATTGATTCTAATGCTAATATTAGCATGGCATCGCAAGTATCTGATGTAATTTGCAATAATGATTCAAATGGTACTTTTAAATTATTATTTCCGGACCCTTGCTATAAGTATGAATTATGGAGATATACAGTAAATACTCCGCAGCTGATTACGGATTCAGGTACCTATTTTAATGATCTTGTTCCAGGATATTATGGACTTATTGCGAAGTCAAATTCAGAAACTTGCTTTGATTCCTCAAATGTTTTTTATATTTCTCAGCCCGATGAGTTGAGTTTAACTAATGCTCTGTCTGTTGAAAATACATGCTCTAATATTTCGAATTGTAATGGAATGATTACAGCGGGACTTGTCACAGGTGGAATTTCTCCTTTTTACTATTATGTGAATCGATTTGGAAGTAACATACCTCAAGGTCCAATTTCTGTTGATTCAACATTTTCATTTCTTTGTTCTGGACAATACCAAATTAGATATTTGGATGCAAATGCATGCGAGTATTTAGATACTGTTGAAATCGTTGATAACTCATTAAGAATAGATTCATTAATTAAGAGTGAAATTAGATGTTACGGAAATTCTGATGGTGAAATTGATGTTTATTTTAGTGGGGGGGAAAGTCCATTCATTACAATTTGGAATGATACTTTATTGTCGAATAGAATTGATAGTCTAAGTTCAGGTTCCTATAAAGTAAGTATAATTGACTCTATTGGTTGTATTGTGAGTGACAGTTTAATTTTAGAGAATCCTGATACTTTACTTTTTAAAGTACGTTCAAATGGTATCACTGAGGAAACTTGCTTTAATAGTTCTAATGATGGTCAAATAATATTAGAAATATCAGGAGGTACATCAACATTTTTTCATAGTTGGATTTCCAGTTCTGGTTCAAGTGGTTATGGAATTGGTGATACAATTTTCTCATTGAGTTCAGATACATTTGTGTTAAGTGTTGTTGATAATAACGGTTGTATTGGATCGCCTAGCTGGGGGACTGTTGATACTACTTTTGTTGGCGCATTAAATTTTGAAAATCTTTTAACGATTGACTCAGTAAATTTTAATTCAGATTCCATTTGCTATGCAGTTAATGATGGTTTTATACAAATATATTCAACTGGTATTTACCCACTAAGTTATTCAGTAGATAGTGGACTCACTGTCCAAGTCGACTCGATATTTACATCTTTACCAGCAAAAAATTATCACATTGCTGTTTATGATAGTTTAGGATGTTCTGAAAATTTAGAAATTGAAATTTTGGAATATGATCAGCTATTAATTCAAATTGATAGTATGAAAAATGTAAGTTGCTATGAAGGTAATGATGGTTATATTTCAGTTAGCACTAGTTCTGAGAGAAGCAGTGATTTTTTGTGGTCATTAAATAATGATACAAACCACTTTATCAATAATTTAACATCTAACCACTATATTGTTAGAGCAACTGATGAAAACCAGTGTACATCAGTCGATACTTTTTATATAGCAGAGCTTGGTGGGCCACTTAAGTCTAATGAAGTTATAAATATTGATGTTACTTGCTTTGGGGGTAAAGACGGTTTTTCTGAGGTCTTGGCCTCAGGTGGAGTACCATTCACAGATTCTTCATATTCTTATATCTGGGTTAGCTCCGAGTATGATACAATTGGTTTTGGTAAAAATCAAAATAATTTATCATCAGACTTTTACACGATACACATATTCGATAGCCTTGAATGTGGTCCTTTTGTTGATACGATTAGAATATTGCAGCCTGATTCATTTTATGTTACTGTTGTAAATATTACAGATAATGTTTGCCATGCTCATAATAATGGAAATATTTTATTGCAAGGGCATGGTGGTAATTTACCATATCACAAATATTTTATATCTAGTGATAGCTATGTTGATGAAACTCAAGTTAGCTTTTTTGATAGTTTATTTGCAGATAATTATGTTGCATGGATTGTTGATAACAAGAATTGTATTACTGATACATTAAAAAACATCAAGCTTGGTGAGCCTGGTGATTTAAATCTCAATTTGACAACCCAAAATCCTAACTGTAATGCTTCATCAGACGGTAGTGTGTCACTAGCTTTAAATTCAGCAACATCTCCCTACAATTGTAGTGTTTTTAATGATGGCATACTGACAAATTCTTTCACATTAAATCAAAATTATACTCAAAATTTGAATGATTTAGAAAAAGGGAGCTATGAAATCCAAATTTCTGACTACAACGGATGTGAGTTCGATACATTATTTGTATTAGATGAGCCTGATCCTATTATTTCTAATTTTACTACTGCTTCTTATAATTGGGTTGAACCTACAGTAATTGATTTTATTAATTTGAGTGAAAATGCAAACCAATTTGAATGGAAATTTGGTGATGGAACTTCGATTTCTACTAACAGTTTTGAGGCTGTGAGCACTTCTTACACAAGTCAGGGGAAATATACAATTGAACTAATTGCTTCAAATGAAGAGCTTTCTAATTTATGTAACGATACATCAAAATTTGAGATAGAAATTGAAGGATATGATACATTTGATACTTTTACTCCAAATGGAGATAACATAAATGATTATTATGGATTTAATGAGTCTCTATTTTCAGAAATTAATGTTAAAATTTATAATAAGTGGGGAACAAAGGTTTTTGAGTGGAACGAAATTAATTTTAAGTGGGATGGTCGAGGATACAGTGGAAAAATCCTTACTGAATCAGTTTATTATTTTGTGTTAGATGCTGTTGGTATTTCAGGTCAAGTGTATCAAACGAATGGTCATATCAATTTATTAAGATAGGCAAGTTCAAAACAAAACTTAACTTTAAATCGCTTTATTAGAAGTGAATTTTGTAAATTTGTTCAAAATAATCGATTATGAATAAGATAGTTGGACTAATTCTTTTGGTTTTTCTATCATTTGGTGTTCGTGCTAGTCACATTATGGGAGGAGAGATTACTTGGGAGTGTATCAAAGATCCTCTAAACCCAGATGTTGGAAAGTATATCTTCACAATGAAACTCTACAGAGATTGTGATGGTATCTCTTTACCAACAAACAATCAGACGCTAAATGTTTGGAATCACCCAACAGTATCTACAATCAGTTTACAATTTATTTCAAATACTGACATATCACCAGATTGTGATGTTACAAACAGTGGTAATCCTGCACTAGATTGTTCTACAAACCCAGTTGGAGCTGTCGAAGAGTATATATATCAATCATTGCCAATAGCTTTAGTTGGTGCACCTCCAATTTCCAATCCTCCAACACCAACTACGCACGGATGGCACTTTACATGGGATTCATGTTGTAGAAACGGAGCTATTGTAAACTTAGCTACACCTAGTTCTGACGGATTTACTATGAGAGCCTCAATGTTTGCATATATTGATCCTTTCGGAAATTCAACACCAACTGATCCATGTTTTGATTCTTCACCAATATTTAACGAAAGTCCAAAAACAATTATTTGTACAGGATATCCCTTTTCATACACACACAACGCTTCAGATCAAGAAATGGATAGTTTAGTCTACAGTTGGGATGAGCCATTAGATGACTTTTTTGGCGCATATAATCCACCTATAACTCCTGGCTTACTAACATATACACCCCCTTACACTGCAAACAACCCTCTTCCCGGAAACCCTACTCTTAACCCTCAAAACGGTCAGATATCTTACACATCTAACCTTTCTGGAAATTTTGTAACTGTAGTAAGAGTTGATGCATATAAATGTAATCAGTTAGTTGCTCAAATTTACAGAGAAATTCAAGCAGTTTTAATTGCTTGTCCACCACTGGCAGGTGGAAATGCAAACTTACCTCCAGCTATTCCAGCACCATTTCCAGCACCAACACCATATTATACTTCAGTAGCTGCTGGAACTTTAGTTTCGTTCAATATTAGCGCTTCTGATGCTGATTTATATGCAGCTGGTATACCACAAGATGTATCTTTAGAAATTACTGGAGGTCAAATGGCGGGTGATTTCATAACAACCACGGATTGTGCCAGCCCACCCTGCGCTACATTCACTGATAATTTAGGTAATCCACCACCTTTTTCATCTCCATCAATTGTAAACGGAATTTTTGAGTGGCAAACAGCATGTACTCATATTGCCTCGGATGCAGGTTGTGGTAATGTATCAAATATTTACAATTTTGCAATAAAAGCATATGATGATTTCTGTCCTGCAAATGCTATTACTTTTGCAACAATAACAATCGAAGTTACTCAAGCAGCATCATTGCCAGCACCAGATTTGAAATGTGCTTTCGTTGATGGAAATGGTAACGTTACTTTAGACTGGAATCACAACACTGGAGCCAACAATTCTACATTGTATCATCTTTATGCATCTGACAACATTGGAGGTCCATATATCAACATCGCAGATGTATCTTTCCCATCAGATATTTATACAATTGACTCTTCATTGATTCCAAATGGAGCTCAGTACTTTTACATGACAAATGAGTCTACTTGCGCAAATGAATCACTTCCATCTGACACAATAACTCCTATTGAATTTAAAATTTCATCTCAAAATGTAAGTTGTTGGGATGACATTAACGGAATGATTTCCGTTGAGGTTTTAACCAACATGCTGAATCCATTTAGTTACTACATCAATGGAGTCTTAAACACTAACCCACCTCCATATGATACTGTTTTCACAACACTCAGCTCAGGTACATACAGTATTACTGTCAGTGACAACGCATATTGTGACATAACCGTACCAATTGATATTTCAGCACCAGGTTTTCCTCTCCAACTTCTTATTGAAGATACTCTTAATACTTGCTTTGGTCAGAATACGGCTACTGCTTCAGTTTCTGGATCAGGAGGAACGCCACCATATAGCTATGAATGGTTTAATTTCGGTGACACTGTTTCTATTTCCTCATCAAATTTTGTAGATTCTTTATCTACGGGTAGTTATTTTGTAGAGATCATGGACGCAAACGGGTGTGATACGTTCACAACAGTACAAGTAATATCCTCACAACTTCCACTAACAGCCTCTCCACAGGTTTACGGTGTGTCTTGTCGAGGAGATAGTACAGGTATGATCATTGCAGATGGAGGAGGAAGTTCCGCACCATATAAATATTACTGGATGAGTTCTAGCGGAGATACTTTAAGATACACAGGACTTATGATCGGAAGAGATACTTTAAGAGATCTTTTTTCTGGCACTTACAGGCTACACATATATGATTCACAGGAATGTTTCGAAGATTATATATTAACTGTAGGAGAGCCTGCAACCAGCTTAAGTATAGACAGCTTATTAACTGTTTTAGATATTGCTTGCTATGGAGATAGTGTTGGTAGTGCTAGAATGTATGTCAGTGGTGGTATGCCTAATTATTCTTATTTGTGGGAAAGTGGAGAAACAGATTTAATCGCCACATCTTTGAAAGCTGGTTATAATACTATATCTGTTACAGATGCTTGGGGTTGTACATTAGAGGACAGTATTCAAATTAATGAGAACCCTCTAATTGAGTCAACAGTTAGCGTTGTTCAGGATGTAAGTTGCTATGCTAATTCTGACGGTATCGCAAGTGTCACTTCGTCAGGAGGTATTCCATCATATATATATTTCTGGAGTAATGGTCATACAGGCTTTAGTATGCCAGATACTGCAAATAATTTACTATTTGGAAGTTATTATGTTACTACTAGAGATGCATTAGGTTGTGAAGTTGTAGATAGTATAGACATAACTCAGCCAGAACCTTTGTCAATGGAGGCTAGTGAGATAGAGTGGATTTCTTGTTATGGAGCAAATGATGGTTTGGCAAGTGCATATGCTTGGGGAGGTACAGCTCCTTACACTTTTACATGGCTGCCAAACGGACAACAAGGTGATACTGTAAATACATTAACTCCAGGCATACATACAGTTACTGTGACTGATGCTAAAGGTTGTGTAGCAAGTGATACAGTATTTATTAATCAACCCAATGAGTTATTTGTAGATATAGATGATACACAGACTATTTTGGCTTACTGTGTAGGAGTTAATACAGCTTCACTTACAGCTGTTGCATCTGGCGGTACACCTGGCTATTCTTATCAATGGGATGATAATAGTGTTGCTCCTCAAACAACAGCAATAGCAACAGGTTTATTATCAGGAGTCTATACGATTACAGTTACAGACTCTAGAGGTTGTATAGTTACAGATTCTAGAGACATAGATACAGTTACAAATACAATGAATGCACATATTACTGCATTAAATCAGTATAACGGAGGCTATCATGTAAGTTGTTATGGTGCAAATGATGGGAAAGTGTATGTGTCAGCTTTAGGAGCACATGAACCTTATTCTTACCAGTGGTTTGGCCCTTCAGGTTTTAGTGGGAGTAATGATACTATCAATCAACTCTCTGCTGGTATATACTCTGTGAGTGTTACAGATACAAATAATTGTATGGTGAACACAAGTATACATGTTACTGAGCCATTAGATTTATTATATAGTGTTCATTCCTCCACTACTGAGACATGTCTTGGTTCTTGTGATGGGACAGTTTCATTACAATTATCAGGTGGTACAGCTCCTTATGTAGGTATTTTTACTAATAATGTAACTGGGCATACTGGATCAAGTGTTATGCCTAGTGATAGCTTAATTACTAATGTTTGTTCAGGTAATCATACAATTGTATTAGCTGATGCTAATGGTTGCTCTAGTGCTATAATAAACGGAGGTAACAATCAGGTTACCGTTCCATTTTCATTATCAACAACAGCATCTATTAATTTCTCTTCTGTGGTAAATGTATTGTGTAATTCATCTGCTACTGGTTCTGTAAGTGCTTTGAACCCAATTACAAACAATACAAACTACTCTTACTCTTGGGAAAATGTAAATAATCCTGGAGTTACAGTTTCAAATACTACAACAGCATCAAACTTAATTGCTGGAACTTATGTATTATTAGCACATTATTCTGATTCAAATAATTTAAATCTAATATACCCAGGATGTACATCATCAGATACTGTTACTATTTCGGAGCTATCAGCTGTTGAAATTTCAAATAACGGGGTAGTCGCAGTAGATTGCTTTGGATCAAGTACAGGAAGTATTAGTGCAGTAGTTTCAGGAGGAACACCTCCATATTCATATTCATGGTTACCTAGCGGAGGAGCCTCAAGTACAGCTAATAATTTAAGTGCTGGAGCATATACATTAAATGTATTAGACGCTAATCAGTGTTCGGATGTAAGAACCTTTACAGTAACGCAACCAGATATTTTGAATATTAGTGTTACTGAGAATAATTATCTACTTAGTGTGTCCTCTTTAACTGGAGGTACATCTCCTTATTTATATTCGTGGAGAGAGTCTTCTAATCCTAATGTTTCAATACAAGGAGGTACGTCGTTCTTGGTAACTCAAGGAGGGAATTATTATGTAATCGTAACAGATGCTAATGGGTGTACACAGACATCTAATTCTGTATTGTTTAATGAGACAAGCATCGGAGAAGCTGCAATAAGTGAGATAAAAATATATCCGAATCCATTTAGAGATGAAGCTACGATTGATTTAGGAAAATCAGTGTCAGACGTAGTTGTAAGGGTAATGGATATATATGGAAAAGTTATAGAAATAATAGAAACAAAGAATAAAGATAAGGTTTTAATAAAGTCTAAAAACAAGGCTAAAGGAACCTATTTTGTGGAGATAGAAATAGACGAAGATCAAATATTCTACAAGAAATTAATAATGGATTAATCTTGTGGTTTATCAAAATGAAAAATTTATAATATGATTAATTTTTTTAATAGTTTAAAATTTAGAATTAGTTTTTTAAAACTGAAATCGTTTTTATTAGTGTTATCTATGCTAATATTTTTTGATTCAAATGCGCAGGTTACATATAGTATTACTAATGCATCATCAGTTAGTGCAAATGATGGTCAGGTTGTAGCTTCAGTAAATCCTGGATCAGGAAATTATACATTTTACTGGGAAGATCTAAGCACCAATCTGCCTGCTTACGGACCTACAAATACTACAGCTACAGCTGATACTTTTTTTAATGCTCCCTCAGGTACATATCTACTCACTTTTATTGATGTAGGATTAGGCACATTTAGTAATGATACAATTTTTATTTCAGCTCCTGGCGGTTTGTTTTCCTATTCTGGATTACTAGACCTTTGTATTAATTCTACCACCCAATTAACAGCAAATCTTAGTGGATGTAGTTATTTGAATCCGACGCTTGGAATTGATTACGCACTTTCTAACTCATCTGGAAGTGTACTTTTTTCAGCTAATTCTATTCTTGATTCAGTTTTGCTGCCAGCTGTTGGAGCAGGTACTTATTATATGACTGCTGCCAATCTTGACAATGGCTGTGTAACAATTGATACTTTTACTGTTTCCACAGGTGTTTTATCTGCTTCTGTTTATACCTCTAATATTTTAGGGCCAAATAATTTAGGATCAGTTGCTATAACTGCATCTGGTGGCAATCCGCCTTACAGCATATTTTGGAGTTCTGGATCAACCGGTTCAACACTAAACAACTGGACTAATGGAGATACAATACAAAACCTTAGTGTCGGCACCTACTCTTACTTTATCAATAGTTCAGGATGTATTGTTAATGGAACTATTACAATTGTGAACGCTTGTGATGCTAGTTTCATTTCCAATTATGATGTTTGTGATGAGTCCATAAATCTCTCGGCTACAATGAATATGACGAGTACTGGATCTTTTTCTTATGATTATGAACTTTCAAATAGTTCAGGTATTATTGAGAATTTAATTTCAACTGATGACACGATAACATTCGCTAGCTCAAACAGTAACGGATTGTATTTTTTAAATGTTACAGAAACAACAACAGGATGTGTTTCCAGAGATACAATTGATGTGAATTTAACTCCATTGCAAGTTAATACATCAGTAAATAATGTCACAGATCCGCTTTTATGTAATGGTTCAATTTTTGCAACACCCACAACAGGAAATTTCCCTTACAACTTTCAGTGGGATACGAATGGAACTATTTTTTCATCAAACTCGGGCTTTAACTCAAGCATCATCAATTTGTGTTCTGACACTTTTTGTCTAACTGTCACAGATGCAAGTTCATGTACATACTCTAAATGTATTGATGTACAATTTAACCCATGTATTGCTACAGCTTCTGTTTTTGATAGTATTAATTGTTACAATGGAGTAGGGGTTATACAAATAAATGTTGATACAAATAGTATAGGATCAGGAAATCAGTCATATAGCGGACCTAGGTATGTATATACATTAAGTGAAATATCTAACTCTACTGGATTTGTAAGCACTCAACAATCAAATAATATATCTTTTATCTTTCCCAACATTGCCGCTGGACAATATTTGGTTGTAGTAGAAGACAAGTCATGGTCCTCTTTTTGCGTTAGTGACACAATTTTAATGACTCAGCCTGATCCACTTCAGCTTTTTACATCGCAAATTAATCCCACCTTTGCATATACTCAGGACGGATCTATTACTATAGACTCTATTAGTGGAGGTACAACTCCATACAGCATCTTATGGCTTGACTCTGTGGGTAACCCACTTACAAATCAGGGTGTTTTAGTACAAACATTACTTGGTTATTCCAATACTTTTAATGGAGGATACTCAATACAAATAACTGACACTAATGGATGTACTGTTTCAAATACATTGTTCTTAGATCCCCAAAATGTCTCACCCCAATTTAACATTGATTCGATTTCTGAAATCAATCCCTCTTGTTATGGAGATTGTGACGGTAGACTTTTTGCAAAGATGGTGGATGTTGGAATTCATTCAGTTCCTCCATTCACATACTATTGGTTTAATTCTAATGGTGATACTCTAAAAGTTGACTCTTTGGGGTCTGTTTGGTACAATCCATCTCATGTGGCTACTTACACCAACAGATGTGCAGGTAATTACGAACTACACGCATACGACTTTTATAATAACGGACCAGTAACTGCACAATATTCTTTAGTTGAGCCAAATGATATCATCGTATCCAATGCATACAATCAACCTTTGTTAATTGAATGTGGAGAAGATACAGTATTAGAAGTTGCAGTCTCTGGTGGAAATCTTACTAATGATACAATTTTATTAAATGATATTACCATAAACATAGGAAGTCCGAATACACCAAATATTTTTGGTTTTTCAGATACATTAGAAATAGGTAAAACATATCTTTTAGAAGTAACAGGAACTTACTCTGATTTTTCTGGATTACAATACGATGCTGCTTACAGAAATTTTAATTCACCCATACCCAATCTTGATTGGTCTTTTGATGGAAATTTTACTCATACTCCAGTTCCAAACTCTTACAATACGAATCACAAATATTACTACCCTTTTATTGGAGATGGCATACATGAGATAATTTTCTTTAACAACAATCAGAGTTATACGGGTTCATTAACGTTTAAAATATATGAGCTCAAATTGAATATCCCAATTTATAACTACACATGGAACGAAACAACTCCATTCGGTCCTAATTTGATAAGTGATTCTTCTACAGTTCTTGTTAATCCTGGAACAAATGGAAAAACTGTAACAGTCAAGGTAGAGGATAGTTTTGGTTGTGCCAAAACTGATACTATTAGTGTACAGTGGAGATTGAACATTCTTGAATTTGCTAATATTCAATCTGTTAGTGCCTCCTGTTTTGGAGACTCCTCTGGTACCATAGTGATTGAAGCTGATACTAATTTTGGCTTTCCACCATATCAGTTCTTCATTGATAATATAAATACATTAGATACCATCAATAATTTACCTCAGGGTTCTTACACTTTGAGTATTTCAGATAATATAGGTTGTATTTCAGATGATACTGTTATAACTATTTTGCAACCTGATTCTCTTTATGCATGTGGTGATAATCAAACAAAAGTTCGAATACTTTTAGAATCTTTTTCAATGGATTTTGATAATCAATTTAGCTATACTACTTCTATAGCTACAATGCCCGGACTTGAGTATTTAGTTGAAGTTTCTGGAACTTTTGGAGATACGCTTTTTGTTAATTACATGGACGCAGCATATATTTTTAACCAAAATCCTCCTATTCCTCATTTATCAAATCCTTGGGCAATTAATGGAACAAATAATCTTAGACCAATAAATGATGTTTATAATTCCTCACATTTGTATGAATATGTAGTTGCAGGCAACGGAACACAATTTAATTTTTTCTATGAAGATATCTACAATGATTACATTGGATCATCAGGTCAATTAGATTTTAAGATATATAAGCTTGTTTGCCCAAGTAAAGATACTGCTTACGCATGTTTCGGAGATAGTACTGCGTCATCTACAGTTTATGCTAACGGTGGATTTCCTTTTGATCCAGATGGCGTAAATAACTCTGGAGATGAATATTATGAATACATTTGGACTGATGCATCAGGAACTGTATGGTCTACAAGCCAGACTGCAACAAATTTGCCAGCTGGTAATTTTAAAGTTACTGTTACTGATAGTTTAGGCTGTACTTACGAAAGGGACTTAGTAGTTTTGCAATCTATTACTCCTTTAAATATTGATACAATAATTAAAACTGATGTTGCTTGTAAAGGTGACTCAACTGGTGAAATTATAGCTGTTGTTTCAGGTGGATTTAGCACTAGCATTGCAGTTCTAATGCTTGGAAATGATACAATTGCATTTCAAGATAACATTATAGATACAGTGACTTTTGATAATCTGCCAAGTAATAATTATGACTTTTATATATTTGATACTGTTCCAGGTGCTTTTTCATTTAATTTTGGGTGCCCAGAGCAAGCTCAGATTCTTGTAGAAGAACCCCAGGACGTTTTAACTTCAACTGTAAATTTACTAGAGCATGTAATTTGTTATGGAGATTCAACAGGAAAGGCTATATCAAATGTTCAAGGTGGGCAGTTCCCATATATCTTTGCATGGGATAACGGAGATTCAACACAAATTAATAGCAATCTTTGGGCAGGGTGGCAAGGTGTAACCTTTACTGATGCCAACAATTGTACTCTAAGAGATAGTATAGAAATTATAAATGTAAACCCTGAAATACAAGGGTTTGTTTCAATCCTGCAGGATGTATCATGTTTTAATGGTTGTGATGGTATTGCACAACTTTCCTCAACAGGTGGAGTGCTACAGCATAATTATTTTTGGGATAATGGCCAAACATATTTTGGTAGTGGTCCAGACACTGCTTATAATCTTTGTTATGGAGGGCATGACATTATTATTGAAGATTTGGAGGGTTGTCGAAAAATTGTTGAATTTACAATTAATCAGCCTACTGAAATCTTTGCTCAAGCAACAATTGTCCAACCAGTTCAATGTTTCGGGTTCGATGATGGTATGGCATATGGAACAGCCACCGGCGGTACATCACCCTACACTTATGTTTGGGATAGTATAAATGGTCAGAGTGGTCAAAATGCTATTAATCTAACACCTGGTGTACACATTTTATATGTCACTGACAGCAAAGGATGTACAGCTCAAGATACTGTAGTTATAACAGAACCTGCACAGTTAGTAGTTTCAATTGATGATACTATGACAGTATATTCATACTGCTCAGGGACAAACTCTGGGCAATTGTGTGCAGTTGCATCTGGTGGTACAATTCCTTATAATTATGTTTGGAATGATCCTCTTGGTCAACAGAGCTCTTGTGCCTTTAATTTACAAGCAGATTTATATACAGTAATAGTTATGGACGATAGAAATTGTATTGCAACAACCTCATTTGATTTAGATTCAATAACTAATTCAATGACTTCTTCAGGAGTATCAACATCACAAAATGATGTAACATGCTTTGGACTATATGACGGATCTATTACTATTAATCTGGTAAGCGGTGGTGTTCCAGGATATTCTTATCAATGGACAGGTCCCACTGGTTATAGTTCAGCAGATTCATCAATATCTTCCCTCTATGCAGGAAGTTACGCATGCGTTATCACTGATACAAATGGATGCGCAGTAACTATTAATACTGAACTCTATCAACCAGACCAGTTAGAATATAATACCTACAACGTTGCTGATGTTTCTTGTTTTGGAGCATGTAATGGTCAAATTTGGGTTGATGTTGAGGGTGGAACATGGCCATACTACTATGATTTTTCAGAAACTGGGACTTTCCCGTTTGCAGCAGCTAATAAGGTTCAATTGATTTCAGACACCTTAATTAAAGATTTATGTACAGGACATCATAGTATTTATATCACTGATGCAAATAACTGCGTTGGAACTGTTCAGTGGGGTGGGACATGGCAAGAATTTGTCGATTCTGGAGTGGTTGTGGTAAACAACAATATAAATACTGTTGATGCTTCTTGCTTCAATTCAAATGATGGATATGCTTGGATTCCTTGGCCAGGGCCTAATCCTATTTTTACATATTCATGGGAAACAGATCCAATAACATCAACTATTGATACGGGCTCTTCGACAAACTTACTATTTCCTGGAAATTATAATTTAGTTGCTCATTATTCTGACAGTGCGAATTTTGGTCAAGTATATAGTGGATGTGATGTATCTCTTCCTTTTACAATTTCAGGTCCTCCAGCAATTGTTTCAGGCGGAATAGTAACTGATGTAACTTGTTACACCGATACTGATGGACAAATTACATTAAATCCTAGTGGAGGGACAGGAACTTTTTCATTCCTTTGGGATACAACAACATCTGTTCCAATAGGATCAAATCAAATAAATAGTCAAAATTTAAATAATTTACAACCAGGAACTTACACAGTTACAATAACTGATGCTAATGGTTGCGATATAACACAAAATTTTGATGTTTTGGAACCTGATGCTTTAACTAACGATTTTATAAATATTTCTAATGTTACTTGCTTTAATCTTCAAGATGGTTCTGTAACATCACAGCCTGATGGAGGTACTCCGGGCTATTCATTCAGCTGGTCACCAAGCGGAGGAAATGCTGCTATCGCAAATAATTTATCTGCTGGAACTTATACTTTAACAGTAACCGATGCCAAAGGTTGTCAGGGACAATTTAGTGTTGATGTCAATCAACCAGACCAAATTATTGCATCAACTGATGCTAACGCGTTTTATGGTGAAGATCAAAACGGAAATCCATATAATATTTCATGTATTGGTTTGAGTGATGGTTCTGCAATCGTAATAAATGGCGGTGGACTTAGTCCTATTAATTACAGCTGGGCTGATGCAACTGGAAATGTTGTTTCAACAAATGCAAATACTGGAAATATTTTAAGTGCTGGTAATTATACTATAACAGTGACTGATGCTAACGGATGCTCTGAAATTGATAATATAACTTTAATTGAGCCAACTCAATTATTAGCGAATGCAACAGAAAGTGGTGATATTAGCAATTTCCCTGGAGCATTTGATATTTCGTGTAAAGGAGATTCCGATGGATGGATCGAGTTGAACCCTTCTGGAGGTGTTGCTAATTCAGGAGGTATTTATCAGTATAGCTGGATTGGTAGTATCAACGGTCCAATGAATATGAGTTCAATATACAATGTGACTGCAGGTAACTACTTAGTAACCGTAACTGATGCTAATGGTTGTTCAATAACAGAAACATTTAATCTTGATGAGCCAGCTGATTTCTTTATCGCGGATGTAGATTCTGTAAATTATACCGGTCCTCAAAAAGCACCTTATCAAGTTGATTTTATAGATAATACATCTACAACAAATAATGATCCAATCAATCATTATTGGTATTGGTTGCCTAATGAATCAGCTGATATTTACTTTAATTCCAATCAACAGATATTCACTAACACATTTAATACAGTTGGTAACAACTTTGTTTATGTAATAGTTGAAAATACTATTTCAGGTTGCACAGATTCATTAACATTTAATGTAGAAGTACAAGGCATTGATGACCCAATTAATAATGTCTTCACACCAAACGGGGATGGAATTAATGATACTTATGATTTTGGTGAGCATGCAATGAATGTGTTTACAGTAGAAATTTATAATAGATGGGGTGAGACAGTATTTTCTTGGGAGGGAGAGAAAAAAGCATGGGACGGTAAAGGATATGATGGACAAATGCTTCCTGAGGGAGTTTATTTCTATGTAATGGAAGCTGAAGGCATAGATGGAGAGTTTTACAGTGAGAAAGGTACTGTTACTTTAATTAGATAATTCTACTGTTTTTTTAATGAAAAGAATTCTATTATACTTTATTCTGCTTTTTGTATTAAAAAGTTCACACAGTCAGATAATTCTAACAAATGATACCACAGTTTGTGGTATGCAGAATTTAGATTTATATGCAATCAGTGCATCAGTTGATTCATTGGTTACAGATGATACCTACACTCAAATAATCAATCTAGGCTTTGATTTTGATTTCTACGGAGTTACTTACAACAAAATGCTCATTTCTTCAAATGGATATGTAACATTTGATACAACAAGTGCAGGTGGTTATTCACCTTGGGCGATAAATGCTGCTATCCCAAACCCAGGTACGCCACCAGAGAATTCAATAATGGTTACTTGGCAAGATACAGATCCTGGTGTTGCTGGTGCAATATATTTTGGTTCTTATGGTGCTGCACCAAATAGAGTGTATGTAGTTACATGGTGTGGTTTGGCAATGTTTTCATGCAATAACTTGATATACACCTCACAACTTAGAATGTATGAAGGTTCAAATAAAATTGAAATGTATCTGCAAGATAAACCCCTTTGTGCAACTTGGAATGCAGGAGCTGCAGTGCAGGGCTTAGTTGATGCAACTAGTACTAATTTTGATATAGTTAATGACCCTATTCAAATTTTAGACAGAAATTTTCCATTAAACTGGACAGCGACAAATGAAGGGTGGGAATTTGTTCCAAATGGTGTTAATTCTTACAACATCAGTCCAATTCCTTTTGTATCTGTAGCTGCAGGTTCAACAACATGGACTGACGGACTTGGAAACATAGTCGGATATGGAGATTCAATAAGTGTTATGCCACTTTCTACAACCACATATTATGCAACAATGACAAGTCAGTGTTCAGGTACTATTGTTGACTCTATAAAAATCACTGTTGGTTCTGGTATTCAATCAAATTTAATAACTGAGAATACTAGCTGTACAGGTGATGATGGTAAAGTTACTGTAATTCCTAACATTTTAACATCACAACCTCCATGGAATATTAACATACTAGATAATAATGGAAGTATCATTCAAAGTCAACAGAATGTGTTTTCATCTGCTTCTTTTTTCGGTTTATTTCCTGGCTCATATTTTGCCCAAGTTATAGAGCCAATCTCTGGATGTTCAGGAACAAAAAACTTTATTATTTATCAAGATTCTATCGCTTTACAAATTGCTAGTGTTCCAACCAATGTAAGTTGTCACAATGGAAGTGATGGAGAAATAGCTGTTCAAGTTATTAATGGTGCACCACCATTTACATTCTATCTTAATAACCAAATCAATACTAACCCACCTCCGTACGATAGTGTTTTTTCTCATCTTTCATCAGGTAATTATTTCATAACTGTTACTGATGATAATAATTGCTCCATTAGAGATACTATTTCAATTGGTTCACCTGCTTTCCCTTTAAGAGCAATAGCTCAATCTAAAGTACCTGTTTGTAGCGGATCAACTACTGGACCAATTATTGCACTTGGAGCAGGAGGAACGCCACCATACAGCTATGAATGGTTTGATTATAATTTAAATAGTTTGTCTAACAATGATAGTTTATTTAACGTTTCCACGGGTAGTTATTTTGTAGAGATCATGGATGCAAACGGGTGTGATACGTTCACAACAGTACAAGTAATATCCTCACAACTTCCACTAACAGCCTCTCCACAGGTTTACGGTGTGTCTTGTCGAGGAGATAGTACAGGTATGATTATTGCAGATGGAGGAGGAAGTTACGCACCATATAAATATTACTGGATGAGTTCTAGCGGAGATACTTTAAGATATACAGGACTTATGATCGGAAGGGATACTTTAAGAGATCTTTTTTCTGGCACTTACAGGCTACACATATATGATTCACAGGAATGTTTCGAAGATTATATATTAACTGTAGGAGAGCCTGCAACCAGCTTAAGTATAGACAGCTTATTAACTGTTTTAGATATTGCTTGCTATGGAGATAGTGTTGGTAGTGCTAGAATGTATGTCAGTGGTGGTATGCCTAATTATTCTTATTTGTGGGAAAGTGGAGAAACAGATTTAATCGCCACATCTTTGAAAGCTGGTTATAATACTATATCTGTTACAGATGCTTGGGGTTGTACATTAGAGGACAGTATTCAAATTAATGAGAACCCTCTAATTGAGTCAACAGTTAGCGTTGTTCAGGATGTAAGTTGCTATGCTAATTCTGACGGTATCGCAAGTGTCACTTCGTCAGGAGGTATTCCATCATATATATATTTCTGGAGTAATGGTCATACAGGCTTTAGTATGCCAGATACTGCAAATAATTTACTATTTGGAAGTTATTATGTTACTACTAGAGATGCATTAGGTTGTGAAGTTGTAGATAGTATAGACATAACTCAGCCAGAACCTTTGTCAATGGAGGCTAGTGAGATAGAGTGGATTTCTTGTTATGGAGCAAATGATGGTTTGGCAAGTGCATATGCTTGGGGAGGTACAGCTCCTTACACTTTTACATGGCTGCCAAACGGACAACAAGGTGATACTGTAAATACATTAACTCCAGGCATACATACAGTTACTGTGACTGATGCTAAAGGTTGTGTAGCAAGTGATACAGTATTTATTAATCAACCCAATGAGTTATTTGTAGATATAGATGATACACAGACTATTTTGGCTTACTGTGTAGGAGTTAATACAGCTTCACTTACAGCTGTTGCATCTGGCGGTACACCTGGCTATTCTTATCAATGGGATGATAATAGTGTTGCTCCTCAAACAACAGCAATAGCAACAGGTTTATTATCAGGAGTCTATACGATTACAGTTACAGACTCTAGAGGTTGTATAGTTACAGATTCTAGAGACATAGATACAGTTACAAATACAATGAATGCACATATTACTGCATTAAATCAGTATAACGGAGGCTATCATGTAAGTTGTTATGGTGCAAATGATGGGAAAGTGTATGTGTCAGCTTTAGGAGCACATGAACCTTATTCTTACCAGTGGTTTGGCCCTTCAGGTTTTAGTGGGAGTAATGATACTATCAATCAACTCTCTGCTGGTATATACTCTGTGAGTGTTACAGATACAAATAATTGTATGGTGAACACAAGTATACATGTTACTGAGCCATTAGATTTATTATATAGTGTTCATTCCTCCACTACTGAGACATGTCTTGGTTCTTGTGATGGGACAGTTTCATTACAATTATCAGGTGGTACAGCTCCTTATGTAGGTATTTTTACTAATAATGTAACTGGGCATACTGGATCAAGTGTTATGCCTAGTGATAGCTTAATTACTAATGTTTGTTCAGGTAATCATACAATTGTATTAGCTGATGCTAATGGTTGCTCTAGTGCTATAATAAACGGAGGTAACAATCAGGTTACCGTTCCATTTTCATTATCAACAACAGCATCTATTAATTTCTCTTCTGTGGTAAATGTATTGTGTAATTCATCTGCTACTGGTTCTGTAAGTGCTTTGAACCCAATTACAAACAATACAAACTACTCTTACTCTTGGGAAAATGTAAATAATCCTGGAGTTACAGTTTCAAATACTACAACAGCATCAAACTTAATTGCTGGAACTTATGTATTATTAGCACATTATTCTGATTCAAATAATTTAAATCTAATATACCCAGGATGTACATCATCAGATACTGTTACTATTTCGGAGCTATCAGCTGTTGAAATTTCAAATAACGGGGTAGTCGCAGTAGATTGCTTTGGATCAAGTACAGGAAGTATTAGTGCAGTAGTTTCAGGAGGAACACCTCCATATTCATATTCATGGTTACCTAGCGGAGGAGCCTCAAGTACAGCTAATAATTTAAGTGCTGGAGCATATACATTAAATGTATTAGACGCTAATCAGTGTTCGGATGTAAGAACCTTTACAGTAACGCAACCAGATATTTTGAATATTAGTGTTACTGAGAATAATTATCTACTTAGTGTGTCCTCTTTAACTGGAGGTACATCTCCTTATTTATATTCGTGGAGAGAGTCTTCTAATCCTAATGTTTCAATACAAGGAGGTACGTCGTTCTTGGTAACTCAAGGAGGGAATTATTATGTAATCGTAACAGATGCTAATGGGTGTACACAGACATCTAATTCTGTATTGTTTAATGAGACAAGCATCGGAGAAGCTGCAATAAGTGAGATAAAAATATATCCGAATCCATTTAGAGATGAAGCTACGATTGATTTAGGAAAATCAGTGTCAGACGTAGTTGTAAGGGTAATGGATATATATGGAAAAGTTATAGAAATAATAGAAAC
>JAOOLD010000030.1 GCA_028408365.1 Bacteroidota bacterium
TAATTTGATATTTAAAAAACGAAAGCAAAAAAATCACTAAAGTATTTCATCTTTTATGAATAAATTGCTAAATTTGCCGGCCTTTAAAATTAAAAGAAATATGCCGACTATACAGCAACTAGTTAGAAAAGGAAGAGTTTCTCTGAAGAAAAAGAGCAAGTCTTTAGCCCTGAATTCTTGTCCTCAAAGAAGGGGAGTTTGTACTAGAGTATATACTACAACACCAAAAAAACCTAACTCAGCGTTGAGAAAAGTGGCTAGGGTAAGATTGACTAACGGTAATGAGGTAAATGCATATATTGGAGGTGAGGGGCATAATTTACAAGAATATTCTGTTGTTTTAGTTAGAGGAGGAAGAGTTAAAGATTTACCTGGTGTCAGATATCATATCGTAAGAGGAGCACTTGATACCTCTGGTGTAAGTGAAAGAACACAAAGGAGGTCAAAGTATGGAGCTAAAAGAGAAAAAAAATAATTAGATGAGAAAGAAAAGAGCGAAAAAAAGATATTTAACTCCTGACTCTAAGTTTAACAGTCAATTAGCTACAAGATTTGTCAACAACATTATGCTTGATGGTAAAAAAAATATAGCCTTTAAAATTTTTTATGAAGCATTAGATGCGGTTTCTCAAAAAATTGATGATTCTGAAAGTATTAAAGTTTGGGAAAAGGCTCTTGAAAATGTTATGCCACACGTTGAAGTTAGAAGTAGAAGAATAGGTGGAGCAACATTTCAAATCCCACATCCTGTCAGAGAAGACAGAAGAGTTTCTCTTGCGATCAAGTGGATGATTAGTGCTGCAAGAAATAGAAATGAAAAAAAAATGAGCCAAAGACTTGCGTCTGAAATAGTAGCAGCATACAAAGAAGAGGGAGCATCCTTTAAGAAAAAACAAGATACTCACAAGATGGCTGAAGCTAATAAAGCCTTCTCACATTTTAGATTTTAATTGAGATGGCAAGAGATTTAAAATATACAAGAAATATTGGCATTGCAGCGCACATTGATGCAGGTAAAACAACAACCACTGAAAGAATTTTATACTATGGAGGTGTGAATCATAAAATTGGTGAAGTTCATGATGGTGCAGCTACGATGGACTGGATGGAGCAAGAACAAGAAAGAGGTATTACAATTACCTCTGCAGCAACTACCCTCAACTGGCCCTACCGAGGGACAGATTACCATGTCAATATTATTGATACTCCGGGACACGTTGATTTTACTGTTGAAGTAAACAGATCTTTAAGGGTTTTAGACGGATTAGTTTTTTTATTTTCAGCAGTTGATGGTGTAGAGCCTCAATCTGAAACAAACTGGAGATTAGCAAATAATTACAACGTGCCAAGAATAGGTTTTGTTAATAAGATGGATAGACAAGGTTCCAATTTTTTAAACGTATGCAAGCAAGTTAAAGAGATGCTTGGTTCTCACGCTTTACCATTACAAATTCCAATTGGAAACGAAGCTGATTTTAAAGGCGTTGTAGATTTAATTAATTTTAAAGGGATCGTTTGGAATGAAGAAGATCAAGGGATGACATTCAAAGAAGTTGAAATTCCGAGTGAAGTGTTAGATGAGGCAAGAGAGTATCGCTCAAATTTATTAGAGGCGGTTGCTGAATTTGATGATAGTTTACTTGAAAAATATTTTGAGGACGAAAACTCTTTAACTGAAAGAGAGATATTAGATGCACTTAGAGAGGCAACAATTTCTGGTAAGGTTGTTCCAATGATGTGTGGCTCAGCCTTTAAGAACAAAGGTGTACAAACTATGCTAGACATGGTCATGGAAATCTTACCTTCTCCTTTGGACGTTGAAGCAATTGAAGGAACAAACCCAAAATCTGGAGAAGAAGAAAAAAGAAAACCGGATGCAAATGAGCCCTTCGCAGCTCTAGCATTTAAAATAGCTACTGATCCCTATGTTGGTAGGTTATGTTTTACAAGAGCATATTCTGGCACATTAAATTCTGGTACCTATGTAATGAATACAAGATCGGGTTCTAAAGAGAGAATTTCTAGAATTTATCAGATGCACTCAAATAAGCAAAATCAGATTAATTCTTTACAGGCCGGAGATATCGCAGCACTAGTAGGTTTTAAGGACATCAAAACAGGTGATACACTTTGCGCAGAAAACGCACCAATTGTACTTGAATCAATGGATTTTCCAGATCCAGTTATTGGAGTTGCCATTGAGCCTAAAACTCAAAAAGATCTTGATAAGCTTGGAGTTGCTTTAGGTAAGCTAGCTGAGGAGGATCCTACATTTACTGTAAAAACAGACCAAGATTCTGGACAAACTATTATTTCAGGCATGGGAGAATTACATTTAGATATCATTACTGATAGATTAAAAAGAGAGTTTAGCGTAGAATGCAATCAAGGTGCACCTCAAGTTGCTTACAAGGAGGCAATAACCTCGGCTGTAACACACAGAGAAATATACAAAAAACAGTCAGGTGGTAGAGGAAAATTTGCTGATATACAATTTGAGATTTCTCCTGTTGACAGTGATTTTGAAGGCGAGGGCCTACAATTCGTAAATGAAATCAAGGGAGGAAATATTCCTAGAGAGTTTATTCCCTCTGTTGAAAAAGGGTTTAAAATGGCTATGGTTAATGGCGTTTTAGCAGGATACCCTCTTAACAGCATGAAGGTTAGATTATATGATGGTTCATATCATGATGTTGATTCAGATCAACTATCATTTGAACTCTGTGCTCAGATAGCATTTAAAGTTGCAGCCAAGCAAGCAGTTCCATCTCTCCTTGAGCCAATTATGAAATTAAGTGTTGTTACACCTGAAGAGAGTATGGGAGATGTGATTGGAGACTTAAATAGAAGAAGGGGGCAAGTTGAAGGAATGGATGACAAAGCTGGTTCCAAAGTGGTTAGCGCAAAAGTTCCTCTTTCTGAAATGTTTGGCTACATAACAGACTTAAGAACTATTACTTCTGGAAGGGCTACTTCCACAATGGAGTTTTTTAAATTCGAGGATGCACCTAAGAACATAGCAGAAGAGGTTATAGCGAATGTAAACGGTTCAAACAAAAAATAATATGGCACAAAAGGTAAGAATAAAATTAAAATCATTTGATCACAACCTAGTTGATCAATCTGCTGAGAAAATTGTCAAAACAGTAAAAAACTCAGGTGCTGTAATAAGCGGTCCTGTTCCACTTCCAACTCACAAAAGAATCTATACTGTCTTAAGATCCCCTCATGTTAATAAGGAGTCAAGAGAACAGTTTCAATTATCCAATCATAAAAGACTTATGGATATATATAGTTCTTCTTCGAAGACAATCGATGCTCTTATGAAACTAGAATTACCTAGCGGTGTTGATGTTGAAATTAAAGTAATATAATATGGCTGGATTAATTGCAAAAAAAATTGGTATGACGTCTATCTTTAACGAAATTGGAAAAAATATTGCTTGTACCATTATTGAAGCTGGTCCTTGTATTGTAACACAAATTAAAACATTTGATAAAGATGGATATAAAGCAGTACAGTTAGGCTATGGTCAAAAGAAAACTAAAAATATTAATAAAGCAAAGCAAGGACATTTAAAGAAATCTAAGATTAACAACCTTAACAAGTTAGTTGAGTTTAATTTTGATAATGAGCCAGAACTCGGATCTGAGTTAAAAGTTGACCTTTTCAATGTAGGCGATTATGTAACAGTTACAGGAAACTCAAAAGGCAAAGGGTTCCAAGGTGTTGTAAAAAGACATGGTTTTGCTGGCGTTGGTGACGCAACTCATGGTCAGCATAACAGGATGAGAGCCCCTGGTTCTATAGGAGCTGCTTCATATCCTGCTAAAGTTTTTAAAGGAATGAGGATGGCTGGACAAATGGGAAATAAGAGAGTCAAAGTTGAGAATTTAGAGGTTTTGAATATTGATATTGAAAAAAACATAATTGTTGTTAAAGGAGCAGTGCCTGGCTTTAACAACTCGTTTATTTTAATCGAAAAATAATGGTATTAGACGTATATAACATAAAAGGAAAGAAAACTAAAAAGCAGATTAAATTACCTAAAGATATTTTTGGTATTTCTACTAACGAGCATGCTGTTTATTTGGATGTCAAACAATATTTGGCATCACAAAGATCGGGTACTCATAAGTCTAAAGAAAGAGGAGAAGTTAAAGGAAGTAGAAGAAAGTTGAGAAAGCAAAAGGGTAGTGGTGCTGCTAGAGTGGGTGATATAAAAAATCCAATTTTTAGAGGAGGAGGAAGAGTTTTTGGTCCCAAGCCTAAAAAATATCAATTGAAATTAAATAAAAAAGTCAAGAGTCTTGCAAAAAAATCGGCTTTTTCATCTTTATACACTAAGTCCAACATTATTGTAATTGAAGATTATAAAATGGATAAACCGAGCACTAGAGCTTACAATCAAATTTTAGAAAATCTTGGTGTAGGTAATCAAAAAACATTATTGGCAACTAATGACAATTGTAAAAATATATACCTCTCAAGTAGAAATCTCAAAAAGTCAGATGTTGCACAAATTGAAAATGTTAATACATATCAATTAATAAATATAAACAAGTTGATTATGATGGAATCTTCGATTAAAAATTTAACAGAATTATTAAAATAGTTTTATGAGCATTGTTAAAAAACCTGTAGTAAGTGAAAAGATGACCGATTTAACCGAAAAGTTAAACAGATATGCTTTTGTTGTTGATTTAAAAGCAAATAAAGTGCAAATAAAAAATGAGATTGAAAAATTATACGATGTAAAAGTTCATTCAGTCAAAACTATGATTTGTATAGGAAAAACTAGAGTTAGAGGTACAAAATCTGGAATGATTAAAGGAAAAACTTCGAAATATAAAAAAGCTATAATTAAGCTTAACGAAGGAGAAACAATTGATATATATAGCAATATTTAAAAATTATAGATGCCAGTTAGAAAAATAAAACCAACAACTCCAGGTCAAAGACATAAACTTGTTATTTCTTTCGATGCCCTCACAAAGAACGAGCCAACAAAGAGCTTACTTAAACAAAACAAAAAAAGTGGTGGTAGAAATTCCAGAGGAAAAATGACAATTCAATATATTGGTGGTGGACACAAGAGAAAGTATAGAATAATTGATTTTAAAAGAGATAAAAAGAACATACCAGCTAAAGTAGATTCTATTGAGTATGACCCTAACAGAACATCTTTCATCTCATTGTTAAAATATGTTGATGGAGAAAAGAGATATATAATTGCTCCCGATGGATTAAAGGTAGGTGATGAAGTTATTTCATCTGAAAATGCGCCTATAAAATTAGGAAATACTCTACCCTTATCTAAAATACCATTGGGTTCAATAATCCATAACCTAGAGCTCTATCCTGGCTCTGGAGCTAAAATTGCAAGAAGTGCTGGTTCATCTGCACAGCTAATGGCTAGAGAAGGTAAATATGCAACTATTAAGTTAGTGTCTGGTGAAGTAAGAAAAATTCTTATCACCTGTTTAGCTACTTTAGGTTCAGTTTCAAATTCAGAACACCAGCTTCAAGTTTCCGGCAAAGCAGGAAGATCCAGATGGAAAGGAAGAAGGCCAAGGGTAAGAGCTACTGTAAAAAATCCTGTTGATCATCCAATGGGTGGAGGTGAAGGTAAACATTCTGGTGGTATTCCTAGAAGCAAAAACGGTATACCAGCTAAAGGTTTTAAAACAAGAAGTAAGAAAAAGAAGTCTGATATGTATATAATCGAAAGAAGAAAAAAGTAAAATATGGCTAGATCATTAAAAAAGGGTCCTTTTGTTCACTATAAACTACAAAAAAAAGTTGATGAATTAAATGAATCAGGTAAAAGTAGTGTAATAAAGACTTGGTCAAGAGCTTCAATGATAACTCCGGACTTCGTTGGTAAAACAATAGCAGTACACAATGGAAGGCAATTTGTCCCTGTTTATGTAACTGAAAACATGGTAGGACATAAGCTTGGTGAATTTTCACCAACAAGAACATTTAGAGGCCATTCAGGAAATAAAAAATAGATATGGGAGCAAGAAAAAGAAATAGAGCACAAGAATTAAAAAAGCTAAATAAAAATTTAGCATTTGCCAAGCTTAATAATTGCCCTACATCACCAAGAAAAATGAGATTAGTTGCAGATTTAGTAAGAGGTATGAATGTTGAATCAGCTTTGACTGAACTAAAATTTAATCCAAAAGAAGCGTCAAGAAGACTAGAAAAGCTTCTATTATCGGCTATATCCAATTGGGAAACTAAAAACGAAGGGAGAAGTATAGATCAAAGTGATTTATTTATCTCAGAAATAAAAGTTGATTGTGGAAGAATGCTCAAAAGAATACAACCTGCACCACAAGGAAGGGCTCACAGAATTAGAAAAAGATCTAATCACGTGACATTAGTAATAGATTCAAGAAATAAAAAATAAATAATGGGACAAAAAACAAATCCGATTGGAAATAGATTAGGCTTTATCAGAGGATGGGAATCTAACTGGTATGGTGGTAAAGATTTTGGTGACAAATTAGCTGAGGATAATAAAATCAGAGATTATTTAAAAGTTAGATTGGCAAAAGCCAGTGTTTCAAAAATTGCAATTGAAAGAACTTTGAAGTTGATAACAATCACCATTCATACTGCAAGACCTGGTATTATTATAGGCAAAGGGGGACAGGAAGTTGAAACTTTAAAAGAAGAAATAAAAAAGATCACAAAAAAAGATATTCAAATCAATATTTTTGAAATTAAAAGACCCGAGCTTGAAGCGACATTAGTTGCACAAAATATTTCTAGACAAATAGAGGGTAGAGTTTCTTACAAAAGAGCAATTAAAATGGCTATTGCTTCAACTATGAGAATGGGAGCTGAAGGTATCAAAGTTTTAATTTCAGGTAGATTAAATGGAGCTGAAATGGCTAGATCAGAAATGTATAAAGACGGTAGAACACCTCTTCATACGTTCAGAGCAGATATTGATTACTCAATTTCAGAAGCTAGTACCACTTATGGAAAAATTGGTGTAAAAGTTTGGATTTGCAGAGGTGAAGTTTATGGAAAAAGGGATTTAATGTTACATTTTAAAACACCCAAGAAAAAAGAATCGAAGTTTAACAGAAGAAAGTAATTATGTTACAGCCAAAAAAGACAAAATATAGAAAAATGCAAAAAGGCAAAATGAAAGGTAATGCCGGTAGAGGAACTACTCTTGCATTTGGCTCTTTCGGAATAAAAGCTTTGAATGAGTGTTGGATAACAGCTAGACAAATCGAAGCTGCTCGTATAGCTGTTACAAGGTATATGAAAAGAGAAGGACAAGTTTGGATTAGAATCTTTCCTGACAAACCAATTACAAAAAAGCCTGCTGAGGTCAGAATGGGAAAAGGAAAAGGATCTCCAGAATATTGGGCTTCGACAGTCAAGCCAGGTAGAGTTTTGTTTGAATGTGAAGGTGTTGACTTTGAAACAGCAAGGGAGGCTCTTAGGTTAGCTGCTCAAAAGCTTCCGATTAAAACAAAATTTATAGTAAGTAGAGAATTTATAAAATAAAATGAAAGCGAAAGTTTTAAAAGAAATGCCAATAAATGAACTAAATGATTTACTAATTAGTGAAAAGGATAAACTTGTTAGTTTAAAACTAAGTCATAGTGTATCTCCGCTGGAGAACCCTCAACAAATTAAATTCATTCGCAGAAATATTGCAAGAATATTAACTGAGTTGGGCTCTAGAGAAAAAAGTAATAAAGAAAATTAATCATGACAGAAAGAAATTTAAGAAAAGAAAGAATTGGGCTTGTAACTAGTAATAAGATGGATAAATCTATCGTTGTTTCTATACAAAGAAGAGTAAAACATCCACTATATGGGAAGTTTGTAAAAATGACTTCTAAGTTTATAGCTCACGATAAGAATAATGATTGTAACGAAGGTGACAAAGTAAAAATAATGGAAACAAGACCTTTAAGTAAAAGAAAAAATTGGAGGTTAGTTGAGATAATTGAAAGAGCAAAATAATGATACAGCAAGAATCAAGATTAAAAGTAGCTGATAACAGCGGAGCAAGAGAAGTACTTTGTATTAGGGTCTTAGGTGGTACAAGAAAAAGATATGCTTCACTTGGAGATCAAATTGTCGGAACTGTAAAGGATGCCACGTCATCCGGAAATGTAAAAAAAGGTCAAGTAGTAAAAGCTGTTATTGTAAGAACAAAAAAAGAAAGAAGAAGAAAGGACGGGTCTTACATTAGGTTCGATGACAACGCATGCGTGATTATTGATGAGAACAAACAAATGAAGGGTACAAGAGTTTTTGGACCTGTTGCACGTGAGTTAAGAGATAATGATTTTATGAAATTGGTTTCACTAGCACCTGAAGTACTGTAAATATGAACAAACTTAATATTAAAAAAAATGATACTGTTCTAGTTTTAGCTGGATCAAGTAAAGGAAAAAGAGGAAAAGTAGTTAAGGTTTTACCAAAACTATCAAGAATTATAGTTGAAGGTGTTAATGTTGTCTCTAAACATACTAAACCAAATGCTGCCAATCCTGACGGAGGTATTATTAAGAAAGAGCTTCCAATTCATTATTCAAATGTTGTTCTAATAGATCCAAAATCTGGTAATCCTTGTAAAGTTGGAAAAAAAATGAATGAAAAATCGAAAAAGTTAGAGAGGTATAATAAAAAAACAGGAGAATTTTTAAGCTAATGGACTACACACCAAGATTAAAGAAAAAATATAATGAAGAAATAGTTTCTAATTTAAAAGGAAACTACAAATCAGTAATGCAAGTTCCCAAGTTGGTTAAAATTATAATCAATCAAGGAGTTGGAAAAGGAAGCTCTGATAAAAAGCTAATTGATTTTGCTCAAAAAGAAATTACATTAATTTCCGGACAAAAGGCAATGATTACAAAATCCAGAAAGGATATTTCTAACTTTAAGCTAAGAAAAGGTATGCCTGTTGGTGTCAAAGTAACTCTAAGAGGAGACAGAATGTATGAATTTTTAGATAGATTAATTACAGCATCACTTCCAAGAGTTAGAGACTTTAAAGGAATACCTATAAAGGGCTTTGACGGCAGGGGTAATTACACTTTAGGTATTAAAGAGCAAATTGCTTTTCCTGAAATTAGCATAGACAGGATAAATAATATTACTGGCATGGACATAACGTTTGTAACTAATGCCACTTCAGATGTAGATGCACAAAAATTATTAACGGAATTAGGATTACCATTTAAAATTAAAAATTAGAATTATGGCAAAAGAATCAATGAAAGCTCGAGAGGTAAAGAGAGAAAAGTGTGTAGAAAGATATGCTGAAAAAAGAGCAGCTTTGAAAGCAGCTGGAGATTACGTGGGATTACAAAAGCTTCCAAGAAACGCGTCTCCAGTTAGAAAACATAACAGATGTAAAATAACTGGTAGACCTAAGGGATATATGAGACAATTTGGAATTTCCAGAGTAAAATTTAGAGAAATGGCAAATTTTGGTTTAATACCTGGTGTAAAAAAAGCCAGCTGGTAAAAGATGAAAATATGATAACAGATCCAATAGCAGATTTTTTGACAAGAATTAGAAATGCCCAAATGGCAGGTCATAAAGTAGTTGATATTCCATCATCAAATCTCAAGAAAAAAATTACAGAGATTCTTTTTGATCAGGGATATATAGCTAATTATAAATTTGATGACAACACTAACTATCAAGGAGTTATTAAAATTGCTCTCAAATATGATAAATTTAAGATTCCAGCCATTAAGAAACTCACTAGAATTAGTAAGCCGGGTTTAAGAAAATATGTTAATAACGAAAGTGTACCGAGAGTAATTAATGGACTTGGAATTGCCATTCTTTCAACATCAAAAGGAGTCATAACAGATAAGAAAGCAAGAGAATTAAAAATTGGAGGCGAAGTCCTCTGTCATGTATATTAATTATGTCTAGAATAGGAAATAGTATTATAAAAGTCCCTGAAGGAGTTACATTAGATTTTACCAATGGTTTATTTACTGTAA
>JAOOLD010000031.1 GCA_028408365.1 Bacteroidota bacterium
CTGTTCACAAAAATTTTTAGAGGGAACAGCAAAAGTGGATAATTTCAATTTGAATAATATCAACAAGACAAAAATTCAGAAACTTCGAAGAAATTTAGGTATAATTTTTCAAGACTTTAAACTTCTTGAAGACAGAAATATAAATGAAAATTTAAAATTTATATTAAAATCAATTGGTTGGAAAAATAGTAATGAAATCGGTGATAGGATAAGAGACACCTTAATGAAGGTAGGCCTGGAGGAAAAAGCAAATAAAATGCCTTATGAACTCTCTGGAGGGGAGCAACAAAGAGCAAGCATAGCCAGAGCGATTGTAAACAACCCAACCTTGATAATAGCAGATGAACCGACAGGTAATTTAGATCCAAAAAAATCAATTGAAATTGTAAACTTGCTCAAAGAAATTAATCTTAATGGCTCTTCAGTAATTATAGCTACTCATGACTATGATATCATAAAATCTCAAGCGGGAACAATGTATGAATGCTTTGATAAAAAATTGAAGAAAATAGACAATTTGAGTTAATGATTTTAAAAAATTATAATCTAAAGACTTTAAACTCCTTTGGTGTTGATGTGAAAACAAAATACTATTATGCTCTTCAAAAAATCGATGACATAAATTATTTATTCAACCAAAAAAAACAATTTTTAAAAAAAATATTAGTCTTGGGTGGAGGAAGTAACATGTTATTTACCAAAGATTATAGCGGGTTAATCATTCACAACCAAATAAAAGGAATTGAAAAAGTTGAAGAAAGTAAAGATTTTTTAACGTTAAAAGTAGGTGCAGGTGAAAATTGGCACAAATTTGTTTTGTACACACTGAAAATAGGTCTCTCTGGTATTGAAAACTTATCATTGATTCCTGGCTGTGTTGGTGCAGCTCCCATACAAAATATAGGAGCATATGGGGTTGAAGTAAAAGACTTTATATCAAAAGTTGAATTTTATCACATTGAAGAAAGAAAGTTTGATAAGAAAAATAAAATTGAATGTAATTTTGGCTACAGAGATTCTATTTTTAAAAAATCTCTAAAAAATAAAGTTATCATAACTCATGTTTATTTTAAGCTGAATAAGAAATTTAATAAAGTTATAAGCTATGGTACTTTGAAAGAATTAGCACATAAAAAATCAACTGAGCTTAAGGCTGAGGATATTTCCAATTTTATAATTGAAATCCGAAACAGTAAACTACCTAATCCAGAAAATATTGGCAACGCAGGAAGTTTTTTTAAAAATCCAATTGTAAGCTCAAGTAAAATTGAAAAATTAGCCAAAAATTATCCTGAAATAATTTTCTTTAAAATTGATGAAAATAAGTATAAAGTATCTGCAGGATGGTTAATTGAAAATATTGGATTAAAAGGTTATAGAAAAGGAGATGCTGGTACTTATGACAAACAAGCACTAGTGATAATTAATCACTCTAATGCTTCTGGAAAAGAATTACTTTTATTTTCAAATTTTATTTCAGAAAAAGTTCTTAATACTTATGATATCAAATTAGAAAATGAGGTCAATATTTATTAAGACTTCATTTTTATAATTAAATTTTCATCTAATTTTTGTAAAAATTCTTCTGTATTAACATAATGCGATTGGTTCAAATCCTTTGCATGTATACAAAGAGCTAAATCTTTTGTCATAACTCCAGATTCAACTGTTTCAATACAAACATCTTCTAACTTTTTACAAAAAACAATAAGGTCATTATTATTATCTAGTTTACCTCTAAATTCTAAACCTCTTGTCCACGCAAAAATAGAAGCTATTGGATTAGTGGAGGTTTTTTTTCCAGCCATGTGCTGCCTATAGTGTCTTGTAACAGTTCCATGAGCAGCTTCTGATTCCATTATTTTACCATCAGGGGTGAGGAGTGTTGATGTCATCAATCCTAGAGATCCAAAGCCTTGAGCTACAGTATCAGATTGAACATCTCCATCATAGTTTTTACATGCCCAAACAAAATTTCCATTCCATT
The DNA here is from genome assembly GCA_028408365.1 of Bacteroidota bacterium. Classification (GTDB taxonomy): domain Bacteria; phylum Bacteroidota; class Bacteroidia; order Flavobacteriales; family BACL11. The sequence goes on from JAOOLD010000031.1 coordinate 1,988, forward strand.
TCAATGCTGCTGCAACCATATCATCAATCAATCTATGTTCGTATGTAATATTAAGTTCTTGAAACTTAGATTTAAATTCACTTTCAAAAACTTCATTAAAAATATCTTTAAATCTACCATCATAAGCTTTTAAAATTGTATTTTTTGTAGATAAATATAATGGCCATTTTTTGTCTATTGCCCTATTGAAACATGATCTAGCAAAACCATAAATTGATTCATCCGTATTATACATGCACAATGCTACACCGCCACTTTCATCAAAATTGAAAACATCCCAACTTTTTGTTTCTCCATCAGAGCTTGTGAATGTCATCTTTAATTTTCCTTTTCCACTTATAACTTTATCAGTTGCTCTGTATTGATCCCCATAAGCATGTCTTCCAATACAAATTGGATATCTCCAATTTGGTACCAATCTTGGAACATTAGAACAAATAATCGGCTCTCTGAAAACAGTACCACCAACAATATTTCTTATAGTTCCATTAGGGGATCTCCACATTTCTTTAAGTTGAAATTCCTCTACTCTTTGTTCATCAGGAGTTATCGTTGCACATTTAATACCAACTTGATACTTCTTTATCGCCTCAGCGGCATCAACTGTAATTTGGTCATTTGTTTCATCTCTGCTTTCAATGCCAAGATCAAAATATTTAATATCGACTTCTATATAAGGCAATATCAACTTGTCTTTTATAAATTTCCATATTATTCTTGTCATTTCATCTCCATCAAGCTCAACGATTGGATTCTCTACTTTTATTTTTTTCATGATACAGTTTGTTTAATAGCCAAAAACTTTTTTCAAAGTTAAAAATTCCACTTTACCATACTTGGAAAGTAATTCAAAATTAATTGAGTTCTTGTCAGCAAGAACTAAATAAGTATAATTCTGATTTGATATTTTTTCATTGTGAAAATTTTCCACATCATCCATTGAAAAGTTTTCAATGTTTTCAAAAATATTTTTTCGTGAATCAGAACTAAGCCCCATCTTTTTGGCTCTTTCAATATAATTCATAATGGCTGACTTAGTTATTCTTTCAGTTCTTATCTTTTGAACAATACCTTCCTTAGAAGCATTTAAATTTCCTTCAGACTTAGGCATTTCATTTAGTAAGTTCATCATTCCAATCATTGCCTCCTCTAATTTATCGGCCTGTGTACCAATATATGAAAGCTGAAAATGAGAATCATTTATTTTTCTTGGAGTTGTAAATGTGCTGTAAACTGAGTAAGCAAGAGCTTGTGATTCTCTAAGTTCTTGAAACATAACTGAACTCATCCCTCCTCCAAAATACTCATTATGAAGTCTTGATATTGGAATCAATGTCGTGTTTAACTTCTCATTTTTTGAAATCACAATAACCTCTGCTTGCTTCATGTCATAATCTAGAAAGTAGACTGTTGGAGTTTTTCTTTCAATTTCTCTAAACATTTTTGCATCTGAAATATCATTAAGGTTAGATTTATTTTTGTGTAATATTGATAATTGCTTCTCTACATCAGAAATATCTCGGGGTCCATAATACTTTACCATATGTTTGGAAGTGTAAACATCTCTAACTTTATTGACTAAATCAATTGATTGAATATTATTAATAAATTCATTTGTTAATTTATTAGTAAAAGGGGAATTTTCACCATACTTAGCAAAATTTACCATTGCATTAAACAAAATTGTTTGTTTGTTAAGCTTTGCGTCACTTCTTTTTTTCAAAATATCTTCTTTGAGCTTTTGCAATGCTTCCTCGTCTGACTTAAAATTGCTAAGAAAACTTTCCAAAAATTTAACAGTCTCTTCAAAATTTTCATTAAGTCCTGAGATATTAATTTTAACTTGATCGTCACTACAGTTAAATGACATCTCAGAACCTAACTTATATAAAATCTCTTGCTTTTGCTTAGAGGTAATCGAATCAGTCCCCAAAAACTGAAGATATTCAAATGCAATTTTATTAATTGGATCAACATTTGTTCCAGCCTCATATACATATGTCAGCTCAAATCTTTGATTCTCAAAATTTTTCATGTAATGAAGTGGGACCTCATCAACTTTTCCATAATTAATATCGTTTTCAAAATCAATAAAGACTGGCTCAATCTCATTTACTTCCTCAGATAACAAACTGTTGAGAAAATCTGTTTTGCTTTCTCTGTTTACACTAACTGGAGTAATTTTAGGCTTAGTAACTTTTTCAACTATATCCTCACCTTGCTCTTTATAAACTACAACATAGTTGTTTTTATAGTATTGATTTGCAAAATCAATAATATCCTGCTTAGTTAATTTTGACATTTCATCAATCATTTGGATGTATTCACTCCATTCTATGCCAAGAGTAAATGCTTCAACATACTCATTGGCTCTTCCTTGATTATTTTCATACTTCTTTATTTGCTCAAGCTTTAAATCTGAAATAATCGCTTTCATAAGCCATTTAGGAAAATTTCCATTTTTTAACTCCTCAATTTGATTAACTAATAAGTCTCTAACTTCATTTAAATTTTGATTTTGCTTGGGGCTGCCATAAAAAACATGAGTTGAGTAATCTTCTAAAATAAATGGAAATGATCCTCCTCCAATAATTTTTTGACTTTGATTTAAGTTTAAGTCTATTAAACCAGCAGTTCTGTTGGACATGATCATATCTGCCATTCTGAGCTTATGAATATCTTTTGATGATGCACCTGGAAATCTAAACGCAATATATAATCTTTCAGCTTGTGGACCTACAACAGATCTTTCAATAATTTTTTCAATTGGTCTCTCTTTAATTACCTCAAAATTTGGAACTTCTTTCGATTCAAATCCTCCAAAGTATTTATCAATTAATTCAATCATTCTTTCAGATTCAAAATCTCCAGAAATACAAATAGCCATATTATTTGGCACATAGTATTTATCATAGTATTTCTGTATCTCTTTTAAGGAAGGATTTTTTAAATGCTTAATTGTTCCGATTGTTGTCTGTTGTCCATACTGATGATTTGGAAAAATAGCATCAAGCATTTCGTAAAATAGTTTTCTTCCATCATCATCTAAACCTCTGTTTTTCTCTTCATATACAGTCTCCAATTCCGTGTGAAATAACCTAAAAATTGGGGCTCTAAATCTCTCTGACTCTAGCTTCAACCACTTTTCAATTTGATTTGAAGGTATGTCGTTAATATAAACTGTTTTCTCATTTGAGGTGTAGGCATTTGTTCCTTTAGCTCCAATTCCACTTACCATTTTATCATACTCATTGGCAATTGCAAATTTTGCTGCCTCATTTGATAATGAATCGATTTTGTTCCAATTTTTTTCTCTTTCGCTAATATTTGACATCGGTACTTTTCTGTATTCTTCATATAAATCTTCAATTTTATCAAGTAAAGGTTTTTCCTCAATAAAATTGATTGTTCCATATTTGTCAGTTCCTTTGAACAGCATGTGCTCTAAATAATGTGCTAAGCCCGTTGCATCTGAAGGGTCATGTTTACTACCGGCTCTTACAGCGATTGATGTTTGTAGCCTTGGCGCATTTTTATACTCAGTTAAAAAAACTTTTAGACCATTTTCAAGAGTATAAATTTTTGTTTTTAATGGATCTTGTTCCAGTTTAAATGATTGTAGTTTATATTTTGAGTTCATTTTAAAAAAATTATTATTAGTGGATTTAATTAGAAATATTGAAAGCAATGCAATAACTAAAATTGTTGTTAAAATGTTCTTATTTTTCATAATTGTAAATTTTTAATAGTCATAATCTAAATCAAATTTTGACCTCAACTCTTCCAAATTAGGATTTTGATTGACCATCTCTTTAAATTTTTCAGAATTCGTGTAAGGTTTTTTATTTTTTTCATCTAATTCAGAAACTTCAAAATTGATTTGAATATTATCATTATTTAGTTTCTTACTCAAATAGGTTTTAATAAAATTTAATCTACTGATAGCTATCTCTTTCTGGGATGTATTTGAAACATAGACTTCTATGTTATGATTATCTTTTAATTTGGGAGTAAAGTTTGAAAGTGCAATCATTAAATTAGTGTCTTTATCTTCCTCCAGCTTTTTTATAAATTCTGACCATTTTGATTGCAGAATTTCCTGAGATAAAATTACTTCATTTGAACTGGAACTATTTTTTTGATTTTTAATATCTTCTTTTTCTGACAAAGCATTAATTGATAAAGTTCTGGATTTTGCCTGGTCTATACTATCTGATTTATTTACGGAACTAACAACCGGATCTAAAGTTCTTTCATGCTCAGTAATTTTCTCATGTACAGTTTCATCTTTTTCTATATTTTTACCAACTTGTGTTAGTTTATTATCTGATTCTGAGGAAATTAACTGATTGATTTTATAAATTGATAGCTCTATCAATATCTTTTTATTGGACGAAATATTATAGTTTATGTCTGCTTTGTTACATTCATCCAAGCATTCTACTAGTGTTTTATAACTCATATTTTTAGACTGATTAGAATATTTATTTATTATGTCTGATGAATATTCAATAAAATTTTCATTTTTTGAATCTTTACTCATCAACAAATCTCTAAAGTGCTGTGCTAGAGATAAAATAAATTGCCTGAGTTCATATCCGCTATCTAATATTTGATCAAATTTTTTTATTAGGTTCTCTATCTGATGATTTTTCATAAAGTCAACCATTTCAAAGAATGAGTTGATTTCAATTACATTCAAATGAATGTTAACTTCGGAAAGGGAAAGATTCTTGTCAGTCACAGTAACAAGCTGATCAAACATAAACATAGCATCCCTCATCGATCCATCAGATTTCTTTGCAATTGTTCTCAATGCTTCATTTTCATAAGTAATTTGTTCGATTTTTGATATTTCAACTAACTTTTCAGTAATAGATTCAATACTTATTCTTTTGAAATCAAATGTTTGACATCTAGACAAAATTGTAGGAATGATTTTATGTTTTTCTGTGGTTGCTAAAATGAATTTAGCATGCGAAGGAGGTTCTTCAAGTGTCTTCAGAAAAGCATTGAAAGCAGATTGAGAAAGCATGTGGACTTCATCAATTATATAAACTTTAAACGCCCCATTTTGTGGTGGGATTCTGACTTGATCGGTTAGTGACCTAATATCTTCTACAGAATTATTAGAAGCTGCATCAAGTTCAAAAATATTGTAAGTATAATCTTGATTTTTTGAACTATTATCTCGATTATTAATTTCTTTGGCAAAAATTCTTGCACACGTAGTTTTACCTACACCTCTTGGACCACAAAACAAATAAGCTTGAGATAACATTTGGTTAGAAATAGACTTTTCAAGTGCTTTTGTTATTGAATCTTGTCCAAAAACTTCTGAAAACTTGTTTGGTCTGTATTTTCTTGCAGTAACCATTTACGAATTGATTTGAAACAAAGCTAATATTATTAATTATAAAAGTTACAAAAAAAACATCATGATTTTTGAAAAAATAATTTGCTCAATATGATATCTTTCGTTACTTTTGCAAACCTTATAAGATTATTATGAACAAATACGAAACTGTTTTCATTTTAAATCCCGTTTTGTCTGAATCTCAGGTGAAGGAAACAGTAGAAAAGTTTTCTAGCTTCATTAAAGGACTTAAATCCAAAATTACTCATGAAGAAAACTGGGGTTTAAAAAAATTAAAATATCCTATTCAAAATAAAAGAACTGGCTTTTATCACATGTTTGAACACGAATCTGACCCTCAAACAACTAAAGAATTAGAAGTCGAATTTAAGAGAGATGAGAGAGTTTTAAGATGGTTATCTGTCAAACTTGACAAACATGCTGTTGAGTATGCTGAAAAGAGAAAGAAAAAACAAACAAAAAATTAATTATGGCTAGAGAATCAGAAATTAGATATTTATCCCCTGTAGATATAGAAAAAAGATCACAATCAAAATATTGCAGATTCAAAAAAATGGGAATCAAATATGTTGACTACAAAGATCCTGATTTTTTAATTAGATTTTTAAATGATCAAGGTAAAATTTTACCAAGAAGAATAACTGGAAATTCACTTAAGTTTCAGAGAAGAGTTGCCGTTGCAATCAAGCGAGCAAGACAACTCGCACTTCTGCCATATGTTGCTGATAATTTGAAATAATTTACAATGAAAGTAATACTTAAAGAAAATATTGAAAAACTTGGCTTCAAAGACGAAATAGTAGATGTTAAAAATGGGTTTGCTCGAAATTTCTTAATACCAAAAAATAAAGCGGTTATCGCAACCGAAAATGCAACCAAAGTACTAAATGAAAATTTAAGACAACAAGAATCTAGGCTAAAAGAAGAAATTGAAAATGCTAACAAAACTGTAGAAGAATTGAGTAAACTTAAGATAGTTATAAAATCTAAACTTCAGGAAGATGGTAAAAAACTGTTTGGCTCTATATCATCAAAACAGTTAGTTGATGAAATTGGCAAGCATGGTATTGAAATTGATAGAAAATTCGTAAAACTTAATTCTGTAAAAGAGATTGGCTCATACACCGCTGAAATAAGACTTCACAGAAAAGTCAATTGCTCTCTAGAGTTTAAAGTCGTTTCTGACAAAAACTAGTTGTATCTTAACGCTTCAACAGGGCTAAGTTTAGATGCTTTTACAGCTGGATAAATGCCAGATATCATCCCAACAACAAAACAAAGTAGAACAGATACTAATGTCCACAATGTTGGAAAAACGAATGCTCCTTCAATTAGCACAGAGACAATGTTACCAATTGCAATTCCCATCAGAATTCCAATCGCTCCGCCAATTTGACAAATTAAAATTGATTCAGTTAAAAATTGATTTCTAATAATTTTTGAGTTAGCACCTATTGATTTTCTCAAACCAATTTCTCTGGTCCTTTCTGAAACAGACACTAACATTATATTCATCAACCCAATTGATGCTCCAAAAAGAGTCATTAAACCAATTAATGTTGTAGAGAAAGTTATAAATTGTATGTTTTGTATCAGTCTACTAGCTAAATTATCACTTTTAACAATTTTGAAATTGTTATTTTCTATGGGCTTTAATTTTCTGATTTTACGAAAATCAGCTGTTACTTGACCAATGATATAATCTAAAGAGTCTGCGTTTTTAGAAATTATATTAATCTCATAATTCATTCTGTTTGCAATAAACTTTCTTCCGATATCAATTGGCATAAGAATTATATTATCAGAATTAAAACCAAAGCTGGTTCCTTTTTCTTTTAGGCAGCCTATTACCTTAAATTTAGTACCAGCTATTGATACTTTTTGATCAATTTCATAACTTTCATCAAAAAGTCTTTCTTTAACAGAACTTCCTATTAAAACAACATTTGATCCTGTTTGTATTTCATTTTCAGAAAAGTTTCTACCTCTTTCAATAAAATAACCTGATGTTGATATATAATTTTTATCTGTACCAACCAAAGTTACATTTGGATTTGTTTCAAAGTTATTTCTTCTTATTTTAAATGTTCTTGACAATGTTGAGCTTACTGAAGCATCCTTTTGATATTTTTCTGCAATTTTAAGAGCTTGGCGATAATTTATTTTTTCAACTTTGTTTTTTGATCTACCAGAAACAATTGCTAAATTTTTTTGATTTTTATCCTTAATTTTAAAAGTATTTGATCCCATTGTGATAAAATTACTTTCAATTGATGTTTCAATTGATTCAATGGCAGTAATGATTCCCATTAT
>JAOOLD010000032.1 GCA_028408365.1 Bacteroidota bacterium
CTCTGTTATGTATAACATTAGTAACACCTAAGTTAGTAATCGGTGAACCTGAACATGTTGTATATATACAAGAACCATCATCTACGTTAGCGCCTGGGAAGTAGTTGATAGCTGTAGAGTCTGTACATCCATAAAGAATTGCTATACAAGAACCATCATCAATAGTAGCTAATGGATCATAGTTTAATGCATTTGGATTAGTACATCCATATACAATACTGCTTGTTACATTAAATGTTTCAGAAATATTACATCCGTTACAGTCTGTAATAGTTACTGTATAAGTTCCTGTAGATAAGTTCGTCAAGTCTTTAGTTGTATCACCGTTTGACCATAGGAAATCATAACCTGATCCTCCTCCGTTAAGAGATATGGTATAGTCAATTGCTGAACCGTATGTAAATTGTCCACATGGGTTTATTGGAATTGCACCTGCTTCCCATTGAATTACTCTCATCCTTGTTTTACCTGCTCCTAAATTTGAAGGTACAGTAAAGTTGTAGGTTTGAGTTCCAACGTTTACTCCAAATGCACTTACAATAGCCTCATTTTGACTGAAGTTTCCGTCCATATTATAGTCAATCCAAGCTTGTCCAACACCTGAATAAATACCACCACAAGTTCCAAAATTAATGCTTATTGAATATGTATTACCACTTGAAAGGCTAACTTCTAGATTGGTTTGATCATTCAATCCCGTAACTCCAGGGCAACCAACATAATCAATTGAGTCATTATCACCAACTAGTTTTAGTGATTCTACTTCAGAATCAATAGATGAAGATGGACCAACTGATGTACAATATCCAGTCACAATATTAGGACATGGAGTTCCTCCTGAAACAACTAAACTAATTGCTCCATCTGATCCAGTAGTACTGTTGGTGATCGTTCCATTTGCAGTTATTGAACTTGGTTCAGATATCACAAATGTGAGTGAATCAACACATACTGAGTCACATGTGTACGCGGTTACACTATATGTACCAGCAGATAAGCTTGATCTAGTTAGTGAGCTACTTTGATTATCATCCCAGATCACATATGAGCAAAGATTAGTACTTATTTGAATGTAACCATTGTTGTTTCCATTACATGGTGCTACATTACTAATTGAGTCTAACGAAATTGCAAAAATGGAACAATCATATGTACAACTTCCATCATCCTGGTTTGCAAACTGATTATAGTTTGATGCAGTAGGATCTGTACAACCTAGTGTCGCTGAAACAGTAACAGTTTCACAAACTGCTGCTGTTGCGCAACCATTGCAATCAGTGACAGTTAAACAATATTGTCCAGCTGATAATCCAGAGATATTTTGTGTTGTACTTCCGTTTGACCAACTGTATGTGTATAATGAATTGTTAGTTCCAAATCTTGTGTTTGGTCTGTCAAAAGAACTAGAGGTAGTAGGATTACTACAAAGATTTCCAGCCCCTAAGTCAGCAAAACTTCTTTGTACACTTGCAAAGGTTGTTGTTGTATAGTAAAAGTTGTTAGCACTTGTCCAGGCTAGATTATCAAAGCATGTTATCACCTTAATATCATTACCGTTCCATACAAGAGGACTTGTAAATGTAAATGTGTTCCATCCCGTTACAGCAGTGTAAGTTCCAGAGTAAACATTGGTTACTACACCATTTTCTTCAACATCAATTGTTAAATTATTCATAGGGGAACCACTAGCAGTAGAAATTTCCCAGCCTACAGAGGTTAATTCCTGACCAGGCGTGAATCCTAGTGCAGAAATCTCAGAAGCCAAAAACGTAATTTCACTCTTGTTATCTTCATAATATGTATAGAAAAGATTTGCTCCTGGCACTGAACTGTTTCCAGTACTAGCTGTAGTACTAAATCCAAACTGTAGATCTGTTGGGCATGCATTCCCTCCAGAGATATTGGCAATTACTTGACCATCAGATGCTCCAGGTGAAGATTCCCCAACTGAAGTTAACGTAACTAAAGTTCCTGATGGAACATTAACAATTGCTGAATCGCTAGCTGTACATCCAAGTGAATCTTGAACAGTGACATAGTAAATACCACCAGTTAATCCATTAACTTGAGCAGATGTTGATCCATTTGACCAAAGAATTGATTGAGCTGTTATATTTGATGATACAGAAACCGCACCATCATTACCACCATTACAAGAAACATCGGTACTTGAGGTGCTTGCAGTAAGTACATAACAACTTCCATCATTAACATTTGCTAAAGAATCATAATTACATGCTTGAGGATCTGTACAACCTAGATAAGGTGCATTTTCAATTTTTACATCGTCAAGAAGTAAGTCGTTGTAATAATCATTACCAGATCCACCACTCTCGGCTCTGAATCTAATTCTAACAATATCAGTGCCAAGGGTATGATTAGATAGATCAGCTGTAAAGGTTTGCCATCCGGTGGTTTGTAATTGTAAAGTCATCACAGAATCCCAACCAGTTGAATCAAATGCTTCAACATGTAAAATATTATTAGGAGGAGTTAAAGGATTTGTACCTTGATCACTCCAGTAATCAAATATCAAATAAGGAGCACCTGATAATTGAGTTATGTTAACATCTTCAACCTGTAAAACGGCTCCAATATCAGTTCCTGAGAAATCAACCCACGCATAACTGCCTGCTGGTCTTCCGTTAGTTGAACCTGTCGTATATCCAGGAGTTCCTGTAAATCTCCAACCATCTCCACTAACTACCGATGTTAACCATCCATTCTGAGGACATTGGGATACAGGTAAAACACCAGTGCTAAATTCTTGATGGTAAGGTGCATATACATTACATAAGGCATATTGACATAAACCATTGTCAACATTTGCTAATGAATCATAGTTTGTAGCTGATGTATCTGTACATCCAAGTACAGTTGCTATACATGAACCATCATTTTGAGTTGCAGCAGGGTTGAAGTTTAATGCTGTTGAGTCATTACAGCCAAATACTTCACATAAGTTATTAGCATAACCTGCGGTTGGGTATGTATAACAGTAACCAAATGGCGTTATGCTTTGAGAAAACTCAACTCCATTTGCATCAGCTAAAGAAGAGTCAACTACAAAATTCACAGTATCTATTCCTTTAACTAGATATATATTTCCACCTTGAGAACTAAGATCTGAAGTAAATGATCCTATTAGAGAATCAACAAGAAGACCATTAGCATCGTTTATGTATGAATAAGAAGAATCTTTGTAAGCATACCAAAAACCGCCTGCTGGTATAACGCCTGAGCTAAATGTCCAATCGTTCATTGCTAAACTGTCATCAACTTGCCATCCAGTAATATCACAACTTGATCCTGAAGTATTTCTTATTTCAATAAAGTCGTTTGGAGACCCTTCATTAGCTAACTCTGAGAGTTGAAGAATTGATGCAGTACATGCATAAATACAAGAACCATCATCGATAACAGCAGTAGAGTCATAGTTATTAGCAAAAGTATCTGTACATCCACTTAATAACAATTCATCAATACTAACCTGATCAATTGCCATATCTGATGAGAAGCTAGTTCCAGTAATACCAACAAAATCAATTCTTACAGGACTCGAATATGCTGATAAGTCAATTTGATCTCGATACCACTGAGGTCCTTGCTGACCAGATCTTGTCCATGCAGTATCATTATTAATTACAACATTAAGAGTTCCCATTGCTCCACCAAGCATGTGATATGAGAATGTTAGAGCAGGAGAAGCTAGTGCAGTAATATCAACACAAGTTGAAAAAAGCATAGCTCTACTGTTGGAATTTCCGGTGGCTTCTGTATATAAATAGTATCCACCGCCTGTGACATCATCACTTGGACCAGTTCCAAAAGAAGGTGTTCCTAAGTTATCTTGTGTCCAATCCATATCATCAGATGTGTACTGAGAAAATATACCAAGATATCCTAAGCTATCAAAATTTTCTGTTATTGGAGCAACTACGTTACCAGCACAAAAGGCACAACTACCATCATCCGTGTTAGCAAGAGGATCATAATTAATAAAAGTACTATCTGTACAACCAAAAACTCTAGCAATACAAAGTGATGAATCATTTGTATTAGCTGTTAATGAATCAAAAGGTGTATAGTTGAAAGCATTTGGGTCAAGACATGCAGTTGCAACTGAAATACAAGAACTATCATCAACATTTGCAATTGGATTATAGTTCCATGAAGTTGGATTTGTACATCCTAAAATTGTATTAACAGCTACAGTAAATGAAGATGAATAAGTACAATTCTTGCAATCTGTTACGTTTACAGAATAGTTGCCTGCTGCAAGGTTCGTTATATCTTCAGTAGAATCTCCATTGGACCAAGCATATATATATGAACTAGAATTAGTTCCAAATCTTGTATTTGGTCTGTCAGATGAACTCGATGCAGTAGGATCATTACAAAGTGTTGCAGCTCCATTGTCAGCCCATATTCTTTGAACACTAACAAAGGATGTAGTTGTATAATAAAAATTATTTGCTGAAGTATAACTTGTATTATCAAAGCAAGTAATAACCTTAATATCACCTCCGTTCCAAGTGAATGGGTTTGTGAAACTCATCATATTCCAACCAACAACTGCAGTGTAAGTAGATGAGTAAACATTAGTTACTACACCATTTTCCTCAATATCAATTGTTAAGTTGTTCATCGGCTGACCACTAGCAGAGGAAATTTCCCATCCGATTTCATCTAACTGAGATCCAATTTGCATTCCATTTGCAGCTAGTTCAGAAGCCAAAAATGTAATTTCACTTTTGTTGTCATGATACCAAGTGTAGAAAAGATTTGCTCCAGGTAATGAACTGTTACCAGTGCTTGCTGTTGTTCCAAATCCAATTTGAAAGTCTGTTGCACATGCATTTCCACCAGTAAGAGTAACATCAATAGATCCGTTTGAGGAGATCGAATCAGTAGCATCAACAATTACACTACTAAAAACTACAGTACTAGGCTCAATAATAGTTACTGATAACGTGTCAGAGCATCCATTAGTCACATCACTAATAATGCAACTGTAAGAACCTGCAGTTAAACCACTAACTAATGAGTTTGTATCTCCGTTTGACCACAAATAAGACTGAGAAGAGCTTGCTATGAGGTTAGTTTGTGATGCAGTAGCTGATCCATCAGCTCCTCCATTACAACTCACAGGAGATGCTGATATTGAAGAACTAAAGAAGGTACATGGCAAGACTTCATAAATATTTATGTTGTCAATATATGTTTCATTACCACTAGAGCTTACACATTGAAATGTAATATTCACATTGGAGTTTCCAACATAAGACGATAAATCCCAAATTATTGAATCTGAGACTACCATATTTGTTCTAACTGGCCCTGTAATTAACGTTGTATTAGAATTTGTCATACAAGAAAATGAGTCAGTATCAAAAATAACATTACCATTAACAAGAACACGTAACCAATGTGTTGGAGTAAATGATACTCCAGGCATGTGAACAAGTGCTGACATTCTAGCGTTTTGATTATTAGAAAGATCTAAACAAATATTTAACGAAGAAAAATTAGCTAAATATTGAGTTGAATCAAATGCTGCAATTTCGTTAAAAGGAGTAACATTAAATGATCCGGTTGAAACCATTTCAACTGATACATTACCAGCAATAGAAGGTGGTGATGTAGTAGAAAGATTAACAGATGAATTTACTCCAGCAGTAGTCAACCAATTGTTTACACTAAAGCTTGTGTCTTCAAATGTTTCTATTATTGGAAGAGAAGCACAGTTTGGATAAATACAAGATAGGGAATCATTCTGGTTACATGATGAACAATAATTTGATGCATATACATCTAAACAACCTGGAAATAAACAAGAACCGTCATCATAAGTTGCAGTTGAATCATAGTTGGCCGCAAAAGGATCGGTACAACCAGAAAGAGGAGATTCTGAGAATCTTACAAAATCAATTGCACAGTCTGAAAATACATTAGCTCCTGGTACATAGTTAAATCTTACTTTTGAAGGGCCTGTGTATTGATTTAGCGGAACCAGACCTTCGTACCAATTTGGTCCTTTGTTTCCTGACGATGCCCAAAGATTTGTCCATGTCTGTCCAGAGTCTAATGAAATTTCAACTTCAAGAGTTCCAATTCCGGATCCGTTCATATTGTAAGCAAACAGTAAAGAAGGGTTGGTAAAACTACTCAAGTCAACACACTTTGATACTAGTTTGTAGTTTGTGTTGGAATTTGAAAGATTACCCTCAACATACATAAAATAAGTACTATCATAAGCGAATGCTGGACCTGTATTTACAGTAGATGTATTACTTCCTCTGACCCAAGCGTTAGCTGGTCCTGTACGATCATTGTACCAAAGAGTACCATCTAGACCATTAGGATTAGTTTCAAAACTTTCAGATTGAGAACCACTGACACAGGGATAATTACAAAGACCACTTTCGAATACAGCTGTTGAATCATAGTTATTTGCATTTGCGTCCATGCATCCATATTGATATACACAACCAGAGTCACAAATTGCAGTTGAATCAAAATTTAGTGCAAGTGGGTCAGTACATCCGTATGTTAAATTACCACCTGAGGCAATACTTATTTGAGTTGTATTACATCCTCCTGCACCACCAAGTTGAGTACAATTACTATCAGCTACCCAATGAACCCAATGGTCGGATGATGATGTTGCTGTAAAAGTTAAAGGACTGTTTCCATCTGAAACAAAAATACCAGCTGAACCAGGTAATCCAGTACCTCCTTCATAGATAACAATCCAACCACCATTTGTAACATTTTCTACTGTGTAAGAATATCCACTTAATACTCCAGTTAGTTGCGTATGTTCGTCTTGATAATTACATGTTGAGATTGTAGTAATTGTATTACAAGTACTTGGTACAGTAACAGCTGCTGTTGGATATTGCATTGTATTACCAGTACATTGTGCATTTACATCATAAAGAGATGCAAATAAAAAAATAAAAGTTAGTAAAATATTGTTTTTTAATATTTTTCCAATAGTAAATTTTGATTCCATATTGTTTTTTTTTTGAAGTTTTTTCTTCTTTAATAATAAATTTTTAAACTTGTTTTGGTTATGATGATTGTATCATCAGCCGCCTAAAATAAAAAAAAATAAAAAATAATTTTTGAATTTTGAATGAAATTTTAATTCTGCATAAGAAATTTCTTAAATTATTACACAAAAAAATAAGTCGTATTAGATTGATTTGTTGCCACAACATGAGAGCTCAATTGACATAAAGTAAAAGAAAGAATAATTGTAGTAATTGAAAATAATATCACTTTCCGATACAAAAATTACTAAAAATATTACCAAGTAAATTATCTGTGGTTATCTCACCAGTAATATTTCCTAAATGACCCAATGCTTTTCTGATATTTACAGATATTAAATCTGAACTAAGCTTATTAATGTTTTCGATTACCATATTAACCTCTTTGAGGCATTCATTTAATTCATTTAAGTGTCTTGTATTAGTTAATACAACATTTGAGTCAGTG
>JAOOLD010000033.1 GCA_028408365.1 Bacteroidota bacterium
ATGATTGAAAGATTAAAAATTTGGATGAATGAAATTAATATTAGTCAAACTAATCTTGCTGAAAATATTGGCGTTAATAAGGCTACAATCTCTCACATAATGTCTGGTAGAAACAAACCGAGTATAGATTTTTTTATAAAATTAAAAGAATATTATGCTGATTTGGATTTAAATTGGATTATTAGTGGGCAAAAGACTTCTTATTCCAAATCATCCAGTAAATTGGGTAAATCTGTTGATAAAATTGTTATAATGTATGACGATAAATCTTTTGATGAATTACAACCTTAATTATCATGCATTCTTCTATTTTTGTAAAAAAAATAAATGACGTTATTCATAGCAGGTTTAGATCAAGATTTTTACTTAATTTTTCTTTTATTAATAGTATTAATTTTATCCACTATTGTTTTTCGTTATAAATTCCTAAGAAATTTTTTATTTCTATTTAATCCAGAATCTGTTCATCATTTTTCATTTTCGTTTATAAAAATTATAATGTTTTTCCCAATTAAAAACATTATCAAGTATTTATTCACTTTGAATCATAAATCTCTAGAAAAGGATATATTAGGACTTAATTTTAGTAATCCTATAGGTCTAGCTGCAGGATTTGACAAAGATGCTAAGCTGTTTGATGAACTTCAATGTTTTGGTTTTGGTTTCATCGAGATTGGTACTGTAACTCCTGAGCCACAAGATGGTAATCCTAAGCCAAGACTATTTAGATTAAAAAAAGATGAAGCGATTCTAAATAGAATGGGTTTTAACAATGATGGTCTAGAGCTTGTAGTTTCAAGATTAAGGCGTAAGAGTTCTGATCTAATTATTGGCGGAAACATAGGTAAAAACAAAACTACCCCTAACTCTGAAGCTATAAACGACTATTGTATTTGTTTTGAAAAACTGTTTGATTATGTTGATTATTTTGTAGTAAATGTAAGCTCTCCCAATACTCCAAATTTAAGAGAACTACAAAAAGCAGAACCTTTGCTTAAAATCTTAAATAAGTTACAACAACTAAACAGCAAAAAAATAAAAAGAAAGCCAATCCTGCTTAAGATATCACCTGATATTAGCTTTGAACAACTCGATTCAGTTATAGATACTGTGAATAAATCAAAAATAGATGGAATAATTGCAACCAATACTACTGTTAGCAGAGATAATTTAAGTTATGATAAAAACAAAATTGATAATCTTGGGAATGGAGGTGTCAGTGGAAAGCCTTTAACACAAAAATCTAATGAAATCATAAGATACATAAGAAAAAATACTAGAAAAGGATTTGTAATAATTGGCGTTGGAGGAATTTTGAATTGTGATGATGCTCTTGAAAAAATAAGAGCAGGAGCTGATCTTTTACAAATATATACTGGCTTTATTTACAAAGGACCTTCATTGATCAAAAATATATCCAAAAAGATAGTTGATTATGAAAATAATTGAGTGCCCAAGAGATGCAATGCAGGGGATAGAAAAATTTATTCCAACTGAAACAAAAGTTCATTACATCAATAAACTTTTGAAAATAGGCTTTGATACAATAGACTTTGGTTCATTTGTTTCAGAAAAAGCTGTTCCACAAATGAGAGATACCTCGAAAGTAATCGATGCATTAGATCTAAACGAGACTAAAAGTAAATTGTTGGCGATAATTGCTAATTCAAGAGGGGCAAATAAAGCATGTGAATATGATAAAATTGAATATTTAGGCTATCCATTGTCCATATCAAACGAATTTCAATTAAGAAATACTGGAACGACTTGTGTCGAAGCTCTAAAAGAAGTGAGTAGAATTAAAGAGATAGCTGAAAAAAAAGATAAAAATTTGGTTGTTTATTTATCCATGGCATTTGGTAACCCATACGAAGAGCATTATAGTAGTGATATGGTTGAAAAATTTTGTAATGATTTAAGTTTACTTGATATAAAAACAATATCTCTCTCTGATACAATAGGAGTCTCTTCGCCTCATCTAATTGAAAAATTATTTAGCAACTTAACAAACAGCTATCCTAATATCGAATTTGGAGCTCATTTTCACACGTCTCTGTCAAATTGCGATGCAATACTACGTTCTGCATATAAAAGTGGTTGTAGAAGATTTGATTCAACGATTAAGGGGTTTGGTGGCTGTCCTATGGCAAATAATGACTTAGTTGGAAACTTACCAACTGAAAAATTAATATCATTTCTGGAAAATCATGGCTGTGGGCATAATCTATCATTAAGTAGACTTAATGAAGTAGTAGAAAATTTTAATTATTTTTGAAATATGAATAAATGGCTTACATGCTTTTTTTGTTTATCAATAATTATTTCCTGTAGTACTGAGGAGGAGAGTGAGATGCCATCTTTAGTTGGACCCGGTGACGGTTTATATATCCTTTGTGAAAACAATGTATCGTTTTACGCTCCTCTAAATAATAATTCAAATGACCCAATTGATATAACATCACAAATAGGATTATCCTTTAATAACCCAAAAAAAATTAGAATTACTTCTGACAAAATGTATGTTACTTCAAATAAGATTGATATTGTCAACTTGAATAATTTATTTGTTGAAAACTCTATAAGTGGAAATTCTTTTAATGGATTAATCAACCCAACTGATTGTCAGTATCTTGATTATGGAAGAATTTTTGTTACAGACAGAGGTGATTCAAAGGTTAAAGTTATTGACTTAACAACAAATGATATAACTACAATAATTGAAACAGGAGACAGTACTAAACCAAATTTTATAGTTAACAAATTTTGGAGAGCTTACGTTTTGAATTCAGGTGGTCAAACATCATCTAAAAAAGATACTACAATTGTTTCAATCGACTACAAAGACGGTTTAGTTCCGATCGCTGACTTCTCAGGTGAAGTAATAGTTGGTGACAACCCTTCATCAGCAGTTTTTTCTGATCAACTTAAAGTTCTATGTAAGGGAATTTACAATATAAATAATAATTCAAACGATAGTGAGTCTTCCTTTTATGTTGTTAATCCTTGGGACCATTATGTAATTTCTAGCGTTAACTTAAACAATGTATATAATGCTCAGTCACTAGTTGAAAATTATAATGGTTCAGCATTATTTTTTACCGCATCAGATGGTATCTACAGAATTTATTACCCATCGTTATCATACTCTAAAATTCTAGATCTTCAAACTAACAAGATAGCCTTAAATGTTGAAAAGTATTATGATACTGACACAACTTTTGTTTATACAGAAATGATATATTCAAATGATTTGAATAACCCTAATTCGATTTATAAGTATAATCCATTTCTTGATTCAATTACTGATACGATAACTTTTTCAAGTAATGTAATTGATTTTATTTTTAGAGGAAATTAAAGTTCTCTCATCAAAACTTTGTAAAATTCAATCATTGACTCTATGTCATTTAGATGAACTTTTTCAATCGGAGTATGCACATTATCTTCAGCAGCTCCAATAAAACACCAGTCAATAGGATAGGGGCTTTTTTGGATTTCATTTCCATCACTACCACCTGATGATTCAACTTCTAATTGGTACTTTATTTTGTGTTTTTTAGCAATTTCAATAACTGAATCAAGAAAAATTTTACGAGGTATTGCACTATCACGCAATGATATTACAACACCTTTATTGTGTTTAATGCCTTTTGTAACCCAAGTGATATCTGAAATAAGTGCTTTATTAATTCCAAGCTTCTCGAAGATAAATTTCGAAAGATATGAAACTGAACCACCTCCATGTTCTTCCCACGTAGAAAAAACTATAACACCGTTTGTTAAACTTTCTGCTACTTTTAATGCAGAGTAAACGCCCAAACGATTATCTAAATATGCGGACTGTACATATTCATTATTCAATTTGAAATCTACTTTGTATGAAAGAGGAGTTCCCCTGTCGATAATTCTTGAGTACTTGACAAAAGCTCTTTCTTTTTCAATTTTTAAAATTGTCTCAATATTTCCTTGTGAATCTTCTCCAACTAAACTGATCTCATTTTCAAGTTTAGAGCCACCAATTTTAACGATGTTATTGTTGTAAGAAACTGTGTAGCCAATTGAATCAATGTGAGCAAAAATTGCAGTTTTAGGCTCTCCAAAAGATAATACGATATTATTTTGAAAATTTTCTCCATGATAAATTTCGGGTACTTGTTTCCAATTTTTTTGGTTTTTTTTAATGTAATTAATTAAGAAGGAAGTTAGTTTGTGTTCGCTTCCTGAAGTTGCATTTATTTCACAAAGATTTTTTAAAAGATTATAATCACTCACTACTTAAATATTTTTTGTTTGTCAAAAATATGTTTAAATTTTCTAATGATTTAGTATGAGATCTTTTAACATGAATATTGCATGCTCCTTGATTTAAATTTTCATATTTAAAATTATTTTTTTTTATGGCATTTAATAGATTATGCTTGTTACTCTTTTCGAACTCAATTTCATAAATATCTATGATTTCTTTTGATTGTATTGTACATTTTTTTATTAATTCATTAGATGAAGTTTTATATGCGCTTATAAGCCCTGAGATCCCTAGTTTCTTTCCTCCAAAATATCTAACAACTACAATTAAAATATTTGTTAAATCATTTATTTTAATTTGATTTAGAATAGGTTTACCTGCAGTAGAACTTGGCTCTCCATCATCCGAGCTCTTTTGTATAGATGAGTCCAGTGATAAAGCATAAGCATAGCAGTGGTGGTTGGCTTTTTTATGTTTCTTTTTAAGTAAATCTAATTTTCTTTTGACTTGATTTAAGTCATATACTTTAAACGCATAAGAAATAAATTTACTTTTTTGAATGATCAATGAATTGAAATTTTCATTTACAATTTCACAATAATTATTTTTAAATAACATTTAATATGAAATAAGATAAATAGATATACACGCCAAGATAACACCATAAAAATTAATACTTCTATACTTTTCTTTATAATAAATCCATCCTATGATTGAGGTAATTAAAACTACACTTATGTTTAAAATTGGAAAAGTAATTATGCTACCTATATCTCTAAAAGTAATTAGTACAAAATAAAGTGAGAAATAATTAAATATTCCGAGTAAAGCACCTCCGGTAATACTTTTTTTACACCATTTAGTTTTATTTATTTTTAGATATATTATTCCAACACTGAAGGCTGTGAAAAAAACTACACTAGTAAATATTTCAAAGTTTTGTCCAAAAAGTAATTTGTTCTCAATGTAGGCTAGAAGTGAATCTAAAAGTCCTGAGCCGATAAAAAGGATTATTGCAAGCTTTGAAATCTTAAAGTTATCTGTGTAAAGAGTTAAAAATATTGATACTATTCCAATGAGAATACCGATCCAGCCAATAAACTCTAAATTTCCATCTAAAAATAAATAAGACGAAATTACTGGAATAATTAATGACATTTTGCCAGCTACAGACACAGCAGGAAGTCCAAGTTTTTGAGTTGCAACTCCCATTACATTAAACATTACAAAGAACATGGTGCCTAAAAAAATTGTTGGTAAAATCCAAGAGTTGATTAGTTCCAGACTTATAATTTGTTTATCTGGAATTAAAATAAATGAAATAAAGAATGAGACTAAATAATTTATAGTGATTGCTTGATGGTTTGAAATCTCAAACCTTTTGAACTCTTTAAAAAAAAGAAATAATGATACTACAAAGAAAATTGAAATTGTTAAGTACAGCATTAATCAGGTTTTATCTTAAATTTGATGTTATCATCTAATTGTTTCTCTTCGACAATCCTACCTGAAAAATTAGGTGCTTTTGTACCAGTATTTAAAATTTTATTGGTTTTAAAAATGACTATTTCGTCCCACAATCCAATTTTAATGAATTCATTGTGAGTATATGCTCCCCCTTCGACAAGTAAAGAATGGTAATTGTTATCATAGCAAAATTTTATAATATCACGAATTGTATTTTCTTTTGAGATTTTGACAAAAATATTTGAGTCATTTATTTCGCTTTTGACAAGATTAAAAATATAAGTTTTTGTATCAGTATTAAAAATGTTATGATTGAGATTTACTTTTAGATTCAAATCAATCAATGCTCTGATTGGATTGTTATTGTGGTATCTATCTGTAAGAAAAGGGTTATCCTTTATAACTGTTTTGTTTCCTACTAAAATTATATTTCTTTCTGATCTGATCTGATGCGCAATTTTTTTACTTTTTTCATTTGTCATCCAAAATTTTTGGTTTTGATTATAGGGTGCAGTATAGCCATCTATACTTTCAGCCCATTTTAAAGTAATAAATGGTCTTGTATTTGAATGAAAAAAATAGAATAGATAATTTAGTTCAATACACTCTTTTTCTAAGATATCACAAGTAACTTTAATCTTGTTTGCTTGTAATCTTTTGATTCCTTTTCCATTAACTTTTGAATTAGGATCTTTTGAGCCTATAACAACATTTTGGATCCCAGAGCTGATAATAAGATCCGTACAGGGTGGAGTTTTTCCATGATGGCAACATGGCTCAAGATTAACATATAAAGTGGAATCCTTGAGAGTTTTTTTATCATTAACTTTTGTGATAGCATTAACTTCTGCATGCGCTCCTCCAAATCTTTCATGAAAGCCTTCAGATATTATTTTTGAATCCTGTACAATTACACATCCAACAAGTGGATTTGGATTAACAGACCCTTTGCCTTTTGATGCTAGCTCCAAACATCTTCGCATATAAAATTCATGATTTTTCACAATTCAAAAATACCGTTTTTATAAATTTGCCAAGTGTTATTGATTGGTCAAATTTCAGATTATTTTTTTGATGAATTATTAGAAATTTATAATTCAAGAGAAATTGATTCTCTTTTGCGAACAGTAGTTAAAGAAATACTGAATTTAAACTACGCTGAATTTATAGTCAACAAACAAAAAATATTAGCAGAAAAAGATTACTTATTGATTGTTGAAATCGTAAAAAAACTCAAAAAAAATATTCCAATCGAATATATATTAAAAAAGTGTGAGTTTAATGGTTTACCTTTTTATGTTGATAAGAATGTTTTGATTCCAAGACAAGAGACTGAAGAGTTGGTTGAATGGATTAAAAAACATGATTTTAGTTTAGCTTTAGATATCGGCACTGGTAGTGGTTGTATACCAATAGCAATATCAAAGTATAAAAAAACTTCATTTACAGCTATTGATATTAGTGCCTCAGCAATTGAAATTGCAAGAAATAATGCTAAAAAAAATGAAGTTCATATTGATTTTTTTGTGGCTGATATTAATAGTTATGAACCCAATAAAAAATTTGATTTAATTGTAAGTAATCCCCCCTATGTAACTAAAGGTGAATCAATTTACATGCATAATAATGTTTTATTAAATGAGCCTAAATCAGCAATTTTCGTCGAAAATGATGATCCAACTTTTTT
>JAOOLD010000034.1 GCA_028408365.1 Bacteroidota bacterium
TCCAAATACAGGTAACACACTATTACCAGTTAATGTGGTAACGTGACAACCTGTAGCTGTAGTACATAAACTATCTACAAACCAGTGAATGTAGTAAGTACCAGCTACTGTTGACGTCCAAGTTAATGGAGCTGAACCTTGAGCAACAAAGTTCGTAGCCGATCCTCCTTCGTATACAACAATGTATCCAGGGTTTGCGTTAGGACCAGAGATAGTAGCTGTATAGCTCTCTCCTGCTCCAACACCTGAAATTGTTGAGTACTCTGATAAGTAGTTACATGTTGAAATTGTAACTGTTCCTAAGGGTTAGCAGTTGCTGAACCATAAGCGCTAGTGTTTGCACAGTGATAGTTACATGAACCATCATCTGAATTTGCCAATGGATTGTAGTTCAACGCTAAAGTATCCGTACATCCAGGTATAGTTAAATTAACAAACTCATCAACCTCAATAGCATCTATTGCCATATCTCCAGTAAACGATGTTCCTCGTGTTCCTGTAAATACAACTACAATACTGTCTGAAGTAGCATAAGCTGCTAAATCAACCTGTGTTGGGTGCCATGTGTTACCTTGATCACCTGACATAGTCCATACTGATGTTCCGTTGACAGATACATCTAACGTTCCCATTGTTGCTCCATACATATGGTAGTGGAATCTCAACGCTGGTGCTGTTAATGTTGTAACATCTAAACACTCAGATGTTAATGTATAAGGACCTCCTAATCCAGATGTTTCTATGTACATGAAGCTACCTCCTGTAACATCACCCGTTGGGCCTGTTCCAAATGAAGGTGTTGATGTACCCATTAACCATCCGGGATAAGTACCTGTTCCAGTGTTAGCTGTTGTAAAGCTACCCATTCCTGCATCAAAGTTCTCATAATATGGTGCTGCTGTACATCCAGGGTAAACACATGAACCATCATCTACTACAGCTAGTGGATCATAGTTTGAAGCAGTACTATCAGTACATCCTGTTACTATATTAGCATCGTATACCTGAGTGTAGTCAATAGCCATATCAGACCAAAAGCTAGTACCCATGTATCCGGTGATCTTCATAGTAACACCAGTTGAAGAGTAAGCAGATAGATCTGCTGTTACTTCAATCCATGGATCAGACTGTGCAGTTTGTTGCTGTCCTGTTGCACTCCAGAGAGTATCCCAAGTTGAGCCAGCATCACCTGAGCCAAATAAATACATTGAACCCATTGATTGTCCAAACATGTGAATCCTCATACTGAACTCTGGCTGTACAAGAGAGGATATATCCATACAGTGTGAAACTAATGTACGCTCACTACCTGCAACAGCTCCTGATGCTTCAGTAAATAAGAAATAACCTCCATCATGAGCTGATAGCGGTCCTGTAGAACTAGATGGTGTTCCTCCAAAAGGAATTGTATTTCTTAACCATCCAGGATTGCTAGTGTTAGTCCAGTCATCTGGAGTTATTGCTATTGAAGCAATACCATCTTCAAATGAAGATGACCAAGGAGCAACATAACAAGGATAGATACACGAACCGTTATTGTTTGTAGCGAGACTATCATAGTTTGTAGCTAGCGTATCTGTACAACCAAAAATTGCACCAGAATTAACATTTATATTATCAATCCAAACATAGTCTCCATAAGTTCCTAAGCTATAACCAGCACTGTATTTACATGCTGCCTCCCAAGTTACATATACACTAGATTGACCAGCGTATGAACTTAAGTCATAAGATAGATTAGTCAATGTTTCAAGACCATGCCATTGAACACCGCTAATATCTTGGACTACAGTACCATTAACCTTCACTCTGAAAGTAGAATACGCACTACCATTTACATTGCTAGTGTTACCAAAGCCAGACTCTGTTAAATAATCAAAATCCATGATAACTCCTCCTGTAGCTGATGATAAATCTAGACATACAGTTGCAGTTTGCACATGAGATGTATTTGCAAAAACTTGAGCTTCAGTGGTATATGAAGACCAACCTATTGATGTCTCACCACCAGTAAACTCAAGAGCTACATCAGACAAGCCAGCCAATGGTCTTGGTCCGTATGAAAGTTGAGTTGATGAAAGTGTGAGTGGTGTGGTTGGTAAACTTCCAGGAAGAG
This sequence comes from Bacteroidota bacterium, assembly GCA_028408365.1. Classification (GTDB taxonomy): domain Bacteria; phylum Bacteroidota; class Bacteroidia; order Flavobacteriales; family BACL11. Next base: position 2,117 of record JAOOLD010000034.1, read on the forward strand.
AGATTAACCAACTACCTGTTGTAGTTGTTGAGTCTTCCCAATCTTCGTTAAATGGCAATAAATTACATGTTTGTAATAAACAGCTTCCATCATCAAAACAAGCTGATGGGTTGTAATTTAACGCAAAAGGATCTGTACAACCTGAAATATAACAACATAGTGTTGTATCTAAAGTGTTTGCACTAATAGAATCAAATGGTGTGTAATTAAATGCCGTGGTATCAAAACAACCATATGTCACAGCGATACATGAACCATCATCTAAGTTTGCTGTTGGATTGTAGTTCCAAGCAGTTGGATCAGTACATCCAGGCGTAGCTGAAACGCTAACAGTAGCTGATATTGTATCAGAACAACCATTACAGTCAGTAACTGTAACACTGTATGTCCCTGCTGTAAGATTAGTTAAATCTTCTGTAGTATCTCCAGTGCTCCATGCATAAAAATATGGACTTGCACCTGGAATACCAGTCATGATATCAACACGACCAATGCTTCCAGTTGTGGGTGCTAAAAATGCACCTCCACCAGCTCCAACTTGACCTGAAGCTAAACCACCTTGTGATCCACATCTAGACACTGGAGTAGGAATTCCATCAATTACCCAGCTTTGACCCGAAGGACCATATGAGTTATTCATAGAAGTTCCAGCACCAAATGATCCTGGAGGATCAGTTTCTTTAGCTCCAACAATAGCGTAAGTATTACCTTGAACAATAGATATTCCACCAGTGGATAACCAACCTACTGGTTGACTCTGCGCGTAGAATAATGAAACGTATTGTCCGGCAGCAGTACCTGCTGTTATGTCAAGAATTTCTATAGACTGATTAACTAGTCCTGGCGTTGTATTACCATCTGATGCTTTAACATAAGAAAGGATAAAAGAAGATTGAGCCGTAAATGACCAACCTCTTGCGTATCCATTATAGTTTGATAAGTGAGATCCTGCTGTTACAGTAGCACCTACTTGACAGCCAGTACCTCCGCTTACGGTTAAATCAATTGAACCATCACTTGCTGATGCACTAGTTTCATCAACTACAGTAGTTGAAAGACTTAGAACAGCAGGATCAGAGATAACTGCTGTGTCAGTTGCAGTACAGCCTAGTGAATTTGTTACTGTAACAACATAAGTTCCAGCACCTAAACCGCTTTGAGAGGATGTAGTAGCTCCATTATCCCAAGAATAAGTCACTGTTGTATCATTTGACGTAGCTGATAAAGTACCATCTGAATTACCATTACAACTTGTAACTGAACCATCAGCACTAACTGATAATGTAAAGCAACTACCGTCATCTAATGTAGCAGTTGGATCATAGTTACAAGCAAGAGAGTCTGTACATCCTGAAGCAGGTAACTCTTCAACTCTAAAGTGATCTATTGCAATATCACCACTAAATGATGCACCTCTCGTAGCTCTAAGTGTAACTGTAACTGTTGATCCATAAGTACTTAAATCAACAACTCCGTTTTTCCAGTCAGAACCTTGAGCACCTGATTGAGACCATGCTAATGTGCCATTAACAAATAATTCTAGCGAAGATATTGTAGCACCATACATATGATAGTTAAAAACTATAGCAGGAGATGATAATTGACTGACATCTATACAAGGTGATGTAATATCTGCATAATTTCCAGCAATACCACCACTAGTTTCAAGATACATGTAATAATCTCCATCTGCTGAACCGTTAGGGTAAGTAACTGGTGACCATGTATTCATTAAAACTCCAGTGGTTGGATTAACCAATTGCGGACCTGTTGCAGAAGATGTTGTTCCTCCAGCATCCCACGTCCAGTTAGTATTATCATAAGTAGCTTGAGTAAATATACTAGTTGCTGATTCAAAAGATTCAGAAACTGGAGCAATAACAACGCTAGATGTATCACAATAATTACAAGAATTATCGTCAAAACATGCTAATGCATCATAATTACTTGCAAGTGGATTAGTACAACCAGCAACATAACAACACAGAGTAGTATCGCTAGTATTTGCTGAAGTTGAATCAAAAGCTACATAATTTACAGCTAGAGTATCAAGACATGCATAGGCAACAGCGATACATGAACTATCAGAAACGTTAGCATTTGGGTTGTAGTTCCAAGCAGTGGGATCCATACATCCAGGTACTAAGCTAACACCTACAAAAGATGAAAATGATGATTGACATCCATTACAATCAGTAACAGTTGCAGAAATTGGCCCAAATGCAAGACTGTCAACAAATGATGTTGAGTCGCCAGTAGACCAAGCAATTGTATAAGCTTGAGCATTAGGATCTCCATAAAAAACTTCAATTACTGGAGCCCTAGGGCTAAATGAGCCTGTACCTAGTGGTGTTCCACCATATCCCGATGTAATTGAAATATTACCGTCACTAGCAACAGAAGAACCAACTGGTCCAGAAGCTGTGGCAGTAGCATAAGAGAAAGTAGAAGTTCCTTGAATATAGAAACCATAAGTTGCTCCAGCTGGAATAACAACAGGTGTAATTGCATAAGGCAATGAATATACTGGAGTCGCAAAGTTTCCTCCAGCTGGTATATTAAGAGCAACACCATTTGCAACCTGTGTCCATCCAGTAGCAGATGGGGCACCCATTCCAGATGGGTTATACCATACACTCATGTTATTAGTTCCTGAGTAACTGTAAGAACCCTGAGATAGACTTGTAACTGTCAAATCAGTACCACTTGTATTTGCAATATTAAAGTGAATTCCACTTTGACCGTTAGTTGAATGAGCTGGGTTGTGTGATGACAAACTTAATGCTGTTATGCATGGTGTTCCACCACTTACTGTAATTGCTGCTGTTCCATTTGCAGTCGTTGGATTTGTTGCATCTTGAGTTACGATACTAGCTGTTACTGCTGAAGGCTCAGCTATAGTGACAGCAGATGTCTGAGATGAACATCCATTAACTGAATCTGTAACTGTGCAGTAATACGTTCCAGCAGAAAGTCCAGTAGCGATTTGTGATGTCTGACCATCAGACCACAAGAATGACAATGAAACTGAGTCAGTACCCAATACTCCATTAACAGCACCTGCTGAAGCAGAGCCGTCACTACCTCCGTTACAAGAGACATCAGAATCTACTGAAGCACTAGCTACATAATAAGTACAAGGATTTATTGTTTCAACTGAAATATTATCAAATCTTACATAATCCTCATATAATGATCCAGGTCCTCTGTTAATTGATGTTTCAAATGTTAAGTTGATTTGTTGACCAGCATATGCTGAAAGGTCATAAATATAATTATCAACCACAGCGAATCTGGGATATGTAGTTGAAGCAACAGTTCCATTTGTTGTATAAGAACTAACAGAATTTACATCGTTAATTGTTGTTCCATCAACATTTACTCTAAACCAAGCGTAATTGTTGGAATAATATGTTTGAATGACTGCATCAAATGTAAGGTTAACTATTCCAGTCGCTCCACTTAAATCAAGACAAACAGTTGCTCCTGCAACGTGATCAGTTAAAGCAAAAGCGGCTGCTTCTGATGTTGGAAATCCATAACCAGTTGTATTTGAAGAACTTCCTGTAAATGTAAGTGATACTGTATCAGTAGCAGAAGTTGAATCTCTTGCTAAAGTTATAGATGATTGAGATCCGTTGTATGTTGCCCAAGTACCAGAAAGATTTGATGCTTCAAAATCATCACTAAATGGAATAACATTACATAAGTTGTATGTACACTGAGTTGAATCATTTACATTACAAGTAGAACAGTAATTGTTAGCATAAATGTCTAAACATCCTGGATAAAGGCAAGAACCATCATCTACGTTGGCAGTTGAATCAAAGTTAGACGCAAATGGATCTGTACAGCCTAATGCAGGTAATTCCATAAATTTCACCTCATCTAGTAGTAGATCATTGTAAAAATCCAAAGAAGCTCCACCACTTTCAGCTCTAAATCTAACTCTAACAATATTTGTGCTAAATGTGTGGTTACTTAGCGGATAGAAATAAGAATTCCATCCAGGAACATTTAATTGTAAAGTATCAATGCTTCCCCAAGAAGCTCCATCCCATGCCTCAACGTATAAAATGTTATATGGTGTTAAAGTGTAAGTTCCTAAATCTGAAAAATAGTCAAATCCAAGAGTCGGAGTACTCAAACCTGAGATGTCAATATCTTCGACTCTTAAAATCGCTCCTGCATCAACACCAGAAAAGTCAACCCAAGCGTATGTTCCTGATGCTCTTCCATTTGAAGTAGCGTTGTAGCCTGGATTTCCTGTGAATCTCCAACCGTCTCCTGAGACAACTGAAGATGCCCATCCACCAGTACAAGTTCCCACTGGTAAGATACCAGATGAAAAGCTTTCAGTGTAAGGAGCTATTGCAACGCATGTAACAGGGTATGCACACGAACCATCATCTACATTAGCAAGAGGATTGTAATTAGTAGCTGCAGTATCAGTACACCCTGGAACAGCTGCAGTGTTACCAATGATTTGAGTAACTCCACAATTGGTTGCAATGTTACACAGAGAATCTATGGTCCAGTGTATGTATAGTGTTGTTGCAGTTCCAGCAGTGAATGAAAGAGGTGATGGTCCCTCAGCAATTACTGCTGATGATGAACCAGTTCCATCAGAAACTGTAATAAAACCATCATCCAAACCATTGGCTAAATATCTAGCTGTGTAAGGGTAGCCTGAGAGAAAACCACTAACTGTAGAATATTCCGATTGATAGTTACAAGTACTAATTGTAACTGTGTCAACGAAATTTGCAGTTGCAGAACCATATGCCGATGTGTTGAAGCACTGAGCAAATGAGCTAGCACTAAAAAACAAAGTCATGAAGGTCATGAGAAGTACTTTTGTTAAAGACTTTCTTTGAGTAAACTTTATATCCATAATACGTATTTTAGTTTATAATTATTAAAATTTTTTGAGTTTTAC
>JAOOLD010000035.1 GCA_028408365.1 Bacteroidota bacterium
TAAAAAATACTGACTCTGGTATGTAATTAAAAATTTCACTAGAAATACTTTTTTGGTCAAATATAATATCAGTTGCATATTCGAAACTTTCAGAATTAGCTCCAAATCCATATGTTGAAATTAAATCGTCTTTAATCTTAATGTCGGAACCTGTCCAACCACCAAACTTTTTTATGAATTTTTTTGTATTGGTAACTGACCGAAAGTTCAGAGACAATTGATCAATAATCTCCTCAATGTTGTAAAGAGTGAAATTATTTGAATTTCCAATAGTTTTATTTACTCTCTTAAAGGATAGGTTGTCTAAGTAGCTAGATTCTGAATTAAACTGTCTGATAGCATCTTCAACAATTATCTTATCTCTGCTAGCGAAAAGTATATTTTTAGCAATTGAAAAATAAAGAACATCATTAGATTCAAAAACTTCATATAAATTACTATTGTCATATTTTGTTTTTTTTAGTTGACTTATATAATTTTCAATTTCAGAAATATTAATTTCAACTGATATGAGTGGTGATATTTTGTTAGCTCCAGATCTATGAATAGAAATTGCAAATTTATTGCCAAATATTTTTTGATTCGAGTTAAGTTGATTGCTTATTTTTTTTAAATCAAAATTAATTTTCTTGAACATGCTGGTTCTTGTTAGTTCAGTCCAAATCGGAGTAGAATTTAATTGATTATAAAAATCTTTTTTATCATTAAACCCAAATATTACTGATGCATTTTCAGGAACAACATCCAAAATTTGAAAATCAGATGATTTTATCTTCTTATACTCCTTAAATCCAATCAAAAAAATTGTAAGAATTAAAAAAATGGGGATTAAATATTTAAGAATTCTCATAGGTTAATAATATTCTGTTTAAAATTAATAAAATAGTTTATGCTGTAATTCTTTGATTTTAAAAGTTTTCCTATGTATTAATGATTGTCCATGTTGCATTAAAAGTTTCTTGTGATTTTTAGTTGGGTAGCCTTTGTTTTTTTCAAAATCATATTTGTCATATGTCTTGCTTAAGTCTATCATTAATCTATCTCTAAAATTTTTGGCTAGAATTGAAGCTGCAGCTATGCTAACGTATTTCGAATCTCCTTTTACAATACAAATATGTTTCTTGTCTTTATAATTTTTAAATCTATTTCCATCTACTAAGATTAAATCAAAATAATTTTTAATTTGAGAAAGAGACTTATGCATTGACAAAATAGATGCATTTAATATATTTATTTTGTCAATTTCTTCAACATTAGCTATACCAAATGAGTAATCAATAGCTTTCTCTTTAATTATCTTTTCTAGCTTTAGTCTTTTGTTTTTGGACAAAAGTTTTGAGTCATTTATTTCTTTGATTTTAATTTTTTTTGGAAAAATAACTGAGCATGAAACAACAGGACCAGCCAATGAACCTCTTCCAGCTTCATCACATCCAACTTCAATAAGGTTTGCAGTGTGTGAGGATTTAATCATCTAGCCGGTAGTAGACCCATTTTGGGTTTTTTTCTGGAATTATTAATTTTATTGTTTCTGGCATCTATATCTTTCTCAAAAATCCATTTACCACTTTTGTAATTGTAACTATTATTAGATCCATCAGGAACATAATACTCATGTAGTCCTTCTAACTCTTTTTTTATTGGAATGAGGTTGTTAAAAATAATCTTCTTTTCTTTTTTATTATATGAAAGAGATACACTTGTTCTTTCATCATATTCTATCAAAACTCTATTTACTTTATTTTTTTCTTTTATGAATATAGGATGTCCAAATGTTATTTTGTTTCTTGTAAAATGAAGCACATCAATAATTTTTTGTGTGCTATATTCATCAATTCCGTCCCAGCCAAGAAGGGTATAATATTGCTTACCATTTTTCTTTTCTTGAATTATTTCATAATATAAGCATCCGAACCAATTCTCTGAATCTAAAATCTTTTTTTCAACATTTCTTAAATTTTTTGAATTATCATAAAGATCTTGGGTCAAAAATTCTTTTTTTCTTTTGTTGTAATATTGAATTATACAATAGTAAATGATTTCTTTATTTTCTTTTTCTAGAAACCAATTATAAATCCTTAATTTTTTGTCTGGTGAGTAAAGTCTTGAAATATTTTTTAGTGAATCAAAGGGATATTGAAAGGAGTTGTCAAATTCTAAAACCTCCTTAAGTATATTTTTAAATGAATTATTAAAATTTAATTTTGCATCGTCATTTTTTGTAAAAACAATTTTGTTATGTAAATATTTTAAAGTATCCTCGTATTCACCTAATAAAGACTTAGATGCTTTTTGACCATAAATGTGAGTTGAAAACGACATTAGAAGAAAGTAAAAAAATATATTTTTGATTTTTAATAATTGCATAAGACAAATATAATAATGAACTTAAGAGAAAGGATTGAGTTTGTAATAAAAATAGTTGAAGAGTTTGGAAAATTAGATGATAAGTTATTGCAATCAGCCCAAAAAAATAACTCTTGGTTTGATAAAAAGTCAGTAATGTTCAGCTTGAATCATTGGAGAAATATCTTAAATTATGGGTCTTTAAATAAATGGTTAAATAATTATGATCAGACAAAATTTTTTAAGAACAAGAAAATATTAGTTTTAAATGCAGGAAATATTCCCCTTGCTGGATTTCATGATTTTCTTTGCGTATTTCTTACAGGAAACTCACCAATAATTAAGATGTCAAGCAATGACTCAGTACTTTTTCCAAAAATTATATCAAAATGTATTAGCTCATTAAGTAATAAAGTTCCTTTAAAACTTTTAAATTCTGTAGAGGATATTTTGTGTGACAAATTGATAATGTCTGGTAATAATATTTCAACTCAGATTGTAGAATATAAATTTAAAAATACTAGTAAACTTTTAAGAAGAAATAAAAATTCGATTGCAATTATTAAGGGAGATGAAACTGACGATGAGATAGAGAATCTTGGAGATGATATTTTTTCTTACTACGGCATGGGTTGCAGGAACGTTTCTAAATTGTATGTAAAAAAGGGATTTTCAATAAATCGAATCTTGAAAATTTTTACTAAAAAGTTCTCCTATCTTAGTAAAAATCCAACTTACTTGAATAATTATAATTACTATAAAGCAATTTACCAGCTAGATGGTTTAAAGTTTTATGATGGTTTGTTTTTTATCTTTAAAGAAGATGAATCGATAGGTTCTCCTATATCTGTTATTAATTATGAGTTTTATGATAATTTGGAAGAAATTTACTCTAAGATTAAACAACGCTCTGATGAAATACAATGTATTGTATCAAGCAATCACATAGCTTTTGGAAATAGTCAAAAACCTAAAATCTCTGATTACCCTGACGGTATTGATACTATTTCTTTTATAACTGATTAATTATATTGATATGCACCAATATCTGGTGGTGATGTTCTCAAAAATCCATTTTTATCAGACATTAAAATAAATTCATTTAATACACTTGAGTTACCTGAATACCTAGCTGGTGAGATTGAGTCAATATTAAAATTCTGTTCAAATAAATCAACAAAATTTGGACTTTCATTTCTTATACAATTTATGAATTCAGGAGTTGATAAATTAATACTATTGTCTAATTTTAAAATACAGTGATCAAATTTATAATTGAAATTACTTTGATTACCATTTTGAAATGAAACTTCTGTCACAAGGTTTCCATATATTATGCAGTTGGTAAATATTGCCTCATCAAGATCTCTATTTACCTGAACACCATTTATATCTTCATAATAATTATTGAGTAATAATGACGGTGTGTTTCTGATACTACTTATATTAATTATACTCCAATAATTAGCAAAAGTGCAGTGTGCAAATGAGTAATTTCCTCCCCATCTCAATGAAACAGAATACAATCCACAATTAGATATCTCAGTATTGTAAACCTTTAAGCTAGAACCTCTGGCATCAATACCTGTTGATGACATATTTTTTATTTCGGTATTATTCATTGTCAAGACAGGAGAGGAGCTCACTAAAGAGTCAGCTCTTACTCCAGTTGTACCATTTTTTATTATTGTATGGTTAATGATATTATTTGATGATCCAGGGGCAAAATAAATAAATCCCCATTGTCCTGGCATATCTTGGTACCACTCTTCAGTTCTATATCCTTGAAAGGTAATTTCATCACCAAGGCTTCCATTTAAAACTAATGAGCCATTATTTTGTGGCACAGAGCTTGAACTGACTAATATTGGATTACCAACATAAAAGCTTGAATTTTCGTAAAAGTGAATTTGAGTTCCTGCTTCAATAGTCAATGTTGCATTAGGTTCAATAACTAGATCTCCGACAATGACATGTGGCTTATCATTAGCCCATACAGTGTTAGTATTTATTGGGTAGTAACTGTAAACTATAGTATCACTGCCATTTAAGAAAAAATTTTTCTTTCTAATATGAAAATAGGCATCTCTATAGGGTGAAATAATTGGAACATTTTGTATGTTTCCGTTTGTATTAAATTGAAGTTTGTTTTCAAGAAGAAAATTATTGCTAGAGAGGTTAGGAGTGACCTCTATAAATATGAAGATACTGTCTTTGGCTCCAATAAAAATATTTTCAAAATTGTTTCCAGAAAATCCATCAACATTTATTCTAAAGCTTCCTTTCGTATTTTCTTGAAGAGAAATGTCAGTGTATATATCAGCTCTTGAGCGATTGTAGACTTTGAGTGTTTTAGTTGTTGTTCCAATTGATTGAAAAGTCGTATCAAATATCACCGTATCATTAGAAAATCTTAGATTTTGCCAACTACCATCATTTGAGATATCTTTTTTACAAGAAAATAATGTAATTGTTAGAGAAATAATAAATAAGTATCTAAGCATTAAAGTTCTTTTTTAATTTATCTAACTTAATCTTATTGTCCCTATCCTTGATGCTATTTCTTTTATCATAAAGTTTCTTACCCTTTACAATTGAAATTTCAATTTTGGCAAGACCTTTCTCATTAATATATAATCTTTTGGCTACAACCGAAATTCCTTTTTCTCTGACTTTATCAAAGATCTTATCAAGCTCTGTTTTATTTAATAATAATTTTCTGTCTCTAGTACAATCATGATCTGAATAGCCAGAATTTTTGTATTCTGATATATAAATATTTCTGGCGAATAATTCTTTGTCTTTAAATAGGCAGTAACAGTCAGAAATATTAGCATCATTATTTCTGATAGATTTAATTTCATTACCAGTAAGCATGATGCCTGCATTGAAGCTGCTTAATATGAAATACTCATATTTTACTTTTCTGTTTAATATATTAATCTTTGACCTCACCTTACAAAGATAGATATTATGTATTTATGACTAGCCTAATGATACATCAAGAATCATCATTACGATAAATCCAGCGATAAGTCCCATTGTGGCTAAATCAGTATTACCTCCGCTTTGGCTTTCAGGAATAACCTCTTCGACAACAATAAATATCATGGCTCCAGCAGAAAAAGCTAAAGCGTAAGGAAGTATTGGCAAAATTTGCATTACAATAGCAGCCCCGATTACAGCAAAAATTGGCTCTACTATTGCAGACATTTGTCCCCATTTCCATGAAGTCCATCTGCTAGCACCTTGTCTTCTTAGTGGCATTGAAACAGCAAAGCCTTCAGGAAAATTTTGAATTCCAATACCAATGCCAAGGGCTATTGCCGAGCCTATTGTAAAAACATTATTTTCAGACAATGCTAATAAGTCTGGGTTAGCTAAAGCTCCAAAAGCAACTCCAACAGCTAATCCTTCAGGAATATTGTGTAAAGCTATGGCTAGCACAAGAAGAATTGTCTTCCTCCAAGTAGTGCTGATACCTTCAGCTTCCTCTTTCTTTTTAAATAAGTGTAGGTGAGGAATAATTTTATCCAAGTAGTACAAAAACAAAGCACCAAGAAAAAAACCTATTGCAGGAGGTAGAAAAGCGGGTAGATTTGATAATCCCATTTCATTTTGCATTTCAACATATGATATTGCTGGCGCTAATAAAGACCAAAAGCTTGCTGCTATCATAACACCACCTGTAAAGCCTAGTGCCATGTCTAAAATTTTTCTGTTGGTTGTTTTGAACAAGAAGACCAGTGCAGCTCCAGTTGCAGTTAGCCCCCAGGTAAATAAACCAGCTAAAAGGGCTTGTAAGATAGGATTTTGTTCAATAAACCATTTGTATGCCTCTAATTTTTCCATTTTAATGTTTTTTAATTAATAAATGTTTTGCTACTTGTTCAGTTATGTGTAATTTTTTTTGATTGATTTTAATTTCAATTGAATTATCAAAGTTTATTTTTTTAATAATTTCAATCTTGTTTCCAATATTTATGCCAACTTCATCTAAATAAATTAAAAATAAAGAATCATCATTATTTACTCCCATAATTGTGGCTTTACATCCTATTTCAGAATCTGCTAGCACTGAATAATTGTTGCTAGGAATCAAACCTTCTTCAGAGGGTATAGGTTCTCCGTGAGGGTCATATTTAGGGAAGTCTAGAAACTCATCTATCTTATTGATTAGTTTATCAGATTGAATATGTTCTAATTGTTCAGCAATTTCATGAACTTCATGCCAACTGAAATCAAGCTTTTTAACTAAAAATGTTTCCCACAATCTATGCTTTCTTAGAATTATTTTTGCATGTAGATATCCTTTACTACTTAAATCGACTCCCTTATACTTTGTGTAAGTGATTAAATCTTTTTTTTCTAATTTCTTTAGCATATCAGAAACAGAGGAGGGAGAAATATTTATGTTCTTAGCTATATCGTTAGTTGATATAGCATTGTTAGTTTTTTGCTTAAGCGAGAATATAGACTTTAAATAATTTTCTTCTGATTTTGAAAACATAAACAAATATACTAATTTTTAAG
>JAOOLD010000036.1:0-2500 GCA_028408365.1 Bacteroidota bacterium
ATTTGCAATCCTTTTTGGGAAAAGTTCTTTGAATTTATAGAAGATAGAATTAACCATCCTAACAAGTCAATTTAAACTTTTTTATACAACGAAGAGTTTGATCCTGGCTCAGGATGAACGCTAGCGGCAGGCCTAATACATGCAAGTCGAACGGTAACATTTCTAGCTTGCTAGAAGATGACGAGTGGCGAACGGGTGCGTAACGCGTATGTAATCTACCTTTAACAGAGGGATAGCCCAGAGAAATTTGGATTAATACCTCATAATATTATAAAATGGCATCGTTTTATAATTAAAACTCCGGTGGTTAAAGATGAGCATGCGTCCTATTAGTTAGTTGGTAAGGTAACTGCTTACCAAGACAATGATAGGTAGGGGGCCTGAAAGGGTGATCCCCCACACTGGTACTGAGACACGGACCAGACTCCTACGGGAGGCAGCAGTAAGGAATATTGCACAATGGAGGAAACTCTGATGCAGCCATGCCGCGTGCAGGAAGACTGCCCTATGGGTTGTAAACTGCTTTTCTACAAGAAGAAACCCCAGTACGTGTACTGGCTTGACGGTATTGTAGGAATAAGCACCGGCTAACTCCGTGCCAGCAGCCGCGGTAATACGGAGGGTGCAAGCGTTATCCGGATTTATTAGGTTTAAAGGGTCCGCAGGCGGAATATTAAGTCAGTGGTGAAAGCCTACAGCTCAACTGTAGAACTGCCATTGATACTGATATTCTTGAGTGTGGTTGAAGTGAGCGGAATATGTCATGTAGCGGTGAAATGCATAGATATGACATGGAACACCAATTGCGAAGGCAGCTCACTAAGCCATTACTGACGCTCATGGACGAAAGCGTGGGGAGCGAACAGGATTAGATACCCTGGTAGTCCACGCCGTAAACTATGATCACTAGATGTTGGCGATATAATGTCAGCGTTCAAGAGAAATCGTTAAGTGATCCACCTGGGGAGTACGTTCGCAAGAATGAAACTCAAAGGAATTGACGGGGGCCCGCACAAGCGGTGGAGCATGTGGTTTAATTCGATGATACGCGAGGAACCTTACCAAGGCTTAAATGTAATACGACCGATTGAGAAATCAATCTTTTTTCGAACGGATTACAAGGTGCTGCATGGTTGTCGTCAGCTCGTGCCGTGAGGTGTCGGGTTAAGTCCCATAACGAGCGCAACCCCTATTTTTAGTTGCCAGCGAGTAATGTCGGGAACTCTAGAAAGACTGCCTGTGTAAACAGAGAGGAAGGTGGGGATGACGTCAAATCATCACGGCCCTTATGTCTTGGGCTACACACGTGCTACAATGGTAATTACAGTGGGAAGCCATCTGGCGACAGAGAGCTAATCCATAAAAATTATCCCAGTTCGGATCGGAGTCTGCAACTCGACTCTGTGAAGTTGGAATCGCTAGTAATCGCACATCAGCCATGGTGCGGTGAATACGTTCCCGGGCCTTGTACACACCGCCCGTCAAGCCATGGAAGTTTGGGGTACCTAAAGTCAGTAACCGCAAGGAGCTGCCTAAGGTAAAACAAGTAACTAGGGCTAAGTCGTAACAAGGTAGCCGTACCGGAAGGTGCGGCTGGAATATCTCTTTTTTTGAGTACTTTTAGGAAGTAATTCTATCTTCTTTTTCCCTTTTAAAGTCTCGTAGCTCAGCTGGTTAGAGCGCTACACTGATAATGTAGAGGTCGGCAGTTCGAGTCTGCCCGAGACTACCAAAGGGGGATTAGCTCAGTTGGCTAGAGCGCTTGCTTTGCACGCAAGAGGTCATCGGTTCGACTCCGATATTCTCCACCAATTGTTCTTTGACGTATTGTTGTAATGAATATATATTATATACCTAATATTTTAAGTTAATTAAGGGCGTATGGTGAATGCCTTGGCTCTCTTAGGCGATGAAGGACGTGACAAGCTGCGATAAGTTTCGGGTAGGTGCAAATAACCTTTAATCCGAAAATTTCCGAATGGGGCAACCTGATTAATTGAAGATTAATCATCAATATGAAGCTAACCTGGTGAACTGAAACATCTAAGTAACCAGAGGAAGAGAAAACAATAGTGATTTCCAAAGTAGTGGCGAGCGAAATGGAAATAGCCCAAACCATTTATGTTTCGGCATAAATGGGGTTGTAGGACTACAATATAGACTTTGAATTTATAGTAGAAATTTTTTGGAAAAAAAATACCAAAGAGGGTGATAGTCCCGTAAACGAAATAAATTCAATACTTAGTAGTATCCTGAGTAGGGCGGGACACGTGAAATCCTGTCTGAATCTGCCGGGACCATCCGGTAAGGCTAAATACTCAAGAGAGACCGATAGTGAACTAGTACCGTGAGGGAAAGGTGAAAAGTACCCCGAACAGGGGAGTGAAATAGAACCTGAAACCATACGCTTACAAGCGGTCGGAGCCCTTTGGGGTGACGGCGTGCCTTTTGCATAATGAACCTACGAGTTACTCCTCTCTAGCAAGGATAAGAATTTATG
>JAOOLD010000037.1 GCA_028408365.1 Bacteroidota bacterium
GCTAAAGCATACTTACCAGATTCTGTTTTATGAACAGTTTTTGACTGTGTTTTTAAATTAAAAATTTCAATTTTAACATCATCAACATATTTACCATTTTCATTTTTTAAATCTCCACTGAGAAATAAAACTCTTTTTGGCTTATGCTTATCAGGCATGTGAAAAGAATATAAATCCCAGCCTCCAACATCCGACATTTCATTAGAAGCAAAATATGCCTTCTCACCGTCAGTACTTACAACTAAAGAAATTTCACTTTCTTTTGTATTAATTGGATGTCCTAGATTAATGGGTTTCTTCCAATTACCCCCTGAGTCTTTTTTTGAAACAAATATGTCATATTTTCCAATTGACGGATATCTGTCTGAAGAAAAAAACAGTGTTTGATTATCACTGTGTAGAAAAGGAGACTTTTCATTTGAGGATGAATTAACTTCAGATCCTAAATTAACAGGTGCACTCCATTCACTATTTATTTTTTCTGAGTAATAAATATCAATGCCACCATATCCCCCTTTTCTGTTACTTGCAAAAAATAACTTTTTTCCATCAATAGATATGCTTGGCTGTGACTCCCAAGAATCTTCTAAATTTATCTTATTATTCATTTTAACAATATCTCCCCATTTTTCATTTTTCTTAATTGAATAAAAAATATCACAATTATTATAGCTATTAACTCTACTACATTTTGTATAGTATATAATTGAATTGTCAATATTTACAGACGCACCTCCTTCATTATCCTCTTGATTAAAAGGCAATGGCATTTTGGCTCCAAATGAAAAAGTAGTATCATTTAATTTATTAGAATAAGAGAATTCCTCCTCATATCTAGGAACAATCATATCAATACTATTATCTAAAAATCTTCTAGTAAAATATAAAGTACTTTGATCTGGTGAAAGAATTGGAAGATACTCATCTGCCTCAGATGATACTTTATTAACAATTATAGGATCATAATCTGAGTCATTATTAATTAACTTACTTATGACATAAGATTTTTCAAAATACTCTACTGATTTTGAATAATAAGGTTCTTGAATTTTAAGATCAATAGCTTTTTTTAAATATTTAGAACATTTTACATAATCCTTGTATCCATATGAAATCTCAGCCAAAATATAATAACAAATTGGAAATGATACAGGACACTCATCTATTACTTTTTCAGAAAGCTTTTGGGCATCGAAAAGCTTATTATTTTTCCACAATATGTGTGATTTCAAAGCATAAAATGATATATGATCTTGATTATATTTTTTTAATTTTTGTTTTGCAGAAATTAAATCATCTTTTTCAATATGCTTTAATATTTTATTGTAAGTTCTTAATTCTCTTCCTTTTTCAGGTAAACATTCTGTACAATATACATTTGAATAAAAGTAAAAGAATAAAAAAAAAACTCTAATCATGATTTGATCTTTTTGAATTTATTATTGTAGCAATTGTAGCATCTCCAGTTACATTAACAACAGTTCTGAACATATCTAAAATTCTATCTACAGCAAAAATTAAAGCTATACCTGCAGGGTCAATACCTACAGATGATAATACAATTACCAACATTACCATTCCAGCACCAGGAACAGCTGCAGCTCCAATTGAGGCTAAAGTCGCCGTCAGTACAATTGTTAACTGTGATGATAAATCTAAATCATAGCCAAAAGCTTGAGCAATAAAAACAGCTGCAACAGCTTGATATAGTGATGTTCCATCCATGTTAATAGTAGCACCAAGAGGTAATACAAAAGAGGAAATTTCTTTGGAAATACCCAATTTCTCCTCACATCTTTCCATTGTTACTGGCAAAGTAGCCGCCGATGAAGATGTTGAAAAAGCTAACATCTGAGCAGGTGAAATTGAAGAAAAGAATTTACTATAGTTTACTTTTGTAAATAGTTTAAGCAGAAATGGATAAAACATAAATATCATTAATAACAATCCAAGAACGACTGTAAAACAATACATACCAAGAGCAATAAAAAGATCACTGCTTGCTCCAAAATCTGATATCAAAGAGGCCAACAAAGCAAAAACACCATATGGAGAAAAAAGCATAATAATATCAACAATTTTTAAAATAATATCGTTTAACCCATCAATAAAACCTTTAACGTAATAAGTTTTTTTAGAATCAATTAAAACCATTGAAATTCCAAAAATTAGAGCAAAAAATATAATTTGAAGCATATTTTTGTTTTCAGAAGCAGAATCAATAATATTTGATGGAACAATGTCAATAATAAACTGTAATGGTCCGCTATCTTCAACTTTATTAGCATCATTAATTTTAATATTAGCACTAGTTTTGTAGGTTTGTTTCAACTCAGAACTTTTTTCCTCTGAAATGGAATTACCTGGGGAAATAAGATTAACAAGTACCAGTCCTATTGTAACAGAAAATGCAGTTGATATTAGATATAACCCAATAGTTTTTGAACCAATGCTTGACAACTTAGATATATCTTTTAAACTTGAAACTCCTTTAATAATTGAAACAAAAACTAATGGAATAGCTATTAACTTGAGTAAATTAACAAATATTATTCCCCAAGGTTTTATCCAATAATTTGTGAATTCTATAAATCCAAAATTACTAGCTGTGATTCCAAAAATGGTACCCAAAACCATACCAATTATTATTTTCCAGTGAAGCGCTAAATTCATTTTCATATTTTTCTTGAATTATTAATAAAAATATAATCTAGAATTACCATTGAGGTCATACTTTCAACAATTGGTACTGCTCTCGGCACAACACAAGGGTCATGTTTCCCATCAATTTTAACTTCCTTTCTAATTCCTTTACTGTTTATCATATTTTGTTTGGTTTTGATTGAAGATACAGGCTTAAATCCAATAGTAAAAATTAAATCATTTCCATTGGATATCCCACCTTGAATTCCTCCAGAGTAATTCGTTTTAGTTGTTCCATCAGCTGAAATTATCTCATCATTAACTTCACTTCCAAATGAAGCTGAAATATCTTTATCTTGAAATCCTAGTTTAAAGGATTTAGCAGCATTTATTGACATTAATGCATTGGCAAGTTTTGCATTTAGCTTATCAAAGACAGGCTCACCAATTCCAGGCTTTAATCCTTTAACTACGGTAGTAATCTCACCTCCTACAGAATCACCTTTGCTCTTGACCTTCTTTAAAAAAGAAATAATTTCATCTGCTTTACTGTATTATTCCAATCATCGATACCTTTCCAATCTTAAAATATTTTTTTCAATAGTTTCTCTATCAATGTTGGAGTAGTTTAAATCCAAAGAAAAATCATATATTTTAGAAACATATGAATAGATTTCAATATTATATTTTCTTAAAATTATATCAGCAATTGAACCTGCTACTACTCTTGAAATTGTTTCTCTGGCTGAAGATCTTCCACCGCCTCTGTAATCACGAATATTATATTTCTTTTGATATGTAAAGTCAGCATGTGAAGGTCTGTAAAAATCTTTATTCTTTTTATATGTAGAACTATCATAAGATTTGTTTTTAATAATGAATGCTAATGGGGTTCCTAGAGTTTTATTTTCAAAAACTCCAGATAATATTTCAAGTTTATCATCTTCTTTTCTATCTGTCGTGATATCAGACTGACCTGGCTTTCTCTTATCTAGTTTATTTTGGATATAGTCAAAATCAATTTCTATATTTGAAGGACATCCATCAATTACACCTCCAATTACTTTTCCGTGTGACTCTCCGAATGATATCAATTTAAACAACTTCCCAAAAGAATTTCCCATTTAACAAATATATGAATTATGAGAATCGTTTTTGTATTTTAGCTAAGTACATGAAAATGATTATAAAAAACATATCAAAAATTGTTCAAGTAAACAGAGGCAATCAAAAATTTATCCAATCTAAACACTTAGATACTATTAATACTATTGATGACGGTTATATTGAAATCGAAGGTAGTAAAATTAAAAATTTTGGTATTATGAAAGATTGGAAAGGTATCGATGATTGGAATAATACTGAAATATTTGACGCTGAAGGCGGATGTGTTTATCCATCTTTTTGTGATAGTCATACTCATCTTGTATTTTCTGATCCAAGACAAAATGAGTTTGTTTTAAGGATTAAAGGTCATAGCTATGAAGAAATTGCAAAAAAAGGAGGTGGTATTCTTAATTCTGCTGAATCTTTGGCAAGAATCAGTGAAGATGAACTTTATGAAATTAGCTTGCAAAGATTGAACAATGCTGTTAAATTCGGTACTGGAGCAATTGAAATAAAAAGTGGATATGGCTTGAGTTTAAGTTCAGAAATGAAAATTTTAAGAGTCATTAAAAGGTTAAAAGAAAACACTGAAGTTAAAATAAAATCAACTCTACTTGCAGCTCACGCTGTTCCCAAGAAATTCTTGGGTAAAAAAAATGATTATATCAAATTAATAATAGAAAAAATAATTCCAAAAGTATCCGATGAAAAACTAGCTGATTACATTGATGTTTTTTGTGAGAAAAACTATTTTGACATACATGACACCCACAAGATTCTTAAATGTGGCATTAAATACGGCCTAAAGCCAAAAATTCATGTAAATCAGTTTAATTCCATCGGTGGTATTGAAACTGCAATTAAAAATAATGCTATTTCTGTAGATCATTTAGAAGTAATTAACGATCAAGATATTGAATATCTTAAAAAAAGTAATACAATGGCAACTCTTCTTCCCAGTTGCTCTTTCTTCTTAAATATTCCATACGCAAAAGCTAAAAAATTTATTTCTAATAATATAAACATCAATTTAGCATCGGATTACAATCCAGGGTCAAGTCCCTCAAGTAATATGAATTTTGTATCTTCTCTTGGGTGTATCAAGCTTAATCTAACACCAAATCAAGTTATTAATGCAACCACCTTAAATGGAGCCTATGCAATGGAAATAAGTGATAGTTTTGGTAGTATTGATATTGGAAAAAAAGCAAATTTTTTTATAACAAAAAAAATACCGTCTTATGATTATATGCAATATTCTTTTGGAGAAAATTGTATCAAGACGGTAATTTTAAACGGTAAAGTTGTAAAGCAATAGCTTATTTGCTCATATAAATGTAGTGAAGTCTACTATCATTTTTTAAAATGACTGAATTTGCAGAAACCATTTGCCATCCAAATTCTGAAGCACCATTAACTGCCTGGGCAATGTTTTGTGATTCATTAGTCATTTGATTAATTTTTTCATTTTCTTCTTTAGTCATACTGTAATTAAGCCCAAATTCATACTTGACTTTAATGCTCGATTCTCTGAAAAGATATTCCTTTGCTATCATCTCATCATATGCATCTCTTCCTAATTCGGTATCTTGTGAAAAGTTGTTCATTTCATTAATATCTTTAATAGAAAGTGG
>JAOOLD010000038.1 GCA_028408365.1 Bacteroidota bacterium
ATTGGGTGTAATAATCTTCGGTTAAGGCCAGATTTTATTATCTCACATGAATCACAAGCTTTACAAATTAGTGATATTGCAAGCTTAAAATGGCAAATACCAAATGTAATGGCAGCACCCATTCAAATAGCATCTACAGCCATAAGTGTTAATAGCATTGGTCAGATTGTTGGATATTTTAGTGGACTAAATGGTGATTCAACAGGAAATGATTTAAATGTCAATCAAACCATAGGCGTTGAGATTACTGTAAAACTTAGGCCAAACGCACCTTTTGGTCAATATTCTGCTTTTTGGTTTACAAATTCTGTTGACTCTCTTGGAAATATCATTGATACTGTAAGTACAATAGACACTACAAGTCTCTACTATTACAATTGCAATAATTTTTTTATTGATAGCATAATCACTTCAAATGTTAGCTGTCCACAAAATAACGATGGTTCTGTTGATAGTATATTTACATCAACAAACTATAATTACTCCACATTAATACTAAGCTCAACCAATGATACTTTAAATATTAATAATTTAGAATCAGGATCATATTCATTAATTGTTACTGATTCTTTCAGTGGATGTTTAGATACAGTTGGATTCACAATTGGTTCAGACTCGCTTGACTATTCTCCAACTGTAAGTAATGTAAGTTGCTTTAATGGAAATGATGGAAAATCATCTTTAATTACAAGTGGATATTTTTCAAATCTATCTCCAAACAATAACACTTACTGCCAGATGGAACCGCTTTACGATTTTTTACAAAGTATTGATACAGTCATTCTACAAGGCGAAGGAGATTCAATTTATAATATCACATCAGGACTCTGTGATAAATATGAAGATTATACATCTCAAACTGCGACCCTTTTTAAAGGGCAGTCATATGATCTTAAAATCGGTTTAAATTCTTGCCTAGGATATTATAACGATGTTGCTTCAGTTTATATAGATTGGAACAATGACGGGGATTTTGATGATAGTAATGAGTTTATTGACTCAACACTCAAAACACTAAGCCCCTCATCTCACAACATGAGCATTACTGTACCTCAGAGTGCAAATATTGGGATAACAAGAATGCGTATTATTTCCAACCAAGATTCAGCTCGCACAACCTCTTGCTTAGTTGGAACAATGAGCAATTTTTATTGGACAGGTGCAGTTGAAGATTACTCTTTATCTATAGTTTCAACATCATCTCTAAACATAAATGGAGGGACACTTCCCTATACTATCAATTGGTATGGTAAAGACACAAACGCATTAAATGCAGGATTTCATAAATACACGATTTCTGATAATGGAGGTTGTCAAGTTACAGATAGTGTTTATATTAATCAGCCTGATTCTATTAGTATTAATGCCGTAATAAATGACGTGAATTGTTTCGATGATAGTTCTGGATCAATAAATTTGATAATCACTGGAGGAAATCCTCCATTTAATTTTTCTTGGAGTAATGGTGATACTACATCAGACATTTCAAATTTATTTTCTGGAGAATATATTTTAACAACAACTGACTCATTGGGATGTTCTTTTGTTGACACTTTCAATGTTAATCAGCCAAACAATCCAATTACAACTAGTAATACAATTAACAACGTAGTTTGTTTTGGAGATTCAACTGGTAGCGTTACAATTAATATATCCGGCGGTACGCCATCTTATACCCTCTCAGCATTTGGAAATACATTACCAGTTGTTGGTACAAACTCTTTCACTACTCCATCAATAATTCCAGCTGGTATTTATCCATTTTTAGTAACAGATTCGAATCTTTGTGTTCATTATGATACAATAATCATTTCACAAAATGCTGATATTATTGCAAACTACATAACAACAGACATTTCATGTTTTGGTTTTAATGATGGAAGTGTAAGTTTAAATATAACTGGAGGACTTTCTCCTTATACTCAAAGCTGGTTTGGGGCTGATACAAATGCTTTGGGATATGGATACCATCCTTTTATTGTAACAGACTCAAGTGGGTGTACATTAAACGACAGTATTTTTATAAATGAGCCACAAGAACTAACTGCAAATACAACGATCTCTAACGTTTCATGCTATGGATTATCAGATGGGAATGTATCACTAAGTATTAGCGGTGGAACAGCTCCATACCTTCAAAATTGGAATGGTTTTAATTACAATCAACTATCTGCTGGCACTTATTATTACTTAGTCAGTGACACAAATAACTGTACATTTTTTGATAGTGTGAATGTTTCGCAGCCTGACTCATTATTCACAACAAGTATTGTAAGTAATGTTTTATGCTATGGAGATAGTAGTGGATCAGCAACTATTTCAATTTTTGGAGGAACAGCGCCATTCACTCAAAACTGGTTTGGTGTTAATAATAATTCTTTACAAGTAGGTAATTACATTTATATTGTAAGTGATACAAATGGGTGTGTATTTTTAGATAGTGTAATAATTAGTGAGCCTGACTCAATCATATATTCAATAAATCAAAGTAACTCAACTACATGCAATTCTAATGATGGTTCAATTAACTTAAATGTAAGTGGTGGGACCATACCTTATTCGTTCCTATGGAATACTAACGATACAATTGCAAATATTGATTCATTAAGTGCTGGTAATTATTTCATATCATTTAATGATGCAAATGGATGTAGTTTCAGTGACACTGTAGTTCTGACCCAACCATCCAGCGGATTGTCACTTAATTTAACTACTTCTAATTATAATGGGTATGGAGTTTCATGTCCGTCAGCATTCAATGGATTTATCAACACATCAGTATCTGGTGGACTGGGGTCAGTTTCCTACTTGTGGAGTACAACTGACACAACAAACAGTATTTCAAATCTTTTTGCTGGAACATATTCTCTTACTATAACTGACTCTACAGGCTGTTCACTTACAGATAGTGTTAGTTTGGATGAACCATCACAAATTACAGCGCTAGGTACTGTATCTAATGTATTGTGCCATGGCGATAGTACTGGTTCAGCAACAGTGATATTTGGTGGTGGAGTTCCAGATTATCTACTTGGATGGAACGGATTTACTTACCCACTAATAGGTGGCTTGAATGTTTTTAGTACACCAATTGGTGTGCCTGCGGGTGTATATCCATTTAGTGTTAGTGATTTAAACGGTTGTACATTGCTTGACACAATCACAATTAATGAGCCAAATCCAATTTCAACGATAAATTCCATATCAGACTATGGTGGATTTAATGTATCATGCTTTAACGATTCTAATGCAAATGTAAGTTTTCAAATCAATGGAGGAACATCTCCTTATCAATTTTATTTCAATGGATTATTAGATACGACATTCTTTATTGATAATTTATCAGCTGGTGTTTACACATACTCAATCATTGATGCCAATGGATGTATTTTTACTGACAGTTTAGTGATAAGCGAGCCAAGTGAAATAACAACAAATCTTAACTCTAATGATATTTCTTGCTATGGAAATTGTGATGGAATTACAAATGCAATAGTTAGTGGTGGAGCTTTACCATATAGTTATATGTGGAATAATGACAGTACACTAACAAATGATACAATTATAAATTTATGCGAAGGATCTTATTTTGTAAATATTACAGATAACAACGGATGTTTAATTTCTGACACATCACATGTTATGAAGCCAGACTCAATTATTTTTTCAATTGACTCAGTTGTTGATGCATCAATTTATGGAGGTAATGATGGATTAATTATTTCTAGCGCAACAGGGGGATATGGAAGTTTTATATTTTCATGGCAAGGTCCAAATGGATACTTCTCGAGCAGCTCTTCGCCAACGAACTTGTATTCTGGAACTTATAATGCAACAATAGCTGATTCTGCAGGATGTATTGTAACAGATTCAGTATTTATAGATCAACCTTCATCATTGACATCAAACTTAGATACAATTATTAACACATTATGTTTTTCATCTTGTGATGGTTCTATACATATAACACCAGACGGAGGAGATTCTATATACTTCTATTACTGGACAGGCCCCAATGGATTTATATCATTTTCTGAAGACTTAGATAGCTTGTGTGCAGGTACATATACTTTATTTTTATCTGATACAACTGATACTCTATCTTATACATATGAAGTTTATGAACCAAGCCCATTAGAAATAACTATGACCGCGGATACCATCACTTGTTACGGTGGTTCAGCCTTAGTATCTGCGTATCCTTTTGGTGGGACAAATCCATATTCTATTTTATGGCAAGATAGTTCAGCAACGACCTCGACTATCGTTCAAGCTGGAGTATATAATGTACAAGTTGTTGATGATAACGGATGTGCTAAAATTGATTCTATCATAATTTCACAACCTGATTCTATAAGCTTATCTGCTAATGTAATTGACATTAGCTGTAATGGTCTTTCAGATGGAAGTGTAAGCATAAGTGTTGACAGTGGAGGAACACATCCTTTCTATTACTCTGATAACAATCTTGTAAGCTTCCAAGCTAGTAACATATTTGACAACTTAGGACCTGGATCAATCACAATAAGTGTGATTGACCAAAATAGTTGTACCAATCAAATCACAGCTACTGTTAACGAGCCATCAATTATCACTGGTAGTGTTTCAACAACTGATGCATCATGCTATGACGCTTGCGATGGAACCGCCACTGCAACAGTAGTTGGAGGTACTGCTCCTTATTCTCAGTCCTATCTTGGAAATAACCCTCTGTCTTTATGTGCTGGACTATATAATTTAATCATTACTGATAATAATGGTTGTCAAAGTACGGTATCCTTTACAATTGGAGAGCCAAATCCCGTAACA
>JAOOLD010000039.1 GCA_028408365.1 Bacteroidota bacterium
TAGTTAATAGGCGATTAAATCTTAAACTTTTTTATGACAGAGTAATTACTAATCCATTTGTCTCTACAACTTTTCCTAGCTCAATAACAAATGCTGGATTTAGTTTGAGATTTACATTAGCTGGATAATTTTTTTTTTAGTATTTTAATTAAGATATAAAAAGTGTATTTTTGGATAAAATGTTTTTATGAAATTTCCTGACAACATTAAGTATACAAAAGATCATGAATGGGTTAAAATTTCTGATGACATAGCATACATCGGCATTACTGAGTTTGCTCAAAGCGAGCTTGGAGATATTGTTTTCGTTGATGTTGATACTCTAAATGAAGAATTGGACCAAGAGGAAGTCTTTGGTACAATTGAGGCTGTTAAAACTGTATCAGATTTGTTTATGCCTATTTCAGGAAAAGTATATAGTTTTAATAAAGAACTAGAAGATTCACCAGAGCTTATAAATGATGACCCATACAATAATGGATGGATTATTTCTGTTTCAGATTTTGATGAGAGTGAATTAGATACGTTATTGAGTGCTGATGACTATAAAAAGTTAATTGAGTAATATGCAAAAGAAAAAAAACCCTAAAATAAGTTTAGAAAAAAAGAAATCTCTTTTTTTACAAATTGGGCTCATAATCTCATTGCTTGTAGTCTACATTGCTTTTGAGTGGAAAAGTTATGACAAGAGCAATTTTAGCTTAGGAGAAGTAAATTTTGATGATTTGGAGGAGGAAATAATTCCAATTACAAAGCAAGAAATCAAACCTCCACCTCCGCCTCCTCCACCTCCAGAAGTAATTGAAATTGTTGAGGATGAGGTTGAAATAGAAGAGGAGCTTGAGATTGAAGATACAGAAACAGATGAAGATGAAATAGTCGAGATTGAAGAGGAGGATGATGATGAAATTTTTATTGTTGTAGAAAATATGCCACTTTTTCCGGGCTGTAGTGATGAAGGTTGTACACAATCAAACATACTAAGACATATTAGCAGGAATTTTAAATATCCTCCAATGTTAAAAGACTATGGAATTGAAGGTAGAGTAATTGCAACTTTTGTAGTTAACAAGAAGGGAAAGGCTTCTGATGTTCAAATATTAAGGGGTCTTGACAAAAAAATAGATGATGAGGTTGTAAGAGTTATAAAATCACTACCAGTTTTTACTCCAGGGAAACAGAGAAATAAGCCTGCAAGTGTTAGATATACAGTTCCAATTAACGTTCAGCTTCAATAATATTCTAACTTAACATTTAAATTAATTTATTTCAGACTTACTATATAGTAAACCTCCTTTGTTTTATTATATTTGAATCAGTATGAACCACAAGGGAGAGTGAAAAAATTTATAGATAACACTTTTTTAAAAACAAGTCTTGAACTTGATATTTCTGAGGAAGATTTGAAAGAGAAGATTCAAGTTTTTATAAAGGAATCCGTACAAATGGATTTTAAGTGTGTTGTAGTTAGGTCTGAATATTTAAATCTCGCCTTCAACATTAAAAGTAAATTTAAATCTACGATTAAAATAGCAACTGTTGTAAATTTCCCTCTAGGTACTGATAGCTTTGATTCAATAATAAAGCAATTAAATAAATCAAAAGATTTTGCCGACGAAATTGATATTGTAGTTGACTACAATGCATTTAAATATAGTGACTTTAAAAGATTTGATAGTGTAATTGAATTATGTACAAATTTTTGTTTAGAAAATGATAAAATAGTTAAGTGGATTATTGAAACTGGTGCTCTTTCAAAAAATGAGATAAAAAGTATTTGTCAGAGGATTGAAGCTATAATTTCAAGTCAATTCTCAAATCATTTATCAAAATCCTACATAAAAACATCAACAGGCTATTATTCAGGCTATGGAGCTAAGTTAGATGATATTAAGCTAATTAAAAACTCGATTAAGAAAATGAAAATTAAAGCATCCGGAGGTATAAAATCTAAAGATTTTGCTGAAAAGCTAGTTAAATTAGGCTGTGATAGAATAGGCACATCGAGCGGAAAAGATATTTTAAAATGAACATTGAAAATTTAACATCTTTAGCAATATCTGCATGTATATGTGGTGGCAAAGAAATAATGTCAGTTTATAATACTGATTTTGGTTTTGAGCTAAAAAAAGATAATTCACCACTAACAATTGCTGATAAGAAATGTAATAAGAAAATTGAAGAAATTTTACATGATAGTAAAATACCTATTTTAAGTGAAGAAGGAAAGCAATTAAATTATGAGGAGAGAAAAAACTGGAAGTATTTGTGGATTGTTGATCCGCTTGATGGTACTAAAGAATTCATAAAAAAAAATGGAGAGTTTACAGTTAATGTGGCTCTTGTAAAAAATAACCAACCAATTATTGGTGTTATTTATGTTCCAGCAAAGAATATTCTTTATTTCTCAAATAAAAATGTGGGTTCATATAAGTCAACAGTACCTATTGATGAATTTAAAGATTTAGCTTCGATTGAGGAACTAATAATAGAATCAAAAAAACTACCTATAATTAAAAATTCTAGTAAACATGTTATAGTAGCAAGCAGATCACATATGAGTAAAGAAACAAAAGACTTTGTAAATAGGAGAAGAGAAATAAAAGAAAATATAGAAATAGTTTCTATTGGATCCTCACTAAAAATATGTATGGTCGCAGAGGGCACAGCTGATGTTTATCCAAGACTAGCACCAACTATGGAATGGGATGTTGCAGCTGGTCATTCAATTGCAAAGTATTCCGGATTTAAAATTTTAAACTATGATAATGGTACTGAGTTATCATATAACAAAGAAAACTTGCTTAATCCCTTTTTTATTGTTGAATGATAGAAAGATTTAAAAAGTTATTTGCAGACTCTGATTTTTCAGAACTATTTAATCAAGCTGGTATATCATTGATTTTAAGGATTTGTGGTCAAGCTGCAGGCTTTGTGTTAACTTTAGTAATTGCTAGGTATTTCGGTGCCTCTGGCCTAGGGGATTATGTGCTAGCAATAGCAGTATTAAGAGGTTTTAGTATAATTTCAAAGCTAGGACTAGATATTTTTTCAGTTAGGTTTATAGCATCATTTGTCAAAAAAAAAATGTGGAAAAGTATAATCTATTTCAAAAGAAGAATAGAAATTTTATTGATTTTCACCTGCTTGCTGTGCTCATTGATAATGTATTTTTTTTCAAGTGAAATAGCAGTTCTTATAAATGCTGAAGTCTTTCACATTAAACTGAATAGTTTTCTGATTTTACCAATGACTTTTTTCATCTTGAATTATCAATGTTTAAGAGGTTTAAAAAAGATTGCACACTTTTCATTTTATTTTAGAGTTTCTCAAGCTCTATTCTCCATTCTCAGTATCTTTGTTTTTGTTCAGTTTTTTAAAAATGACGATATACCAATCTTTGCTTATTTATGTAGTTTGTTAATTGTATTCATTCTATCAACATATTCTTTTAAAAAAAGCTTTCATCTCAAAAAAAATATACAGGAAAGTGAATCAGTTGAAAAATTTGAAATTTTTGATATGCTAAAAATATCTTTACCAATAATGATTGCTCAACTGGTTCAATTTATAATGGCATGGACAGATAAACTCATGCTTGGTAATATGATGGATTCTGATCAAGTAGGTGTTTATTTTACAGCATTTAAATTGTCTATGCTTGCCAGCTTAAGTTTGATGGCTATTAATAGTATCGCTGGTCCAAAATTTGCTGAAATGTTTTCAAAAAACGATTTTTCTTCACTCAAAAAAGTCGTTCATCAATCAACTGAAATAATTTTTTGGACTACCATTCCATTCGTTATAGTTTTTTTCATTTTTCCTCAAAAAATAATGTTACTTTTTGGCGATGAATTTAAAACCGGATCTAATGCATTAATGATCCTTTCATTAGCAAAATTGATCAGTTCATTTTCTGGATCAGTGGGAAATATTTTGCAAATGACAGGTAATCAATTTGTTTATATGATTATATTATCTATTGGAGCGCTTTGCAACGTAGTTTTGAATTACTATTTAATACCAATTTATAGTATTGAGGGAGCAGCAATCGCTAGCTTATTAAGTATGTCATTATGGAATCTTGGAATGGTTTATTTCATAAAAAAAGAATTTGGTTTTTATACTTTTTATAACCCTTTTAGATGAGTAAATGTTTACCTAATTTTTTAATTGTGGGTGCAGCTAAGTCTGGAACATCATCATTGCATAATTTTTTAAGAAAGCATAATGATGTGTTTATGCCAAATTATATTCATAATATTAAAGTTAAGGAACCTAGGTTTTTTGTAAAAAATAGCATTGCAGGCAGGGTAATCAATTATATAGATAATTTTGAAGACTACAAGAAATTATTTAGTAAAAGTTGTGGAAAATCTGCAGTTGGCGAAGCCTCAGTTTTCTATCTTTATTTTTTTGAAGAAGCAATTAGAAACATTAAAAAATATCTTGGAAATGATATAAAAATTATAATATTATTAAGA
>JAOOLD010000004.1 GCA_028408365.1 Bacteroidota bacterium
ATCAGCAATATGTTTGGATTTCAGGAAAATGGAAGAAAAAAAAGATAGGTTACAAATGGCAAAAAGGGTATTGGGAAAGCATGCCAACTGGTTTTTTGTGGGTTGATGGCTGTTGGGCTCCGATGACCTACTAAATTTTATTAACTATCTTTGATTTTATCAAAGATTTATTTAATGAATTTAAAAATAAAGAGGATTGTAAAAATAATTGTTGTCTTAATCTTTTTTACTAACGAAGTTTTTGCTCAATTTAGTGGCTTTGCTCTATATAACAGACAAGGCAACACTACAACATATTTAATTGATGAGAATGAAAATATAGCTCATACATGGAATTTAAGTACAGAATGCAATTACACCGTTCTTCTTAAAGACAATGGAAATATTGTTAGAGGAACAAAAAATAATATTCAGACAGGAGGAACAAACAATTCATTGGGAGGTGCTGCGGATGCAGGGAGAGTACAAGAGATTGATCCAAATGGAAATGTTGTTTGGGATTTTATTTATTCAAGCTCAAGTGTTTTGTCGCACCATGACATATGTCTAATAGGGGATAATGTTTTATTAACTGCCTGGGAAGTCAAGTCACAAGCTGAACTTATTAATGCAGGCTTTACAGGAAATGTTTCTAACTCTGGAAAGTGGCCAACTCATTTTGTTGAAATTGAGGGAAATCCAAATACAGGCACAGCCCAAATTGTTTGGGAGTGGCACATTTGGGATCATTTATGTCAAGATGTAGATCCAAATAAGCCAAATTATGTAAATGATATTTCAGATCACCCTGAGCTAATTGATATCAATATGATACAAAACAGTGGAGGAGGACCAGGAGGAGGTGGAGGTGATTGGTTTCATGTCAACGGAGTAGATTATAATCCTGATTTGGATCAAATAGCCTTTTCTTCGAGATTCTCAAGCGAAATATATATAATAGATCATAGTACCACAACTGCAGAAGCTGCAAGTCACACAGGTGGTAACTCTGGTATGGGTGGAGATATCCTTTACAGGTGGGGAAATCCTGCTAACTATGGTATGGCTGGCCAAAGAGTAATCCCTAATGCAGTACACGATGTAAGATGGATCAAAGACGATGGGAGACCTTTCGGTGGGCACTTACAAATTTTTAATAACTCTGGAGGAGGTAATAATCAGTCAACTGTTGATGCTATTCTGACTCCAGTAAATGGATATACTTATTTTAGAAATCCTGGTCAACCCTATGGTCCAAGTAGCTACACATCCAGATATTTTTGTCAATATTCAGCACCTGGTCAATCAGCATCTGATAGAATGTCTAATGGTAATATTTTTGTTAATGCATCTGGAGGTCAAGGTGGT
Source organism: Bacteroidota bacterium (assembly GCA_028408365.1). Lineage (GTDB taxonomy): Bacteria > Bacteroidota > Bacteroidia > Flavobacteriales > BACL11. The sequence goes on from JAOOLD010000004.1 coordinate 1,348, forward strand.
GCTGGTGTAATGTATGAAGTTGACTCATTAAATAATATCATTTGGGGACCATACAATGCTCAATCTCAAAAAGCGTTCAGATATGAGTGTGATCACCTAGGAATACAAGTCCTTAAAGACTATATGAACACAAGTAGTACATCATGTTTTAATGCCTCTAGTATTGAGGAATTAAATAATCCGATACGTTTTTATCATCACAATAGCTTAATAAAATGTGAAAATATAAATGAAATTGCTGTAGAACTTATGATTTTCTCATCAGATGGAAGAGTAGTTTATAAGAGTAAAGATTCAAAATCTAACATTAGCACAAAATTTATAAGAAAAGGATTATATTATATCAAATATAAATTTAGGGACCGACAATTCATACAAAAGTTAGTTATATGAGAAAAATATATATAATATACTTAACTTTTGTTTTGATTTTTATATCTAATCTTTCAAAGGCTCAATCTTCTTTTTATGAGACTGATTCACTAAAAGAGATAAGAATTTATTTTTATGAACCCAATTGGCAATCCACTTTAGATAGTTTGTATATTATTGGTAATGATGAAAGAACATTCGCATATTTAATTATTGATGGAGAACAATATGATAGTGTAGGAATTAGGTATAAAGGGTTTAGTTCTGTTTCAGTAAATACAATAAAGAATCCTCTTAACATAAAAATAGATTACGTTAAAGGTAAACAAGATTTAGACGGTTACAGAAAAATAAAGTTGGCAAATTCAATATATGATCCGAGTTTTTTGAGAGAGGTTTTATCATATGAAATTGCCAGAAAGTACATGCCAGCACCTAAAGCAAATTTTGCTAATGTATTTATTAATGACACATTATGGGGTTTATATACTAATGTTGAGGCAATTAATAGAGATTTTGTAAGTACAAACTTTGGAGAGAGACACAATCCGTTTTTTAAATGTGAGCCTGACAACCTTGATATAAGTATTGGTGGTGAAAACTCAAATTTGAGTGATTCACACGGTAGTGACAGCACTGATTATTATGACTATTACAGATTAGAATCTTTATATGGTTGGTCTCAATTATACGGACTAATTGATACACTTAATAATTTCCCAAACTCATTAGATGATAACTTAAACATTGACAGAACGTTGTGGATGCATGCATTCAATTATGTTCTAGTTAACTTTGACTCCTACATTGGCTATTCACAAAATTATTATTTGTATGAAGAATTAACCAACCAATTTAGTCCTCTTGTTTGGGATTTAAATATGTCATTTGGAGGTTTTAGATTGACGGATGCGTCTGCACTTTATTTTAATGGCTTTTCAATTCCACAAGCTCAAAATATGAATCCATTTGTGCATCATAATAATATGTCACTATCACCTAGACCTCTAATGAGAAATTTATTTGCTAGTGAGAGAAATAGAAAAATGTATCTTGCTCATATTAGAACTATTGTTAGTGAAAACTTTACTAATCAGAGTTACATAAATAGAGCTAATCAAATGAGATTACTGATAGATACTCATGTCCAAAACGATACAAATAAATTTTATACATACTCTGATTTCCTTTCAAATCTTAATAATTCTGTAAGTCTGGTGAATGGAGATTGTCCAGGAATCACTCAGTTAATGAGCAGCAGAGAAAATTATTTATCTAATTATGCAGGCTACAATGGACATCCAGATATTACTAATGTTAATTATCCAACAAATTATAATTTAGGAGATGACATCTTTATTAATGCAACAGTTTCTAGTGCTGACAGTGTATTTCTAAATTTTAGGTTTGGTGATAATATGAAATTTACAAGTATTACAATGCTTGATGATGGTGATAATAATGATGGATTGCCAAATGATGGTATTTTTGGTGCAAAAATTTCAAATACTTGCAATAAGATTGATTTTTATGTGTATGCTGAAAATAATATTGCTGGAGAATTTTCCCCTGCAAGAGCAGCTTTTGAGTATTACTCAGTTAATGTGAATCTTCCAGTTTCAAGTATTGTTATCAACGAGCTGATGTCAAATAATGTTAGTGCTGTTGAAGATCCTGCTGGTGAAACAGATGATTGGATAGAGTTATATAACTCCACTAGCTTTTATATTAATGTTGAAGATTTATTTTTATCAGATACATCAACAAATCTTTTTAAATGGCAGTTGCCTTCAATTGCCATTGAGCCGGATGGTTACTATATAATTTGGGCTGATGAGCAAAAGCAAGAAGGTTTTAATCATGCGAATTTTAGACTTTTCAACTTTGGAGAGAAAATTACTTTATCAAATTCAAGTGGTGTAATACTTGATTCAATCACAATAGCTCCTCAACCTGCCGATATAGCATTTGCAAGATCTCCGAATGGTTTCGGTTCATTTATTTTGCAACCACATACCTTCAACAGAAGCAATAATTTATTGACAAACAACAATGAAATAATTAAAGAAAAGATTCAAATTTTCCCTAATCCCTCCAATAAGTATTTGAATTTTAGTCAGAAATCTAATTTTATAATTTTCGATATGTTTTATAGAGAAGTGATGAAAGGAAAAAACACTGATTTTATTTCAATTGAAACACTTAATAAAGGAACTTATTTCATTCGCATTAGTAATACTGATCAAATAGTTAAATTGATTAAAATATAACTTTAAGTGAGATTAGTACTATTTTTTTTACTGCTTAGCTTTTCTTTATTTACAAAATCACAAAACATTGAAAATTTTTATAGTGCTGATGGATTAGTTAGTGATTTTATTACATGCATCGACACAGACAATAGCGGTAATATATGGATTGGCACAAATAATGGAGTTTCATATTTTGATGGAATATCCTTTACTAATTATAATGTTTCAGACGGTATTATTGATAATAATATATTATCTATTAAATGCGGTATAAATAATGAAGTATATGTTGGGACAAACTTTGGGTTAAGTGTTTATAACGGTAGTAATTGGCTGTCATATGACATGCTTTCAGGACTATCAGACAACAAAATTGTAAATATAGATATTAATCAAAGTGGTGATGTTTGGTGCTCACACGCAAACTTTAGCTCTGGAGTTAGTGTTTTTAATGGTACCAGTTGGTCAGTAATTAATCCAGGTAATTTTATTCTTTCGTGTGATTTTGATGATCTAGAAAATGCATGGTTTGCAAGTTTGTTAGACGGAGTAATAGTAGAAAGCGCGAATAATAATTTCTCAAATATTAATACAAATAACAGTAATCTGATTAGTAATGGAATTACCGATATATTAATTGATCAATACAATAGAAAATGGGTAGGGACAAATAGTGGGTTGTCAGTATTTGATAACAACAATAATTTTGTAGAAAACCATACAATTATGTATTCCCTTCCACCTCCTGATACTTTAAATCCAGTAGTAGAGATTGATATTGATTCCTGGAACAGGATATGGGTGGCAATTTATGTAGGTTATCTTGCCGAAGGTGGTGTCGCTTTTTACAATGGTTCAATTTGGCAAGATTTTGATATTTCTGATGGAGTTGCTGGCCCCAATGTAACTTGCTTAAAAGTAGATTATAACAACAATGTTTGGGTTGGGACATCAACGGGTCTATCTAAAATCACCCCGCTGCCTAGTAACTCATTAATCTTCGAACAAAATAAAAAGCATAAAGTATTCCCCAATCCTGCAAAGGATTATGCAATTATACATTCAAGTACTAATCAAAAATTATTTATTACTGATTTATATGGGAAAAAAGTCAGTTCACAAATAGATAAGTTCTCAAGTTACTCGAAGATTAATACTAGAAGCTTGTCATCAGGTATCTATTTTATAAATTTAATTGAAAATCATCAAAGGACAGTTCATAGATTAATAGTTAACTAGTTGTTCAATTGAATTTGTTGAAAAATAAGTACCTCATTTATATTTCAAAGTGAATTCATTAATAAATTTATAAAAATTCAAATGATGAAAAAGTTATTAGTATTCTCATCGATATTTTTGTTTTCATGTGTAACCCCTACGATTCATAACGATCTTGTTAAGCAAAATGAGTACAACAAGAACAGAGCAAATGAAAAAGATTTAAAAAACTTAAAACTTCAAAATGAAATCATAGAGTTAAAAAATTCAGTTAGGCTAGCACAAGAAAATCTCAAAAAAATCAAAGAAGATTCAATAAATAATGGCCAAGCATATAAAAGTTTGAATAGCAAGTATCAAGACCTAAGTGAGGCATATGATTTGTTGTCATCAAAAAGCTCAAGATTTATGTCAGAAAAAGCCAAAGAAACAAAAAGACTTATTGAGAAGTTAGATGATTCACAAATGAAATTAATTTCTAAGAAAGAAGAACTAAAATCACTCTCTGATTCAATTCAGTTTCAAAAAGATATGATCACAAAAGCAAATCAAGAACTTGATTACAGATCTTTGAGAGTTAAAGAGCTTGAATCAATCATAAATAATAAAGATTCTATGGTTACTGCTTTAAAGGCAAGAATTTCAAATGCACTTTCTGGACTAGAGGGAAATGGCTTAACAATTGAAAAAAGAAACGGAAAAGTATATTTATCGTTAGAGGAAAGTTTACTTTTTGCCTCAGGAAAATATGATGTAAACAATGAAGGCATAAGTGCGCTAAATAAACTGTCAGAAGTTTTATCAAATCAACAAGAGTTAGAGATTATTGTCGAGGGGCATACGGATAGTATACCTTTGAGTGGCAGAGGCTTAGTAAAAGATAATTGGGACTTGAGTGTTTTGAGAGCTACCTCTGTTGTTAAGGTTTTAACTAACAATTCGCAGATTAAATCATCTCAATTAATGGCTGCTGGTAAGGGTGAGTTTTCACCTATAATGACTAATTTAACTGTAGAAGGAAGAAGTGCAAATAGAAGAATAGATATCATACTATCACCTAATCTTGATGAATTTTTTAATTTACTTGACGAATAGGTTACTTTTTTTCATTTAATATTTAGTTTAAAGTTTTATTTAAATTTGCATAACTTTTATGAAGCATTTTTACATAATATTATTGTTTTTTTCTTGCTACCTAGTAAGTGCTCAGTCAATTTACGATCCAACTGTCAAGTATGACGCAAGTGGCGGATTATTTGATCATGATTCATTAAGAAGTATCTATTTAGATTTTTATGATCCAAACTATCATCAAGTATTGGTTAATTCTTGGTTTTATAACCCTGATTTAAGGATACCAGCAGTTTTAACAATTAATAATATTGATTATGATAGTGTCGGTGTTAGATACAAAGGTAACTCAACATTTTGCTTACCTAATGATGCTTCAAATCAAAAGGTCCCATACAATATTGATATTAACTATTTTGTTGGAGGTCAAAAGGTGATGGGATATAAGAAAATGAAATTAGCTAATGCATGGATGGACCCAACATTTATGAAGCAAGTCATATCTGCAAAAATTTATCAAGAATATTTGCCAACTGGGGAATCAAATCTTATTAAATTATTTTCTCAAGGCAATTATGTAGGAATGTATGTTAATGATGAGTCAATTAATAAACAGTTTTTAGATAAGCACTTTGATGAGAAAAACGGACCCTTATTTAAATGTGATAACATAGATCGATTTTGTGATACTACTGGGGCACCATCTGCTATGCCTCCTAATCTAAACTTTTTAGGAGATGACTCAACTCTATATTATAATTCATATGATATGAAATCTGATCACGGTTGGACTAAGCTTGTTGATTTAATAAGAACTATTGTTTATGAATTTCAAAATATTGATAGTGTGTTGAATGTAGATCGCACCTTATGGGCTTTCGCAGCTAATCAAACTCTACAGAATCTAGACTGCTACAACACTTATTATGTTCATAATTATTATTTGTATCAAACTGAAGACGGTCTTTTTCAAATGATACCATGGGATTTAGATAATAGCTTCGCAGGAGCAATCATGGGTTGGAATTTTTGGAACCAATCTGCAATTTATGAATACGATCCGTATTATGTGGGTGGTCCATACACTGGACCAATGGGAGCACCACAGCCATGGGAATGGAGGCCATTACTTGATAAGCTTTTAAATAATGACTTCTACAGAAAAATATATACAGCTCATTTAAGAACAATTTTAAATGAGTCTTTTGACACAACCACAATTAGAACATACATAAATGACTATCAAGTAAGAGCTAATAATGATGTAAATAGTGACATCAATAAACAATTTAGTCTTTCACAGTACTATAATAATACAGAAAGTCCGATTTGGACAGGATGGGGATTTGGTGGTATTATGAAAACAATGATTGAAAGAAAGCAGTTTCTCATGAGCCATCCTGAGATTAATTATGTTCCACCTGTTTTAACTTCTCACAACTTTAATAATAACGTTTTTACAGTATATTCTTCAAATACTGATAAGGTTGAGCTAATGGTATCAATTAATAAACAAAAATCAAAGTTCAAATCATTTTTAATGAATGATGATGGAATTAATGGAGACCTAACTGCAGGTGATGGGTTTTTTAGCACAACTTTTGATTTACAAAACTACAGCGATACAATTAATTATTATTTTAGGTCTGAAAATATTGATGCGATATCATTACTTCCTGAGAGAGCTGAATATTTTTTCTTCCAAATGGCTCCCGTAAGTGTATCTTCAACAAATCCGGTGAAAGTAACAGGAAAGAAATTAATAGAAGTAGTTGATGTTCTTGGAAGAGCAACAAATAATATTCTTGGTAGGCCAGTAATCTATATTTATGATGATGGAAGTGTTGAAAAGAAAATTTTGATAAAATAATTTTAAATGAGTTTGTCAGAGCCAAACACTCACTTTAGTGTTTTTATTTCAGGTATAATTTTTGGAATAATTTTTTTTCAATCTTTTATTTCTGCTCCTTTAATCTTTAAACATATTGATAAAAAGAACTCTAGTACCTACATAAGGAAAGTCTTTCCAAGAATATTTTTAATCATACCTCTTTTGTCAATAATTTCATTACTAGTTTCTTATTTTCAATCAAAATTTTATTCAACAGATTTATTGATTGTTTGCCTTACTAGCATATTTCTTCCATTAATTTGTTATTTGTTAATTCCTTCCACCAATCAAGCCACTGATAGTGGTAACTCAAAAAAATTTAAGATACTACATACGGTAAGTGTTCTTTTAACATTTATAGTTTTTTTAATTAATTTATATTGGATATTCTAATGCTAGATAAAAATGTCATTCAAATTATAAAATCAAGAAAATCTATCTACCCTAGTCAATTTTCAGGAAAAATTTTAGAGAATAGTATAATATCAGAGCTTATTGATATTTCTAATTATGCACCAAGTCATAAAATGACTCAACCATGGGTTTACAGAGTTTTTACTTCAAAAACAAAAGATAAATTGTTAAATCATATTTTAAATATTAACTATGAAAACTTCAGAAAACACCAAGTTGATAAAATGAAAGTAAAATTTCAACTCACTAGTCATATTATCTGTATCTGTATGAGAAGAGATAAATATAAATCTGTTCCTGAATGGGAAGAGGTAGCAGCAACATCTATGGCCGTTCAAAACCTTTGGATAGCTATGGTTAATTCAAAAGTAGGAGGCTACTGGAGTACCCCAAAGTATTCCAAAGATTTATCTTCTTTTTTGAAACTTAATGAAGGTGAAAGGTGTTTAGGACTTTTTTATTTGGGATATGTGGAGAACGAGATTTCAAAAAACTTACTTAGAAAAGATATTTCTAAGGATACAAAATGGCAATAAATAAAATTTAAAATGTTTGGATTATTTAAGAAAAAATCAAAAAAAGAGAAACTTCAAAATCAATATAATAAGTTAAAAAAAGAGGCGTTTGAAACGTCAAAGTTTGACAGAAAAAAAAGCGACGAGCTAGAAAAAAAAGCAGATGATGTCTTAAAGGAAATTCAAAAATTGAATTAGTTTATTCTTTCAAACTAATTAAAAAGCTATTTTTACCAAATTATTAACTAAAACATAAAAAATGAAAAATTTATTTTATGCATTGTTCTTTGTCTTATTTGCATGTACATCACCAAATAATGTTCCAGATATGACATTATACAATGCTAATCTTGAAATTGTAAAAAAAGCATTAGCGTGTTATGAAACACCTCAAGATTTCGAAACATTTAAATCTTTAATCTGCGAAAGCGTTCAACATCAATCACCAATGTATGGTCAAGGAGTTGTAGACTATGATGGTGTAATGGGGCAAGCACAGTTTTACATGAACGGATTTTCAAATGTAAAGTTTGAAAATGCCAAGTGGTTACCTGGCGTCGACACTGTAAATTATCAAAATAATGGAAGTGTGAGGGTCTACGGAACTTGGACTGGAACCAGTAACGCTTCAGGAAAAGAATTTGCTGTTGATGCTTATCACTATTTTTATGTTAAGGATGGTAAAATTACTGCATCAGGAGATTATTTCGATGCAACTGGTATGGTAATGGCACTAGCTCCAGATTTAGAAATGGTTAAATAAGAATTTGATTTATAAAAAAAAAGCCCCTAGTTTTTACTTGGGTTTTTTTTTGCGGTGAGCAAGGCACCCTAATCAGTTCTAGCGAAAGTTTTCAACTAATTTAACATTTCCCTAAATAATACAGTTTTAAGTAAGCCCTTATTACTAATAATTTCAAACACTTAGATTACTAAAGAGGAGCAAGTATGTATGTAATTATGTACATATAAAAACATAAACTACAACTATATAGAGTCAAAGTAAAAATTGTTAAGTTTGATAAATAATAAAATAATTTAATAAAAAATATTAGATGCTATTACATAACAGAAAGACGTTTTTTATAATACTTACATTAATTGTTTTAATCATAACGTTTTTTTCAAATCAAAAATCGAATTCTGATCTATTGATAGATATAAATAATGCTGACACTGCTTGGATGATTGTTGCAAGTGCTCTTGTATTATTAATGACCCCAGGTTTAGCTTTTTTTTACGGTGGTATGGTGAGTAAAAAAAATGTGATTTCTACTATGCTTCAAAGCTTTATTGCATTAGGAGTTATTTCTTTAGTTTGGGTATTATTCGGTTTTAGTCTTGCATTTGGTGACTCTATAAACGGATGGGGAATTATTGGTAATCCAACACAATTTGCTATTCTTGATAACCTTAATTCTCGTAATAGTAATATTCCATATTTATTATTTGCTCTTTTTCAACTAAAATTTGCAATAATTACACCTGCAATCATCACTGGTAGTTTTGCCGAGAGAATTCGATTTAGGAGTTACTTATTGTTTATGATATTTTTCTGCGTCTTTATATATACTCCGCTTGCACATATGACTTGGTCATCTGGAGGATTGTTTGCTAATTTAGGTGATATTGTTGGTGGTTCCTTCAAAGGATTACACGTTCTTGATTTTGCAGGAGGAACAGTTGTGCATATGAGTGCAGGTTTGGCTGCTCTTGCTGGCGCACTATATTTAGGTAAAAGAAGAAAGGAAAAAACAGAACCTGCTAATATACCATACGTTATTCTTGGAACTGGACTATTGTGGTTTGGTTGGTTTGGTTTCAATGCTGGCTCTGCACTAGCTGCTAATTATGATGCTGTTATTGCTTTTGCTAATACAAATATCGCTTCAGCAAGCTCTATGATAACCTGGGTACTTTTCGATAGATTTTTAAATAAAAAAATATCAGCTGTTGGAGCTTGTATAGGTGCTATTGTTGGACTTGTTGCTATAACTCCCGCAGCAGGTTATGTTACTATTAATCATTCAATTGTCATTGGCTTTATTACAGCTCTAGTTTGTAATTTATCTATAATTCGTATTAAAAAATCAAAAAAACTTGATGACACGCTTGATGTGTTTGCTTGTCACGGCATTGGTGGTATCTGCGGTATGATTTTAACAGCTATTTTTGCTAAAGAGGTTGGTTTAATTTATGGAGAATCTAAGACTTTAGTTCTACACATTGGTGCATCAATTTTTGTGATATTATTTGCATTCTTCGGCTCATTATTTATATATAAAATTGTTGATTATATTCTTCCAGTTCGTGTAAGAGAAGATCAGGAAGAAAGAGGTTTAGATCTTTCACAACACGGCGAAGAGATAAACTAAGTAAACACCACATACTAAAAACTAATAAAGAAATTAAACTCGCATTCAAAAGTAAAAATAAAATTGGTTTCAATCTAAAAATAGTAAACTCTGACTTGAGCAAAATTGAGGATTTTTAACTTTTATTAAACTAAAATAGTTGTCAATCTAGCTCAATCTTTTAAAAATTTTAAGCTAAATTTATAGTGAATTTTAAATTTAATATTTATAGTGAAAATTGCTAATAAAATTAATATCACTGACTATTTGGTCGGAGGAGAGTTAAAAGAATGGAATGGAGATAAATCTGAAGTTTTTTCTGTAATCAAAAATGAAAATAATTTGCCTACTCATTTAGGTACTGTTCCAAGTTTAGATGAAGATGCTGCAATTTCTGCAATTGAAGAAGCTGATAAAGCTTATAATCGTGGCCGAGGGAAATGGCCTACAATGAGTGTGCAAAATCGAATAGATTGTATGCAGAAATTTGTAGTTGAAATGGAGAAATATAGACATGAAATCTCTAAATTAATAATGTGGGAAATTTGTAAGTCTAAAAAAGATGCATATAAAGAATTTGATAGAACAATAGATTATATCAAAGATACAATTGAAGCCTGTAAAGACTTTGATCGCAAGGGAGCACGATTTATAAAAGAAGATGATATTTTTGCTCATATTAGAAGAGGACCAATTGGTATAGTCTTCTGTCTAGGCCCTTATAATTACCCTTTAAACGAGACATTCTGTTTACTAATACCAGCGCTAATAATGGGTAATGCTGCTATTTTAAAACCTGCAAAATACGGAGTCTTGTTCTTTAACTATTTATTGAAGGCTTTCAAGGAGTGTTTTCCCGCAGGTGTTGTTAACATTATTTTTGGAAGAGGTCGAGCGATTGGCCCTCCGATTATGAAAACAGGAAAAGTTGATATCCTTGCTTTAATTGGCCATAGCTCATCTGCAGTAGCGTTGCAAGACTATCATTCAGATAAAAACAGACTTAGATTAGTTTTAGGACTTGAAGCTAAAAATCCAGCAATAATTTTGAAAGATGCCAATTTAAAACTTGCAGTAGATGAGTGTTTAAAAGGAAGTTTATCATACAACGGACAGCGGTGTACTGCAATAAAAGTCATATACGTACATAAAAATGTAATAGATAATTTTTTGAAGTCTTTTAATGAAAAAGTTGATGAACTAATAATTAAGAACCCAAACCAAGAAGATGCCTTTATCACTCCTTTACCAGATCCTAAGCAACCTAAGTATCTAAAAGAACTTATTGATGATGCATGCCTAAAAGGAGCTAATATTGTTAATAAAAAGGGTGGTGAAATTGGAGATAATTTTGTTTTTCCAACAGTTCTTTTTCCAGTCAAAAATGACATGAGAATTTTTCATGAGGAGCAATTTGGTCCTATTATACCGATCATTGAATTTGATGATATAAATATGCCTTTACGTGATATGTCCGACTCTAATTATGGACAGCAAGTATCTGTTTTTGGAGAAAATAGCAAAGAATTAGGCCCTTTGGTTGATGCTTTAGTCAATTTAGTTTGTCGAGTCAATTTAAATAGTTCTTGTCAAAGAGGTCCTGATGTGTTTCCATTTACAGGAAGAAAAAATTCAGCTGTAAGTACCTTGAGCATATATGATGCCTTAAGATCATTTTCCATACGAACTTTTGTAGCTTCAAAAGATAATCGAATCAACAATGATTTAATTAGTGATATGACAAAAACAAATAAAAGTGCATTTATTTCTACTGATTATTTACTGTAGAAGGGTTCATTTAGATAGGGTCAAATGTAAATTATGGCAGCTATTAAACTCAAAAATTATTTTTAGAAACTGAAAGTCATTATGATATACAAGAACAAGTGATTTCATTTGTAATGAAAACAAAAATCACAAAAAGTATAGTTTAAATTAGCTGTACGGGAAGGATTCGAACCTTCATGTTGAGGTTAGTCAAAAAACAAAAAACGCCTTGCAAGACTTAGTGGTCAACCCTCTAAATATTTTATGATTTATACCTTTGTCAACGCCCCCGAGACAGGAGGGTATGTCTGCCAATTCCATCACCGTACATTTAATTTATATAAATATAATACATAAAATTTAATTGATGTTTTAATAATTAAGAAGTTTGAAGAATTCTATGACACATGCTATTAGCAAAAGTTTTGATTGAAGAATGACTTGCTTAAATTTATGTTTATTTCATTTAAAAATTATATATTTTTATGATTATTAATAGCATAAGTTCAGTACATAGTTAAGAAGAATTCAAATTTGTAGAGTTATAGTAAAAATTGTTAAGTTTGAATATTACTAAAAAAGATACATATGAAAAATCTACAAATACTTTTACTTTTTTTAATGGTAATTAGTTGTAAAACTCCAACTTTTTATCAATTAATTGAACTTGAATCTGAAACAATAAAAGATGGATATTCATCAAATGAGGATATTGAATTAAATTTAAATTTCTGGTCAAATAATGGTAATACAGAATACTTTATTAAGAATATATCCCAAAATACAATCTATATTAAATTTGATGAATGTCAAATAATAAAGAATGGATTAGTACATGACCTTTTTGACAATTCAGAATACACTTCATCAAAAGGATCAATTGTTGGAAGAAGAGCAAAAAGAATTGTGCAATATGGCGCAGCTATTTCTCAATCTGACGTTTACAGCAATAATTTGAATACTACTTTTGGAGCAGCAGCAACAATTTTATCTGCCGGATTAAATGCATCTGTATCTTCGTCTCAAGCCGCTTCAAGATCAACATCATTTTCAAGTTCCGTTACTACAAAGGATAAAAGAGTTCTTGCTATTCATCCCTCAAGCAGCAGGAAAATCCATGGAATAAATTTACAGAGTGGAATTTTTCGAGACTGTGACGTTGATAATAAGATTTCAAGTAAAAAATCAAATATAGAAAATGGACTTACTTTCGATAAAAATGATACCCCTCTAAAGGTTAAAATTATTGTTAGATACTCAAACGATGAAAATTTTAATGATATTAAAACTTATGAATTAGAAACATACGTTTTTCGTTTTTCAAATTGGAACTCAAAAGCATTTGTTAAGCGAGAAAAGTTCCAAGAGTGTGATGATGATATTTCTTATTACTACAAAAATGTTACTGATTGGTATTCTCCAATGAGATATTACGTGAAATATCGATAATAATTTTAAATTTTATTGTGCGGTGAGGAAGGGATTCGAACCCCCGAAACAGTTTCCCGTTTACACGCTTTCCAAGCGTGCGCCTTAAGCCGCTCGGCCACCTCACCTTATGTTTTAAGTTTTAAATCAAATAGTTTATTACAATTATAAGTTGTTATTTCGGCAACTTCCAATATATCACAGGTTTTTATAATTGATATTCCTTCTGCTATTGTTAATATATTTTTAGGTTCATTTCTTTTTCCTCTCAAAGGGTGGGGTGACAGATATGGTGAATCCGTCTCTAAAATGATGTGCTTTAAGTCTATATCTCTCAAAATTTTATCCAGATTAGAATTCTTAAAGGTAACAATACCACCAATACCTAAATAGAATCCATTTAAATTAATTACTCTATTTGCTTGATTCAAATCACCACTGAAGCAATGAAAAACTCCAGACAAGTTTTCGTCATTTTCAGCCTCTATTATTTCAATGACCTCATTAAAAGATTCTCTTAAGTGTATTACAATGGGTAAAGAATATTTCTTTGCTAATTTAATCTGAAATAGAAGTGCTTCTTTTTGTATTTCGAGTGTTTCTTTATTCCAATATAAATCTATTCCAATTTCTCCGACTGCAATAAAATTATTATTTCTTAGAGATTCTTCAACATGTTTTAACTCGCTTTCATATGTGTTATTATTTACTTCACAAGGATGTAAGCCCATCATGGGTAAACAATTAGAAAATCTACTACAAACGCTAAGCATAGCATCTGTTGTTTGGGATGAAATGTTTGGTAAAAGTATTTTTTTTACATTATTATTTATTGATTGCTGAACCACCTTTTCAATATCATCTTCAAAGTTCTTAGCATATAAATGACAATGACTATCAATTAGATACATGAAGCAAAATTAGTATTATTTACCTAATTTTATCAAATGATGGAAGAACTAAAAATTTTAGTTATTAGGTTTAGCTCTATTGGTGATGTTGTTTTGACATCTCCTGTTTTAAGATTACTAAATAGTTCGAAAAAATATGAGGTTCATTTCTTAACTAAAAATGAATACTATTCTTTAGTAAGTGAAAATCCAAATATCCACAAAATACATTTACTCAAAGACTCGATTAAAAATATTTTTTTTGATTTAAAAAAAGAAAAATTTGATTTTATAATAGATCTTCACAATAACATTAGATCTAATATTTTGACTTTTATGTTATTCAAAAAAACATTTAAGCTAAAGAAAAGCTTGTTAAATAAAACAAACAATATGCATATAGCAGAAAGATACTTATTGGCATTAAAAAAATTACAAATCAAGAATGATAATCTAGGCTTAGATTTTTTCTTATCAAAAGAGTTAGAAAAAAAGTTTAATTACAATGAAAATTTTATTGCATGGTGCATTGCTTCAAAGCATGACAATAAAAAGTTAAGTGCAAATAAAATTTTAGAGGTTAGCAACGCAATAAACTATCCAATTATTTTTATTGGAGGTTCTGATGATATTGAAATAGCGGATTATATCTTAAATCAATCTTCAAATAAGAAAATAAAAAATTTTTGTGGCAGTCTAAGTATACAAGAAACAGCATCAATAATAAAAAATTGCAATTTGCTAATTACTAATGACACTGGATTCATGCATATTGGAGCCTCTTTCAAAATACCAATTATTTCACTATGGGGCTGTACAAAGCCAGACTTAGGATATACCCCTTATCAAACTAATAATCATTCAATTTATATAGTTTCAGAAAAGTATGTAGATTCTTGTCACAGATATGGTAAAAAATGCAGATCAATGACAAAATGTATTGATTATATTTCAACTCAAAAGTTAAAAGATGCTATCGAACTAATTTTTTGTAAATAATGCTTTTAGCTCTGTTGCATCATCTGCTTTCATTCTTCCTGATAAAATAAGACTTAACTGCCTTCTTCTTAAAGCACCATCATATCTTTCCTTTTCTTTTTTAGTTTCTGGTACTAGTTCAGGAATTTCTATGGGATTACCTAACTGATCTACAGCTACAAAAGTATATATAGCTTCATTACATTTTATTTTGCCTTTTTCAGCTCTATTTTCCATCCATACATCCACAAAAACTTCCATTGAAGAGTTAAATGCTCTTGAAACTTTTGCTTCAAGAGTAACAATACTTCCTCTTGGGATAGCTTTATTAAATGAAACATTGTTTACTGATGCGGTAACAACTATTCTTCCACAATGACGATGTGATGAAATTGCTGCAGCAATATCCATCCAATGAAGTAGCCTACCACCCATTAAGTTGTCAAGGTTATTAGTGTCGTTTGGAAGTACTATTTCAGTTGTGATTGAAGCAGATTCACTTGCTTTTTTTGATTTCATGCTAATTTGTTAAAATCCAAGCGGATTTGTTAATTCTCTTTAGTTTTTCCAATTCAATTATAGCATTTTCTTTGCTTTCAAATGAGTTGTAAGAAACTCTGTGATAACCATTTTGAGACAATAGAATTTTAGAGTTAAAGTTTGACTCTATTAATGAATTATTTAGCTTTTCAGCATTGCTCTTTTCGATAAAAGCACCCGCAATGACATGATAATTTTTCATTTTTGGAGTAGTTATAGTTTCAATTTTATCTATTTCTTTTTCAATCTTATTTTCAGCCACATTTAATTTTGGCATTTTAATCTTTTTAAAAAAATTTAAATCAGATTTTTGAATGTTAATATTGCTAGTGCTTGTATCTAATAGTATATTAGTTAGAGATAGAAGAATTAACGGGATTAGTACTGCAGCTGCCTTATATGAGATTTTTTTTGTTGTGCTCGATTGATTAATATCAATTATTTTCTTTGTTATTGTCTTTTTTTGAATTTGAAAACTTTCAAAACCAAAAGAGTTTAAGTCAAAGTTGTTTGCAATATCTTGGTGAAATATAATATTATCCTCACTTCCTAAGGTAAAAAGCCCAATATTATTCAATCTCATACTTCTTTCCGTCATCAAGGAATTAGTTATTTTTTTTGAAAAATCAAAAACTATATTCTTTGAGTCATCAATGGAAATCTTTTCTTTTTTTGAAATATGATTAATTAATAATCCATCGTTAATTGACAGATTTTTGTTAAAAACAATTAGTTTGCTTGGAGGAAAAATAGTGCCAGAGGCAGTATTTATTTTTGATGAAACAGGATTGGAAACTAAACCTCCAAAGTTTGGAATGATAACACAATCATGTCTGAATAAGAGTTCTTTTATATGATCCTCTACGCTGTAAATCATATACAAATTTAATTATTTATCTGATAATAAATAGGATTTATTTAAATCTTCAATCCTGTCTATTGAATGAGAGTCGCTTTCACTGATTACAACCCTAATCTGGAAGTCATTTTTTATCCATCTTAGTTGTTCAAGATTTAACCTTCTCTCATCAGTATCTACTTTCAGATTGCTAATTTCATATACTATGCTTTTGTTAAATCCGTAAACTCCTCTATGTTTAAATTCAGACTTCTTAAACTCTGAATTTCTGTAAAATGATGTAGCCATCTTATTCTTATTAAAACTTACTTTTACAATGTCCCTATCACTATTTTCTAATTCATTAACAATTTTATTTGCAATAGTTATTATTTGTGGTTTTTCTTTTTTGAATATTAAACAAAGCTCATCGATTTCTCTTGGATTGAAAACTGCAATATCCCCTTGAACATTTATGAAAAAATCATATTCGTCATAATTTTCTTTTATTACATCAAAGCATCTTTCACTTCCGTTTTCATATGCTTTCAAGCTGTATGAGCAATCTGCATTAATTTCTTTTGCAAAATCATGTATTCTTTTATCGTCTGTAGCGATAATTACATGATCAACTACGCTTGATTTTTTTACTTGTTCATAAACTCTTTGCACCAACGGAATGCCTTTAAACTTAGCAAGAGATTTTCCTGGAAATCTACTTGAATTATACCTACAGGGAATTATTACAAGAGTTCTCACTAAATTTTTAAATTAAGCTGAAAAGCGAAAGTTCTTGGAGGCATCATATTTGCTGGTCTACTCATATATTCTCTATTAAACAAGTTATTTACAACAAACCCAATTTTTGATATTTCATCAAGCTGATAGCCAACTCTTATGTCAAAAACTAAATCACCATCTTTAAATTTTTTTCTAGATTCATTAATACCAGGAATTAGCGCATCAACTCCAAAATTTGGATCTCCGTTATTGATTAAATCTGTTGTAAAAATGTAATCTATGTTTGACATAAAGTCATTATATCTAACGCTAGAGCCGATTGAAAATTTATCTCTTAATACTTCAATATCAATTTTAGCTACATTTCTATATCTATATTTTAAAATTGTTGAGTCAGAGCTACTGTTATTGTATGTAATTGGATTACCATAGTAATCATTTGCATATGATTTGTTAAGCTCTAATGATACTGGATTCATAAATGTGTACCCTCCAATAAAATTAATTTTTGTTATCTCATTAATTTTTCCCTCGCCAGTTATACTAAGCTCAATGCCACTAATTTCTGTTTTTCCAACATTAACTGACTTAAAACCTAAACCAAAGAAGTTTGATACGTTTCCATTTTCATCAAATTCAGGTTCCCCCCATTGACCAAAAGTGAATTCCATCATATCATCATATCGCATTATGAAAGCTGCTATGTCAATAAAAGATCTAAATCTACCAAATTGAACTGCTTGTTTGAGACCTATTTCCGAGCTCCATCCCTGTTCAGACCTGAGCTCTGGGTTAGGAAATATTTCAATGTCAGATACATTAGTAGTCACAAATAGTTCTGCCATTGATGGAAATCGATAGCCTTGTCCCCATGACGAACGAATAAAAGTTCCATCTGCAATTTGATAATTAAGACCCCCTCTAAAAACAGGCTTTGCCTCAGCAAAATGATAAATTGTGTCTCCATTAATTTCATGTCCATCCTCTGAGTCTAGACTAAAATATTCATATCTAGCTCCAGCAGAAATGTTTAACTTGCCTAATTTCTTATCAATTTGACTGTATAATGAGTGATTACTTCTTGAGTTCTTGCCTTGAAAAATTTTAGATTGAGCATAGACTATTTCATTTGTTGTACCAGTTGTAATAAGTAAATTAATTTTTTCAAATCTTTTTTGCCATTGATAATCTGTATAAAAAAGTCGTGATCTGTTGTCATCATTGGTTTCGCTTCCTTTAGTCTCATTATCGTTAATTAAGTGAAGATATCTAGTGTTAAGCGAGTGCCTATTGTTTCCAATTGTGTATTTAACATAGGGGTCAACATTGAATACATCACCGCTAGTAGTAGTAATCTTGTCATCAAGCGGAATATATCCATTTTCATAAGAGTCCCAGATAAGTGCAGAGCCTGTTGATTGAAATAAAAAGTTTCCTTTGATACCATATATCAGATTTTTAATTTTTTCGTCTTGTTTCTCTAAACTAAAATTAAATCTCTTTCTGTCTGTAACTTCTCCTTTTCTGTACCCTTGGTCTTTAAAAACATTACCTCCAATTGTCAAGCTAATATTATCTAATTTTTGAGCATGAAAAAACTCAAGACCCTTATAGACCCTTCTTTTGTATTGATTCCACCATATTAAGCTAGATCTTTGAGGAAAATCAATAAATCCATAATGAGTGTTAATTTTTGTATATCCAACTGAAGGATGCTTGTCAATATCTTTTTTAGAAGGGAAAGCTGTTCTTATGTTTATAACCCCATTCAAAGCTGAGGAGCCATATAAAACCGATGAAGCACCTTTAATAACTTCAACTTGGTTAATATTTTCTGTAGCAATTAGCTTCCATTGAACTTGACCTGCATCGCCAGAAATTAAGGGCATATCATCAACCATCACTAGAACTCTGCTGCCAGCGCCGTAACTCCATCCACTACCACCTCTGATATTAGCTTGTCCATCAGTAATGTTAACGCCAGGTATTTGTTCCATTGCAGTCTGTATTTCTGTTGTATTTTTATTTTCTATCATCTGTGGTTTAATAACTTCCATTGAAACAGTCGTTTCTTCAATTCTTTGTTCAAACTTTCCAGCTGATATTACAACAACATCTAATTTTTTGGATACTTCATTTAAAATAATTTTTACATTTTTTAGTTCGTTCACTTCTAAAAAGTATTGCTGAGATAGTGTTTCAAATCCAATGTAGCTAAAATTAATTTTTGTAATGACCGGCTCTAATGTTAATGTAAAATTACCATTGATATCAGTAATTATACCTTTACCAGAATCATTAAAAACATTAACACCTATTAGCGGGACATTATTTTTATCTGTAACAATTCCAGTCAAAGTTTGACCATTAATTATGAAGCTGAATAAAGTAAAAATAAGAAGTAAGGCTCTTTTTTTAAAAGTCATACGAGCAAATATAGAAATTTGAAATTTACTGTAATGTGTAAAATTAACACTAACTTGAATTAATTGAATTTGTTGAATTAATTTAAAATTATAATATAAATTTGCTTAATAAAAACCAATTCATGGATAAACATATAAGTAGCTTCATGAAGCTTGTTGAGTCAAGAAACTCTGGTGAAAAAGAGTTTTTACAAGCAGTATTAGAAGTTTCAGAAGTAATCATTCCCTTCATTAAAGAAAATAAAAAATATCAAACTCACAATATACTGGAAAGGCTTGTTGAGCCAGAAAGAACAATTATGTTTAGAGTTCCATGGCAAGATGATAGTGGAAATATACAAGTCAACAGAGGATATAGAGTTGAATTTAACTCTGCAATAGGACCTTACAAAGGGGGGTTAAGATTCCACCCAAGTGTCAATTTATCAATACTGAAATTTTTAGGTTTTGAACAAGTATTTAAAAACTCACTTACTAGTCTACCCTTGGGTGGTGGAAAAGGGGGATCTGATTTTGATCCTAAAGGAAAGTCGGAAAGTGAAGTCATGCGCTTTTGTCAATCATTTATCACTGAATTGTATAGACATATCGGTGCAAATACTGATGTGCCAGCTGGCGACATTGGTGTTGGAGCAAGAGAAATTGGATTTATGTTTGGTCAATATAAAAGGATAACTAATGAATTTTCTGGTGTTCTAACAGGTAAGGGAATAAACTGGGGCGGTTCTCTCATGCGTCCTGAGGCTACTGGCTATGGAAATATTTATTTTGCTCAAAATATGCTCAATCTTGCCGATGAAACATTTGATGGAAAAACAGTTGTAATTTCAGGCTCTGGAAATGTAGCTCAATATTCATGCGAAAAAGCTATTGAGTTAGGAGCAAAAGTGATTTCATTTTCTGATTCATCAGGCTATATTTATGATCCAGATGGTATTAATGAAGAAAAACTGGAGTACGTCAAAGAACTAAAAAATATTAAAAGAGGTAGAATTAAAGAGTATGCGAAAAAATATGGTTGTAAATTTTCAGAGGGTAATCCTTGGCAATTGAAATGTGAAATTGCTCTTCCGTGTGCTACTCAAAACGAACTCAATCTAAATGATGCAAAAGCTTTAGTTTCAAACGGTTGTATTGCTGTTTGTGAAGGTGCTAACATGCCATGTACATCAGATGCTATTAATCACTTCCAAAATTCAAATGTACTTTATGCACCCGGTAAAGCTTCAAATGCTGGTGGCGTTGCTACATCAGGATTGGAAATGAGTCAAAACTCTTTGAGGATAAATTGGACAAGAGAAGAGGTAGATCAAAGGTTGAAAGATATTATGTCAACTATTCACAGTTCATGCGTTGAGTTTGGTAGAGCTGGAAAATCTGTTGATTATGTTAAAGGTGCAAACATTGCTGGTTTTGTTAAAGTTGCTGATGCAATGATTGACCAAGGTATCGTTTAACAATGATTACCAAAGATTTTCTAGAAAAATTAAACCAGGATCTAAATAGTTCAAAAAGTTTAGGCTTATTTAAAAAAGAAAGGATTATTCTTGAGGAGCAAGGGTCTAATATAAAAGTAGAGGATGGTTCTGAAGTGCTTAATTTTTGTGCAAACAACTACTTAGGGCTTTCATCCGATAATAGAGTAGTGAGTGCTGCGAAAAGAACATTGGATAAGTTCGGTTATGGAATGTCTTCTGTAAGATTTATTTGCGGAACACAGACAATACATAAAGAACTTGAGAAAAGACTCTCAAATTTTTTATCAACGGAAGATACGATTTTATATGCCGCTGCTTTTGATGCAAACGGAGGTTTTTTTGAACCACTATTTGACAAAGAAGACGCTATAATTTCAGATTCCTTAAACCACGCTTCAATTATTGACGGCATTAGGCTTTGTAAAGCTGTCAGATATAGATATCACAATAACGATATGGCTGATTTAGAATCAAAACTTATAGATTCACAATCCCAAAGAAATAGAGTGATTGTTACAGATGGAGTATTTTCAATGGACGGCTACATAGCTAAGCTAGACCAAATTTGTGATTTAGCAGAAAAATACAATGCTCTTGTAATGGTTGATGATTGTCACTCAACAGGATTTCTGGGAAAAACTGGACGAGGGACACATGAGCATTGTGGTGTTGTTGGTAGAGTGGATATAATTACATCTACACTTGGTAAAGCCTTAGGAGGAGCAATGGGAGGTTTTACTTCTGGCAAAAAAGAAATTATAGATATACTAAGGCAAAAATCTAGGCCTTACTTGTTTTCTAATTCACTTGCTCCATCAATTGTTGGAGCTTCAATTGAAGTACTTAATATAATTGAAGAAACCACTAGCTACAGAGATAAACTTGAAACAAACACAAATTACTTTAGAACAAAGATGAGCGAAATGGGTTTTGATATAAAACCTGGAACTCATCCAATTGTACCCATAATGTTGTATGATGCCAAACTATCACAAAAAATGTCTAACAGATTACTTGAGGAAGGAGTTTACGTAGTTGGCTTTTTTTTCCCAGTTGTTCCAAGGGGTGAAGCAAGAATAAGAGTACAAATATCTGCATCTCATACTATTAATCAAATAGATAAGGTATTAAATATTTTTAACACGGTTGGAAAAGAACTAAATATAATATAATCTTATATTATTTTACAGAGAAGATAAAAAATTGTACTTTTGCCACCCTTAACAAACAGGAATAATGAAGACATTAAGCTACAAGACGCTTTCAGCAAATAAAGAAAATGCCAACAAAAGATGGTATTTAGTTGACCTTGATGGTGAAGTTTTAGGAAGAGCTGCTTCTAAAATAGCAAAAGTGTTAAGAGGAAAATATAAAACAAACTTCACACCTCATGCTGATTGTGGAGACTATGTTGTAATAATTAACGCTCATAAGTTTAAAATGACTGGTAACAAGATGACTAACAGAGAAATCTTCTCTTACACTGGTTACCCTGGTGGTCAAAAGAAAATAACTCCAACCGAGATGCTTGAAAAAGATGGAACTTCTGTTGTAAGGCATGCAATTAAGGGAATGCTTCCAAAAAATAAGCTCGGAAGAGCAATACTAAAGAATTGTTACATATATTCTTCAGAAGAACATAATCAAAATGCTCAAAAGCCAGAATTATTAAATTTAAAAAATCTGAGGTAAATGGAGAAAATTCACAAAATAGGACGTAGAAAGGCATCGATTGCACGCATATATCTTTCAAAGGGAAGCGGAGATGTTAAAATAAATAACAAAGATTTGAACAATTATTTCTCAACTGACGGTTTAAAGACAAAAATCAATCTTCCATTTATTATTACAGAGACAATTGGTAAATTCGATTTGTCTGTTAATGTTTCTGGAGGTGGAAATACGGGGCAAGCTGATGCTATTAAATTAGCTGTTTCAAGAGCTTTATGTGAAGTTAATGAAGAATATCGCCCATTATTAAAAAAGGAGGGGTTATTGACAAGAGATTCAAGAGTTGTTGAAAGAAAAAAACCTGGACAAAAGAAAGCAAGAAAGAAATTTCAATGGGTTAAAAGATAAAATTATATTTTGTTTAGAATCTAAACTGGTAGAATTTATTAATATCTACAAGTTGCATTTAAAAAGAAAGTAAACATGAAAACAAATTTCAAAGAATTATTAGAAGCCGGTGTTCATTTTGGACATCTTAAAAAAAAGTGGAATCCGAAAATGTCTCCATATGTATTTATGGAAAAAAATAAGATTCATATCATCGATCTCAACAAAACAATATCAAAATTGGATGAGGCCTGTAGATCACTCAAGCAGATTGCAAAATCTGGAAAAAAAATATTATTTGTAGCTACCAAAAAGCAAGCAAAAACAATTGTTGCAGAATCAGCAAAATCATTAAATATGCCGTACATCACAGAAAGATGGCCGGGGGGTTTATTAACTAATTTTTCCACTATCAGAAAATCTATAAAAAAGATGAATTCCATTGATAATATGAAGCAGGATGGAACATTTGACACACTTTCTAAAAGAGAAAAGTTGCAGATTGAGAGAACTAGGGAAAAGTTAGAGCTAAATTTTGGATCAATAGAAAATATGAATAGAATTCCTGAAGCTATTTTTGTAGTAGACATAAACAAAGAGCATATTGCTGTTGCAGAAGCTAACAAGCTTGGAATGCGCTCATATGCCATGGTAGACACAAACACAAATCCTAAGCTTATCAATTTTCCAATTCCTGCAAATGATGATTCTACAAAATCTATTTCAAAAATAATGGAAATAATTTCTGAAGCGGTAGCTGAAGGCCTTAGTGAAAGATCAAAAACTATTGAGGAAAATGCAAAAATTAAGCAAGAAAAAGCAAAAGAAATACTAAACAAAGACAATTAAACTATGAGCAAAATAACTGCATCTGAGGTTAACAAATTAAGAAAGCAGACAGGAGCTGGAATGATGGACTGTAAAAATGCTCTTGTAGAGTCGAAAGGCGTTTTTGATAAAGCAATAGATATACTAAGAAAAAAAGGACAAAAAATTGCTGCTAAAAGAGCCGATAGAAGCGCATCGGAAGGTGTTGTTATTTCAAGTGTAAATTCTGCAAGAAATCTTGGTATTATAGTATCATTAAATTGTGAAACTGATTTTGTTGCGAAAAATGAAGATTTTATTAAACTCGCTAACAGTATATTAGAACTATCAATAAAAAATGAAACAACCACTTTAGATGAACTTAACTCTTTAGAATTTACAAACGGAAAATCTGTTGAAGATAATATCATAGAACAAACAGGTGTTATTGGTGAAAAGCTCGAGCTAAGTTTGAAATCAATCAAAGCAGAATTTGTTTCATGCTACATACATGCAGGATCGAGATTAGCTTCAATGGTTGGATTTGACAAGAAACTTGGTGAAAATATTGCAAAAGATATCGCTATGCAAATTGCTGCTATGAACCCTATTGCTATTGACAAAGATTCGGTTTCTGTGGATACAATAAATAAAGAAATTGAAATTGGAAAAGATCTAGCTAAACAAGAGGGTAAGCCTGAAAATATGCTTGACAAAATTGCACAAGGTAGACTAAATAAATTTTTCAAAGAGAATACCTTGCTTAGTCAAGCTTTTATCAAAGATTCAAAAATGTCTGTTAGTAAGTATATTGCATCAAATTCTGAAAATGCTAAAGTTGTATCATTTGAAAGAGTTGGACTATCTTAAAGCTCATATTCAAGTATGAAGTATAAAAGAATTCTTCTAAAATTAAGCGGAGAATCGCTAATGGGAAATGAAAACTATGGTATTGACTACAACATGCTTTCATTTTATTCTAAACAAATTAAGTTAATATCTAAAAAAATTCAGATAGCTATAGTTATTGGAGGAGGTAACATCTATAGAGGCGATAAATCAAAGAGTGCTGGTTTTGATAGAGTTCAAGGTGATTATATGGGAATGCTTGCAACAATCATAAACGGAATTGCATTACAATCTGCTCTTGAGAAAGAAGGTTTGCAAACAAGAATGTTAACTGCTATTAGAATGGAGCAAATTGCAGAACCTTTCATAAGAAGAAAGGCAATTAGACATTTAGAAAAATCAAGAATTGTAATTTTTGGAGGAGGTACAGGCAACCCTTATTTTACTACTGATACAGCAGCAACACTAAGAGCTATTGAAATAGAGGCGGATGTAATAATTAAAGGAACCAGAGTAGATGGGATATATGATTCTGACCCTGAAAAAAACCCCTCAGCAATCAAATTTGATAACATTACTTTTGAAGAAATTTATGACAAAAAGCTCAATGTAATGGATATGACCGCCATTACTTTATGCAAAGAAAATAAATTACCATTATGTGTATTCAACATGAACAAAGAAAATAATCTTCTTCAAATTTGCCAAGGAAAAAAAGTAGGTACTGAAGTTAAATTTTCATAAATTGCAATAAAAAGTATGATTGAAGAGGTCAATTTCAATCTCGAAATTGCTGAAGAGCAAATGAAAGAAACTATAACTCACTTAGACAATGTATTGTCTAAAATTAGAGCTGGAAAGGCTAGTCCTCAAATGCTAAGAACTATAATTATTGACTACTATGGAGTTAGCACTCCATTATCTCAAGCATCTAATATCACAACTCCTGATTCACAAACTATTTCAATTCAGCCTTTTGATAAAGGATTGATTAATGATATTGAGCAAGCAATTATTGAATCCAATTTAGGTTTTAATCCTTCAAATAATGGAGAAAGGGTTATAATAAATGTTCCTCCATTAACCGAAGAAAGAAGAAGAGAACTTGTAAAACAAGTAAAGTTAGAGATTGAAAATTCTAAAGTATCAATCAGAAGTATTCGTCAAAAAGCAAATGATGAGATGAAATTACTTTCTAAGAGTGGTTTGTCAGAGGATTTGTTAAGAGATGCAGAAAGTAGTGTTCAAAAACTAACCGATTCATTTGTTGTAAAAATTGATGAAATTTTTAAATCTAAGGAGTCAGATATTATGAAAGTTTAAACTACCATGAAAGGAATAATTCTTGCTGGAGGATCAGGTACTAGGCTTTACCCAATAACAAAATCTATTAGTAAACAACTTGTTCCTGTTTATGACAAACCAATGATATATTATCCGCTAACTACATTGATATACTCAGGTATCCATGAGATTGCTATTATTTCAACGCCTAAAGATTTGCCAGCCTTCGAAGCATTGTTGGGTAATGGTCAAAAATATGGATGTAAATTTACATACCTAGTTCAAGAGGTTCCCAACGGCCTTGCACAAGCATTTGTAATCGCTGAAGATTTTATTGGTCAAGATAAAGTTTGTTTGATACTAGGAGATAATATTTTTCAAATGAAAATAAATAATTTAAGAGACTGTCAAAATGTAGAAGGTAGTATAGTCTTCGGTTATCATGTCAATGATCCACAAAGATATGGTGTTGTGGAATTTGATAATGATAAAAATGTTATTTCAATTGAGGAAAAGCCTAAAAACCCAAAATCAAATTATGCAATACCTGGCTTATACTTCTATGATAACAGCGTTTTGGAAGTTGCAAAAAATTTAAAGCCATCTAAAAGAGGTGAATATGAAATTACTGATGTTAATAAGCACTATCTAGAAAATAAAAGATTAAAAGTAAAGCTTTTGGGAAGAGGTACAGTTTGGCTAGACACTGGTACGTTTAGTTCCTTAATGCAAGCTAATAATTATGTTGAAGTTATTGAAAAGAGACAGGGTAGAAAAATAGGATGTATTGAGGAGGCATCATATAGAATGGGTTTAATTGACAAAAGTCAATTACATGATTTAGCTAAAGAACTTCTCAATAGCGGTTACGGTAAATATCTCTTTTCAATATAAGTAAATTATTATGGACTTGAGTAATTTTGAAAGTCTGGTAAATAAACATTTATCAGCAATTAAATTTCCCACATCTCCCAAAAATCTTTATGAACCAATCAAGTATTTTATAAGTATTGGTGGCAAAAGAGTAAGGCCAATAGCGAGCTTAATTACTTTTTCATTATTTAAAGAAATCAATACTGATATCATTAATGCCTCACTAGCAATTGAAATCTTCCATAATTTTACTTTAGCTCATGATGATATAATGGATGATTCAAAATATAGAAGAGGAAAAGATACCATCAATAAAAAATGGAACAATAATATTGCAATTCTCTCAGGAGATGCATTATTAATTAAATCTTACCAGTTTTTAAACAAGATAAGTTCAGAAAAAAAAGATGATATTATTAATTTTTTCAACGAAATTGCATTAAAAGTTTGTGAAGGACAGCAAATGGATATGGACTTTGAAACAAAAAAAGATGTAACTATTGACAATTATTTATTTATGATAGAGCTTAAAACAGCTGTTTTGTTTGCAGCCTCTTTAAAAGTTGCTGCAATTTTATCTGGCGCTACAAACAATGATATTGATTCTCTTTACAACTTTGGTTTAAATATTGGAATAGCTTTTCAGTTAAGAGATGATTATTTAGATACTTTTGGTAAATCTGACAGCTTTGGTAAAATAATAGGTTCAGATATAAAGTCAAAGAAAAAAACTGTACTTTTTATCAACGCAATGCAAAAATCTAGCGATGAAGATCGGATTTTTTTAGAAAAAATATATAGCGAAAAATCAATAGTAAATAATGAGGATGTTCAGCTAGTCACAAAGATTTTTAAAAAATATGGAGTTGATGAATATTGTAATCAATTAAGTCAGAGCTACTATGAGTTAGCTAGTAGTAATATCAAAAAAGTTAGTGTGCCTTATGATACGCTAAAAAATTATTCAGAATTATTATTTAAAAGGAAAAATTAGGACCATGTATGGTTAAAATTAAATAATTTTGCTAGATATTTAGACTATGGACAAATTCCCCTTTCTTGGTTCTTCACATACTTCACTAATAGATAAAATGTACGAAGATTATCTAAAAGATAGTTCAAGCGTCCATAAGCAGTGGAGAGATTTTTTTCAGGGTTATAACTTTGCAAAAGAAGTATATAATGAAGATGACATTCCAAGAGCTCTACGCAAAGAGTTTAAAGTGATTGATCTAATAGAGGCATACAGAAAAAGAGGGCATTTATTTACTAAAACTAATCCAGTTAGAGAAAGAAGAAAATATTCTCCAAATCTTGATTTTAGAAATTTTCAACTAATTGATGCTGATCTAGAAATTACTTTCCAGGCGGGAAATGAAATCGGTATTGGTGCAGCAAAATTAAAACAAATAATTCAGCATCTTGAAAAGGTATATTGTCAGTCAATTGGAGTTGAGTTTACTTATATTAGAAATCCAATTGAGGTGAACTGGTTCAAAAAAAGATTGCATGTTAATGATAATAATCCATCTTTTTTATCCAGCAAAAAGATTCATATTTTAAATAAACTGAATCAGGCTGTTTCTTTTGAAGCCTTCTTACATAAAAAATTTGTAGGCCAAAAAAGATTTTCTCTGGAGGGTGCAGAATCTTTAATACCTGCACTTGATTCGTTAATTGAGCATGGTTCAAGCATTGGAGTTAAAGAGTTTATTATGGGAATGGCTCACAGAGGTAGACTTAATGTACTTGCCAATATTTTTAATAAAACTTACAAAGAAATTTTTTCGGAGTTTGAAGGAAATAAATACGAAGATGACACAATAGCTGGTGATGTAAAATATCATTTAGGTTTTACCTCAGTTCAGAAATGTGACAATGGAAAAAAAGTGAAATTAAGTCTTTGTCCTAACCCATCACATCTTGAAGCAGTAGACCCTGTTGTTGAAGGAATAACTAGAGCAAAAATAGATAATGTATACTCTGGAAACGAAAGTAGTATTGTTCCAATTTTAATTCATGGAGATGCAGCTTTAGCAGGTCAGGGTGTAGTTTATGAGGTCATACAAATGGCAAACCTTAAGGGTTTTAAAACTGGTGGTACAGTACATATTGTTATTAATAATCAGGTAGGTTTTACTACAAATTATATTGATGCTAGATCAAGTACATATTGTACAGATGTAGGGAAAGTTACACTATCTCCAGTTTTTCATGTAAATGGAGATGATGTTGAAGCGGTAGTTCACACTTTAGAAATAGCTATTGAGTATAGACAAAAATTTAATAAAGATGTATTTATTGATTTATTGTGCTACAGAAAATATGGTCATAATGAAGGAGATGAGCCAAGATTTACTCAACCATTACTATATAAAATTATTTCAAAACATCCCAATGCAAAAGAAATTTACGTTAAAAAATTGTTGAACGAAAATTTAATGGATTCTAATTTGCCAATTGAAATAAAAGAGGAGTTTAAATCAATGCTAGAATCCAGATTTGACGAATCAAAGAAAGTCAGTAGAGCAGTTATTACCCCCTTTATGGAAGAAGAATGGAAAGGATTTCAGCAGTTAAAGGATTGTTTTGAAAATGTAAAAACTTCATTAAGTGAGACTAAACTTAAAAGTCTCGCAAAATTTCTTTACGAATTCAAAGAAAAAGATAAGCTGTTCAAAAAAACAATTAAGCTGTTGAACGATAGAAAGAGGATGCTTGAAAATGACTCACTGGACTGGTCGATGGGTGAGTTGCTTGCGTATGCAGGTATACTGAATGATGGTTATAATATTAGGATATCTGGTCAGGACGTAGAAAGAGGTACATTTTCGCATAGACATGCAATATTAACTTATGAAGATTCAACAGAAACAATCTCTCCACTGAACAACATTTCTAAAGAAGCTAATTTTGAAATATATAATTCTCACTTATCTGAATATGGAGTTTTAGGCTTTGAATATGGTTATTCAATTAGTATGCCAAAAACCTTGGTGATTTGGGAAGCTCAGTTTGGAGATTTTAGTAATGGAGCTCAAATTATTTTTGATCAATTTGTTTCAAGTGCTGAGGATAAGTGGAGGTTGAATAGTGGTCTAGTAGTATTACTTCCACATGGATACGAAGGTCAAGGAGCTGAACATTCTTCGGCACGAATTGAAAGATATCTTCAGCTGTGTGGTCAATATAATATGGAGGTAGTAAATTGTACAACCCCTGCAAACTTTTTTCATTTGCTCAGAAGACAAATGATAAGAAGCTATCGAAAACCATTGATTGTTTTTACTCCAAAAAGTTTATTGAGATATCCTAGCTGCAAATCAAAAATTAAAGATTTTACATCAGGTTCATTTCAAACAATAATTGATGATAATATTTCTGCAACTAATATAGATAACTTAGTGCTCTGCTCTGGAAAAATATTTTACGATTTAAAAAAGAAAAGAGAAGATATAAAATCTACCAACTGTGCAATAGTAAGGCTAGAACAACTATATCCTTTGGATTTTAGTAAAATTAAAAAAATAATCAATAAATATAATCCTAAAAAAATTATCTGGGTTCAGGAAGAGCCTGAAAATATGGGGCCATGGACCTATATTTTAAGTAACTTAGTAAAGTATAATATACAGTTAATTTCTAGACCTGTCAGTGCTGCTACTGCTAGCGGATCAAGTCAAGATTTTTTACAAAAGCAAGAAAATTTATTAAATAAAGTTTTTGAAAATGAGTAAACTATTAAATATGAAAGTTCCAAGTCCGGGTGAATCTATTTCTGAAGTTGAATTGATAGAATGGCTTGTTTCAAGTGGTGATTATGTTGAAAAAGATCAATCAATAGCCGAAGTTGATTCAGATAAAGCAACTTTAGAACTACCAGCAGAAGAGAGTGGAGTAATCAATATTCTTGTTGATGAAGGTGAAATTGTAAATGTAGGACAGGTTGTATGCACTATTGATACTTCTGTAAAAAAGAAAGAGAAAAAAAATGTCAGTATCTCAGATAAAAATAATGATAATAGAATAGAAGATGAAAAAGTAACGAAGTTAGAAAATGAAAAGAAAAAAAATCTAACACCCTTGGCTAATTCAATTGCCAATGTCGAGAATGTCAGTATTTCAGATAATGATGAGAAAAAAATTAAAAAACAAGATATAATTGATAATTTATCATCAATGTCTCAAAGTGGAGATCGTGGATTTGAGAGTAAAAAATTATCCTCGCTTAGAAAAAAAATATCTAGTAGATTAGTAAAAGTTAAGAATGAAACTGCTATGTTAACAACCTTCAATGAAGTTGATATGAGTAGTATAATAACTTTAAGGTCAAAATATAAAGAGGATTTTAAAGAAAAATTTGAAGTAAGTTTAGGTTTTATGTCTTTTTTTGCTAAAGCTGTTACCAAAGCTGCAAATGAATTCTCTCATGTAAATTCATTAATCGATGTTGATAAAATTATTAGCTATAAGTATGTAGATTTAGGAATTGCAGTTAGTGCTCCCAAAGGCCTAATGGTTCCTGTTCTTAGAAATGCCGAAAAAATGACTTTTTCTCAAATTGAATTAAATATAAAGAGATTAGCCATTAAAGCTAGAGAAAATAAACTTTCAATTGAAGAAATGCAAGGAGGTACTTTTACAATCACCAACGGTGGTGTTTTTGGTTCTATGCTGTCAACCCCGATAATTAACCCACCTCAGTCAGCAATACTGGGTATGCATAATATTGTTGAAAGACCAGTTGTTGTAGACGGTGAAATTACTATAAGACCAATTATGTATGTAGCACTTTCTTATGACCATAGAATTATTGATGGTAAAGAATCAGTTGGATTTTTGTATAACATAAAAGAGTCTTTAGAAAATCCAGTTGAAAAGTTGTTAAACAATAATGAGAAGAATTTGTTTAGCTAGGTGGGGCAATTTCAAATTCAAGTCCATCTAAATCCTTTGTTATAGAAATTTGGCAGCTCAATCTGCTATTATCTTTCACAAAAAAAGCTTCAGAAAGCATTGCTTCTTCATCGTCTTCCATTTCTTTTATTTTATGTGAAGATAAAATATAGCACTGGCAAGATGCGCACATTGCCATTCCCCCGCATGTTCCTATTGTCCCCTCCTCCTCGATTTCGTAGCTTCTAACTAATTCCATTAAATTCATCGCCATATCAGTAGGAGCACTCACAGAATGAATTTTACCTTTCCGGTCTTTTATTGAGATAGAAATATCATCCATTAAGAATTAATAGATTTTACAACAGCTTTTTCCGCTTCTTTTTTTGTTCCATCAAAGCCTTGAACTCCACTAACAGTTGTGTATTTTAGTATTAAATTCTTTCCAGGATTTAATATTTTGTAAGCAGATTGACACATTAATGTTGCTTCGTGAAATCCACATAAAATTAATTTGAGCTTTCCCTTATATGTGTTTATATCTCCAATTGCAAATATACCTGGAATGTTAGTTTGATAGTCAAATGTATCAACTTTGATAGCATTTTTTTCAATTTCAAGTCCCCATTCTGATAATGGACCAAGCTTTGGAGATAATCCAAAAAGTGGTATAAAAAAATCAGTGGAAATTTCTTTTTCTAAGTCGTTATTTATTTTTATTGTTAATTTTTCAAGTTTTTCTTTTCCATGTAATTTTATAATCTCTGCTGGAGTAATAACATTAACTTTATTTTTGTTTTTTAGTTCAATTACTTTATCAACTGAATCAAGAGCTCCTCTAAATTCATTTCTTCTATGAACCAAAGTTACAGATTTACAAATGTCAGCTAAATAAATAGTCCAATCTAAGGCAGAGTCACCTCCACCAGCAATAACCACACTTTTATTTTTGAATTTTTGAGGATCTTTAATTATGTAGTTAACTCCATTATCTTCATACCTCTGAAGATTTTCAAGAATAGGCTTTCTAGGCTCAAAGCTACCCAGACCACCTGCAATTGCTATGATTTTTGCGTGATGTTTTGTTCCTTTATTAGTAGAAACAATAAATGTTCCATCATCTAGTTTTTTAAACTTATCAGCTCTTTCACCAAGTGTGAAGCCTGGTTCAAATTGTTTGCACTGGTTCATAAGATTGTCAACTAACTCTCCAGCTAAAATTTCAGGAAAGCCAGGAATATCATAAATAGGTTTTTTTGGATAAATTTCTGCGCATTGACCACCAGGCTGTGCTAAAGCATCAATTAGATGGCATTTCATTTTTAAAAGTCCTGCTTCAAAAACAGTAAAAAGACCAGTAGGACCAGCTCCAATTATTAAAATATCTGTTTTAATCATAAAGAAATTTACGCAAAAATACGAAGCAAAAACTTAATATTGAAATGCTAATAATAAATTTTATTAAAATATCTGTAATTTTGTAAAACTATGGCTATAAAGATAACAGATGATTGTATAAACTGCGGAGCTTGCGAGGCAGAATGCCCAAACAATGCGATATATGGACCTGATGAGCTTTGGAAATATTCCGAAGGAACATCGTTATCTGGAAATGTGAATTTACATAACGGACAATCTGTTGATGCTGATGCATCTAATCAACCTGTTTCTGAAGAATTCTTTTTTATTGTAACGGACAAATGCACTGAGTGTGTTGGTTTTCATGAGGAGCCACAATGTGCTGCAGTATGCCCTGTAGATTGTTGTTTGCCTGATGAAAATAATGTAGAAACAAATGAAACATTATTAAAAAAGAAGGATTTAATGCATACTTAATTTAGCCATTATAAGCCGTAACTTCTTTAATTTGACTTCCGAGCTTTTGCTTTAAAAGATTCTCTATTCCTTGCTTGAGTGTAATCGTTGATGATGGACAACCACTACAAGCTCCTTTTAAAATTACATATACAATACCATCTTGATAAGATTTAAAAACAATACTTCCACCGTCTGCAGCAACTGCAGGTTGTATATATTGATCGATTATTGAAACTATTTCTTTTTCAATATCACTTAGATTTTCGGTATCAATTGCTGTACCTTCAATAATATTATCATTTTTAGGCTTTACCTCAGTGTTGGCATAACTTTTAAAGTTATTTACAAAACCATTTTTATTAAGATAGTTGTTTATGAACTCTCGAACTTCTGTTGATATTTCGTACCAATCAATATCATTATATTTTGTAATTGAAATGAAGTTATAGCTAATAAAAATAGACTTAATAAATGGAAATTTAAAAAGTTCCATTGCCAACGGAACTTGGTCGCTATTTTTATTATTTAACAGTTCTATACTATCCTCAGTTAAAATCTTATTTGCAACAAATTTCATAACCTCGGGGTTAGGTGTGCTTTCCATGTAAATTGTAAAATTCATATTAATGTTTTAGGACCATATTTTAATTTCTTTTAATTTAATTTTTTCTTTAAAAAATAAACTTGCAGTTTTTTCAAACGAATCAGTGAAGTTAGAGGCATAGAAATCATATTTTGGAGATGAATTTAAAGATAGTAAATCCAAAGATTCTAAGCTGTCTTTTATAAATTCTGAGATTATATCTACTGTATTGATTATTTCAATTTCAGTACATACTTCCGCTATTTGTTTTTCAATAAGAGGATAATGTGTGCAAGCTAAAATAAGTTTATCTATTTTTTCAAACTGTTTTCTTGTTAAGTAATTTTTAATTATTGTTTTACTAATTATTTCATTTACAAATCCCTCTTCTATCATTGGCACTAGCAGTGGTGTTGACATTTGTTCAACAGATAAATCTCTGTTTAAACTTTTAATTTTATTAAAATATACTTTTGAAGATATGGTTGCTTTAGTTCCAATAATACCAATTTTAAGTTTTTTGAATTTTTTCAAATATTTTATTACTGGATCTATTACGTTAAAAATATTTTGACAATCTTTTGAAATGGGTAAATACGATGAGGCGCTATTGCAAGCAACTATTATAGCTTTACATTTTTTTTTTCTGAGAAAATTTATTATTTGTTCAGAAAAAAAAACTATTGATTTTGATGATTTATCACCGTATGGTAAATGCTGAGTGTCTCCAAAATAAATTAAAGATTCATTTGGTAATTTTCTTTTAATTGCTCTTGCTATTGTTAAACCACCAATTCCCGAATCAAATATACCTATAGGGTTATTGTTTTTCAAAAAAATGGATTAAAGATCAAGTTTTTTCTTGACTTTTGAAATTATGTTTTCACTATCTTCAGCATATAGCAATGTCCCCATACTTTTATCAAAAATGTAAGTGTATTTTCCTTCCTTTGCAACTTCATTAATCGCATTTCTTGCTTTTTGCAATATAGGCTCAAGCAGTTCTTGTTCTTTACTTTGTAAAGCTTGCTGGGCATTTTGTTGAAATGACTGAATCCTTTGTTCCAGACCAGTAATTTCGGCGATTTTATCTTGTTTTACTAAATCAGTATATGTTGATTCATTGGACTGATAATTTTCAACACTTTGCTGATATTCAGAAGTCATAGCTGCAAGCTGAGATTCTAGACTTTTCGCAAATTCCTGCACTTCAGTTTCAGCAGTTTTTCTTTCAGGCATCAAAAGAAGTAGTTCCTGAGAATCAATAAACCCAAACTTTTGAGCGTGTAATGAAGTTAATGTTAAAGTTGAAATTAAAAGTATTAATATTTTTTTCATTTTTTTTTTTTTAGTTAATAACCCATTAGTTCTAACACCTTGTCGCTCTTGTCTAAATTATTATTTGTATATAGCATAATTAAATCACTAGAGCTATCAAATATAACTGAATATTTGTTATTGGTCGCTACCTGTTGAATAGCATCATAAATTTTGTCTTGTATAGGTTTTATTAGCTCTTGTCTTTTTGAAAAAAGCATACCTTCAGGACCAAAATATTTCATTTGTAAATCTTGAACTTTTTTCTCCTCAGCAAAAATCATATCTTCTCTTGCACTTTTCATCTCTTTAGTCAGTAAAATTTGTTCACTTTGGTAAGATCTATACATTTTTTCAATTTTTTGCATAGTCATTTCAATTTCCTCTTGCCATCCTTTTGAATAATTATCAAGTTTGTCTTGAGCTTGATTGTATTCAGGTATTTTTCCGAGGATATAATCAGTGTCAACATATGCAAACTTTTGAGCAAGAGAGTAATTTGTAATTAGGAAAAATAAGATTAAAAATTTGATTTTTTTCATATTACAAATTTAACTAAAATTGTTGACCAATTGAAAAATGAAATTGTCCTCCGTTTGCATCAGGGTTATTTATGATGTCATCAAATCCCCAGCCATAATCTATACCCATCATTCCAACCATTGGCAGCATAATTCTTACACCAAATCCTGCTGATTTTTTTATTTCAAAAGGATTATAAAAATCAAAGTTATCCCAAGAATTACCCCCTTCTAAAAATGCTAAAACATAAACGGTTGAAGTGGGGTTAAGACTTAGAGCATATCTAAGTTCAGATGTATATTTTGTATATATTGTACCTCCAGTTTGGGGAGAGACAGAATTGTTACTGTATCCTCTTAAAGAAATTAGCTCTCTTCCATCAAAAACATATCCCATTCCGCTTAAACCGTCACCACCAACATAAAACCTCTCAAAGGGTGAAACTCCGATTTGGCTATTGTAAGCCCCTAAAAGTCCCATTTCTGCTCTATTGTTTAAAACAAGCTTGTCATTAAAAGCTGAAAACCAAGAGGAGGTAAATTTCCATTTGTAATATTCTACCCACTTAAATCTTTCTTGGTCTGTCATATTAGCAAAATCCTCATTTTTTGAGAATAGTGAGTATGGTGGTGTCAACTTTAAACTCAAATTAAACTTAGATCCACTTCTTGGATAAATCAACTGATCGATAGAATTTCTACCTATGTTTATATTAAGATTAAAATTATTAGAGTATCCATTATTAAAACTAAAAAATGATTGTGAATTATTTAAATC
The DNA here is from genome assembly GCA_028408365.1 of Bacteroidota bacterium. GTDB lineage: Bacteria > Bacteroidota > Bacteroidia > Flavobacteriales > BACL11. The sequence continues at coordinate 38,305 of JAOOLD010000004.1, forward strand.
ATACCTCTGAAATGTAATACCGTTATATAAAGTAAAATAATCATCAGGAATCTTTAATCTTTTACCCAAACCCAAAGAAACTCCAGTTATTTCAATTGATTGTCTATCATTACCGGTTTGTCCGTTTGAACTTATTGACTTGTATGCAGACACTGAAAGAGAATTTGGGTTCTTACCTCCAAGCCAAGGCTCTACAAAAGTTAAATTATAGTTCTGATAATAAATCCCATTGGATGAGGCCGAGATTGATAAAGTTTGCCCATCACCAGATGGAAGAGGTCTCCAAGCTTCCTTGGTAAAAAACTTTTTACTTGAAAAGTTTGTAAATCTAAAACCGAGGGACCCAACAACTCTTCCAGCACCCCAACCACCTTGTAAATTAATTTGATCTGTTGATTTCTCTGAGACAACATAAGTGATATCTACTGTATTTCTGCTCTGATTAGGTTCAATTTTAACATCGAACTTTTCCGGATCAAAATATTGTAAATTGTTCAATTCTCTTTGAGATCTCATTATATCTGATCGCTTAAATAAATCACCAGGTTTCGTTCTAATTTCTCTCATGATCACATGATCATTAGTTTTAGAATTACCAATCACATTTACCTTGTTTACTTTTGCTTTATCACCTTCGTAGAGTTTAATATTTAAATCTATATAATTATTTTCTTTAACAATTTCTGAGGGACTTGCATTAAAAAATAAATAACCATCGTCTAAATATAAAGAACTAATATCATCTCCATTCGCGTTACCAAAAAGTTTCTCCTCAAGAAATGTTTGGTTGTATATATCCCCTGACTTAATCGAAAGTCTTTTTGATAATTCATCATTTGAATAAATCTTATTTCCAATCCAAAAAATATTACCAAAAAAGTATTTTTCGCCTTCATCAACCTTAATATTGATACTAATAGTGTTGTCATCATTTATTAAAATAGTATCAAATGAAATTTTTGCATCTCTGTAACCAAGTTCATTATATTTTTTAATTATTGAGCTTTTATCATTTTCAAAATTTTCATCAATATACTTTGAAACCTTGAAAAATCTCCACCACTTCTTTTCTTTTGTTTCTTTCAGTAGTCGCTTAAATTTTGAATCGCTAATAATAAAAGTTGAATCAGTTTTATCTAAAAACTTTTTTGAAGAATTTAAAATCTTTTTTCTACCTGATATTTCAATATTTTTAATTTTTACTTTTTTGCCTTTGTCAATCTTAAATACTAAAATTTTAGAATTCTTACTTTGTTTGTCATCTTCTACTTTACTATCTATTTTAATGCTGTAAAAGCCCTTGCTTATGTAAAAGTTTCTTATTACGTTGGAACTATTTGAAATAGTATTTTTACTTATTACACTACCGCTAATTAGCTTTAAGTCCTCTTTTAATGAACTAATATCTGATTTACTAATTTTTCCTTCAAATTTAAATTTCGAGAGTCTTGGCAACTCGGTCAAATTAATTTCTAAGTTTATTTTATTACTATCAATTTTACTTACTGAAATCTTAATGTCAGAAAATAAATTTTGATCCCAAAGTTTTTTTATTGATTCAGAAACGAGGTCTCCCGGTACATCAATAATTTTTCCAACTTCCAGCTCAGTCATCTTAATTATATTAGATTCATCGATGAACTCTAAGCCAACGACATCTATAACCTTAATTGTATATGACTTTTTGTTTGAATAATCAATAATTTCATTGTTTTGTGCATTAGAGGAATAAGAACATGTTAGTAAAACAATTGTTACAATATTCAAAAATAATTCTTTGCATGCTATGTGTTTAAGCTGTTTTGCCAAATCTTCTTTCTCTTTTTTGATATTCTAAAATTGCATCTTTTAAGTCTTCCTTTCTAAAATCTGGCCAAAACTTCTTACAGAAATAAAATTCAGTATATGCAATTTGCCAAAGTAAAAAATTACTTACTCTATTTTCGCCGCTTGTTCTAATTAAAAGCTCAGGGTCAGGAACGTTTTTTGTAGCTAAATATTGTTCAATTATGTCTTCACTTATTTCATTTACTTTCAAGCCATCACCAATAATTTTTCTAATTGCATTTTTTATTTCCCACCTACTACTGTAACTAAGTGCTAAAATTAAATTTAATTTAGTATTTCCACTTGTAAGTTTAATGGATTCATTGAGTTCCTTTTTACATTTTTCAGGTAACATATTCATGTTACCAATTGAAGAAAGTTTAATGTTATTTTCCATCAATGTCTTAGTTTCACCTCTTATTGTTGATACTAAAAGAGACATTAATCCAGAAACCTCTTTTTTTGGTCTTTGCCAATTTTCAGTTGAAAAAGCATATAGTGTTAAATAATTAATTCCTATTTCCGCTGCATATTCTACAGTTTCTCGAACTGCTTTAACACCATTTCTATGGCCAAAAATTCTAGATTTATTTTTTTGTTTTGCCCATCTACCATTTCCATCCATAATTATTGCAATGTGTTTTGGTAAATTATTTTGATCTAAAAACTGATCCTGTGCCACATTAATTAATTTTCTAATTATTCGTAATCACAACCCTTGTTATTATCATTAAGCTTAAATGATATTGTTATTCCAATGTATGAATACCAGTCATTTTTTTCTGAATTACCTCTTTGGTCTCCAGCAATGAAGTTGCCAGTTGGATCCGACATATATACTGATTCATTTCCAAATTCTGGTCTTAACACGTTCTCTCCTGGATATGTTGTGCTGACATCATCTAAGTAATCAGTAAACGTCTTTCTAATAGAGTATTCCAGTATAATATTAGAAACCTTATTTAATGAAAATTTAAATCCTCCTCCAAATGGAATTGCGAATTGAGCAAGCATATATTTCTTCCTGTCAGGAAACGAGGTGGTTCCTTGACCTTCAGTTGAAAGAGGTTGTAGGTCAACCCATTCTCCATTTGCATTTTCACCTTGAGGATTAAAATAAAACATTGAAAGTCCAGAAAAAAGATATGGAGTCCATTTATACCTTGGATTTCCAAGTTCATAAGGTAAAAAGTTAAATTCAACGTTACCTGAAAGTTCATAAATGTTTGATTTAAAGTTAAGGCCGCGAGCTTTACTTAGTGAATCTCTATTTTCTAGTCTATCATCTCCAGAAATTTGTCCAAGCAATATATTTGCTCTATATGAAACTCTTTTGTCAATATTTTGCTTGTAATTTAAACTAATGAATGGTTTAGATTCTTGAAAATGTCCGTTAGAAAAACAACCATCACATTTGTTCAAATCACCTAGATAATACATGATTCCTGTCTGAATTCCCAGTTCATTGTTTGTTTTAAATTGACCGTAGCAAAGTTGCGAGATTAGTATGCAGAATATTACTACTATTTTTCTTTTCATTTTTAAATAATTAATACAAATATAAAATATACTACAAGAAAAAAGCTAATTCCTTTTATCAATTCCCCACATAAGCTTGTTTCTTACTGTAGATAAAAATGAGTTAAAAGGTGGATTTATCAATTTTATATTAAAACTAGCTTTTTTGATTGTGATTTCTGTAGATGAGTCAAAAGCTCTGGAGCGAGAATCTAATGAGATTAGTGCTAAATCGTCACGGTCAACAACTTTTAACTTTATTACTGATTCATCATCAATAACAATAGGTCTTACATTTAGATTATGCTGTGCAATTGGGGTAATAATAATATTTCCAGATTGTGGCATAATTATTGGGCCTCCGCAACTCAATGAATATCCTGTTGAGCCAGTTGGTGTAGATACAATTAAACCATCTGCCCAATATGAATTTAAAAATTCATCATCAACATATGCATCAACTTTAATCATGGAAGAAGTATCTTTTTTAGTTACAGCAACTTCATTTAATGCAAAATTTTGATTACCAAACAACTCGTTCGAGGTGTTAAGCTCTAGTAATGTTCTGTTGTCAATTTTATAATTTTCCCTAAGCAAATCATTTATTGCAGCATCTATTTGATCTGTTGAAATACTTGAAATAAAGCCTAATCTGCCAGTGTTGATTCCCATAATGGGAATATTACTATTTTTTACATGAGTTGCGGCTTTCAATAATGTACCATCACCTCCAATACTTATTAAAAAATCAGCGTTACCTCTTAAACCATCATGATCTTCGTAAGAAAGTGGAGGTTTTTTGAAGCTGATATTTTTTTTAAATGTCTTTAAGAACTGTTCCTCAATTATTACTTGAGAATTTTCATTCTCGATTTTTTTAATTAAGTGTTGTAGATAATTTTTTGAGGTCTCAGGAAATGTCATTCCAAAAATTGCAATTCTCATATTTACTTTTTTCGTTTAACTTTTGTGTCTCCAAACGGATTTGAAAAATGCAAAAATATTCCTTTTTCTCCTAATTTATTAACAGAAAACTCAATTCTGAGAATTTTATCATAATAAGTGATAAAATCAAGTGAAAGTCCTCTTCCAACTAAAGTAGAGTTAGATAAATTATTTCTTTGCTCTAAAGCTAGACGCTCACTTTCCCATACATATCCTATATCACAAAATAGAGAAATATACATGCTGTAATGAGATTTTTTAAATTGATTTTTGTTAAAGAAAGGAATTTCAGCTTTTGTTTTTTCAAATATTTGATATTTAAAAATATTTTTTGAAATAAAATGTTCATTTCCTGAGATAACGTAATACTCATAAGATCTAATATAATCGTTAAACCCAATTGGTAGTGAGTAAAAGTATGGAGTGTTATTATTACTACTAATTTTACTTCGAAGGCTAGAACCAAAAAAAAGTTTATCGTAAATATTTTTGTGCAGCTCTAACTTTAAATTTATTTCAGAATTGTTAATATTTGATTCAATTCCAAAATTTTTTGAGACTGTAATTTCAGCTAGAGATCCATTAAGTGGATATTCAATATTATCTCTTTGTTCATTTTTAAAACTATATGACAGTTTAAAATAACTACCAATATTATTTTTATTTGAACTATTTAAATACATTCTGTTTAGCATATTAATCTCATTATCGACAACACATCTGTGGTATTTTAGAAAAATTGAATTACTTATTCTAAATTCTTTTTTGTTTATTAACTTTAGTTCAGCAATTAAGTCTCTACTAGTAAAGTCATTTTCATTATTTAAATACTGTAACTGATTATTTGAAATTAAATAATCAGTTTTTTTTCTTCTAAAAAAATCCATTTCACTCTCTACGAAAAAGCTTCTACTCTTGCCTAATGACCTGCTTATGTGAGTTATATTATAATGTTCTTTATACCCTTTTCTAAATTTTAATTTTATTAACTCATTAGCACCTCGAAAATTTTGCCAATCAAGCATAATTCCATAATTGATTTTTGACCAGTCTTCATAATTAGATTTTTTAAAATCTCTATACCATGAATTAAAATTTCTATCTGAAATTTCAAAAATAGGATAGGGCCATAAATACCACCTTTCAGTTAAAAAAATCTCTATCTGTATTTCATCTTCTTGAGCGTACCAAAATGAAATTTCAACATAATTGAAAATTTGTAAGTTACTTAAATTCTCCTCAGAAGTTTGTATGTTTTTAATTAGTTTTTCTAGCGAGTATTCTTGATTTTTTTTAAATGTGATATGTTCTAAAACAGTTTCATTTTTAGTAATATTATTACCATTAATGACAATCTTTTTAATTTTAAGCTTTTCAGTATCTGCCAAACAAGATGCTGAAAAAATTAAAAAATTTATGAATAAAATTAATTTTCTGAAAGGCATCAGGTATTTAGATATCTCATTAAGCTGTCATATCGCTCCTCAATGTTTGAAAGGTCATTTTCTTTGTTAAAAGATGCAGAAACATGATAGTTAAAACGTTTAAAATCTTTTAGCAATCTATCTAAATTATGGCTATTTAATTTTAGAGTAACTTCTATGTTTTTTGATTCATTGAATGAGGTTATGTATGAGCTTAAAATATTAATATTGTTCGACTCAGTTATTGAAGATATTTTGGATAAACTATAATCCTTTTCATTCATTTCTAAAACTATTATTCCTCCATTGTTCCTAACAGCAGAACTTTTTGCTAGAGTAAATAAAATCTTTGAGCTAGTAATTGAGCCAATATACTTTTTACTTCTACTTAAAACAGGCAATACTGACAATGAATGTTTATCAAAATAATCAACTATGTTAAATAGATGTTGATCCTCAAATATGTAAATGTCTTCGCTTGTTTTTAATAAATCTTTAACAAATAATTTATCTTTTTTCATGTTCATTATATCGTTTTCAGAAATAAGCCCCAGGAATTTGTTTTTTTCAACTACAGGTAGATTGTATACGTGTAAATCTTGCATTATTTTTAATGCAATATCAGCGCTATCTTTTTGCTTTAAAGGTAAGATTGAAGATGAAATTATTTCTTTAGCTTGCATTTGGATATAAACAATTAATTAATTTTGAAATGTGAAAAATTTAAGTGTAAACATAAACAAAATTGCTACAATTAGAAATGCCAGAGGTGGTCAAGTTCCCTCTGTTGTTCAAGCAGCTATTAATTCTGAAAAGTTTGGAGCAGACGGAATAACAGTTCATCCAAGGCCTGATGAAAGACATATTACAAGAGAAGATGTATATAGTCTCAAAAAAGTTATTAAAAAGGAGTTTAATATTGAGGGTAATCCTACCAAACAATTCATCGATTTAGTTTTGGATATAAAGCCTACTCAAGTAACTTTGGTTCCGGACGCCCCCGACGTTTTAACATCAAACAAAGGATGGGACATTAAATCAAATTATAATTTTTTAAAAGAAATTGTTTCTGAGTTTAAAAGATTAAAAATTAGAACATCAATTTTTGTTGACCCAAAAGAAAAAATGGTTGAGCTAGCAAAAAAACTTGAAGCTGATCGAGTTGAGCTTTACACCGAGACGTACGCAAAAAAATTTCCAATTAACAGAGAAAATGCAATAAAAGACTTTTATAAATGTTCGCTACTGGCAAAAAACATAAATATAGGTTTGAATGCTGGTCATGACCTCAATTTAGATAATTTGAAATATTTCAGTAGTAAAATAGATAATTTGCTAGAGGTTTCAATTGGACATGCTCTCATTTCTGATTCAGTCTATTTTGGACTACAGAACACAATATCAATGTACAAACGTTTACTATGAAGCTTTTTTCTAGGATTTACGGAAGTGGTAAGGATATAATAATTATACATGGTCTTTTTGGAATGTCAGATAACTGGGCAACATTTGCAAAAAGATTATCTCAGAAATTTAAAGTTCATTGTGTTGATATTAGAAATCATGGTAACTCTCCTCATTCTAATTTTTTTGATTATGATTTTATATCAGAGGACATCATAAATTATATTAATCAAAATAATATATACAAACCTCACTTGCTTGGCCATTCGTTAGGTGGGAAGGCTGTAATGAAGTTAGTTTTAGAGAATAAAATCATCTTCGATAAAAGTATTGTTATTGATATTGCACCTAAAGAGTATGATATTTCTTTTCATCAATTTTTGCTTGAAAAAATTTCAAAGTTGCGTCTAGAAAATTACACGTCAAGAAATCAAATAGAATTAGATTTATTAAAAAGTTTAAAAAATAAAGTGATCACCCAATTTGTTCTAAAAAATTTAAAAAGGGATAATGAAAGATTTTTATGGAGATTTAACTTGTCAGTTTTGAAGTATAATCTTAAAAAAATTAGTCATGCAAATTTCTGTAAAGGTGTTAGTGATTTGGATATGATGTTTGTAAAAGGTGAAAATTCAGATTATATAGACTCTAAAGATCTGAATAGAATAAGAAATCATTTTTCAAACTTAAAATTTTGTGAAATAAGTAATGCTGGGCACTGGGTTCATGCAGAAAACCCCAATGATCTTTATGATGAAATTATTAATTTTTTATAGATAAAAGTTATCGCCCTCTTTAGCGATTCCAAACCCCTTTGATAAAACTTCTTCATGCTCTTTTGAGCTCTCGTCAATCAGTGGATTTGTATGATTAAAATGTGTGAAAATAATTTTATTCCTTTCTATAGCTTTTAGATTTGAAAATAATTTTAAACTGTCCTTAACTAGAGGATGAGGAATTAAGCTAATATCTCTTTCTATTTCTTGTTCGGAAAAAAAAGTACCATCAACTAATGCAAAATCAATGTTTTTGATTAACTCAGTTATGGAAATATTCCATTTTTCCCAATTATCAATATCAGGAATATAAATTAGTTTTTTTTCAGAGGTTGCGATTTCAAAACCAACAGTTTCAGAGTAATCTTCTCTATGCGGGACAAGAAATGGTTTTATTTTAAGATTAGCGCTAATTTTTATTGTTTTGTTTTTAGAGAGTTTTATTAATTTGATATTCCTTTGTTTTAATAAATGGTTCCAAGGTCCATTATTCTCCAAAAATCTTTTCATTTTAGGCATTGCATAAACTCTTAAATCTCTCGATCCTGCAGCTTCATTGCCATAATACATTAAGCCTGTATAGTGTCCAATATGGGCATGTGTTAAAAAAACTCCTTCAATGTCTTTGATATTTGTTTTTCCCTTTAGAAGTTTTGTTTGAAATTTAATTTCTGGTGATGCATCTATTATCCACTGTTTTTTTTCAGATTCGTCAACTACAGCTATGCTTGAAACAAATTTTTTTTTAGGATTTAACCATTGATTTAGACAACATGCTTTATTACAATCAATCTGAGGAAATCCCCCATCTTGAATTGTTCCAAGAACTTTAACATAATTTCTCATTCTTTTATTTGATCATTTTTTCGTAACAATAATAAAATTTTTTATGTGCCTTGAGCAATATCTTACCTTTAAATTTGTATCCTAAACCAATGTAAAAACTATTAGCTATGGTGTTGTCAAAATAAGTGTCAAGGCGTAAAGATTTTTTATTATTTTTTTTTGCTAACTCTTCAGCAAAGTACATTAATTTTTTACCGATTCCAATTCCCCACTTGTTATGCTTAACAACAAGTCTGTGAATCGTATAAAAACAATTATTTTTCCATTTAACATTTTTATATGCTGTATCAATATTTTCATCAATTGTTACACCACCAATTATTTCATCTTGATCAAAAAAAACATAATAATTTTGAGCTAAAATATCCTTTTTTAATACTTCTTTGTTTGGATATTCATAATCCCATTGGCTAATTTTTTTTGAAATCATTTTTTTTATACTACTTATGTAAAGCTTAATTAGCTCATCTAGATCTTCTAAAGTGGCTTTTCTAATCATTATATTAGGTTGTTGCACCCTCTTAATTCAGAACTGCTTAGTCTGCCAATGATATCAACACCCTCTTTTTTTTGTATTGCAAAATCTTCAGTAGCAATAAAAGGACAGCTATGCTTATTTGCTAAATCAATAACATTAACAAAACCTCTATTGCATCCAATTTTGTAGGGATTATTTATATCTCTAATTAAAAATTTCAACCATTTAGGTGTCATATAGTAACTGTCTTTTCTGTAAGCTTGCGACAGCATTTCTGTCATCCCATATTCTGAATAGACATTTTTTGTTTTAAAATTTTTTTTAAGTAGCTCTATAATTTCGGTCTTTGATTTACTTAGCTTAGAGTTCTTTGCTCCTCCTGTTTCAATAACAATAGTATCTTCAATTTTGATATCGCAAATTTTAGAAAATTCATACAAAGCAAAAGATACACCAAATAAGATTGTTGGAATTTTGTTTTTGTTATTTTCTAATATCTGACCCTTTAGTTTATCATAATTTTTCAGGTAATAATCACTTGATGAATACTTACTATTCTTTATAAAATGATTCATCATGTAAATGAGTGATGAGTTTTTATTATCTAAATAATTGGGAAGTAAAGCCAAAAAACAATAATCTTTGCTTCTACCAAAAAAACTTTCAAAACAATTAACAAAGCTTTCTATATAGTTGTTTTTCTCAGCTATATAATGTGTACTTCTTTTACCACCAGTACCACTGCTTAGAAATTTTAGTTCAAAACTAGTTTTTGTGAGAATTTTTTTAGACTTAAAAAATTGAATTGGCAAAAATGGTATTTCAGTAATTTTCTCAGGTACTTTCGTCTTTTTTATAAGTTTGCAAAAATCAAAATATAACTTATTGTTTTGTAATTGATAGTGATAAAGATCAAGACACTGATCAACAAAATCTTTATTGTTATTAATTTGATTGAAGCTATGCATGCGCTATAATTTTGAAAATATCTTTCCAGTTTACAAAATCTTGTTCATAGTTTGCAAAACCATGAATTTCATCTAATTTACCAATAATTTTCTCTAAATCAATTTCTTCTAATTTAGAAGTTAAACAAAAACCATCCTGACTAAGGTAGCTGCTTAAGTATTCTTGCTCATACTGACCATTTGTTGCAATTAAACATGATTTTTTTTTCAATTTTGCTAAATCCATAACTGTTGTATAACCAGATCTCGAAATGACATATTTAGATTCTAGAATCAGTTTATTGAGGGCTTCAGTTTGTAAGTGAGATATAGTTCTAGTATTTCCTTGCTTATTAACCAAACTTAGAGAAGGTTTGCATTGTAAAATAATAGACTTTATTTTTAATTTCTTAACAGCCTTGATTAATTTTTTTTCAAAAATACTTCTTTGTGGTTCAGGTCCAGATACTAATACTAAAAGTTGTTTTTTTGTTATTGTTTTAAAATATTTAAATCTAGAAAGATTAGATAGGTGCCGAGTTTTTATATATAATTTTGATGAATCTGACAGCGATCCAGAAAGTCGATTTTTTTTGTCATCTACAATCCAACACTCATTAAACCTATTAATTAAATTGATGTTTACATAGTTAATTAAAGACATAAAATATTTTGAGCGAATTTCAACTTGATGTGTTACAAAAATTGAGGGTATTTTTTTTGATCTAACACCAAATCTGTTATCAGTAATTATTGCATCTATCTTAAATTGATTAATTATTTTATCAGTTATGTATCTTTCATAAATATAATTATATATCAGCTTGTAAATCTGTAAAAATATAGCAAAACTTGCACCTATGTATTTGCTGTAAAGAATTGGCATTGCTTTTAACCTTACAAAATCATGATTAGGAAATTCTTTTTTTAAAAAGTGTAAAGGTTTATTGTCGCATCCAATAATAACTTCATATCCATATTCATTCAATTTTCTAATTATCTTAACACATCTACTTGCATGACCTAAGCCCCAGTCCATAGGAGTGATTAAAACTCTTTTTTTCATTATATGAAATGATTATTTTTGAAAAAAAATTTTGGGTAAAAATAAATTAAAAAAATTTGATGATTTAAATAATTTTTCCAATGTGATTCAGCCAAAAATTGAAGAGCTCAAAAAAGATTATTTACATAAAGGATTGTGGAGAAGGAAAATCTTTAAAAATAATAATGAAATATGCCTTGAGCTGGGGTGTGGTAAAGGTGAGTATACTGTTGAGCTTGCAAAAAGAAATCCTCATATAAACTACATAGGCATAGATATAAAAGGAGCGAGAATTTGGTCTGGTGCCAGTGAATCTAAAAAATTAAAAAACATTTTCTTTTTAAGAACAAGAATAGAGTTTTTAAATAATTTTTTTGATGAGGAAGAAATCAATTTAATTTGGATTACTTTTCCAGATCCTCACATAAAAAAAAGAAATGAGTCAAGAAGATTAACTCACAAGAATTTTCTTAATATTTACAAAACTATTTTGTCAAGAAAAGGGTTTATTAATTTAAAAACTGACAGTGAGTTTTTGCATGGATACACGCTTGGGGTTTTGTCAAATTTAAACTGTAAGATTATACAATCAACTAATGACTTGTATAATTCTCAAATTTGCTCAAAAGATTGTGAAATCAAAACTTTCTATGAGCAAAAATTTTTGAAATTAGGTAAGAAAATTACATATATAAAATTTAAATTTGAATATCAATGTCTAAGTTAACAAAAGATAATGTTTTTAAACTGTTAAATGACGGGTTCAATGATAACCATTTCAATCTATCAGTCGATAATATTACCAACCTTCAGCTGTTTGGAAATGATATAATCATAGATGTTAAAATTCAAAACCCTACCCTCTCTTATAAAAAGAAGTTAGAAAAGTTTATCAATGAAATTATTTTAAGTCAATTTTCAACTTGTAGAATTAAGCTTAATTTCAACCTTGAAGTTTCAAAAAATAATGTTCAAATCAAAGGAGAACGAATAAAAGGAGTTAAAAATATTATAGCTGTGAGTTCTGGTAAAGGAGGTGTAGGGAAATCAACAATTACATCAAATTTAGCTGTTGGATTATCTGAAAATGGATTTAAAGTTGGGGTTGTTGACGCAGATATTTATGGTCCGTCAATGCACTTAATGTTAGACTTAGAAGGAAAAATCCCTAAATCAATTAATGTTGATGGGATAAATAAGATTGACCCTTTAGAAAATTATGGTGTAAAAGTTTTAAGTATTGGTTTTTTTGCTCAATCAAAGCAAGCTTTAGTATGGAGAGGCCCTATGGCTACCAAGGCATTGAATCAGCTAATTTGGGATGCTCATTGGGGAGACTTAGACTACCTTCTTGTAGATTTGCCACCTGGAACTGGAGATATTCATCTTTCTTTAGTTCAATCAATACCGGTTACAGGTGCAATCGTTATTTCAACACCTCAGCCTATTTCAGTCGCAGACGCAAGAAAAGGGATAAATATGTTTCAGATGGATAGTATTAAGGTTCCAGTTGTTGGGTTAATTGAAAACATGTCATATTTTGTAGATGAAAGTAAAATCAAGCATCATATCTTTGGAAAAGATGGTGGAAAAATTCTAGCTGATAATATGAATGTAAATTTTCTTGGTGAAATCCCACTTATTGAATCAATTAGAGTAGCTTCTGACATTGGAAGACCTGCTGTTTTGCAAGGTGATACTGATATTGCGAAAAGATTCTTAAATTTGTGTAGAAAGTTAGTGGATTTTGTCGAAGAAAGAAATAAAAAAATTCAAGAAACAGAATCAGTTAAGATAACACACAACAAAGGCTGCTCTTAAATGAAAACATCAAAAAAAAACAAGTTATACTACAAAGTTGACCAAGCATTAGATAATATCAGGCCATACTTAAAGGTTGACGGAGGTGATATTGATTTAATTGAAGTAACAAAAGATAAAATAGCTAAGGTTAAGTTCACTGGATCTTGTGCGACTTGTGACGTGAGTATGATGACCTTTAGAAACGGTATTGAAACAACAATAAAGAAAAACGTACCTGAAATCAAAGAAGTTATCGAAATTATTTAGACTAATTCTAAATAAATAATTCATCAATTTTTTTAGAGATTTTTGCTTTACCAAACAAAAGAAGTGTGGTATATTTGTTATAGAATAAAAAACTGATGAATAAGGTGTTGCATTTAGGTAGAAAAATCTGTTTAGCTCTAACATTTTCGTTTTTATTTTCCAATATACTTTTTGCCCAAATCGATGGTGAAGAGCTCTATAAAACAAATTGTACTGCTTGTCATTTGATGACTGACAAAAGATTAGTAGGTCCGGGACTTAAAGGTGTAACTGATAAGTATTCAAAGGACTGGCTTAAAAAATGGATTATTAACTCTCAGGAGTTTATTGCATCAGGAGATGAAAAAGCAATTGCTATATATGAAGAGTACAACAAGCAAATCATGCCAGCTTTTTATTTTACTGATGAAGAATTCGATGCTCTTTTTGCTTATTTAGAAAATCCACCCGTTGAAGAAATTGCTGAAGCTGTTGTTGCCTCAACAGAGCAAGTTTCCTCATCAAACAAATACCTACCCATCATTATTCTAATATCAATCTTATCAATATCATACATATTGCTGATACTAAAAAATAAACTAAAATCAAGCTTAGGAGAGGAAACTGAATCAATACCACAGACATTTTATAATCAATACAAACTTTTTATTTCCAACAAAACAAATTTAGTTTTTACTGGTATTATTGCATTTGTTGTAATATCAAATTTTGCCTATTCAACAATGATGGGAATTGGAGTATATGCTCAGTATCAACCTGAGCAGCCAATTGCTTTCTCACACGAACTGCATTCAGGAATTAACGGTGTTGATTGTAATTATTGTCATTCCTCAGCCAGACACAGTAAGCACTCTGGAATACCATCTGCTAACGTATGTATGAATTGCCATACATATATTAACGAAGGAACCGATGAAGAAGGAACTAAAGAGATAGCTAAAATATATGAAGCTGTTGGTTTTGATCAAGACTCAAGAACATACATTGAGGGGTACACACAAAAACCTATTGAGTGGGTTAGAATTCATAATTTACCAGACCATGCTTATTTTAACCATTCTCAGCATGTTGTTGCTGGGCAAATAGAGTGCCAAGAATGTCATGGTCCTATACAGGAAATGGAAGAGGTATACCAGTACAGTGAACTAACTATGGGGTGGTGTATTGAGTGTCATAGAGAATCTGAGGTTAAAATGGAAGGTAACGAATATTATGCCAAATTACACGAAGAGCTCAAAGCAAAGCACGGTAAAGACGTTTTTACTGTTGAAGAAATTGGAGGCTTAGAATGTGCAAAATGTCACTATTAAATTTATGAGTAATAAAAAAACATATTGGAAAGGTGTTGCTCAATTAGAGAGTAAGGAGTTTGCAAATGAGATTGCAAGTAATGAATTTTCAGAGCATTTGCCAGTAAACGATTTTTTAAAAGAAAAGAAAACATTAGAAGAATCATCAACAAGCAGAAGAGATTTTTTAAAATTTATGGGTTTTACAACTGCAGCAGCGACTCTTGCAGCATGCGAAACGCCTGTAGTCAAATCAGTACCTTACCTAATCAAGCCAGATGAGATCATTCCTGGAGTTCCCAATTTTTACGCAACAACTATCTATGATGGAAGAGACTATGCCAGTGTGCTTGTTAAAACTAGAGAAGGTAGGCCAATTAAAATTGAAGCAAATCAAAGCAGTACAAGTGCAAGAAGCCAAGCTACAATATTATCATTCTATGATTCAAATAGAGCTAAGGAGCCTATGTATGGTGGTAAATCTATCTCCTGGTCAAAATTAGATAGACAAATTAGACAAAACCTTAGTGAGGTCAAGGACAAAAAAATAGTACTATTAACAACTTCTGTAATAAGTGAAACTACTTTAAATTTAATAAAGAAGTTTAGTTCTAAATATTCAAATTTTGAGCATATAATGTATGACTCTGTTGCTTATGATGCAATACTAGATGCAAATCTTGAGAGTTTTGGACAACGAGTAGCTCCAAAATATCACTTTGACAAAAGTGATGTAATTGTATCTTTTGGAGCAGACTTTCTTGGAAATTGGCTGTCTCAAGATTACTCTAAAGATTATGTAAATGGCAGAAACCCTAAGAACGGAAAAATGTCAAGGCATTTTCAAATTGAGACTAATATGTCACTCAGTGGTGCGAATGCTGATAAAAGAATACTAATCAAACCATCCGAGCAAGCTTATCTTATTTCCAACTTGTATAGAGCATTAATTGGTACTGATCAGATTGATGAAAGACTAAAAGATGTTTATCTAAACCTTAAAAAATCAAAATCTTCGATTGTTATAACTGATAGTACAAACAAAGAAGTGCAATTAATTGTCAATGCAATCAATCATAGACTAGGCAATTACAAAAAAACGATAAATATCAATAATCCTTGTTTTTTGAAAAAAGGTAAAACTGATGATTTAAAGCAATTAGTGAAAGAAATGAATAGCGGAAATGTACAAGTTCTAATTACAAACGGTGTTAATCCTGTTTATAATTATGAAAATTCAAAGAAATTTGTTTCAGCATTAAATCAGGTTGAGACATTTATTTCTTGTTCACTTTATAACGACGAGACCTCTTCTTTAGCTGATTATCTATGTCCACTTCATCACAATCTTGAAAGTTGGGGTGATGCAAATCCAAGTCTAAACACATACACTTTGATGCAGCCTACAATAGCACCCTTGTTTGATACAAGGCAGTTTGAGACTAATTTACTTTCATGGGCTGATGAGAGCAAAGACTTTCACAAATATTTGAAGAATTACTGGAGTAATAAGGGAATTGATTGGAACAAAGCTCTGCACGATGGTTATTTTAAGTTCAACCAGTCAATTAATGCAGCTAGCTATAGAAAATCAAATCTTCGAAATTTTGAAAAAGTTGATGATAATCGCCTAGAGCTATGCCTATATGAAAAAATAGGTCTTGGAGATGGGGCTTTAGCCAACAATCCATGGTTACATGAATTGCCTGATCCAATCACAAGGACGACTTGGGACAATTATGTTACCATTTCGGCATCAACAGCAAGAGAATACGGTTTAATGAACAAAACTGTTGCTAACGGAGCATTGAACGGAAGTCTTATAAATTTAAAAGCTGATGATGTAGAACTAAAAAATCTACCTGTCATTATTCAGCCTGGACAAGCTAAAGGAACAATTGGCATAGCACTTGGTTATGGAAGAAAAAAATCAGGTAAAGTTGGTGATGATGTTGGATTTAATGCTTTCCCACTAACTTCAAAAAAATATGTGGACATAGAATTAGCTGAAGGTGAGCATGAATTTGCTTGTATACAGCTACACCACACAATGATGGGAAGAGACATGGTGAAAGAGACTAATTTAGATAAGTACATAAAGAATCCTGGCTCTGGTAATTATAGAGAGAAATATTATACTTATAAAGGAAAACTACCTTCAGACCAAGTTTCGTTATACGAAGAACATGACTTAGAAACAGGACATTTTTGGAATCTTTCGATTGACCTTACATCATGTACTGGCTGTGCTGAATGTGTAATAGCATGTCAAGCAGAAAACAATATACCAGTCGTTGGAAAAGAGGAAATGAGAAAAAGTAGAGATATGCATTGGATGAGAATTGATAGATATTATTCATCTGAAATGACCAAAGAAAATGCTAAAAAACAAGACATATCTTCAATTAAAATGTATGCTCAAATGGAAGAGCCATCTGAAGATCCTGAAGTTGTTTTTCAACCTGTAATGTGTCAGCACTGCAATCATGCACCATGTGAGAATGTATGTCCTGTGGCTGCAACAACACATAGTAATGAAGGACTGAATCAAATGACATATAACAGATGTATTGGTACAAGATATTGTGCTAACAACTGCCCTTATAAAGTAAGAAGATTTAATTGGTTCTTATATAGTGAAAATGATCAGTTTGATTATCACATGAATGATGATTTAGGTAAAATGGTTTTAAATCCTGATGTAGTTGTTAGGTCCAGAGGAGTTATTGAGAAATGTAGCATGTGCATCCAAAAAATACAAGCATTAAAGCTTGAAGCAAAGAAAAACGGAGTAACAATAAAAGACAAAGATGCTCAGACTGTTTGTTCATCGGCATGCTCCACTAATTCAATAGTTTTTGGTGATGTTACTAACAAAGACAGCGAAGTATATAAACTAAGAAAAGATGATAGAGCATATGATTTACTTGATCATTTAAATGTGAGGCCATCTGTATTTTATCAAACAAAAGTAAGAAACAAACAAAATGCATAAAGAGTCAAGGATAAGAGATCCGCTAATTGACGGTAATAAAACATTCCATGATATTACTGTTGAAGTTGCATATCCTGTTGAAGGAAAGGCTAACAAGTATTGGTGGATACTATTCGGATTATCCGTTATCCTCATGCTTTGGGGATTCGGTTGTATTGCATACACAATAGGAACAGGAATTGGTGTTTGGGGATTAAATAAAACAGTCAATTGGGCTTGGGATATAACAAACTTTGTTTGGTGGATTGGTATTGGTCATGCAGGAACTCTTATTTCAGCGGTTCTTTTACTTTTTAGGCAAAAATGGAGAATGGCTATCAATAGGTCTGCAGAAGCAATGACAATTTTTGGGGTTATTCAAGCAGGATTGTTTCCATTAATCCACATGGGTAGACCATGGCTAGCATACTGGGTATTTCCAATTCCAAATCAATATGGTTCGCTATGGGTTAATTTTAACTCACCTTTACTTTGGGATGTTTTTGCAATTTCAACATATCTAACCGTCTCAACTGTTTTTTGGTACATTGGATTAATTCCAGATTTTGCAATGATTCGTGATAGAGTTAATGAAAAAATTAATCCCCTTAAGAAGAAATTATATTCTTTGTTATCTTTTGGATGGTCAGGAAGGGCCAAGCATTGGCAGAGATTTGAAGAGGTGTCACTTGTACTAGCGGGATTAGCTACTCCTTTGGTTTTTTCAGTTCATTCAATCGTATCAATGGACTTTGCTACTTCTGTTATCCCTGGCTGGCATACAACAATTTTTCCACCATACTTTGTATTGGGAGCACTTTTCTCTGGATTTGCAATGGTTGAAACACTTCTTATAATTGTAAGAAAGGTTGTAAGTATGGAAGCCTATATCACTATAAAACATATAGAGTACATGAATGTAATTATCTTATTTACTGGCTCAATGGTCGGAATTGCATATATCACTGAACTATTTATGGCATGGTACTCTGGAGTTGAATTTGAACAATATGCTTTCTTAAATAGAGCAACGGGCCCTTATTGGTGGGCATATGCTAGTATGATGACCTGTAACGTCGTTATTCCGCAGCTTTATTGGATTTATAAGATAAGAACAAATATAATTGCAACTTTTATCTTATCAATCTTCGTAAATATAGGTATGTGGTTTGAAAGATTTGTAATTATAGTAACTTCTTTACACAGAGATTTTCTTCCATCAAGTTGGACTATGTTCTCTCCCACCTTTGTAGATATAGGAATATTTCTTGGAACTATTGGTTTCTTCTTTGTGTTATTCTTGATGTATGCAAGAACTTTTCCTGTAGTTGCTCAGGCTGAGATGAAGACAATTTTAAAATCATCAGGATCAGAATTTAAAAAAATAGAAAATGAATAATAACATAGTTTACGCATTATACGATGATGATGATATCCTTTTAAATTCTGTCAAAAAGATGAAAGAAAAAAATCTAAATGTGAAAGAAGTTTATACTCCTTTTCCAGTTCATGGTCTTGACAAAGTTTTAGAACTAAAAGAAACAAGAATGGCTATTACTGCTTTCATCTATGGATGTGTTGGGCTCATTTTTGGCTCTGTTTTAATCTACTATATTATGATTTCGGGAGAATATAAAAGTTGGCCAATGAATATTGGAGGTAAACCCAACTTTACTTTTTTTAAGAACTTGCCATCATTTGTTCCTGTTTTATTTGAACTTACTGTTATGTTTGCGGGGCACTTAATGGCTCTAACATATTTTTACAGATGTAAGCTTTTTCCTGGTTCACAGGAAACTAGTCCCGACCCTAGAACCACAGACGATAAGTTTTTAGTTGAAATTGAACATGAAAATTTTAAAGAAGTTGAAAAATTTTTAAAAACTACAGGTGCAATAGAAATTAAAAAGAAAGATGATAAATAAATTAATTGCAATATTATTTTTTAGCATAATCATTTCTGCATGTAACAATCAAAGCGGCTATGAGTATATGCCAAATATGTACAGGTCACCATCATTAGAGACATACTCAACAAATACATATTTTAAAGATAGTATAAATGCTAGGCTTCCAGTTGAAGGTACGATAGCTAGAAATTATCTTTCTACTTTTTACTTTGATGGAGACTTGGAGGGGTATCTACAGTCTGGAAAATTTGCAAAAAACCCATTAGAGATTAATGAAAAGAATTTAAAAGAGGGAGAAGCATTATATGGCATGTTCTGTTCTCATTGTCATGGCCCTGAGGGTAACGGAGGTGGAAGTATCGGTCATCCAATTTATTCAAATATTCCTCATTATAATGACAAAAAGCAAATTAGAAGAACAGGAAAAACAATGTCTGAACTTAAAGCTGGGCATATTTTTCACTCAATAACTTATGGAGTAAATGCTATGGGGCCTCATTCTTCACAACTTAGCGAAGACGAAAGATGGAAATTAGTAATGCATGTTCAAAAACTACAAAAATTAGAATAGATAAATGTTTCAGCTAAATAAAAAATTATATTTTGCTTCAATCTCAATGATAGTATTAGGATTACTCTCATTAGTAATTGGATTCATGAGTGATGCTCATTCAACATGGACTAATTTACTGTTCAATAACTATTTTTTCCTTGGTATTTCTCTTTTTGCAGTAGTTTTTGTTGCTATACAATATGTAGCAGAGGCAGGATGGTCGACAGTATTTAAAAGAGTTCCTGAAGCTATGATGGCATTTTTGCCTTACGCAGGTATTATTATGCTATTTATTGTTATCGCTGCTGTTATGCACTGGAACCATATCTATCATTGGTTAGAGCCTGGAATAATGGATCCAAATGAACCAAATTATGATAAAATAATTGCAGGTAAAGAACCTTACTTAAACGCACCTTTTTTTCTTATAAGGTCGATAGTATACGTCATTATTTGGATTTATTGTGCCAGAAAACTAAGACAGCTTTCTATAAAAGGTGATCTTGAAGGAGATATTGGAGAACGATCATTTTTTAAAGGGTTAAGAGTTTCTGGATGGTTTTTAGTCTTTTTTGCGGTCACTTCATGTATGGCATCTTGGGATTGGATTATGTCAATTGATACACACTGGTTTAGTACACTGTTTGGTTGGTATATATTTTCTGAGTGGGCAACAATAGGATTTACAACAATTCTTTTAATTGCTCTTTTCTTGCAGAAAACAGGACACTTACCTGATTTAAATGATAGTCATATTCATGACTTAGGAAAATTCATTTTTGCCTTTTCAATTGTATGGACGTACATGTGGTTCTCACAGTTTATGTTAATTTGGTATGCCAATATTCCTGAAGAAGTAACATACTTTATGCAACGTATAGAACAATCTAACTATAGTTTTTTGTTCTGGTTTAGTATGGTAATCAATTTTGTTGTTCCGCTAATAATGCTAATGAGTAGAGATGCTAAAAGGAACAAAACTATACTTGTTATAGTCTCAACTATTATTTTAATAGGACACTGGATAAATTCTTATTTGTTATTTGCTCCTGGAACACTGTTTGAACACGGGCATTTAGGGCTACTTGAGGTTGGTGTATTTTTAGGTTTTATTGGGCTATTTATTCAGATTGTTTCCCGAACTTTGTCAAAAACTTCAGTTGTAATAAAGTCGCACCCTTATTTAGACGAAAGTAAAAACTTACATACATAAGCCAAATGATTGAAAAAATTATATATGTTATAATGCCAATTGCAGTTGTAGCCTTATTGGTACAGATCACTAGAGTAACTGAATTATTATCAAAGATCAATAAAGAAGAACCTAACAAGGTAACTACTAGAGACAATGATTTTCAAGGAAAGCTATATTTCATAGTTTTGATGGCCTTTATCATCTTCGTAATTTGGCAAATGATAGTTTGGGGACCTTTACTTCTTCCTGCTGCTAGCTCAGTTCATGGTGAGATAATTGATGGATTAATGAATTTCACAATGAATCTTATACTAATTGTATTTTTTGTATTAACACCATTACTCGGATTTTTTTTGTACAGGTACAGAGCAAAGGAAAGAAAATTCGCGTATTTCTACTCACATAATAACAAGTTAGAAATTGTTTGGACAATAATACCGGCTATTGTTTTAACTGGTGTAATAGTTTATGGACTTAGAGTTTGGGATCAGGCTATGAACCCTGATTTAACAAATGCCTCAGTAGTTGAGGTTTATTCTAAACAATTTGGTTGGACAGCAAGATACTCTGGTGGTGACAATACATTAGGTAGTGCAAACTACAGATTAATACAAGGGCCAAATCAATTAGGTATAGATCTATCTGATTCTACATCTCATGATGATATAATCGTAAGAGAGGTACATTTAGTAAAAGACAAACCAGTATTATTAAAATTTAGATCTCAAGACGTTATTCATTCAGCTTTTATTCCACATTTTAGAGTTCAAATGAACTGTGTTCCAGGAATTACAACACAATTTGGTTTTACCCCAACAAAAACAACATCTGAAATGAAAGCTCAAGAAGGTGAAGATTTTGAGTACATGCTTGTTTGTAATAAAATATGTGGTGGAGCACATTACAATATGGGTATGAAATTTATTGTTGAGAGCCAGGAGGAGTATGAGATGTGGCTTTCACAACAAAAAAACATAAAAAATACATTACTTACATTATAATCCAAAGTTATGGCGGATCATCATCACAAAGAAACATTTTTAACTAAGTACGTCTTTTCACAAGATCACAAAATGATTGCAAAGCAGTTTCTAATAACAGGAATGTTTATGGCTTTATTAGGAATGGCAATGTCCGCACTATTTAGAGTTCAGCTTGCAAATCCCGGAAAAGCTTACCCGATTCTTGAAACACTGCTAGGTAAATGGGCTCCTGGAGGAGTATTAGATCCAAATTTTTATCTTGCATTAGTAACAATGCACGGAACTATTCTCGTTTTTTGGGTTTTAACGGGGGGGTTATCAGGAACTTTTGCTAATTTTTTGATACCACTTCAAATAGGAGCAAGAGACATGGCATCAGGATTTATTAACATGTTATCATATTGGTTTTTTAATCTAGCAACTATAGTGCTTATCTGGTCCTTATTTGTAGAGACAGGACCTGCTTCTGGAGGATGGACAATTTATCCACCACTAAGTGCATTACCTCAAGCAATGCCTGGTTCAGGTCTTGGTATGGATTTATGGTTAATTGCAATTGTGTTGTTTGTTGTTGGATCACTGCTTGGTGGATTAAATTATATTGTAACAATATTAAACTTAAGAACTGTTGGTATGAGTATGCAAAGATTACCGTTAACTATATGGGCTCTTTTTGTTACTGCAATTCTTGGTGTTTTATCTTTTCCTGTTTTACTATCATGTGGATTGTTATTAATTTTTGATAGAACTTTTGGTACTTCTTTCTATTTATCTGATATAGTCATTGGTGGAGAGGCTCTTCATTATAGCGGTGGATCACCAATATTATTTGAGCACTTATTTTGGTTTTTAGGCCATCCCGAAGTTTATATAATTCTTTTACCTGCACTTGGTATTACCTCTGAAGTAATATCAGTTAACTCAAGAAAACCAATATTTGGTTATAAAGCTATGGTTGCTTCACTGCTAGCCATTGGATTCTTATCATTTATTGTTTGGGGACATCATATGTTCTTGACCGGAATGGATCCATTCTTAGGTTCTGTATTCACATTTACAACGTTGCTGATAGCAATTCCGTCTGCTGTTAAAGTTTTTAATTTTTTAACAACTCTTTGGAAAGGAAATATCAGGTTTACCACGGCGATGTTATTTGCTATTGGTACTGTTTCAACTTTTATCACTGGCGGTTTAACTGGAATTATTTTAGGTGACAGTGCACTTGACATCAATGTTCATGACACTTATTTTGTTGTTGGGCATTTCCATATTGTAATGGGGCTTTCTGCTATATATGGAATGTATGCGGGCGTATATCACTGGTTTCCTAAGATGTATGGTAGGATGATGAACAAGGGTCTTGGATATTTACACTTCTGGGGAACTTTTATTTGTGCTTATGGGGTATTCTTTCCTATGCATTTTTTAGGTTTAGCAGGACTTCCTAGAAGATACTATCAAAATAGTTCATTTCCGATGTTCGATGGCTTAGCAGATATAAATGCAGTAATCACTTTTTTTGCACTTGCAGGAGCAGTTTTTCAATTCATTTTTATTTTTAATTTCTATTATAGTATTTTCAAAGGGACAAAAGCTAGCAAAAATCCTTGGCAGGCAAATACACTTGAGTGGACTACCCCAGTTGAAAGGATTCATGGAAATTGGCCAGGGGAATTACCAACTGTCCACAGATGGGCTTATGACTACTCAAAGCCTGGTGCGGATAAAGATTTTATACTTCAGACAGAACCTTTAAAAGAAGGAGAAGAAGAGCATTAACTTCGTAAGCATAACATAATTTAGCTAAATTAGCCTATATGAATGAGGAGCTAAATCCAAATATTGATAACTTTTCAAATGAGGATAAGGAATTTGAAAATGTTCTTAGACCTAAATTGTTCAACGATTTCAAAGGTCAAAATAACATTGTAGAAAATCTTAAAGTTTTTATTGAAGCTGCAAAAAAAAGAAATGAATCACTTGATCATGTACTGCTACATGGTCCTCCTGGTCTAGGTAAGACAACTTTAGCTAATATAATCGCAAATGAGCTTGGAGTTAATTTAAAGACAACTTCAGGACCAGTGTTAGATAAGCCAGGAGACTTAGCCGGGCTATTAACAAATTTAGAAGACAGGGACGTATTATTTATTGATGAAATACATAGACTAAATCCTGTAGTTGAAGAATATTTATATTCTGCTATGGAAGACTTTCAAATTGATATTATGATTGAATCAGGCCCAAATGCCAGAACTGTACAGATTCAAATTAGTCCTTTTACATTAATTGGAGCAACAACGAGATCAGGATTACTTACTGCTCCCTTAAGAGCAAGATTTGGAATCAAATCAAGACTAGAATATTATGATTCTAAATTATTGTCAAATATTGTAAACAGATCAGCAAAAATTTTAGAGGTTCCAATAAATAGTAATGCAGCATTTGAAATTGCAGGTAGAAGCAGAGGGACTCCTAGAATTTCTAACTCACTGCTAAGAAGAGTTAGAGATTTTGCACAAATCAAAGGAACCGGTGAAATTGATCTAAAGATTACAACCTATTCGCTTAAAGCACTAAATGTTGATCAGCATGGTTTGGATGAAATGGATAATAGAATATTATCAACAATAATTGATAAATTTAATGGAGGACCAGTTGGTTTAACAACAATTGCAACGGCTGTAGGTGAGCAGGCTGGAACAATTGAAGAAGTATATGAGCCTTACCTTATTCAGCAAGGTTACTTAATGAGAACTCCAAGGGGAAGGCAAGCTACTGATTTGGCTTATAAGCACCTTGAGAGAGAATCAGGAGACCAATTACAAAAAGGACTATTTAGTTAATAAATAGAGTCGAAAACATCAATTATTATTTTTTTGTGGGTTGAAAAAAATGTTAATGCCCAAATTTTAAGTTTAATTGCATCATTTTTTTCAAGCCAGTTCATACTTTTTGTTAATTCTTTCTTGAACAGCAAAGAATCAAAACTGACTTTGGATAATATTTTTTTACAAAAATCTAACATAAATCTATAACGAAAAATCTTAATAATTATTGTGAATTGATAAAATAATAATTTATGATGAATGATATTACAGTATTGTATTGACCTTGATTATACCAGAGTCTTGCACTTGAAGCATGTTTTCTGATAGGCGTAAAGAATAGAGTATTTGAAAATTTAGTATTTAAGCTTATTTGATTATTAACATAATATTCAATTCCAAGTGATGTACTAAAGTCAATAGCGTTAAAATTGTCCCTTAATTCAACGTTACTACCAAAGTTGTCTGTTTCTTTTTGTAAAAGTAAAAATCCAGTATGAAAGCCAAATTTGATAGAAGTATTTTGTTGCACCAAATAACTAAAATAAAAAGGAGCATCAATATAGTCAAGTTTGAAGCTGTTCAAGTTCAAATTTAAGTTATTGTTCTTGCTACCTTTTTGAAAATAGGATAATTCAAATTTTAATTTAGATTTTTCAGAAATATTTCTTTGTGTGAAGATACCTATTGCGATACCTAGTTTATTGAAGCCACCAAGATTGTCTCCTGAGATTTGAGATGTTGTTAATCCAGCTAGTAATCCTCCATCAAAATTCTGACTTAATATATCATTACATATTAGGCATATGCAAATTAGGCTAATTGTTTTTTTCATTTATCTTAAAGTAATGCCAGTGCCCAACGTTAAAACAGAGTATTCTGAGTATGTGTAATTAGCATATAAAGTGATTAACGTGATTTTTGTTCTTAATCCAACATTAAACTTAAATGAATTTTGAGTTTTAAATTCTATATCAGTTGGAACATAAATACTAATTATATCACTGTTGTCACCATCTCCAAAATTTATTTGGGTTTCTCCTGTGCTAAAATCAGTAGATGAAAAATTGTATCCAATAGAACCATGTGCAGTTAATATCAATAACTTTTTTGATAAAATTAAGTTCAGAGTACTAGCACTTGTTTTTAGGTTAACACTTTGCTTAACACCTTGACTTTCAATTTGAAAGTTAGTATTAAGATTTGTAAGTCCATACTGTAATGATAAATCTAATGGTATAATATCACCTATACCAGGAACCCACTGCAGTAAATCATGCTTAATTGATAATCCCCACAAACCAATACTTCCTTTTCCGATAAATCCTTTTTCAAAAGTGTACTTTGGAATATATCTAACCCCAATTTCAGTTTTCTTAAATAAGCCAACACTTGCATTAGCTGCAGGAACTGGTAAAAAGCTAAAAGAATTTTGATTTGGCATAGTAAAGTTTATGTTATTCTCTAATCCTTCATATGTAACGTTAGCACCTTCACCGTTACCAACAATTGTTGGAGTTTTTGTTGCCGAGCTTCTAAAGTTTTCTAGTTCATTAATATCAAAGAACTTTTGATTATCATTGAAAACTACAGTATTGATATTTATACTAACATCTAAACCGCCAAGTTTATGTGGCTTGCCAGAGTTGTACCATCCATTATTTAACCCACTTGCTAATCCATTACCTAGAGGTGATAAGTATGCTTCTAATAGTGATTTTGCATCTTTTGTAGATGAAATTATTTGTTGACCATTAGAACATATGGAAATTGAATAAAAAATAAAAAAGAGTAAAAATTTATAGATGTAGTTCTTCAACTTGGATTATTTCTTTATTATCAACGTTGTAGATATATGCAACAATATTTAATTTATTTGTGTCCCAAGCACCTGTGTTACCATTACCCATAAAAAGTTCATTTGTTGAATGATTAATATTAAATTGTTCTAAGCTAGAAATTGAAATATTATAACTTAGATTTATCTCTTCGTTAGCGGTATAATTATTTGAACTCTTTAGATTTTCTCCCCAAGTATTATTTATGATTGCTCGAAGCACATGATTATGAACATATACACTATCGTCATAAGAGCCATTCTTTTGCCAATCTACGATGCTATCCTCAGTAATAGCAATAACAATATTATACTCACCATCAACATTTTCAAGAGCTTTAACAATTACTTCTATATCACAATCACCAAAAACAAAAGGTGTTGCTGAAATATCAATATCAAATATGGCAGAATTATTAATTATTTCAGAAACAACGTTCCCCCAATCGTCTTTAGATTTTGGTTCTTCGTCCTTTCTATTTATCATGCCTTTTGGTAGACCAACGGATGAAACTTCAAAATAGTTATCAATCTCTTCACCCCATTTAGTTCTAAAATCAGTTAAGTATTTGTTAGAAGAGTTTGGTGGTAGAGGTCTTGCAAAGGTGTTACCAACATGTATTGCAATACCAATTACTTGATTGGGATATAACTCCTTAATTGATTCAAGTTCTGTAGCTGCATCTGGACAATTCATACAAGTATGACCTGTGAAGTCTTCAATTAAAATTTTTTGTAAAATAGTTTCACTGCTTCCGTTGTTGTTAATCTCATTTTGATAAGGTCCTTCAACTACCTCACAAGAGCTAACTATAAAAAAAGTAAAAATGAATATATTTAGATTTCTCATATTAAAAAGATGAAGATATATTTAAACTAAAGCCATTTGAAGATGGTACTTCTTTGCAAACTCCTCCAACACAAAAAATGCCGGCTCTTTTCTTTCCATACCCAATTTCTATTCTATTACTGCCTTTAATATATCCAAAATTTAAGTTAAAATAGTGGTTTTTTTGATCATCATTACCGAAGTTATATAAATCTTGAATAGCAAAAAACCAATTTGGAGACATAGTGTATTCAACAAGAGCCATAGACCAGCTACCATCATCATCGTCAGTAAGTAAAGCTTGAAGCTCAGTTCTTAATGTGTGTTTTCTTTTTAATTTATATGTAGCATCAATTACTCCTATTGTTGATTCAATAATTCCGTATTCTCCTGGAAGCTTACCCTCAAGAACGTCCTTATTGTATTTTTGAAATGCTAGCGTACTATTAACTCTAAGCTTACTATTTATTTTTTTTATCAGTTCCAAATTTAGATCAGAATAAAACAATTCATTAGAACTTCCAAAAAAAGTAGGTGTAAAATCAATTGAGTCATTTTTAATTGAAGAACCTCCATCTAGAGCTAAAACTCTTGAATAGTTAATATTAATTTTTGTTCCATATTTACCACCAAATTTAGTACCTCGATCAAATTTATAATATAAGTCAGATTGGAATCCTATTTCACCATTTGACTGAGTAGCACAAGGATAAAAAGCTAAAAGAGTATATGAGTGCTGTTTGGATAAGGTTGGAATATAATTAATGATGTATTCCTTAGACTGTTGTCTCTCGGATCGGAATTCCATATTATCAACCCTATGTGCATCAAATGAGAATCCTAGTCCTTTTTGAAAGTATGTTAAGCTAGTTTTTATAGCATTTCCACTCGCATAATTATTAGAATTATCAGCTATTGAGCCAGCTGGGTCGTTATATTTATGAACATATTCAAGATAATAATTAAAATTACCGGAAATCAAGTTGCTTCTTAGCCCATAAATTCCTACATTTTGTGGTAGATTAAATTTTGGGTTGTTATCCTTTTGAAATCTGCTGACAAAACTTGAGCCTAAAATTAAATTTGTTGAATTTTCTAATGCTAATAGTTCAAAAAGATTTGTTTCAAAATCAATTCCTCTTATAATGCCATCACTATATTCAAGATAAGTTCTACTTTTTCCAATGAATGATTTTATGTCAATAGAGTTTAAAATATTGTATTTTACTCTTACTCCATCCATTGCATTATCAACTCCTAGCCCTTTATTTTCATATGTTCTAAAAACTAAGCCACTTCCAAATTGTTCATAGTAATTACCTACTGTTACATCTAAATTATCTAAAGAGTAAGAAGCATAACGATATGCAATACTATTTCCTTGAAACTCACTGTCATAATCTAATAAAGCATTTAAATAACTTTCATACCGCACTCCTGTTGAAAAATTACCTTTAGAATAAATCAGATTAAAAAAACTATTATTTAAAATTATTTCATCTGGAGCTATTGCTCCAATTCTAGCATCATCTTTATAGCTTTGTAAATTAAGTTGAAAATCACCATGAATTTCTCCTTCCTGGGCGTAAGAGTAACTTGTAAATAGCAGTGCTATTAAGAAAAGCTTTTTCATTTAAAGTTTGAGTATCTCATCAAATAGCTCATACTCATCTCCTTCAACATATCCTCTATGTTGCCATATGATTTGTATGTTTTTGTCTAGCAAAAAAGTATGGGGCACGGTGCTAACTCCCATAGCTCTCTTCAAGTCTGAATTCGAATCTATGTAAATTTCGTATTCCCAACCAGATGAATTGACATAGGGAGCAACTTTGGATTGTGATCTTCTATCATCAATTGAAACTGCAACTAATTTAACATTAGTTTCATCTTGCCAATCTTCATATATTTCAGCAATATTGTTTAACTCTTTAGTGCAAGGCTTACACCATGTTGCCCAAAAACTTATTACTATGGGATTACCATTATTTTCAATATTTTTGAAATTAAACTGATTTCCCTCTAAAGTTTTTACGTTGACACTCGGCAATGACTTAATCTGTGCCAAGCATGTAACCCCAGCAATTAAAAACATTAATGAAAATACGACTCTCATATTAAAAGATTAGAATGAATTCAGTGCTAATTTATTTTAATAGTATTACTTGATCTCTATAAATCCCTTTGTCTGTTCTTACAATTGTTGAATATATACCATTGTTTAATTTTGATAAATCGATTGTATTTGAAAATCCTTCATATACGAGGGTCCCAAGAGAGTTATATATCATAATTTTATCAAAACTACCATCAATGTTCAATATACCAGTGCTTGGATTGGGGAAAAGATAAATATTACTATTTATTTCTTCCGCAACATTTGTTGAGGAACCCATCTGAAAGAAGTCTTGATCTTTACTTCCGCTAAAGTTATATTTTTGATGAATTACATCTCCATTACTATCTCTTAAAGTGTAACCCCCTCCCGGAATTCCATCTCCAAATGAGTCATAGACATATAGTGAGTAACATCCACTTGGTAAGTTAAAGTTAGAGTTAAAAGTTCCTTGTGATGAGTATGGTCCACCTGATGATAATACATTTCCATTATCATCAATAATTTCCCAGGATGTTTCGCTCGCATATTGATCAGTTGTTATCTCAAATGAGCAATTTCCTGTAGAATGACCAGAGCTGACAATTCCGTATGATTGGTAGTGATAAAACTGAGTGCTAGAGTTGTTGTTAGCTAAATTTTGATCTGTATTTCCATTTGGGTTTTTTAAACTGATTGTAACTTGGTTATTTACAACTGGTGTAAATGATACGTTGTTAATAGAAACAGTTTCTGTTGCCCCTGGAGATAAATTTCCTGACCAATTATAAGTCTGAGCTATACCTCCTCCAATAGAGTACTCAATTTCTAGTGAAGTTAGATTCTGATTTCCAAAATTTCTAAACGAAACTTCAATATTGTTTGAGTTTGCACATACAATATCTTGAGCATTTACTGATGTTAAATTAGCATCAAATTGATTAGTGAATACAACAGTTGGATTTACTTCAGTACCGCTAAGTATTTCTTGGTTTCCTTCACTTATAAATGCAACAATAGTGAGGTTAGTTAAATCTATTTCAGGTGATAAGTTATATCCAGATAATTTATTAGGAACGTTCCATGTGAAATTATTTGAATATAGACTACCCTGAGAAATATTTGTTATTGGAATACCATATTGTCCTGTCATAAGGTGTCTTAGCATATGTTTATGATTATATCTACCATCTGCAAGTATAGCTGATGGATTATATGTACTTCCACCACTTTGTGGTCCTGGAACGTTTTCTTGTAATACGGCTATATTTAATTTGTTTGAAGATACAGTTTGGTTACCAGTGTAATAAACTTCAACATCAACACTAAGGACTCTAGTAGACATATTAACGCTAGCTTGAATCCCAACGTTTACAGGAGAAGACTGGCTCATCATTTGAGTAGCTGAAGAAGACCAAGCGCTTCTACTCATGGAAGTTGCCCCTCCACTAAAGACATGTCTATTAACTGTTCCAGCGGGATATCCAGTTACACCAGCTTGATTTGCAAGAGATGTGCCGAAAGGAGTATTAAAATCAGTTCCAGATCCTTGTGGACTTGCATAGCCACCAGTGTGAATATTGATTAAGAATACATCGTTTGGATAAAGATCTTTTAAATCTTGAGCAATTTTATGTCCATCAGGACAAAACTGACAAGAGATGCCAGTAAATTCTTCAAGTATAACATTCTTATTTTCTGGAGATGTGCTGACAAATGTTTGTGAAATCGCAAAAAAAGGTAATGCGATGATTAAGTAAAGTAAGTTTTTTTTCATTGTTTTTTGCTTTGATTATAGCCTAACAAATATAATAATTTTTCATCTAATATAAATCTGTTGATAACAGGATAAATTATTTATATTTGTTTAAAACATAATAATGAAAAAAACACTCCTATTTCTTACAATATTATTTTTTTCTACAAATAGTTTTACTCAAACTCTTTCAGTATCAGGAGATACTATTAAATCAACTCAAGATCCTTGTTTTGAGACAAGTGCTTCTTTAACAATAACTAACAACTCAACCAATGCCTTAGACATACATTGTGAAAAGGTCATTATTGATACCGCATTGGGTACACAAAATTATTTTTGCTGGGGTGAGGAGTGTTATGGTCCTTCTCAGTATGTTTCATCTTCATTCAATAATTTAAATCCTGGTGAGTCTGACAATATTGATTTTGGAG
The DNA here is from genome assembly GCA_028408365.1 of Bacteroidota bacterium. GTDB lineage: Bacteria > Bacteroidota > Bacteroidia > Flavobacteriales > BACL11. The sequence goes on from JAOOLD010000004.1 coordinate 70,268, forward strand.
GTTACTACAATGCTTTTTGTTCAAATGCACCTGCAACAATTAGATACTGCTTTTATCCAGTATCAGCTCCAGGTAATAGAACATGTATTGACATAACATATAATGGCAATCTTACAAGTTTTAGTCCATTAAAATCTAATTCTTTTTCTATTTTTCCTAATCCCTCTAATGAAATTATTAATATTAGTCTTCCTAAAGATGAAATAAAAGAGATAATAATTTTTAATGTCTTTGGAGAAAAAATCACTCAAAAAAATCTAATAATTGAAAGTAATTTAAAAGTCGACCTATCAGATTATTCAAATGGGACTTATTTTATAGTAGCAATTAATAATGATTCAAGTAGAACAGTCAAGAAGTTCATTTTACAATAATTTTAAATATTATTTGTTTAAAACTTTTACCAAATAAATTAGGTTTTGCAAACGAATAGTTAAATTTACTTTTTAAAGCAAAATGATAAATCATATAGACGGAAAATTAGTGGATAAAACACCTACCCATGTAGTTATTGACTGTAATGGGGTAGGTTACTCTATAAATATTTCGTTACAAACATTTTCAAAAATTAATGATGAAAGATGTAAACTATTCACTCATCTTTCAGTTAAAGAAGATTCTCATACATTGTACGGATTTATTACAGAAAATGAAAGAAAGCTTTTTAGACATTTAATTAGCGTTTCTGGAGTTGGCCCTAGCACAGCACAAGTAATATTGTCAACATATAAAAGTGATGAGATCATAAATTATATTTCTGCATCTGATGTAGCTGCAATAAAAAATGTCAAAGGCATTGGATTAAAAACAGCTCAAAGAATAATAATTGATTTAAAGGACAAGGTAACAAAATCAGCCATTTCAGATGAAATTTCTTTAGACTTGAACAATACAATTCAAAATGAAGCGTTATCAGCACTGGTGGCACTTGGTTTCTCAAAGAAGATTGCTCAACAAAAAATTGATAAAGCTCTAACAAATAAGCAAAGCAATTTTGATGTTGAAACTCTTATTCGAGAATCTCTGAGCCAGATGTAATGAATTAAATGTTCAACTTTTTGAAGATAATCCAGCTAATTTCTTTTTTTCGTTGTTTATTATTCAATCAACTTTTGCAGTTATTGATTCAACAAATAGTAGTAATCTTAACTACCCATTTAATCAAAATCAAAGTGGTGGTCTGTTTTTAAATAATCCTTCCAACTTCAGTCAGCAAACAATATATTCTCCAAAAAATAACAACTACAGTATTACAAATAAAATTGGGACATTTAGTTTGGGGAATAGTACTTTTTTATCTTTTGAACAGTTTTGGAAGAGGGGTTTGGAAGAAAAAAATAAAAATTACTGGCTTTCTAAAAAAACAACTCAACAAAGCAAAAATATTTTTTCATCAAGATTACCAAAACTATATATACCAGGACAAACGTTTGATAGGATTTTTGGAGGGAACTCGGTAGATATTAGACCTCAGGGTTCTGCTGAGTTAATTTTTGGCTTGAAAACAAATCGATTAGATAATCCTTCATTACCTGAAGAACAAAGAAAAACAACATCTTTTGATTTTCAAGAAAAAATTCAGATGAATGTTATCGGAAAAATTGGTGAAAAACTAAAATTGACTACAAATTTTAATACTGAAAGTACCTTTGATTTTGAGAATCAAATGAGGCTTGAGTACACTGGTTCAGAGGATGAAATAATTAAAAAAATTGAAGTTGGTAACGTAAGCTTACCACTTAATGGAACATTAATTACTGGAAGTCAGTCATTGTTTGGGTTTAAAAGTCAGTTACAGTTTGGAAGAACAACAATTACGAGTATATTATCTCTACAAAAGAGTACAACTTCAGAGGTTGAAGTTTCTGGAGGTGCACAAACAAACGAATTTGATATTTATGCAGATCAATACGAAGCAAATAAACATTTTTTTCTAACCCAATTTTTTAAGGAACAATATGACTTGTCTCTAAGCAATCTACCATTTGTCAATTCTCCAATCAATATAACAAAGCTCGAGGTATGGATTACGAATAAAACAGGTACTACTAATGATACCAGAAATATAGTTGCCTTTTTAGATTTAGGTGAAACTAATAACAATATTTACAATACCTCATTTACTCAGTTTTTGGGTGGGGACTACCCTGATAACTCTACAAATAGTATGTATGACAATTTAATAAATAACTATTCAGGAGTAAGAGACATAAATCAAGTTAATAATGTTCTTGGTCCTCTGTCATCGCCTCAAACCTTTTTTTTTGAAAATGGTAGGGACTATGAAAAGTTAGAAAGAGCAAGAAAATTAAATCCTAATGAATATAGTTTTCATCCACAGCTTGGATACATATCATTAAATCAGTCATTAAATAATGATGAGGTGCTTGCTGTTGCTTTTCAGTACACATTAGGCAATCAGACTTATCAAGTTGGAGAACTTACACTAGACGGTCCAACTGCCCCAAATTCTTTGATAGTAAAACTAATCAAAGGGACAGCATTTTCACCCAACTTACCAAATTGGGATTTAATGATGAAAAACATATATTCTTTAGGAGCATATCAAATGAGTGCTAGCGAATTTGTTTTGGATGTGGTATATGAAAATACAGAGGAATCAGGTGCGATAACAAACTATATCCCCCAAGGTATTGTTGATGGAATACCTCTTATAAAACTTTTAAATTTAGATGAGCTTAATCAGCAACAAGATAATCAATCAGATGGTGTTTTTGATTTTGTTGAAGGGATTACTGCTATTTCATCAAATGGAAAAATTATTTTTCCAGTAAGAGAGCCTTTTGGAAGTTATCTTGAATCAAAATTTGATAATCAAAGCATTGCTAACAAATATGTTTATAATCAATTATATGATTCAACATTAATTATTGCGCAACAATACCCAGAGCTTAATAAGTTCAGATTAAGAGGAACATATCAAGCCTCTTCGGGTTCAGAAATAAGGTTAGGGGCTATGAATGTACCTGAAGGCTCAGTAACAGTTACTGCAGGTTCTCAAAAGCTTGTTGAAAATCAAGATTATACTGTTGATTATATGATGGGAAGAGTTACAATAATTAATGAAGGAATACTAAGTTCTGGAATCCCAATCAAAATTTCACTTGAAAACAATTCAATGTTTGGGATTCAAAATAAAACACTTGTTGGTGTTCACGCTGATTATGAGGTTAATGAAGATTTTGTTCTTGGAGCAACTATGCTAAACTTAACAGAAAGGCCTCTTACAAATAAAATTAATGCGGGAGATGAACCAATTTCAAATACAATTTGGGGAATTGATGGTATTTATCAAAAAGATTCTCCTTTTTTGACTAAGCTAATTGACAATATCCCATTAATTGAAACAAAATCAAAATCAAGAATTATAGCAACAACTGAATTTGCACATCTTATCCCTGGACATCACAGAGCTGTTGGAAAGAATGGTGTGTCATATATAGATGATTTTGAGTCTAGCAGGACTTCATTGGACATAAAAAATATGGGTGCATGGCAACTTTCAAGTTATCCATCTGACGGAAGTCAAAATATAACTTTTAAATTTCCAGAGACAGAATTTTCTGGCTTTCATGAGAATTTAAAATATGGAGCTCGCAGAGCAAAATTAGCTTGGTATACTATAGATCCACTTTTTTTTAGAAATTCTGCTATTACACCTCCTAATATCAATAAGAACATAGTATTAGAAAATGGTAACTCAATTGAGCAACAATCATATCATTATGTTAGGGAAGTACTTGAAACAGAAGTTTTTCCAAACAAGGACCCTGAATTTGGTTCACAGATAACTAATATGCCAATCTTAGATATTGCATACTACCCATCTACAAGAGGTCCATATAATTATTCAGTTGACGGGTTGAACTCGCAGGGTCAGCTTGATAACCCTAAAGAAAGCTGGGGTGGAATAATGAGGAAATTAGAAACAAATGACTTTCAATCAGCAAATATTGAGTTTATTGAATTTTGGATGATGGATCCATTTAATGAAGAAGATGGATTAGGAATTAATCACAGTGGAGGTGATATGTACATCCAACTTGGAAATATTTCAGAGGATATTTTAAAAGACGGATATAAATCATTTGAACATGGATTCCCAACCACTCAGCTAGTTGAGAATGTTGATACAACTGCTTGGGGAAGAGTACCGACAAATTTCTCAATAGTTGAAGCATTTGATAATGACCCACAGTCCAGAAAATTTCAGGACATAGGCCTCGATGGATTATCAGATGGAGATGAGGAACTATTTTTTGATTCAATCTACATTTCTAAACTTCAATCAACATTTGGGACAACTTCTAATGCATACTTGCAGGCTCTTGAAGATCCTTCAGCAGATAATTTTCATTATTACAGAGGAACAGATTTTGACAATAGCTCCACCGAAATTCTTGATAGATACATAGACTACAATAATCCTGATGGTAATTCAGTAACAACGGACGAATCACCTGAATCATATCCTACAGCTGCATCAAATCTACCTAACTCAGAAGATATAAATAAGGATTATACACTTAGTGAAACAGAAAGTTACTTTCAGTACAAGATAGAATTGTCACCCCAAATGAGTGTAGGCAACAATTATATTTCTGATATGTTTGAGGCGCAAGTTAAAACAGAGAATGGTAATACAAGAACTGTAAAATGGTATCAATTTAGAGTTCCAGTTTATCAGCCAGATAAAATAATTGGAGGTATTCAAGATTTCAAATCTATTAGATTTATGAGAATGGCACTTACTAATTTTCAGAACCCTATAGTGCTAAGATTTGCTACTTTTGACTTAGTCAGAGGAGAATGGAGAAGGTATAATTTTGATTTAACAACTCCAGGTGAATATATACCAATTGATGAAGAAGATGCAACTATTTTTGATGTTTCAGCAGTTAATATTGAAGAAAATGGCAATAGATCACCAGTAAACTACGTTCTTCCTCCAGGCATAGAACAAGAAATTGATAATACCACAACAACACTTAGACAACAGAACGAACAATCTTTGGTTCTTAAAGTTTGTGATTTAAGAGATGGTGATTCAAGGGCTGCATATAAAACATCAGATCTTGACGTTAGGGCCTACAAGAAATTAAAAATGTTTGTTCATCTTGAGGGAGCTGAAGATAATCTTAATTACGGAGATTTGTCTTGCTTTATTAGACTTGGAACTGATTTTACATCTAATTATTATGAGTATGAAATTCCATTGCAACCAACACCTCACTTTTCAACATCCTCAAATGAAATCTGGCCAGAAATCAATAACATAAATATAAAATTTGAAGACTTTCAAACAACTAAACAAGAAAGAAATTTTAACAATGAAAGTGTAACTCTTGCTTATGAAAAACTTTTTGGAAACGGGAAGATAACTGTAGTTGGTAATCCAAATCTGTCACAAGTTAAAACAATCATGATAGGTATTCGTAATCCTAAAAAAATTAATTTTAACAGTAATGATGATGGATTATCAAAGTGCGGTCAAATATGGGTGAATGAACTAAGATTGACAGATTTCGACGAGTATGGTGGCTGGGCAGCTAATTCAAGATTAACTACAAAACTAGCTGATTTCGGTAATGTAACCGCCTCTGGTAGTATAAGCACAATAGGGTTTGGATCCATAGAAAAAAAAGTAAACGAGAGACAAAAATTTAATCTTTATCAATACGATATTTCTTCATCATTTGATTTGGGAAAGTTTTTTCCAGCCAAGTATGGTGTTAAAATTCCTTTATACATGGGGATTTCAGAAGCATTCAAAAATCCACAATATAATCCGTTAGACCCAGATATTTTATTTTCTACATCACTAAACACACTTGAGGACAAGCAAGAAAGAGATTCACTAAAAAATATTGCACAGGATTATATAGTTAGAAAGAGTATTAATCTTACGAATGTTAGAAAAACAAAATCAATTGAAAAATCAAATAAAGCCTCAAAACCTAAAATTTATGATTTAGAGAATTTTACTGTATCATACTCTAAAAATGAAACAAAAATTAGAAATATAAACACAGAATACAACAATACTGTTAACTATAAGGGAGCCCTTACCTATAATTATATTGTAAGACCAAAAAATATAAAACCTTTTTCTTCTATAAAATCAAAATCACCTTATTTAAGAATTATTAAAGACTTTAATATTAATACTATGCCAAAATCATTTTCTTTTAGAACTGATATTGATAGAAATTACAGCGAAACAAAACTTAGAAATATTAATAATTCAAATATGTTAATATTTCCAACTTACAATAAAATTTTTAGTTGGAATAGAATGTATGAGATGAAATATGATATCAGCAGAAGTTTAAAATTGGATTATGCTGTAAATGTTAAAGCCAATATAGATGAGCCAAGTGGAAGAATTAGCAGAGATGACCGTTTTTATGAAGAAAAAATGGATACAATTTGGAATAATGTTTGGAGGTTAGGTAGAACAACTAACTATAGACAAACAATGAATATTAATTATCAAGTGCCACTTAATAAGATTCCAATCACAAATTTCATGTCATTAAATACAAGGTATAACTCTACTTTTAATTGGATTGCAGCACCACTCTCCATGAGAGATCTTGGAAATACAATTCAAAATTCAAGAAGTATACAGTATAATGGACAAATTAATCTTAACAACTTATACAACAAGGTCCCATATTTTAGAAAAATAAACCAAAGAAATAGTCAGAAGAAAAGAATTAAAAATTCTAATAAAGAATCGGATGAAAATAAAAACAGATATGTAATATTTAAACACATAACAAGATTTGCTTTAGGACTAAAAAATATATCAATCAATTACAGTACCTCTCAGGGGACGTTCATGCCTGGTTTTAGATTCAACCCAAATTTGTTAGGCAACGAATGGAGTAATATGGCGCCAGGATTACCATTTACTTTCGGAAGTCAAGATGATATAAGAACAAATGCCGCATCAAACAATTGGATAGTTCAGAATTCAAGCCTAAATTCATTGTATAAAACCAATTCATCTAATAATTTAAATCTAAGAGGAACATTTGAGCCTTTTAATAAATTTAGAATTGAGTTAAATGCGAATAAAACAACATCAAACAATCTTCAAGAATATTTTAGGTGGGATGATGAAAATAATATTTATAATTCTTTTTCTCCAACTCAAACAGGTAATTATAGTATCTCATTTATTTCATTTAGAACTGCTTTTACTAATGATGATGAAAACTATTTATCTTCAGTATTTTCTAACTTTAGAGGATACAGAGCAGATATAGCAAATAGACTTGCTGCTCAAAATCCCAATTTTAATGGAGGGACTGATCCTAATACTGGGTTCCCAATTGAATATCAAATTATAAATAATGATACAATAATTACAGGTGGATATGGACCTACTTCTCAAGAGGTCATTATTCCTGCATTTCTTGCTGCATATTCAGGAAAAAGTCCACTAAATATTGGCTTAACTTCATTTCCTGCAATACCATTACCAAACTGGAGGATAAATTATGATGGACTAATGACTATTCCATATTTAAAAAGAAGATTCAGATCAATACTTATTGCTCACGCTTATCGAAGCACATATACTGTTGGATCATTTTCTAGCAATTTAAACTATATAAATGGAGATGAAGTTAATGTAAATAATTTAAGCTATCATGTTGAAAAAGAAATTGCGCAAGTGACAATCAATGAACAATTTAGTCCACTTTTTAAACTTGACCTAGTTTGGAAAAATAGTTTATTGACCAAGCTTGAGTTTAAAAAAAGTAGATTGTTGTCACTGTCTCTAGTAAATAGTCAATTGACTGAAACACAAACAAGAGAGTATG
>JAOOLD010000040.1 GCA_028408365.1 Bacteroidota bacterium
AGAAGCAGTTGTATGGCTATGATGGTGAAAAAGTGAAAACTGAGAAATTTACAACAGAGCAGATAATCATCAATAGTTTGCTGGTTCTAGTAGCTATTGTGGGTATACTTTTAATTTTGGCTATTAGATCATTTAATAAAAGTGGTGGAATTGTGGGTGCAATAAATGATGCTTCTGGTTAATTTTTAATAATTTTATACAAATGAAAAAAATATTCTACATTACAACAATTTCTTTTCTAATGCAATCTTGTGTTTCTAGTTTGTCACAATATCAAACAGCAAAAACATTAGGTCAGGGTAATAATTCTAGTACATTAGTATTTCAAAATACTTCTGAAGCACAATCTGCGCCAAATAATGAAACAATGATTGCATATGTTTATTCAAGAGGTATTAATGATAAAACAGATTTAGCTTTAGGATTTGGAGCTGCTAGAAGAGGTATTGGTGTAGGAACAAGTTTTAAAAGAGCTATTATAGAAGATAGACTTTCGTTCAACTTACCATTAGTCTATAAGGAAACAATTTATGACCTTGCAAGATTTGAAGTTTCACCATCTCTACTATTTACTTATAATCCTGAGAAGAGAATTAAGAATACATTAAATTTCCAACTAATATTTGAAAAGTATCTCGACGCTGATCTAACTGAAAGTAGTTTTTGTTTATCACACAATTGGGAGTTCAATAAAAATAAATTCTATTTTTATCCTGAAATTGGGCTTCAAAATTATGGTATTGGAACAACAAACAACATCCTAATAAAATTTGGATTAGGTTTTTCTTACAAAAGTATTAATTAGTTTATCTGACAATATCAAATTAATTATCAGAATTCTTTCTTGATTTTTCTTTATATGAATGTTTAATCAAATCTTCTATTTTAATATATTTTAGCGTCTTTTCATTGGTTGCCTCCAAGATTACTTTAGGTGCAACACCGTTCTCATAGGCTTGCTTCCATCTGAGGGCACATAAACACCATCTATCCCCTTCTTTGAGACCTGGGAAATCATAGTGTGGCGCTGGTGTTGTCAAATCATTTCCAACTAATTTTGAAAATGTCAAAAATTCTTTTGTTACAATAACACAAACTGTGTGAAGACCAACATCAGATTTATCAGTTTCACAACAACCATTTCTAAAGTACCCAGTCATGGGATTGGTACTGCAAGTGATCAGTGGTTCTCCAAAAATATTCTTGTTCATAAAATTAAATCTTTATTGATTTGATATCTCTTCTTATGTCTTTTTCTACAAGTTTCAAATACTTTTCTCTTTTTTTATCTGAAACAAAAGGAACTGACCAAAACTGTTTTGTCTTTGTAAAGAGTGAAAATTTCCAACCAAAAACAAAAGAATATACTCCCATAACAAGTCTTAATTTAACAGAATTAACATAAAGTGTAAGAACAGGTAATGCTGGTGCACCATGAGTGATATAAGTTCTAAGTTTCTTATCTTTTAGGAACGAAATGGGATATGAATAAGTTTTTGTTATTGATTTAAATTTATATGCAAAACCAGGGGTAAAAACTTCATCAAAAAAAATCTCAGTTCTAGGAGTTAATCTAAACCACCACACGGGAGAAATAATATATATGCTGTCTGACCAAGTAATTAATTTTTTATAATTATCGATTAAATTTTCTCTAGGACGAGTAAAATCATCACTATACAAATCTATGATTTTGTGAGTTTGATTATTCTTTGACATCTCATCTTTAACCTTTTTAAAAATCCCATTGTAACAGAATGAATTTTTATCTGGATGCCCAATTATAATTAAGTGATTCATAATATACTGCAAATTTAAGTTAGTAATTTAAATAAATTGTTTTTTCAACACTTAAATTTGTTGTTTTCAAATCTTCATTTCTTGATGAGTTACCAACGTGTATATCAAATTCACCAGCTTCGATGATATAATTCATATCTAAATCATAAAAAGCAAATGCTGATTTATCTAGTTCAAATGTGATCACTTTTGATTCATCTGGTTTTAAACTAACTCTTTGGAATTCTTTGAGTTCTTTGATAGGCCTAGTTACACTACTATATTTATCAGAAATGTATAGCTGAACTATTTCATCACCAGCAATATCACCAATATTTTTAACTTCAACTGATACACTCAAAAAATCTTCCTCAAATTTTGAGTTTTTCAATTTAGGTTCACTAATTTGAAATTTCGTGTAACTAAGCCCATAACCAAATGAGTATAATGGCTTATTAGATTGAATTGCATAGTCTCTGTAATACATAGATGGTTTGTGATTATAAAACATTTTTAGCTGGCCAACTGATCTTGCAATGGTCAAAGGAAGCTTACCACTAGGATTTGTCTTTCCAAAGATAATTTCACCTAATGCTAAACCTCCAAAACTTCCTGGTTCCCATGCTTCAATAATCGCATTTATATTTTCAGAAATCCATGGTTCAGAAATTGGTCTTCCGTTTACATATACTACAATAACATCCATCTCTAATTCATTTAATCTCCTAACTAAATCCAATTGCTTACCAGCCAAATTAAGGTCAGCTCTTGCCGTATTTTCTCCGGCTGTTTTTTGATTCCATTTATACCTCATAGAATTATCACCAACTACAACAATAACAATATCATACTGATCAGCAATTTCTATTGTATTGGTAATATCATTATCTGATATTTTCTTAATATTTTCATTAGAGTTATGAAAATCAACAACATAACCCATTTCAGATCCAATTTGATTAATACCCTCAAAAACAGTATATACATTCTCATCAGGCTGAGGCATGTGCCAGTCACCTAATATTGATTGGTTATTGGCATTTGGACCAGTAACCAAAATTTTATTTTTTGAATTATGAGTTTTTTTAATTGGTAGAACATCATTATTTTTTAATAAAACTATACCCTCTCTAGCTAATTTTAAAGCTGTATTTCTATGTGCTTCATTAAATATTTTTTTTGAAATACTAGCTTCATCAACAAATCGATTTTCAAATAAACCTAACTTAAATTTTGCTTCTAATATTTTTGAGCAAGCATAATTAACTCTATCCGCTGATAATTTACCTTCATTCACTAACTCGACTACCAGTTCAGGAAAATTTGGACCATGCATGTGCATATCAATACCTGCATCTACCGCAAGATAAACAGCTTCTTTAAAATTTCTAGACACTCTGTGAATAGTTTCTAATCTTTCAATATCCATCCAGTCACTAACATAAAACCCTTTAAAACCCCATCTACCTCTAATTAAATCAGACATGAGTTTTTTATTAGAGTGAGAAGGAATACCATTTACTTCATTATGAGCTGCCATTATCGAAAATACATCTGCATTAACTGCACTTTTGTATGGTGGTAAATAAATTTCATTTAAAGTCCTTTGAGAAATATCCATTGGAGAGAAATTTAAACCATTAATTGGTTCACTTCCTGCAACAAGATGCTTTGCACATGCAATAACTTTGTTAGCACCACTGAAGTCACCTTGCTGTAATCCATTTATCATAGCAGTACCCATTTGAGTGACTAAATAAGGATCTTCTCCAAAAGTTTCACCTACCCTTCCCCATCTTGCATCTCTCATCACATCAATATTTGGAGTGAGTGCCCAATGTGAACCTGTTGATCTCATCTCAAATGCTGTTTGCTTACCAACATCATATGAATTTGTTTCATCCCATGTTGAAGCAATAGCGATTGGAGATGGATAAACAGTAGCTCCTTTATATAGTGCGTTACCATGTATTGCATCAATAGCGATAAGTAATGGTATTTTTAATTTAGATTTATACGCCAACTCTTGTAAGTAATTAGCTTCTTTAGCTGTGAGAACGTGCAAAAAAGAACCTATTTTCCCATCAATAACCATTTGTTTGACATCATCTGAAAACACACCTTTATAAAATCCTTTTGTATCACTTTTTTTCTTGTCTTCTTCCGATAAATCTATCTCTGCTTTTTTCATATGTTCAATACCAACAAACTGATTCATTTGACATGCTTTTTCATATAAACTCATTCTACTCTTCAAATCTTCAATTCTTTTATCAACA
>JAOOLD010000041.1 GCA_028408365.1 Bacteroidota bacterium
CCAATACATGTTATTATACCAAACCTTGTCAATGGCATTATATCTGAAAAAATAAAGCTTAAGAAGCCAATTGCAGTTGTTATTGAAGTTAAAAAAACAGGTACACCAATTTTTTTTACTTGATTTTGAAATAATTGAAATTTATCAGTTTTTTTAAGATCATCTTTGTTGAAATTCGTCAAATGCAAAAAATCTGAAATACACACTATAAATATTATAGCTGGCATGAGTATCATAACTAACTCAATGCCTCCGTATAATAGTTGAGAAATAGAAAAAGTAATTGAAATCGAAAATATAACGCAAACAAGATTTATGATCACAAACATTATATTTCTGACAAAAAACCATAATACGATGGCACAAAAAATAGAGCTAAATAATGTCATGAATTTTATTTCTTTAGTCACACTATCTTGCATGTAATGCTCTGACTTAGACTGTCCAGTGATATAGACTTCAGAATCATTTATTTTTGATAAGTCTGACTTTAGACCATCAAAAAAAAAAGTCAAGTTGGTATCCGCATTTTCATTTTTATTAATTACGAACAGCAGTGATTTTAAGTCCTTTGAAACAAAATTACTTTCTTGATCTTTAACTTTTTCAAATGATTTTTTAAAACTTTCCTCAGAATTTAATTTGAGTCTTTTTGATAAAATTGGAATGAAATTTGAGCCAATAATTTTTTTTTCGTTAAATAAACTACTTACGCTTCTTATTGATTGTTTACTCTGTAAAGTTTTATGAACTGAATCTGCTATTAAAGCAGCTTTATAGTTAATTTCTTTATTAAATCTAACTGAAGCTAACAATAAATTTTTGTCATCAATGGATTCATCAATTACGTCTTTTTCTTCACTAGACATTTCTAGTATTCTCTCAGTATCAAAGTAAATTTTGGGATTTTTTAATACAGATAGGCTGAGACAAAAAACTATGAACAGAAATAATATAAGTGAATATCTATATTTCCAAATAAAACTTATCATCAAACTTTTACAGCAGACATACCTCCATCAATACTTATGTCTTGACCTGTGATCCAAGAAGATTTTTCGGAAAGTAAGAATTCAATAAAGTTAGAAATATCTGTTTTTTTTCCAGTTCTTTTTAATGGATGTCTGTTATTCATTAATTCAATTTGTTTTTCGTTTCTAAAAAACTTAGAACCCATTTTAGTATCAACGAGTGATGGTGATATACAATTAACTCTTATGTTGGGTGACCATTCAGCAGCAAGAGTTCTGCAAAGTGATGCTACACTTGCCTTGCACATTGCTATTGAAGCATGAAATGGCATACCAATCTTTGCAGCTACAGTACTAAAACAAACTACAGATGACCCTTTGTTAAATGAAGGTTTGTAAAACTGGAGTATATTGATTAGACCCTTTACGTTAATATTATAATCATTAGCAAAGTCATCGTCTTTAAACCTTTCAAAAGGCTTAAGATTGATTGTACCTGGAAAATAAACCATACCATCAATGTCAGATATAGTTGGAAAGGTTTGGCTATTTAATATGTCAAAATTTTCATAATCAGATTCTTCATTATCAGAACTAAGAAATAAAAATTCATAGTAACTATTGAAATCTTTGTGTAGTTGTTTGCAAATGTCACTAGATGACCCTATTAGCAGTATTTTTTTCATTTTACAAATATTTTAGAATTTTATCACTAGTTGGTGAAACATTTGAATTAAAGTGGTTTATCAAAACTCCATTTTCATCAATTAAATATTTCTGAAAATTCCATTTTACTATAGATTCACTAATACCATTTAAACTTTTTGTTGTTAACCATGAATAAACTTCATGTTTATTTTTGCCAAGAACCTTTGACTTTTTAGTTACTGGAAAACTTACGTCATAATTTTCTTTACAAAATTTTAATATTTCATTGTCAGAACCTGGTTCTTGAAATCCAAATTGGTTACATGGAACTGCAAGTATGTTTAGTTTATCGGCATAATTGTTTTGTAGTTCTTGGAGATCTCTGTACTGTCTAGTAAAACCACATCTTGAGGCAACATTTACTATTAGTAATTTTTTGTTTTTGAAATTATTTAGCTTAATCTTTTTTCCACTAATTAACTCAACAACAAAGTTTTCACTATATATTGAGTTTTGTGATGTGACCTTATTGTTAAATAAACCAAACAAAACTATAAGTATTAGGTATCTGAATTTAAGCATTATTTATTCTGTAACTTCCACTTGGGTATTTTTCTAACCAATGTTTCAACTGCTCTTTAGATCTCAAAGTTACCATAATATTTTTAGCATAAAAAACTATTCTAGGTGTACTGGACTTGATTTCATTTAATATTTTGGTTGTTTTTTTACTAAGCTTTAACTCTTTCTTTTTCATTTTGTATAATTTTTTTGATTAAACATTATACACAAATGTATAACTTTTTAATTATTTATACAAAATAGTTTTTTTTATATTTAATAATATATAATTTTGTAAAATGAAAAAAAAGAAGCCTGACTACATCGTATTTAATGAAAAAAGTAAAAAATATGATGCTTCAATTAGAAAATTTCCAACTAACCTGAGTGCACCAAATTTTGCAACTCTTAAAGTAAACAAAACAATTCCCTTTGAATGCAGAGATTATTTTGAAACTAGATCATTAGAAATAAATAAAGAAATTGAAAAATTAGTGAATGAATTTGAATGGACTAAATTAATATATAATTCAGAATACAGCTTTCAACCAAAAGTAGGTGTGAAATATTACCTATACCAAAGAAAAGATATGAGCTCTTTTCTGAGCTTGATTTCGCCGAACGAATGGGATAAAAAACTTATTGGGAAATTTAGATTAAGATCTGATGGAAGATGGGTTTTAGAAAACTAATCGCTAATTTTTTTTTCAGCTGACTTAACCATTTTTGTAGTTTCAAATAATGGAATAAAGTGACTATTATCTCTGTCAAGAAAAATATATGGTGACATCAAAAAAAGTAACCATATATCTTTGCTTCTTTTTGTTTCGATAATTTCATGTGTAATGTCATTAATTTTAGTTTGGAGCAAACTAGAAATTGTTTTCTCATGCTTTGTATCCTTACTTTTAACTTTCCATATATATCCAATCTTTTGAAGTGAAGGATACATTATGTTTAGATAAAAATCTGATAACCCAAATTTTAAAAAACCATTATATATTGTGTTATCAAATAAATTTCTATCATATTGCAAAGCAGATCTTATTATTCTGGAGATATAAATTTGGAAATTTTCTGTTTTCTCGTGAAATTTATCATCAACAGCTTCTAAAATTTCTTGATATGATAGACTAGCAATGTTTGAAATTTTAATTTTTTCAGTTAATAATGCTTTGACATTAATAATACAAATTAGATCGTCTAGCTCATAATATCTAATGTTGGTCTTTGACCTTTTAGGTAAAATAAAATTATGCCTTTCCTCCCAAGACCTGATAGTAATTT
>JAOOLD010000042.1 GCA_028408365.1 Bacteroidota bacterium
ATTCTGATCTAGTTTCTTTGCAAAATAAAATAACAAAAAGAGGTAGAGAGTATGAAAATAATATTCAGTCAGATTATTTAAAAAAGTTAAATGACACTTACTTAGATTACATAAGCAAGAGATTTGAGTTTCCTGTAATATTAATTGATGTTACCAACTTAGATTTTAAAAATAATTTCGAGCATTTTAAGTTGATTAAAAACATTATTTTTCAAGAGCATGAAAATGGAGTCACTAAATTTATTCCCAGTATTTAAAATTAAGAGAAGAGTCTAAATTTGACAACTCACTTTTCAAAAAAATAAATTTATTTTTTAAATCTTCTAAAATCTTTATATCTGTGTCAACTAAATTTATATCATCGCTACTGTTAAGCTTGAGATATATAGGCAAGATTAGTTTTTGAACTGCGTGAGGAATATATGGTTGAAGCTTTTGTGATAAATTATGTATTTTTTTGCTTTTAATTTTAATTGATTTATTTCTGTGTTGAAAGTCAAAGTTTTCGAAATATTTTCTATCAATTTCTAAAAAATCACAAATATTAAACAAAACTTCTTTTTTATTTTTAATTAAATCTTCATAAAGAATCAACTTAATTTTTTTGTTGGGGTAAAAATCGTACCAATTTTTTAGATATTGATAGTAGTTTGCTCGATTAATAATTATATCTCTTTTTGAATACTCTAGAAAGCTTTCATTTACTCTTTTGGTTCTAAAATTTTCCATTTTGTAGTGACTGTAAATCTGTTGTGATGGTTCTCTCAGCAAAAAAATAATTTTTGGTGGATCATCAAAGTCACTTAAATTTTTTAGTGCATTTTTTGAATAAATATACGCAGCAGTTGCCTCAAATATGATTTTCTCCTTTTTTGCTCCCGCAAAAAATTTCGAGTATTGATGAATATCATGTTCAATACAATTACAATTTATATTAAACTTATTTATTTTGTCGTTAAAAAAAAATGTTTCTTTAACTTTTGATGCAAAAATGTCAGGGTGTTCACTAAGCCAAAAATATAAAGAGCTAGTTCCTGATTTTGGAGCTCCTCCAATAATTAGATTTGGAAGCTTCACAAAATTATTTTAGTAACTCAACAAATGAGGGGTTTTCAGAGTAGTTGCTGAATTCAATATCAGATTTAGCTTCTGACTTATAGTAATTATTGAGATTAATAGCCTTTTCTAAATTATTAAGTAAAACAAAATCATTACTATTTCTAGCTGCGATTATTGCGTTGAGATAATAGCAGTCTGCAGTTTTTTCATTGCAAGAGGCATTATTATTTCCACTTAAAATTTGAGCTAATGCGGCATTGTGGCTTTTTTTACCTTTAAAAAATCTTGCTGCTTTATTGTATTGACCTTTTCTCAAGTTAAGCAGTGCAATGTTTTTTTCATTTGGATTTGAAAGTGCATAAAATTGATCTGCTTTTTTAAAATCTCCTTTTCTTGCAAAAATGATAGCTAAGTTTTGATTAATTTCATTTTCTTTCGCTGGTGAATTTTCCAATTCACTTTTAGCCTTTTCATGCTCTTTTTTGTTAATATATATACAAGCTGTGTTGTTGTATGCTCTCCAGTCATTGTGTAGAGATTTTACACTTTCGTATATTTTAATTTTATCTGCATCAGATTCTGCTAAAGTAGCAGAGTAGAGCAACTCATTAATCTCTAATGAATCTGGACTCATATTAGACATTCGTTTAATGGTCTCGGTAGTTTTTTTTGGTTCAAAAGATTTTATTGTAATTTCTGCTTTTCTTAGTTGTGGTAGGATATCTTTTTCAATTGCTTCATATAACTCCGCCATGTCTCTAATAGCCTGCTCTCTTTTCTCCAAATCTACAACTGAGTTGACTATTTTTGTAATTCTTCTTTTATCTTTAATTTCAGAAGACCTCATTAACATATTAAAACCTTGCCAATCTTCTCCAAATGATTTGATTGTGTAAAGCTCAGGATCTACATCAAGTTTGTTCAACAACCATTTTGTGTAATTTTCTGTTGACTTTAATCTTCTATCTGAAACATCATCATTTGCATTAACGGTTCCCTCAGGAGAGGCAAATGACTTAATTTCAATTGAGTGTATTTCATTACCACTGTTAATAAAATCTTTTAATTTTTGTATATCAGTGTCTGTTTTTTCAGTGGAGCGAATGTTTGATTGATTTACTAAAAAATATACAACTGCACTTTCTTTTAATATTGTTTCTGTTTCATACTCATGATCGGCAATTGCAGCAACTTCATTGTCAATAACTCTTGTAGAAGTTATGTTTGTTCCTTTTGCAATCTTAATTGTTTCAAAATTTAAACTCTTGTCATTTAGAGTTGCTCTAGCTCTTAGCTCAAGTATTGATTCTTTAATGTTATCATAGTAAGGAATTTCGTCAACATAACTAAAGCTTCCACCTGGCTCAAAAAATATTGTAGCTTCTCCACCATTTGCGTTTTCACCCTGTACAGTTATAGTCTTAAATTTTTCTTCACCGCTTTTATGAACCAAAACTGGGGTAAATTCAACTACAGCTTTTTTCGCAAAATATTTTTCCGGAAAGAAGCCATCAACACTAATTTTAATCTTGTTCCCATGTACCTGAAGATTTGGAGGAGTAACTGTGAATTTTGTTGTATTGTATTTAGTTGACATCATGCCAATTCCACAGCTTGAAAGTATTATTGATATTAAACTTAGGTATACTATTGATCTCTGTTTCATTTGTTTGTTTTTTGCAAATTTAAAAAAAAGGTTAAGTTGACTGATTATTTCCAAACAATAATCAAATTATTACTTTCATCAATTTTAATTTAAAAAACGTAATATTGTATACAATTATTGTTTATATGAAAAAACTTATTCTGCTAATTTCTTTTTTACCTTACGTTATTGTTTCTAATGCACAGGAAAATTCTGTATATCCTGTTGGGGAAAATGTAAGTCCATCCATCACTCAAGCATGGGGAATTCTATTTTCATATGGTGCTACAAATTTTAATGGAGATATCAAACAATATGATTTTGGAACAGCCACTCAAGAAATTAGTGATTTTGATGAATTAAGATATGCTTACAATGTTGGAATTAGAAGAACATTTAATGATGGTGTAATTGAGTTATCTTTTTCAAAAGGAGAAATGGCTGGATTAAAAAGATATACAGGAGAAGGTGATGATATTGTACATTC
>JAOOLD010000043.1 GCA_028408365.1 Bacteroidota bacterium
CGAGAGCAAATGCTACTAAAATTGATGTTTGTCTATTCATAATATATATTTATTTACAAATATAAACAATTAATATTTAGCAATTACAGAGATTTTGGCTTTAACCTTTTCATTTATCTTAACATTAATTTTAGTACTTAAAGGAAGATATAAATCAACTCTTGAGCCAAATTTAATGAAACCAAGCTCATCACCAGATTTAACTTTTTCGTTTCTCTTTGAGTATGTGACAATTCTTCTAGCAAGAGCCCCTGCAATTTGTCTAACCAGAACACTAATTTTTGTATTTTCAATAACAACAGAACTTCTTTCATTTTTTGTTGATGACTTTGGATTCCATGCTACCAAAAATTTACCTGGATGATATTTCGTATACACGACATTTCCGTAAATGGGATAGTGATTAGAGTGAACATTTAGTGGAGACATAAATATTGATATTAATATTTTTTTTTGTTTAAAAAACTCAGTTTCTTCAACTGCCCTAATTTGAACTATTTTGCCATCGCAAGGTGCAAAAACTATGTTTTTTGAAGTTTTAATTTCTCTACTTGGAATCCTAAAAAAATATATTATTAAAAGTAAAGTCGATAATAAAAAAAAAGACAAATATAAATAGGGGAAAAACAATAGAATTGTTAAACTTATTATAATGAAGTTTCTAATTATTTTATGTCCTTCTCTATGTATTTTCATATTACTAAATTTAGTATTGGAAAAGTAAAAAGGATTGAATCCATTCTGTCTAAAATACCACCATGACCAGGAATTAATTTACCAGAATCTTTTAGATTAGCTTTCCTCTTTAGGTGTGAAATATAAAAGTCTCCTGCAGTTGCTGTAATGGGTATTAAACAAAATTTTAATATTTCTATCTTTGATGATATTTCAAATAAAAAATCTGGTACGAAAAGATATAGTAAATATACATACATTAAAAACACAAAAAAGCCAGAAAAAAATCCTTCCCATGATTTTTTTGGAGATATTTTGATAAACATTTTGTTTTTTCCATACTTACTGCCCACTAAATATGCTATGGAATCAAATATCCAAATAGCTGAGAAGATGATTAGGATTTGTTTCTTATTATTAAATCCAAAATTTTCAGAGAAAATCAAAGTGGAGAAAGATAGTGTGAGAACTAATATATTAAGAAATAAATTTTTTTTACTACTGATTTTAATAAACTCATAAATGCTAAGTATATATAAAATTGTAAATAATGAAATTAAACTAGCATTTGACAGAGTGATACAAAAAAGAATAATTGTTACAAACAGTGAGCCTGAAGCTAATCTGATTATAAAGTTGGACATCCTTATTTTTTTACTTCTTTGTCCATTTGATTTAGTTTCTCTTCATCATAACTCTTCCATTTCCTTTCACCAAAAATATTAACTAAATCGGATTTAAATATTACTTCATTGTCAAGTAATGAATTAGCAAGCTTAATCACTTTTTGCTTATTTTTTTTCAAAACATCTGTTGCTCTTTTGTATTGAGATTCAATGATTCTTGTAACTTCTGTATCAATTACTTTTGCACGCTCCTCTGAATAAGGTTTAGTAAATCCAGCATTTTGACCACTAGAATCATAATAGCTAATATTACCAACTTTTTTGTTCATTCCGTATATCGAAATCATAGCGTAAGCTTGTTTGGTGACTTTTTCTAAATCTGATAATGCACCAGTTGATATCTTTTTGAAAAAAAGCTCCTCGGCAGCTCTTCCACCTAAAGCAGCACACATCTCATCTTCAAGTTGTTGAGTTGTTGTAAGTTGTCTTTCTTCAGGTAAATACCAAGCTGCTCCAAGAGATCTACCTCTTGGTACTATCGTTACCTTAACAAGGGGGGATGCATATTGTAACATCCAACTTACTGTTGCATGTCCAGCTTCATGAAATGCAATTGTCTTTTTTTCCTCCGGAGATATTATTTTAGATTTTTTCTCCATTCCGCCAATTATTCTGTCAACAGCATCAAGAAAGTCTTGCTTATTTATAGATTTCTTACCTTTTCTTGCAGCTATTAAAGCAGATTCATTACAAACATTAGCTATGTCAGCTCCAGAAAAGCCTGGCGTTTGTCTGGCTAGAAAATTTACATCAACTTGTTTACTTAGTTTAAGTGGTTTTAAATGAACTTTAAAAATTTCTTTTCTTCCAACTAAATCTGGTAAATCAACATATATCTGCCTATCAAATCTTCCAGGTCTTATTAGAGCCTTATCAAGAACATCAGATCTATTTGTTGCAGCCATAACTATAACGCCTGAATTTGTACCAAAACCATCCATTTCAGTAAGTAACTGGTTGAGTGTATTTTCTCTTTCATCATTACTACCTGTTATTGAATTTTTTCCTCGTGCTCTTCCAATGGCATCTATTTCATCAATAAAAATTATGGATGGAGCTTTTTCCTTAGCTTGCTTAAATAAATCTCTTACCCTAGATGCACCAACTCCGACAAACATCTCAACAAAATCAGAACCCGATAAAGAAAAGAAAGGAACCTTAGCTTCACCAGCAACAGCTTTTGCTAGTAATGTTTTACCAGTTCCAGGGGGGCCAATTAGCATGGCACCTCTAGGAATTTTTCCTCCAAGTTTAGTATATTTTAAAGGGGCTTTTAAAAAATCAACAATTTCACTGATTTCTTCTTTGGCTTCATCCAAACCAGCTACATCTTTGAATGTAATGTTAATATTTGTTTTATCAACTAGCGTGGCTCTAGATTTTCCTATTGAAAATATTTGCCCTCCAGCTCCAGCACTACCTCCACTCATTCTTCTCATAATAAAAATCCAAATGCCTATAAAAATAACTAGAGGGAGTATCCATCCAAGTATGTCGCCAAAAACATCTTTTCTAGTTTCATAATATGGAAATATTTTATCTTCTTCTTGAAAATTTATTTGAGCTTCTTTGAGCTCAGAAGTAAAATTGTCAACAGAGCCTATTTCAAAAA
>JAOOLD010000044.1 GCA_028408365.1 Bacteroidota bacterium
ATCAGCAAAGTATTTGTGATGGAGATAGTATAGTTGTAGGTTCTAGTGTCTATACAAGTACAGGTATTTACAATGATACATTAGCGGCGTCAAACGGATGTGACTCTGTAGTTATAACATCATTAAATGTGATTCCATCTCTGACAGTAACTGCTAATCCGGCAGGTCCAATAGATATATGTAATGGAACAAGTGTAACATTATCATCGTCTACTCAGAATCCAAACTTCAGTTATTCATGGACAGATGCTAGTGGTTCAGTTGTGGGTACATCCCCAACGTTATCAGTTAGTACGTCTGGTGCTTATAGCGTTACAGTTACTACGACAGCTGGATGTGTTACTACATCTACAAATAGTGTAACAGTAAATGTGATCAGCTTACCAGCTCCGAGTACTTTAAGTACATCTAATATTACATTCACTTCTGCTAGATTGAATTGGAATGCTGTAGCTGGAGCTAATCATTATGATGTCAGAGTAAGAGAGGTAGGAACAACATCATGGCAACTATTTACAAATATTCCTTTTACCTACAAAGACAAGTATGGATTAACTCAGGCGTCTACATATGAGTGGCAAGTTAGAACAGCATGTACAAGTGATAGTAGTTCAGTGTCTGCATGGTCAGCATTGGAGGTATTTAATACATTAACACCTTGTGTAATACCAACGAACTTAAGTTCAACAACAGGTTGGGCTTCAGCTACGTTAGATTGGGATGATGTTCCTGGAGCTTGGGGATATAGAGTAAGATATAAATCCCAAGGAGGTTCATGGTCATATGATACAGTAAATACTTCTAATATATCGCTTAGTTCTTTACAGGTTGCGAGTGTATACTTCTGGCAAGTAAAATCTATGTGTGATAGTTTAGGTCTTAATACTTCTTCGTGGACACCGATGCAGTTCTTTATTACACCATCATGTGCATTATCTCTTGGTAGTATTACTACTAATGTACTATGTAATGGAGGTAGTACAGGTTCTATAGATTTAAGTGTTTCAGGAGGTTCAGGTTCATATTCTTATCTGTGGAGTAATGGAGCTACTACTGAGGATCTTTCAGGTTTAACATCAGGTTTATATACTGTAACAGTAACAGATTTATCTACTGGTTGTACTGCAACGAGTTCAATATCTATAACACAGAATGCTCCTATAGTATTTAATAATCAGCAAAGTATTTGTGATGGAGATAGTATAGTTGTAGGTTCTAGTGTCTATACAAGTACAGGTATTTACAATGATACATTAGCGGCGTCAAACGGATGTGACTCTGTAGTTATAACATCATTAAATGTGATTCCATCTCTGACAGTAACTGCTAATCCGGCAGGTCCAATAGATATATGTAATGGAACAAGTGTAACATTATCATCGTCTACTCAGAATCCAAACTTCAGTTATTCATGGACAGATGCTAGTGGTTCAGTTGTGGGTACATCCCCAACGTTATCAGTTAGTACGTCTGGTGCTTATAGCGTTACAGTTACTACGACAGCTGGATGTGTTACTACATCTACAAATAGTGTAACAGTAAATGTGATCAGCTTACCAGCTCCGAGTACTTTAAGTACATCTAATATTACATTCACTTCTGCTAGATTGAATTGGAATGCTGTAGCTGGAGCTAATCATTATGATGTCAGAGTAAGAGAGGTAGGAACAACATCATGGCAACTATTTACAAATATTCCTTTTACCTACAAAGACAAGTATGGATTAACTCAGGCGTCTACATATGAGTGGCAAGTTAGAACAGCATGTACAAGTGATAGTAGTTCAGTGTCTGCATGGTCAGCATTGGAGGTATTTAATACATTAACACCTTGTGTAATACCAACGAACTTAAGTTCAACAACAGGTTGGGCTTCAGCTACGTTAGATTGGGATGATGTTCCTGGAGCTTGGGGATATAGAGTAAGATATAGACCTCAAGGAGGTTCATGGTCATATGACACAATTAACACTTCTAATATATCGCTTAGTTCTTTACAGGTTGCGAGTGTATACTTCTGGCAAGTAAAATCTATGTGTGATAGTTTAGGTCTTAATACTTCTGTTTGGTCACCACAACAAATTTTTGGATTATCTTGTGCAGTAGCTAACAACTTATCTACTACCAATATTACTCTTACAAGTGCAACATTCAATTGGGCTTCAGTCTTAGGTGCACATCATTATGAAATTAGATGGAGAGAAATCGGAAGCTCTTGGAACTATATAAATAGTGTCTATGGAAATAGTAGAACAAAGAATAACCTAACTCTTGGTACAAACTACGAGTGGCAAATAAGAACATCTTGTTCAGTAGATTCATCAAATGTTTCGGCTTGGTCATCATCTGTTTTATTTGCGACTCCCGCTGCTTGTACAAAGCCAACAAACCCATTTACAAGCAATATAACTTCATCTTCAGCTGATCTGAACTGGGATGCTGTTCCAGGTGCAATTGGATACAAAATCAAGTGGAAGCAAACAGGTATACCTGGAGTTAATGTTGATACAGTTTGGACAGTTAATGTGTTGACGATAAGTGGCCTTAATCCATCATCAACATATAAATGGAAAGTTAAATCAATTTGTGATACAGCTACAAATAATAGCTCTGGATTCACACCATGGATTTTCTTTACAACTATTTCTAGTGCAAAAATTATGACTTTTGATAACACTGATGATAATAATATAAGCTCATTAAATATTTATCCAAACCCGTCTAGAGGAAAGCTATATATTGAGTT
>JAOOLD010000045.1 GCA_028408365.1 Bacteroidota bacterium
TTTTTTGGATTTTTCAATGGCTTTATTTATTCCTTGATTTTCAATTTCATTTTTAGTTTCTCTAAGACCTGCAGTATCAGTAAATCTAAAAGTTAATCCATCAATAGATACAGAATCCTCAATTAAATCTCTTGTTGTACCAGCGATATCTGAAGTTATTGCTTTTTCCTCATTTAGTATACAATTTAATAATGTTGATTTTCCTGAGTTAGGTTGCCCTAATATTGTAACTACTATTCCTTCTTTAAATATGTTTCCGTCAATATATGAAGATATTAAGAAACTAATCTCATCTTTTAAATTTTTTAGTAATGCAATTAATTTTTTTCTGCTAGCAAATTCAACATCTTCTTCGCTAAAATCTAGTTCGAGTTCAATTAACGATGCAAAATTCACTAACTCCTCTCTAAGTTTATTAATCTTTTTTGAAAATCCACCCTTTAGTTGATTTATATAAGTTTGATGCGCAATTTTATTTTCACTGCTAATTAAATCTGCAACTGATTCTGCTTGTGAGAGATCTAATTTTTTATTTAAAAATGCTCTCATAGTAAACTCGCCAGGTTCAGCTGGACGAATTCCATGAGCAATTAAAAGTTGTATAATTTTATTTTGAATAAATTTTGATCCGTGGCAAGAGATTTCAACAGTGTCTTCTCCCGTATAAGAATTTGGTCCAATAAAAAATGAAATTAAAACCTCATCAACAATTTTGTTTTTTTCCTTTATGTTACCAAAAATAATTGTGTGTGATTTTATGCTATTGATTTTTTTATCAAAAATTTGTTTTACAGTATCAAATGATTTTTTTCCTGAAATTCTTATAGTAGCTATTGCACTTGTGCCGCCTCCAGTTGCAATCGCACAAATTGTGTCTTGGTGATTAAAATCCTTCACAACACAAAAATATTGAAATTACTTTGCTAATAGCTATATTGTTCTAATTTTGCGAAATAAACTAGAATATGAGTGTATTAGTAAATAAAGATTCAAAAGTTATCGTTCAAGGGTTTACAGGAAGTGAGGGTACTTTCCATTCATCTCAAATGATTGAATATGGTACAAATATTGTTGGAGGAGTCACGCCCGGTAAAGGAGGGCAGACTCATTTAGATTTGCCTGTTTTTAATACTGTTTCTGAAGCCGTTTCAGTTACTGGAGCCAATACATCAATAATTTTTGTACCACCGGCATTTGCTGCTGATGCTATCATGGAAGCCGCTGACTCTGATATTTGTGTGATTATTTGTATCACTGAAGGTATTCCAACTAAAGATATGATCATTGTAAAAGACTATATTAAAGATAAAAATGTAGTTTTAGTGGGCCCAAATTGTCCTGGAGTTATCACTCCAGATGAAGCAAAATGCGGGATAATGCCTGGCTTTGTTTTTAAAAAAGGAAATATTGGTATAGTATCAAAATCTGGTACATTGACATATGAAGCTGCTGATCAGGTTGTAATGGCAGGGCTTGGTATTTCAACTGCTATTGGAATAGGAGGCGATCCAATAATTGGGACAACTACTCTTGATGCAATAAAAATGCTGATGAATGATGATCAAACAAGTGGAATAGTAATGATTGGTGAAATTGGTGGTCAATTAGAAGCTGATGCTGCAAAATGGATCAAAAAAAATAATACAAAACCTGTTGTAGGCTTTATTGCTGGGCAAACTGCTCCCAAGGGAAGAACGATGGGGCATGCTGGCGCAATAGTTGGAGGCAAAGACGATACTGCTCAAGCTAAAATGAAAATTATGAGTGACTGTGGTATACATGTTGTGAAATCTCCTGCAATGATTGGAAAGAAAATTGCTGAAATAATTAATTTAAATTCTTAAAATATGAAATTGTTAAAAGATAAAAATGTAATAATTACTGGAGCCAGTAGAGGCATTGGTAAGGGTATACTTGAACTATTTGTTGAAAACGGAGCTAATGTTGCATTTTCTTACATAGGAGACTCTAAAGAAGCAAAATCTGTTGAATCAGATTTCTCAAATCACAAACAAAAAGTTGTTTCTTACATGTCAGATGCATCTAGCTTTGAACAATCTCAAAAGCTAATTGATAATGTAGTTAATGATTTTGGTTCTATTGATGTTTTGGTTAATAATGCTGGTATCACAATAGATAACTTATTAATGAGAATGAGCGAAGAAGATTTTAAAAGGGTAATTGATGTCAATTTAAAGTCTGTTTTCAACACCACAAAAGCTATATTAAGAACAATGTTAAAACAAAGATCAGGATCTATAATAAATATGAGTTCTGTTGTAGGTGTTAAAGGAAATGCTGGTCAATCAAATTATTCAGCATCTAAAGCTGGTATGATCGGTTTCACAAAATCTATGGCATTAGAGCTGGGTTCTAGAAACATCAGATGTAACTGTATTGCACCTGGATTCATTGAAACAGAAATGACTGAACAACTCAGTGATGATGTAGTTCAATCGTGGAGAGATTCAATACCGCTAAAAAGAGGTGGAAGTACCAATGATGTAGCTAACGTTACATTATTTCTTGCATCTGATTTATCATCTTACGTTACTGGTCAAGTAATTAATGTCTGTGGTGGAATGTTGACATAATGATTCTTTTTCAACTATCATATCCATCATATTGGATTA
>JAOOLD010000046.1 GCA_028408365.1 Bacteroidota bacterium
CTTTTTTGGAAGGTCATCCACAATGGTTTGTTGTTTTTGATGAGCTCAGTAAACTGCCAAACAAGGCTTTTGGAGAACCATTTAGCTTGAACACTAACGATCCAATTACAATGCTCAACAAAATTGCTGGAGATCATTTATCAAGTTACTTTAGTAGTAATTTAGATTTGAGATTAGAAAAAGATGTAAATACTAAAAAGTATAGAAATATAATATTCAAGCAGTACTACAATAAATTGGAGGTTTTAAACTCCAACTTAAGATTAAAAATAAATTCTGATAATAAATTATGTGGTTTTAATCTTAATTTTCATAATGAAATTGATATTAGTACAGTGGCTTTAATTTCAAAAGAGGAGGCTATTTCCTCTGCTACCAACGGTGTTAATAGAAAGATGAGTAAAATCAAATTTGATAAAGAATTAAAAGTTTTACCCGTTCCAGAAAATGATAAATATAAATTTGAATTAATATACTCAATTGAGTTTGAAACAAGGATTTCTATAGGTCCTGCCAAATACATATGTTATGTAAGTGCAACAAATGGTGAGTTGTTAATGAGAAAAAATACAGTGCTATATGAAGCTCCAGCTCCGATTACACACGTTGAAGGTGAACTGTATACTACCCACCCATATAATCCTGCAACGGTTGAAGATCTCGTGAACTTGAAAATTGAAAATAATAACAATGGTTCTACTTATTATACTGATAACAACGGAAATGTAAATATTAATGCAAATTTGGGAACTTCACTCACTTACAAGCTTGAGGGTTTATATGCCCAAGTCCAAACAAATAATAATGTGCCAGAGTTCACTCAAGCACTTAACACCTCAGGTAACGTTTCTTTCGATAATAGTAACTCTACTATACAAGAAAGGACTGCATACCGAGCTGTTAATGTTATCCATACTCATCTAAAATCAGTTTTCCCTACTTTTACAGCTTTAGATATACCATTAGAAACTAATCTTGACGAAGCTGGTACATGTAATGCATATTACAGCGGAAACTCAATTAATTTTTATGCAGAAGGTTTATCGGCCAATGGAACAGATTATTGTGAAAATACAGGAAAGATTTCAGATGTTGTTTACCATGAATATGGCCATGCTATTAATGGAAATCGATATAATAGTGGAACAGGTATGTGGAACGGTGCTCTAAACGAAGGTTATGCTGACATCTGGGCATTTACCATCACTATTGATCCAATCCTTGGAATAGGTTTTTATCAAAATAATCCAAATGGATATGTTAGACGATTCGATATTAACAAAAAAGTTTATCCACAAGACCTTGTAGGACAAGTTCATGCTGATGGAGAAATAATTGCTGGTTCTTTTTGGGACTTATATCTTTTACTTGGCAATATGCAACAAGTCATTAATTTGTTCAAAGAGACCTTTGACAGCGGGATAGATGGTCCAAATGGCAATGAAGGTTCTATTTACACTGATATTTTAGTAGAAGTTCTATATGCTGATGACAATGATGGTAATTTAGCTAATGGTACACCAAATGACTTGTCTATAATACAAGCTTTTGCAACTCATGGAATTACATTAATTTCTAATGCAAATATCAATCACAACCCTGTTACATCTGCTAATCCAAATACTGGTATAGGACTACAAGCAAATATTCAATTAACATATCCGTGGGCTCTAGGAGATGTAAATTGTTTCTACAGGTTAAACAAGGATACTACATGGAATGTTACTAATTTAACTTCCTCAGGTAACAATTACACAGCTAATATACCCTCTCAACCAGCTGGTACGATTATAGCTTATTATTTATCTATGGAAGATATTTATGGAATAGAATCAGGAGTAACGCCAATGAAATCTAATTTTACACCAATTAATTACGCAAATGTCCCATACTTTATTTTAGTTGGTTATGAACTAATGGAAGAAGAAGATTTTGATTTTAATTTAGGATTTTGGCTCACAAGTGATCCTCAAGATAATGCAACAACAGGACAGTGGGAGTTGGGTAATCCCCTTGGATCGTACACGGACCCTAATGATCCTAGTACTATTGTACAAACTGATGACCAACACACTCAAGGTGGTATTAATTGTGCATTCACTGGAAATGCATCATCATCTCAGTCAAGCATTGGTGAAAATGATATTGATGGAGGTCATACTACATTATATTCACCTTATTATGATATGACTGATTATAATGATCCAGCATTTACATATTGGAGATGGTACACTAATAATACTGGAGCTGAGCCCAATGCTGACTGGTGGCAAGTAAAAATTTCAGAAGATGGTATAAATTGGATTAAAATTGAAAACAATTTAACTTCTGATATCAGCTGGAGAAGATTTGCTTTTAGAGCAAAGGATTATGTAGATTTAACAAGTACTAGCGTACAGTTGAAATTTGTTGCATCAGACAGTGCTTATGGCGCTCTTAGTTCTGGAAGTTTAGTTGAGGCTGCTGTTGACGATTTGTACCT
>JAOOLD010000047.1 GCA_028408365.1 Bacteroidota bacterium
TTAAGTGTTGGTATACCAAAAGAGTCCTCACTGCAAGAAAAAAGAGTTGCAATAACTCCCGAATCGGTTGAATTACTAGTAAACAGTGGTCATAAAGTGTATGTTGAAAAAGATGCGGGTATATTTTCAAATTTTTACAACGAAGAATACATAAAATATGGTGCTGTAATTACTGATAAAAGAGATGAGATCTACAGTTGTGATTTTATTTTAAAAAATTGAACCCCCAACAGTAAGCGAAATTAATTTTTTATCTGAAAAAAATGTTATCATATCAGCACTTCAACTGAATATTCACAAAAAATCTTTTTTTGACTCAATAAATAAAAAAAATATTACCGCTGTGTCATTTGAATATTTGCAGGATGATGAGGGTAAAAATTCTATCGTAAGAAGTATGAGTGAAATAGCTGGTAATACTTCAGTTCTAATTGCTGGTGAATGCTTAAGTAATATTAATGGTGGAAAGGGAATATTACTTGGAGGTATTTCAGGTGTAATTTCTACAAACGTTGTTATTCTTGGTGCAGGAACTGTAGCTGAATTTGCTGCAAGATCTGCTGCAGGGCTAGGTGCTAATATTACCATTTTTGATAATTCAATTACAAAATTGAAGAGATTACAAAATAATTTAAATACAAGAGTAAATACTTCTAGTTATACTTCCAGGTCTCTTATGAAATCACTCATGAGAGCTGATGTCGTTATTGGCGCATCATCTAGTCATAATTATAAAAAAAATGGAATCTATGTTTCAAGTGACATGGTTAAAATGATGAAAAAAGGTTCAGTTATTATTGATGTAAGTATTGATCAGGGAGGTTGCTTTGAGACTTCAAAAATTACTAATCATAAATTACCAACCTTTGAAAAATTTGGAGTAATTCACTATTGTGTTCCAAACATTCCATCTAGAGTTTCTAGAACCGCATCAATTTCAATAAGCCAAGTTTTGACTAATTTATTGATTACAATAGGAAAAAGTGGTGGAGTCACTAATTATATGAAAAATAATAAGGGATTCAGAAGTGGAGTTTTTTCTTATAATGGTTTTACTACGAATAAATACATTTCTGAAAAATTTGGCTTAATTTATAAAGATTTGGGCTTGATTATGCCAAGTTTTTAGATGATAAGAAGAATAAGATTATTTGGCTTTGGTTTTATAGCTGGAATAATAATTCTTTCAATTGGTCCTGAAAATCGGCTAAAGAAAACATTTCTGAATTACATTGACTATTTTAACATGAGTAAAAGAGTTCACTATCACATTTTAAAATCTGAAATAGTTTTAGAAGATAATCTTGAAAATAAATATGAAATTGATGAATTAATTGAAGCTATTAAGATTTCAAAAATAAATTTTAAAAAAAGTAACACGGACTTAGAAGAATGTAAATATTATATATTAGAGACAAAGCTCAATCTACAAGACTCTGAAATAGAAATAAAATATTGTGAAAAGGATAAAAAGTCTTTTGTTTCCAAAATTGAAAAATCTTTCTATTAGAAATTTCCTTTTTTAGTTGTTGTAATTCTCTGTTCATTTGGCCCTTAATTGATTTATTTTCTTCTGCTCTGCGAGTGATATATGGTATTAAGTCTTTTACTGGCCCATATGGTAGATATTTTGCTACATTAAATTTATTCTCAGCTAAAAAAGAAGTAATATTATCACTCATTCCAAATAATTGTGAAAAATATACTCTTTTGTCGAAAGTTAAGATGCTATTTTGCTTAATTAAATCTATCAATAAATTAGTACTTTTTTCATTATGAGTTGCACAACATATGCTAACAATATCTAGATTATGAATACAAATTTTTAATGCATTATTAAAATCTTCATCAGTTTTTTCTTTTGTTTTGTTTATTGGAGATATGTTACCATCTTTGAGGGCATTATGGCTTTCTTTTTCTAAGTAAGCTCCCCTAACAAGT
Organism: Bacteroidota bacterium; assembly: GCA_028408365.1. GTDB lineage: Bacteria > Bacteroidota > Bacteroidia > Flavobacteriales > BACL11. The sequence goes on from JAOOLD010000047.1 coordinate 1,942, forward strand.
TTAAATCCACATTTTATGTTTTGTTTCTTGAATTTGTCGATAGTTTTTTTTAAGTAATCTAATTTATCACTTCTGTAGAGCTGAATTGTATTAAAAATTAGTGTTTCTTGTCTATTGTATTTAATCATCATCTCTTCAACTAAATGATCAATGATAGGCTGAATCCATGATTCTTCAGCATCTATCATTATGGGAATATTTTTTTTAAAGGCATATGAACACACTTTATCAATTTTACTATAAAGAATTTTATATTTACTTGAGGAAATATCAATAATTTGTTGTGAGAGTTCTTTTAAAATATTTATTCTCTCAATACCAGAAAATTTAAATACTACAAATGGAATGTTTTTATTTTCGGTTGCAAAATCAATATTTTTTATAACCTCTTCTAAACAATTATGATGCTTAGATTCTTCATTGTTATTTTCTGAAGCATAGTCTAG
>JAOOLD010000048.1 GCA_028408365.1 Bacteroidota bacterium
AATTAAATAAAGAAACAGGTACAAAATGGTGGGTGATTAAAGCTCAAGTGCATGCAGGTGGAAGAGGAAAAGGAGGAGGGGTAAAGCTTGCGAAAAATCTTAATGAAGTTGAAAAGATTGCTGATGAAATGTTAGGAATGCGATTAATTACACCTCAAACATCAAGCATAGGAAAGATTGTAAATCAAATTTTAATTGCTGAGGATGTTTATTACTCAGGAACTCATGAAACAAAGGAGTTTTATGTTTCTGTTTTATTAGATAGAAGAACCAATCAAAACATGATTGTGTATTCAACTGAAGGTGGTATGGATATTGAAGAAGTTGCAGAAAAAACACCAGACAAAATTTTTTATGAGCATGTAGACCCCAAAGTTGGGTTATTACCTTTCCAATGTAGAAAAATTGCATTTAATTTGAAATTATCTGGTAATGCATATAAGGAAATGGTAAAATTTGTTAAATGCTTATATGAGGCTTATTTGGGTTCTGATTCTTCATTATTTGAAATTAATCCAGTTTTAAAAACTAGCGATGATAAAATTCTAGCAGTTGATTGTAAAGTAAGTCTAGATAATAATGCACTTTTCAGACATAAAGATCTTGTTAGCTTAAGAGATAAGAGAGAAGAAGACCCAGACGAAGTTGAAGCTCAGGAATTCGGTTTAAACTTTATAAAACTTGATGGTAATGTTGGATGTATGGTGAACGGTGCAGGATTAGCCATGGCTACCATGGACATAATCAAGCAATCAGGTGGAAATCCAGCTAATTTTTTAGACGTTGGAGGTACTGCTGATGCTGAAAGAGTTGAGCAAGCCTTTAGAATAATACTTAAAGACAAAAAGGTTAAAGCTTTATTAATTAATATTTTTGGAGGTATTGTTAGATGTGATAGAGTTGCTCAAGGTGTAGTTGATGCGTGTAAAAATATTGGTAATATTGAAATTCCTTTAATTGTAAGACTACAAGGAACTAATGCAATTGAAGCAAAAAAACTTATTGATGAAAGTGGTTTAAAAGTAGAATCTGTAATTTTACTAAAAGAAGCAGCAGAAAAAATTACTGAAGTTCTTTCTTATTAATTTTTTCACTCACCATAAATGCAACTTTTTCTCCATCAATTGCAGCACTCATAATCCCTCCAGCATATCCAGCTCCTTCACCGCAAGGGAACAATCCATCAATTTGATTATTTTCTAGTGTAATCTTGTCCCTTGGTATTCTGATTGGAGAAGATGTTCTGCTTTCAGGAGCATGAACAATCGCTTCATTAGTAATGTATCCACTCATTTTTTTATCAAACTCTAAAAATGCACCTCTAAGAGTTTCATAAATAAATCTAGGAAAAAGTTCAGACATTTTAACTGATATAGTACCAGGTATATAGGACGTCTTAGGAATGTTTACAGACAATTTATCGTTCATAAAATCAGAAAGTTTTTGAGCGGGAACTTTCTGAGTTTGATCAGAAAGTTGATATGCTTTATTTTCAATTTTTTTTTGAAATTCAAGTGCAGCGAAGTGTTTGTATTTTCTGGTGTTAAAATCCTTTTTATTCAATTGAACAACTATTCCTGAATTTGCAGTTTTATTGTCTCTTTTGCTAGGTGACCATCCATTAGTTACAAGTTCATTTGAGTTTGTGGCGCAAGGTGCAATAATTCCACCTGGACACATGCAAAAAGAATGAATACTTCTGTTTTTACATTTGGTACTTAGATTGTATGAAGCAGGAGGTAGGTAGTTTTTATTGTACTGGTTATGATATTGTTTCTGGTTAATAAAAGATTGGTCATGTTCAACTCTTACTCCAATAGCTATTTCTTTTAGTTCTAGCTTAACTTTAATTTTATCTAATAAGTAATAAATATCCCTTGCTGAGTGGCCAGTAGCTAATATTATGTTTTTAGAGTTGATTTCTTTTTCTTCGTTTATTTTTATCTTATAAATTTTATTTTCTTTAGTTATGATATCACTAATTCTTGAATTAAAGTGAATTTCCCCTCCACAATTAAGAATTGTTTCTCTCATTTTTTTTTATAATTTTTGGAAGTTTGTCAGTGCCAATATGTGGATGTGCTTCAATTAAAATACTTTTATCGGCACCATGATAAACTAAAGTCTCAAGAATTTTATTTATATCTCCTCTTTTTTTTGATCTAGTATATAGTTTACCATCAGAGAAAGTTCCTGCACCTCCTTCTCCAAAACAATAATTAGAATCATTATTTAGAATATGCTTTTTGTTTAGATTCGCTATATCTCTTCTTCTTTCTCTTATTTTTTTACCTCGCTCGAAAATAATTGGTTTTATTCCTAATTCTATTAGTCTTAATGCAGCAAATAGGCCTGCAGTTCCAAAGCCAATAAT
>JAOOLD010000049.1 GCA_028408365.1 Bacteroidota bacterium
GCATTGAAAACATGAGAGAAAAAATAAATAACGGAGAGCTGACGTACTACTCTCAAACTGACTCTAAAAAAAGAAAGGAATTGTTAAGGTTTGGCAAATCCGGCAATTGGAAAAATTATTTTACTAAAGAAAATGAAAAGACAGTTGAAAATATTTGCAATAATAAAGCTAGTATTATTTTAAAAATAAGCTATTATATTTTCTTTACTTTAAGAAGAAAAATCTTGAAAGTTGAATGAAAGAAAGATGGAAACAATATAATGGAGCAATTATTCCTATTGACCCTCCTCATATTAATGTTAAAGAAAATAGACAAAACATTACGAGAAGAATCATTAAAACTCGTTCATATTTTGCACGATGGGTTGAAAATTTTGATAAGTCTAAACAAAAAAATTTTTGGTATGTCATATGCGATAAACAGTATAATTTAGAAGATTATAGTGTCAATACCAGAAGTAAAATTAGAAGAGCATTAAAAAAAAATAGTGTCAAAAAGATTAAAAAAGAAATATTAATTACAGATGGCTTTGATGTTTACATTAACGCAATTAAAAGATATAAGACATTAGCCAGACCAATGAAAAGAGCTGAATTTGAAAATTCAATTAAAGTTCTTAATAGCAGATATGAGTTTTGGGGTGTCAATTTAAAGGAAAATGGCAAGTTAGTTGCATATGCAATTGTTGATCCATTAAAGAATCATTGTAATTATTCAGTTATTAAATTTAATTCTGATTACCTAAAATTTTACACTAGCTATGCTTTATATTTTGAGATGAATAAATATTATCTTTCATTAAGTAATTTAAAATATGTTAGCGAGGGAGCTAGGTCAATATTACATAATACTAACGTAGAGAATTTTTTAGTTGAAAAATTCTACTTTAGAAAAGCATATTGTGATTTAAAAATAATTTATCATCCTTTGATAAAGTTAATAATAAAGTTAATTTATCCATTTCGATTTCTTCTATCTAAAATTAAGATAAACTTTTTTCATAAAGTATACGTCGTCTTGAAGCAACATGAAATATTTAGAAATGAAAGATAAAGTTTCAATAATTACACCTTGTTTTAATTCTGCTGAATATATTAGCGATTGTATTGATTCTGTTGTAAATCAATCATACCAAAATTGGGAGATGATAATAATTGATGATAACTCATCTGACCAAAGTGTAAAACTCATAAAAAAGAAAAAGTCCTCGGAAGATAGAATTAAATTAATTGAGTTGAAAGAAAATGTTGGGTCTGCCATGGCTAGAAATCATGCAATAAAATCTGCCAAAGGCCGTTTTATCGCATTTTTAGACAGTGACGATAAGTGGTATAGTAATAAATTATCACTTCAAATTGATTTTATGAAAACTAATAAAATTTTCTTTTCATTTACATCATACGATATTATTAATAATAATGGTAATCCAACTAATAAGGTTATCTCCGCACCTGAAAAGATAACACACAGTCAATACTTAAAAAATACAATTATAGGATGTTTAACAGTTATAATTGATACAAAAAATATTAGAATTCCTTTGATGAAAGATATTAGAACATCTCATGATATGCTTCTTTGGCTTGACATCCTTAAAAATGTAGAATATGCTTTCGGATTAAATCAAGTTTTAGCATCATATAGATTATCAAGTAATTCAAATACAAGAAATAAATTATTTGCTGCAATTGATGTATGGCGTGTTTACAGAAACTATGAGAGGTTAAATGTTGTTGATTCATTTTATAACTTTATGCATTATGCTTTTAATGCACTAAAAAAAAGAATATGATGCTCAAAAGAACTTTCGATATAATACTATCTATTTTTGCTATTTTTTTATTGTTTCCATCTTTTCTTGTAGTTTCATTTCTAATTGTAATTGACTCAGGATTTCCAATATTTTTCTTGCAAAAAAGAATCGGAAGAGGTGCGAAAGAGTTCAATATTATAAAGTTTAGAACGATGAAAACAAACGATAAAAATATAACTATCACCGTTTCTGATGATAGTAGAATTACAAGAATTGGTAAATTTTTAAGAAAAACAAAAATTGATGAATTACCTGAAATTTTGAACGTGCTTTTTGGGCAAATGAGCTTTGTTGGCCCTAGACCTGATGTTAAAGGATATGCGGATAAACTTAAAGGTGCTAATAGAAAAATTCTAGATTTGAGGCCAGGAATAACAGGACCTGCAAGTTTAAAATATTACAATGAAGAGTATATTTTATCGAAAAAAAGTAATCCAAAAAAATATAATGACGAGGTAATTTTTCCAGACAAAGTCAAAATAAACATGTACTATTTTCATAACCGAAGTTTTTTTCTTGATTTAAAGATTATAT
>JAOOLD010000005.1 GCA_028408365.1 Bacteroidota bacterium
GGAATTGCTTATGATTTTGGTCCGCCTCCAAAAATAAATGATTGTTATGATCCAAAAACAAGATTAAATGTGATTAACAATTCACATCCTGTTGAAAAAGAATTGACAAATAATCTTGATAGCTTTATTAATGTTCTAAAAAAATATGATGTTGAGGTACTAAGACCACAGAATATTAATAGCACTAATCAAATTTTTGCTAGAGACATTGCCTTTGCAATTAATGATAAATTTATTCTTCCCAATATAATTAACGAAAGGAAATCTGAGCAACATGGAATCTCTAAAATCATCTCACAAATTGACAGTGAAAACATCATAAGATTAGACAACCAAATATTTATTGAAGGAGGAGATATTGTCTTAAACAACAATGATATTTTTATTGGCTATTCTAACAATTCTGATTTTAATAAATACAAAGTAGCAAGGACTAATATCAAAGCTGTGAAATTTATTGAAGAAAAATTTCCATCAAAAAATATACATAGTTTTGAATTAAAAAAAGATGATTTTAATGCACACAAAAACACGCTTCATTTGGATTGTTGCTTTCAACCACTTGGCAGAAATCATCTTTTGATACATGAAAATAGTTTTAAAAACATAAGTGATTTAATTTTATTATTTGAACTTTTTTCAAATGAAAAAATAATTAAAATAACAGATCAGGAAATGTACGATTTGAATTGTAATTTATTTTCAATTTCTGATGACGTAATTGTAAGTGATATTGGATTTACAAGAGTTAATAATATATTAAAGAATAGAGGTTTTATAGTTGAAGAAATAAATTTTTCAAAAATATCTAAGCTTGGAGGACTATTTAGATGTTCAACTCTACCACTTAAACGAAAATAATGCAGCTTACTAATAATATTTTTATGATAAAACCTATGCATTTTGCATTTAATCATGAAACGTCTGAAAATAATTTTTATCAAAAAAATATTACGATTTTAGATAAAAAATTAAATAGAGATGTTTTGATTGAGTTTGATGGCATGGTTAATCAATTGTTAGAAAAAGGTGTAAATGTTAAAGTTTTTGAGGATAAAGAAAGTATTGTTACTCCTGACTCAATCTTTCCTAATAATTGGATTTCAACGCATAAGAGCGGAGAAATAGTTTTGTATCCTATGTATGCTAGCAATCGGCGTCTTGAGGTTAGAACAGATATTATCGAAAAATTAATTAAAGATTATAATTTTTCAAAAGTTATTGATTTTAGAAAAGAGAACGAAGGCAAGAAATTTCTAGAGGGGACAGGAAGTATGATATTGGATAGGCAAAACAAAATTCTTTATGCATCAGTTTCTGAAAGAACCAATAAAGAACTTGTTAATCAGTTTTCAAAAGAGTTTGGTTACTCATCTGTTTTATTCAATTCCTACCAAAAAATTAATAATACTCTTTCTCCTATCTACCACACGAATGTAATGATGAGTGTATGTTCAGAGTTTTGTGTTATCTGTTTGGACTCTATTGACGACTTAAATCAAAAGAAAAATGTTATTTTGTCATTGGAAAAAAGTGGAAAGAAAATAATTGATATTTCACAAGAACAGAAAAATAATTTTGCAGGCAACATGCTACAGCTACAAGGAAAATACAAAACTTTGGTCATGTCATCTTCAGCATTTAATGTACTATCAACCGATCAAAAAAAGCTTCTAGAATCTATGACAGACTTTGCTATTTGTAATGTTGTAACAATAGAAAAAATTGGTGGAGGCAGTACTAGATGCATGATAGCAGAAATTTTTAGTTATGTTGAATAATTTAAAAGATAACATCAAGGACATAATTAGTTTTAAATATGGAATTGATAAAAATATTATTGAATTTCAAAAAACAAGAAAGGAATTTGAAGGTGATCTAACTATAGTTGTATTTCCTTTAATTAGAATTTTTAAAAAATCACCCGAAGAAATTTGTAATGAAATTGGTTACTTATTATCTAAGCAGATAATATTCATTTCATCCTTTAATGTAATAAAGGGATTCTTAAACATAGAGCTAAATAATAATTTTTGGATTGAGTCAATCATCAAAATATCTAAAACTAAAAATTATGGAATCACAAAAAAAAATAATAAATCTGATACAACGTTAGTTGAATTTTCATCTCCAAACACTAACAAACCACTTCATTTGGGTCACATAAGAAATATCGTTTTAGGAGACTCAGTTTCAAGAATAATAGAGGCAACTGGTAAAAATGTTAAAAGAGTTCAAATCATTAATGATAGAGGTATTCATATTTGTAAATCAATGCTAGCTTGGCAAACTTTTGGTAATGGAGAAACTCCAGAAAAGGCAAATATGAAAGGAGACCACTTAGTTGGAAAATATTATGTAAAATTTAATCAAGAATACAATAAAGAATTAGCTGAACTTAGAAGTCAAGGTTATAGTGAGGATGAATGTATAAATAAGTCTAGGCTTAACAAAGAAGCTAAAGAACTTCTACTTAGATGGGAATCTAATGATAGTGAAGTTATTAAATTGTGGTCTCAAATGAACAATTGGGTCTATGCAGGGTTTAATGAAACTTACAAGAAATTAGGTGTTACTTTCGACAAAAATTACTACGAAAGTGAAACATACTTATTAGGTAAAGATTTAATTGAGGATGGATTAAAAAGCAATGTTTTCTATAAAAAAGAAGATAATTCAGTATGGATAGATTTGACTGAATTTGGATTAGACGAAAAACTTTTGCTTAGATCAGATGGTACAGCCGTTTATATAACTCAAGACATTGGAACTGCGATACTAAGATTTAAAGACTTTAAATTTTCAGAAATGGTTTACACTGTTGGTAATGAACAAAATTATCATTTCGATGTTTTGTTTAAAATTTTAAAAAAATTGAATTATTCTTGGGCTAACATGTGTCATCATTTGTCATACGGAATGGTTGGTCTACCTGAAGGCAAAATGAAATCAAGAGAGGGAACTGTTGTTGATGCTGATGATTTGTTAAATCATGTTCTTTACTCCTCGATTGAACTATCAAATCATCTAAATAAAAAAAATGATCTTTCTAATAAAGATCATAAAGTAATTTCTCTTGCAGCAATAAAATATTTTTTACTAAAAGTTGATGCGAAGAAAAATATGATGTTTAATCCAAAAGAATCTATAGATTTTAATGGAAATACTGGTCCATTTCTTCTCTATACATATGCCAGAATTAAGTCTCTAATAAGAAAAAATAACACTAAAATTGAAATAAAAAAAGTTGAAATTAATTCAATTGAAAAAGATTTAATAAAAAAAATTATTGAGTATCCCGAGGTCATAAGAGACTCTGCCTTATCTTATAACCCTTCTCTAATTTGTAATTATATCTTTGAAATGGTTAAAATATATAATAGATTTTATCAAAATAATGAAATACTAGTTGATGATCAATTGACTCGTAGTCTAAGATTAACAATTTCGGAGGAAGTTTCTAAAATAATCAAAACTTCAAGCGACTTATTAGGCTTTGAAGTTCTAGAAAAAATGTAAACTATTTTTCTTTTAAATAGTCTAATATTTTCAAAATTTCTTTTGCTTGTTTTACATCATGAACTCTAAGAACTTTACATCCTTTTCTTATAGCAATTGTATTTACTATTGTTGTTGAATTTAGTGCATCTTTTGAATCAATATCTAAAAGTTTAGTGAGCATTGATTTTCTTGAAACACCAGCAATAATTGGATATCCAAATTTTTGAAATTTTTCTAAGTTTTTCAATATCGTATAGTTATTTTCAAGACTTTTTCCAAAACCAAAACCTGGATCGATAATTATTTTTTTTATTCCTTTTTTATTTAAAAAATTTATCTTTTTTTCAAAAAAATCTAGTAACTCACTTATAATATTTTTGTAAATAGGTTTCTCTTGCATGCTTTTCGGCTCTCCCTGCATATGCATTAAAATGTATGGGAGATTGTTTTTTGCTACAACATCAAAAATTTTTGAGTCAAATTTTCCAGCAGAAATATCATTTATGATATCAGCATTATTTTCGATAGCAATTTCAGCAACTGAAGATCTAAAGGTATCCACTGAAACTATAGTTTTTGGAAATTTCTGCTTTATTAATTTGGTGTATTTTTTTATAATTTCTATTTCTTTTTTTTCTTCAACAGGAAGTGAGCCAGGTTTAGATGAGCATGCTCCAATATCAATGATATCAACTCCTTCCTCAATCATTTTTTTGCATTGCTTTATAATAGAACTTTCTTTAATATATTTGCCACCATCATAAAATGAATTATTAGTGATGTTGAGGATACCCATAACCTTGGGTGTTGAAAAAAAAGTTGAATAGTTAATTTTTTCAATAGAAATGTCAGAATTAAAACTTTTATCTTTGTACATTAATATGTAAAATGGAGAAAACTTTAGTTGAATATGATTCTATAATTGACATCTGTTTAGATATTTTTACAAAGAAACTAAAAGATTACGGATCTGCGTGGAGAATATTAAGAATTAGTTCATTAACAGATCAAATTTTTATCAAGGCTCAGCGCATTAGAAGCATAGAGTTAAAAGGCATACAAAAAGTCGATGAAGGAATTGAAAAAGAGTTTATTGGAATAGTTAATTATGCCGTAATAGGTTTGACTCAAATTAAACTTGGGATTTCTGATTTAATTGATGATGTAAAAAATGAAGAAGCAATTAATTTGTTCAAAAGCATAACTTCTGAAGCTAAAAATCTGATGATTGCGAAGAATCATGACTATGGTGAAGCCTGGAGAGATATGAGAGTAAGTTCTCTAACAGATCTCATACTTCAAAAGATATACAGAGTAAAGCAAATTGAGAAAAATAATGGATCTACAATTATTTCAGAAGGTATAGATGCTAATTATTTAGATATGTTAAATTATGCAGTTTTTGCGTTAATCAAATTAGAAAAAAGTGAATAAAATTATTTCAACCTTTCTTAGAGTTTTTATTGGAGTTTTTTTAATTATTTCAGGACTTTTGAAAGTAAATGATACTATTGGTTTTTCATACAAATTAAATGAGTACTTTCAAGTACTTAATATAGAATTTTTTTCTCCCATTTCTTTACAGCTAGCTTTTTTAATATGCATCTTTGAGGTTGTATTAGGAGCTCTCTTAATTACTGCTACAAAATTTAGATTTACATTCTTTTGTACTTCTGCCATGATGGTATTTTTCACTTTTCTCACTTTCTATTCAGCTTATTTTGATAAAGTTACAGATTGTGGGTGTTTTGGAGACGCTTTAAAGCTGAGACCTTGGGACTCGTTCTATAAGGACGTAATAATATTAATTATTTTAGTAGTAATATTTAGAGGAAAAGATAACTTCAAATCTTTTTTTTCCAAAAAAGGAGACTATGCATACATTTTTTTAGTAACACTAGCATCTACAATTTTTGCTTTTTACACATATAATAATTTACCATTGAAAGATTACAGGCCATATGCTGTTGGTCAAAACATAAGTGACAATATGAAAACTTGTTTCGAGTTAAATTTACCTTGCACCGAAGAGTCCCCAATCTATCTTGTAAGAGATATTCAAACAGGAGAAGAGCTTGAAATGGTTGCTGACATGTGGTTAAGTAATACAGATAGATATGAGTATTTGAACTTCACTGACAAAACAAAAATACTTGTGAAAGGCTATGAGCCTAAGATAACAGATTTTTCAGTTCAAAATAAAAACATTGATATTACTGATTCACTACTGAACTTGGATAATGTTTTAGTCTTTGTTAGTTATGATTTAAACAAGATTAATAAGAAATCCATTATCAAAATAGAGAATATATATATGCAATCACCAGATGAACAAATAATTTTTCTAACTGCTTCAAATGAAGACATAATCAAAAATTTTAATGATAATAATGATTTAAATATTGATTTCAGCTACACAGATGAAACAGTTTTAAAAACTATAGTAAGATCAAATCCTGGAATTTTGAGAATTCAAAAGGGAACTGTTATTGAAAAATTACATCACAATCATTTCGAAAAATTAATTAAATAATTTGAGAAATTTTCTCCTTACAAAAATATACGACACCATGCTAGTTATTTTGGGAGTTGTAGTCGTTATTTTTCTTTTATTTAATGTTTTGCCTGCTGACCCAGCAAGAATGATGCTAGACAAAAGAGAGGACTCAGAGCAACTAAATGAGATAAAAAAGAAATATGCTCTGGATCAGCCTGTATTCATACAGTTTTTGTACTATATAAATGACCTTTCTTTTATATCTGTTTTGGAGAACACCAATAAAGATAATTACACATATGCTAAACAAAAAAAATATAAATTTTTTAAAATCTTTGATATTGGTTCAAAATCAATAGTTGTGAAAAAACCTTATTTGAGAGAATCTTATTTTAAGAAAGGAGAGAGTGTATCATCTATTATTTTGAGTACTTTCCCAAATACAGTGGTTTTAGCAACAAGTTCTATGCTTTTGGCTTCTTTTTTAGGCATAATTTTAGGTATCATTTGTGCAATATTTATTAATACTTTTTTTGATAGATTAATAATTTTTTTCACGGCAATTGGAATATCATTACCCTCATTCTTTAGTGCAATGTTATTTGCTTGGATTTTTGGATTTTTACTTCATGATTATACTAATTTGAGTGTGACGGGAAGTTTATTTGAGATAGATGACTACTCTGGAGAAAAAAAACTGAATTTAATTAATCTTATTTTACCGGCTTTAACACTTTCTCTTAGACCTCTTTCAATAATCACTCAATTGACAAGAAACTCACTTATTGACGTTTTATCAATGGATTATATTAGAACAGCAACATCAAAAGGTCTTTCAAAGTTTAAAGTTCTTTTCAAACATGCTCTAGTAAATGCATTAAATCCAGTTATAACATCAATCTCAGGATGGTTTGCATCTCTTCTCGCTGGTTCTGTATTTGTGGAATATATTTTTGGATGGAACGGAATCGGTAAGGAATTGGTTAATTCTTTGAACAATTTAGATGTGCCGGTTGTAATGGGTATAGTTCTTCTTGTATCTTTGATATTTGTTTTTGTAAATATTGTTGTTGATTATTTATATTCAATTATTGATCCTAGAATTAAAATGTAATGAGTAAAAAATTAGTTATAGCAAACTGGAAAATGAATTTAGACTACTCTCAAGCCAGAGAGCTAAGTAATATGATTTCCATAAATAATTTTAAAAACAACTTAGTTGTTGCACCATCAAATTTATTTTTAGAGGCTGTTCTTAAAAATTGTGAAAATAATCCACAAATTATGGTTTCATCTCAAAATGTGAGTGAGTATGAAAATGGTGCTTATACAGGCGAGGTGTCTGCTAAAATGCTAAAGTCTATAGGTGTAAGTTATTGTATTATTGGGCATTCTGAAAGAAGACTTTATTTTGGCGAGGAATCTAAACTAATAACAACAAAAATTAATCAATGTTTAAAAAATAATATTGTTCCAATTTTTTGTGTTGGTGAGAAAGAAAATGATAGAGACAAAAATGAGCATTTTAAAGTTGTAAAGAATCAGATATTAGCAGTAATAGATAAAATAAATGTAAAAAGTATTAAAAAAATAATAGTTGCCTATGAACCAGTTTGGGCAATTGGAACAGGTAAAACGGCAACACCATCTCAGGCTCAAGAAATGCATTTTTATATCAGAAATTTAATTAAAGAGAAATATGGTTTAGAAATTTCAGAAACAATAAAAATTGTATATGGTGGTAGTTGCAACAAAAACAACGCTAAAGACTTATTTAAACAGAAAGATATAGACGGTGGACTAGTTGGAGGGGCTTCACTTATTTATGATGATTTTATTGAAATAGTTAGAATAGGTGAATTATTTTAAGTTTTCATTAACCCTTGGTAACTTTAATGAACGATCTGTTGAAATAATAACTGCTTTTCTTTTTCAACTTGGCTTTGAGTCTTGTGAAGAGTCCAAAAACAATATTTATGCTTATGCTAGTGAGGATAATGTAACTGATGATTTAATTAATGAAATCGAAATATTATCTAAAAATCTTAATTTCAAATTCAATTTTAATGAGATAATCACTGAAAATTGGAATAAAAAGTGGGAGAGTAATTTTGAACCCATACAAATTAATAATGACTGTATTGTAAGAGCATCATTTCACAAGCAGATTAACCTCAAATATGAAATAATTATTGATCCCAAAATGTCATTTGGAACTGGGCATCACGAAACAACTTTTTTGGTGTGCAAGGAGTTATTTGATATGAATTTAGAAAATAAGAATGTGCTTGATTTTGGATGTGGAACAGGTATATTATCAATAATATCTTCAAAATTAAATGCTAAGTCAGTTACTGCAATTGATTACGATAATAAATGTATAGATAATACTTTCGAGAATCTTAAAAAAAACAATATTGACAATGTGGAGTTAATAAAAGATGATAATGTACCAAAAAACAAAAAATTTGATTTAATAATTTCAAACATTAATAGAAATGTTATTTTGAATAGCTTTGAAGCCTTTATTGAGACAGAAGCCAATGAATTTATTTTAAGTGGTTTTCTTCAAACTGACTATGAAATTTTGCTAAATAAGATTAAAGACTTAAATCTTCAATTAATAAATAAAAAAAATAAAAATGGATGGTTATTGTTAAGAATAAAAAAATAACACTCTTATTATTTTTCGTTTTTCAGTTCAGTTTTCTGAATGCTCAAATAAGCAATGAATCATCAATTCAGCAACAGTCAGTTCAAAAGAAACTTGAGTCGTATATAAAACTGAAAGAAAACAAAGATTTAAAATCTTCATATAAAAAATTTAGTAAAATCCTGTCAGAGAATAAAGATTTGGAAACTGGTAGACTATTAAACTTTATGATTCAAAAAAAATTAAAGCCTAATTCTCATTTTAGAAATTTTTTTGAATCATATTTATTAGTTTTTTCATCTAACAGTCATGATTTAGATAGTTGGATCAATGTGTTACAAAAGGTTCTGGAAGAAAACACAATTAATAAATTTAATAATTTTCTTATTTATTCAGCAAATCTTGTTCAGCTAAAGTCTATTAGAAAAACTAAAACTTTAAATTGGTCTTATTCTGATTCTAAAGTATTTTTTGATTATGTAGATCAAAATCCAGTTGTTGTATTTTCTGATCCTACAAATCTTATGTGTACTACAAAGGGAAATTCTATTAAAATAAATTTAACTAGAGGAAAATACTATCCTTTTGAAAATAAATGGAATGGTGAAGAAGGAGTAGTAGACTGGTCAACTCATTCTATTTCCTCAGATAGCATTTATGTCATTTTAGATAAATACAAAATTGACACACGTTCTACTAAGATAAATTGTGATTCTGTTTCCTTTTATAATAAATATTTATTTGATAAACCATTAACAGGTAAGTTTCAAAATAGAATTTCAATTGGAAAAATGTCTCAAACATATCCTAGATTTACTTCATATTCAAAGAAAATTTTTCTGAAAGAAATTTTTAATGGGATAGATTACGAGGGAGGATACATGCTAAATGGTAAAAAGTTTATTGCTGATGGAGGAAAGTATGCTGATGCCAAAATTATATTTAAAAAAAATGGTAAAAAATTATTAGTAGCTGAGTCAGATCGTTTTAACTTGGAGAGTAAATCATTGACTTCAAGTTCATGCGCACTAAAGATTTACTTTGATAATGATTCAATTTTTCACTCTGATTTGAAATTAAAATATTTTGATGATGAAAGAAAATTACAACTTTTTAATTCAATCAATACTTCTTTCAGAAAACCAATGATTAATTCATATCATAAAATGTCAATTTATTTTGAAATGATGGAATGGTCAATTGATAGTAGCTTGATTGAGTTCGGTTCAGTACCTGGTGCATCTATTTCAAATGTTGAATTTGAATCACTTGACTTTTTTGATGAAAAAAAATATGATATGCTAGCAGGAATTGATGAAATACATCCTCTAATACTAATAAGCAACTATGTAAGAGACAAACAAGAAAATATCTTTTATGTTTCAGACTTTGCTAAATATATTGGCTATCCGATATTACAAGTAAAAAACTATCTTATAAACTTATCAAATTATGGATTTTTATTTTATGATTCTGGTGAGGAAAGAATTTATGTTCAAGAAAATGTTGAGAAATATATCAAAGCAAAGTCTAAACTAAGTGACTATGATGTTATAAGTTTTGTTTCTTCTTTAAGAAACAATTCAAAAAATAAAATTGTAAATGCAGCTATCAATTTAGAAAATAAGGATCTCATGATTGCTGGTGTAAGAGATATAACTCTTAGTAAGACTCAAAGTGTATTCTTAAAACCATTTAAGGGCAGGCTAGTCTTTAAGAAAAACAGAGATTTTTCTTTTTCTGGCTTTATTTCAGCTGGATCTGGAAGATTCAATTTGTTCGGCAAAAAATTTGATTTTATATATGATGATTTCAAGATTAATTTAAACAAAATAGACTCTGTCAGACTTAAGGTTCCAAAATTACCTGTAAAGAAAGATATGTATGGAAATGAAATTTTGACTGATGTCAAGACGGTCTTGCAGTCAGTTACTGGAGATTTAGTAATTGATAATGAAAATAATAAATCAGGTATTTATAGAGACAGTTTTCCTAATTATCCAATTTTCAGAAGTTTTGAAAGGTCATTCGTATATTATGATGACAAATCAATTTTTAATTCTATCTATGATAGGAAAAACTTCTACTTCCACTTAGATCCTTTTGAGATTGATAGTTTAGAGAATTACAGCGGAAAAGGTTTAGCCTTCTCTGGTGATTTTGTTTCTGCAGGCATCTTTAATAATTTTTCTGACACCTTAAAGCTTCAAGATGATTATTCATTAGGATTTAGTAAAATATTTGGAGATACAGGTGAAGAAATTTATGGCAAAACAAAATACTATACTAACATTAACTTGAGTAATAAAGGTCTCAAAGGTAACGGTAGATTAGAATATTTAAACTCTAGTTATTATAATAAAGAAGTATTCTTTTTTCCAGATTCAGCTATTTTATTAACTGATTCAATTTTCATTGATCAAATAATGGATGGAATCGAATTTCCTGATGTGAAAAATAGTGTTACACTTTCAAAATATCTTCCATATCAGGATAAAGTGTTCATTAATAAAATAGATTCAAGTTTTTCTTTTTATGCAAATCAAGCATTCTTTGATGGAAGGTTATGTTTCCAACCCATAGGACTTACTGGATTAGGAAAAATGAAGCTAGATAATTCAGAGGTACATGCTCAAAGATTCAACTTTAATGCAGAGTGGTTCAAGTCTGATACAGCTGATCTATTTGTATATAATGGTGATAAACTCAGCTTTGAAACAAAAAATTTAAGAACTAATATTGATATTTATGAAAAGAAAGGAACTTTCTTTTCCAATGGGATCATGTCATCAGTAAATTTTGTAACAAATAACTATTTCTGCAGAATAGATAAGTTAGATTGGGATATAAGAAATGATATACTTGAATTTGGAGACTCTTTAAATCAAGGTTCATTTTTGGAATTTATTTCTACATCAAGCACAGATGATTCACTATCCTTTGAAGCAAATTATGCAAAATATGAGTTAAAAAGTGACAAGTTAGAAATTTACGGAATCAATTCCTTAGTTGTTGCTGATGCAGAAATTAGTAATACAAGCTCAAAGATATTCATTGAAGACGGCAGAGTGGAGTCTTTAGAGAATTGCAACATAACATTAATTGATTCTAACACTAATTATAAATTTTATAATTGTAAAGTCGATATTCTTGATGCAAACAAATATTTCGCATCAGGTTATTACAATTTTAAGCATGAAAATCAAAAATTATTTTTTGATTCTATTTATGTTACCAAAGATTTTGTAACTAATGCAAATGCATCAATAGAAATAGATAAAGAATTTAAGATTAATGATAAATTTAAGTTTTATGGAAAATTAAAGCTATTTAGAAAATCAAGTGATTTTAATTACAATGGATATTTTAAAATTCTTAGTAATTGTTTATCTGCTGATTGGGTTAGTTTTAATTCTAATCTTAATCTAGACTCTCTTGTTATTAATTTGGAGAAAAATAGTGTTAATGATTTTTCTAAAAATATTTATTATGGACATTTTTTTAGTTCTGATTCTTTAACAGTATATCCAGTTTTAATGAACAAAAAATTCAAATCAAATGATAAAAGTTTACTTTCATTAGAAAATAAGATATCTTTTACTAATAATGACACCTTTATTTTTGGACAACGAGATAGCTCTAGTAGTTATTTTTCTTTTGATGATAAGTCTTGTAAATCTGTAAGTACAGGTAAGGTTAATCTCACTTCAGAAATGGGTAGGGTGAAAATAGATTCATACGGAAACTTTTCGATTGAAAATAATTTAAAATCATTTGAAGGCTTTCTTTTATTTGATTTTTACTTTAATGATGAAGCTTTACAAATAATGGTTGATGATATCTATTCTGCACCTGGAGATTTAGATTTCAATTTTGATGAAAACTATCTTTTAAATTTGTGTAAGGTTGTTGGAACTAATGAAGCTGAAAATTTGTATTTAGATCTTGAAGTAAGTGATGAATTCGCTGTATTTCCAAGTGAAATGGCTAGTACTCTTAATTTCACTAATGTTAATTTGGTTTGGAATTCAACTCTTAAATCTTACGTGTCAAATGGTTATATCGGACTTGGAAACATTTTAAATAATCAAATAAACTCACTTCTTGAGGGAAAAGTTATTCTTGATAAAAAAAGAAACAAAAATCAATTTACAATTTATCTTAAAACAGAGTTTGATGATATATATTATTTTAACTACAAAAATGGTATAATGAAATGTTATTCCTCTAATGATGATTTTATGAACATTATTAAAGAAACAAAGGACTCTAAAAGGCAAGCAAAGCAAAGAAAAAACCAGAAACCATTTAAATATACTCTAGAAACAAAAGCTAACGTTGAACGTTTCATAAAAAATTTAAATAAGTATAATTAATGTTTTTTTTCATAAGTTTTTTTTCATAATATTGAATGTTTTTAATATTGTAGAAACAACACATGGCCAATAAATCCAAACCTTTAAGTAACCAAAAAAGTAAAACTCTTTTAAAAGAACTAGTTCTTGTAAATGATGATTATAACACTTTTGAACATGTGACGGATTGTCTAGAGGCCATTTGTGATCACACTCCATTACAAGCAGAACAATGCGCTGTTTTGACACATCTTAAAGGAAGTTGTGTTGTTTTAACAGGAGAGATCGACTATCTTGAGCAATTTAGATATGATCTAAGCCTATACGGTTTAAATGTTGAAATAAGATAATTAATCAACATATTTTAATTTTCAGTTTTTAAATTTGTAAAATGGCTCTGTAGCTTAACTGGATAGAGCACCTGACTACGGATCAGGAGGTTGGGGGTTCGACTCCCTCCAGAGTCACTAGTTTTATTTTCTATCTATGAAAATTATAATATCATTTTTCACTTCTAAATCTGTTTGAATTTGATATACATTGTTTTCTACTTTGATTTCAACTGCGCTAGTGTTTGGAGGATTGGTTCCTTCATTTACAGCACTAATGACTAATGAATTCCTTCCTTTACTAAGTTTTACTCTTCTTTTTTTTGGTTTATTTTTTGTTGAATAATTTTCAAGGATTAAATCATCATTAAATTTTATAGTTATCATATCATTATCTTCTTGGTTTGGGTCCCATATTCTTATGCTAATATATCTTTTACTGGCTTCAATATAGAATTTATCATCTTTCTTAAGAGTTATTTTTTTGTTATTATCTTCTGATTTGTCATTAATACTTTTTTGAATTCTTTTATTTATTTTACTCTCAATTTTTTTTAGTTTTTCTTTCTTAATAAGTATAACTTTTCCCTCAGCGCATTTGTCTTTATTATCAAAATATCCAATAAATTCACCTTCAAGTCTTTTAGATTTAAAAGATCCCTTTTCACTTAAATCTATTCTTAAATGGCAAAAATTTTTAATACTTTCCTTAGATTTTGTATAAATTATATGTTTTTCAATTATTATATATTCATTTTTTGCTTTATCAAAAGTCCCTTCAATACTTGATTTTGTTTCACTACTAGTACCATAATTAGTTATCGAATATCCTGTTATATTTTCTTTATTGATGATTAAATTTAATTGGAATGTATATATTGTGCTATCAGATAATATTATACTACCAACATACTCTTCAGCATTTAATTCTGATTGAAAAAATATAATGATTATCATTAGTATTTTTTTCATTTTTTATAATTTGGTATTAAATTTAAAATTGTGAGTAAAATACATTTAGTCTTTTGTTTCATGTTATTGTTTCCTTTTATTTCAAATGGATCATTTCCAGTTCAAAATTATGAAAGTCAAACAATATCTGTAAAAAATGATAATGAAATGATTAATTATCTTAAAACAGAAAAAAGCGATGGTAGTTTTCCTTTTGGGTTCTCCTCATTATTAATTGGTGTATTGTCAATTCCATTATTATTTGTATTACCTGTTTTAGGTGCACTATTTTCTGTTTTAGCAATAGTCTTTGGAAGTATTGGATTAAAAAGTAAAGGAAGAGTTATGGCAATTGCTGGAATATGCTTGGGATCATTAGCTTTATTAATAGGTATATTTTTTATTATTTACGCTATGGCAGTTATGATTTCAATATTAAATGCTTTAAATTGAAAGCTTTTTGCATCAATCAATCAGATTTTCAATAATTAAATTATCAAAGTTTCCAGAGCTCATCATTAGAAGATTTGTATACTTAAAATTAAAAGATTTAATAAATTTTTCTAATTTTTTTGAATCATCGAAAATATTTAAGTCCTGATAAGAAAAAGCTTCAAAAATTTCTTGTTTGCTAATTTTCTTAAGATTTTTTGACTTAATATTTTTTGGGTTATAATAAATAATTGCAATATCTGATTCATTCATACATTCTTTATATTCAGATAAATAAGACTTATTTAAGCTACTAAAGGTATTTAACTCCATACACGCAATCAACCTTCTGTTAAATTGATTTTTAACAGCATTAATTGTTGCTTTTAACTTTGATGGAGAATGTGCAAAATCTCTAAATAATGTTGATGTTTTTGTTTTTTTAACTGTCTCTAATCTCATTTCAGCACCATTAAAAGTTGAGATGCTTTGCAAAAAACTTTTTTTATCGATTTTTAAAATTTTACAAACTTCCATCGCAGCTTTAATATTTTGCATATTGTGATTGCCAAAAACTTTTAGCTCCGCACCGTTTAAAACAGTTTTATTATTTATTATCTCATAATTAGGTGTATTGTAAGCTATAAACTTAGCTTTGGAATTAGATTTAAGAACTAAATTTTTAAGATTATTGTCATCTTCAAAATAAATCAATTTTTCTTTGACCATTTCGATAAATTGTTTGAATTGTTCAACATATATGTCAAAGGTTTTAAAGACATTTATATGATCCCAAGAGATTCCAGTTATAACAGCCACATTAGGGTCATATTTATGAAATTTTGGAGTCGGGTCAATGGTTGATGAAAGATATTCATCTCCCTCCAGAATTATAATTTTATTTTTTTTTGTGAGTTGAAACATATTTTTAAATCCTTCTATTTTAGCACCCACCATGTAATCAAATTCAATTTTCATTGATTTTAATACATGCATGATCATAGAAGTTATTGAAGTTTTTCCATGACTACCTGCAATGACTATTTTAAACTTGTCTACGCTGTGCTTTGCAATGTATTGAGGAAAGGAATATATAGGTATATTCATCTTCCTTGCCTGCAAAAGCTCAGGATTATCTTCTTTTGCGTGCATACCTAAAATAACACAATCAATTTTATCTGTTATCTTTGACTTATTCCATCCTAATTTTTCTGGAAGTAAATTATATTTCTTAAGTCTACTCATACTTGGTTCATAAATTTGATCGTCTGAACCACTGATATTGTTGGATTTTGATAAACAAATGGCCATATTATGCATTACAGCTCCCCCAATTGCTATAAAATGGATATTCATAATATCCAAATTAAATATTAATTCTAATTATTATATTCGTGATTATATAATTTGTCAACATGAAATTGTATACAATAGATACAGGATATTTTAAACTTGATGGAGGCGCTATGTTTGGTGTAGTTCCAAAGTCATTATGGCAAAGAACAAACCCTGCTGATGAAAATAATTTATGCACTTGGGCAATGCGTTCACTTTTAATTGAACAAGAGAATAAACTTATTTTAATTGATACTGGTATTGGAGATAAGCAAAGTGAGAATTTTTTCAAGCACTATTATCTGCATGGAGATGATAGCTTACAAAAATCTATTAATTCATTAGGTTATAGTTCAGAACAGATTACAGATGTTATCTTAACTCACTTACATTTTGATCATTGCGGAGGTAGTGTTATTTATGATAAAGTGAAAAATAAATATGAGCTTGCATTTAAAAATGCTAATTTTTGGACTAGTAAGAAACATTGGGAATGGGCAACTGATCCCAATAGTAGAGAAAAAGCATCTTTTTTGAAAGAAAATATCCATCCGATAAAGGAGAGTGGCAGATTAAAATTAATTGAAAATGAAGGAAAGTTATTTGAAAATATTTCTGTTTTTTTTGT
Source organism: Bacteroidota bacterium (assembly GCA_028408365.1). Taxonomy (GTDB): domain Bacteria; phylum Bacteroidota; class Bacteroidia; order Flavobacteriales; family BACL11. Next base: position 16,682 of record JAOOLD010000005.1, read on the forward strand.
AAGCGGTCATACAGAGTCACAAACTATACCAATAATTAATTATAACGATAAAAAGATTGTTTTCATGGCTGATCTACTTCCAAGTATTGGTCATATACCACTTGCTTATGTTATGGGATATGATACAAGGCCATTAATCACTCTTGAAGAAAAAAGACAGTTCTTGGATGAGGCAGCTGATAAAAATTATATTCTTTTCTTACAACATGATCCTAATTATGAATGTTGCACTGTTAAGAAAACTGAAAAAGGGGTAAGGTTAAAACAAAAATTTAATCTTTCAGACATCATATAGAGATTAAATAATTTTAAATTAGATACCAATGAGTTATCTTAAATATTCTCCATTTTTAAAGAAAAAATTTGGTGTTAAAGTACAAAAAGTATCAATTGATGCAGGTTTTACATGTCCTAATCAAGATGGTATTAAAGGAGTTGGTGGTTGTACATATTGCAATAATAATTCATTCAATCCAAAATACTGCAAGCCAAAAAAAAGTATCACAACTCAAATTAATGAAGGAATTTCTTTTTTTTCAAAAAAATATAAAAATCTAAAATATCTAGCTTATTTTCAAGCATATACAAATACATACGCTGAGCTTTCTAAGCTAAAACAGATGTTCGAAGAAGCTTTAAAACATGAAAATATATTAGGTTTAATAATTGCTACTAGGCCTGATTGTGTAGATACTGATACTCTTGATTATTTAGAACATCTTGTAAGCAAGGGATTTTACATAAAAATTGAATATGGTATTGAATCTACAATTGATAGAACTTTGAATTTAATTAATAGATGTCAAACATATTCTGAAACGATTAGAGCTTTTGAAATTTCAAAAAACAGAAATATAGATTTAGGAGGTCATCTAATTTTAGGATTACCAAAAGAGAGTAAAGAAGATATGCTTTCTCATGCTGAAAAAATATCTAATCTTCCCATTAACAGTTTAAAAATACATCATCTTCAAATTATAAAAAATACGATGATGGCCTACCAATTTAAGAATGATAAAACATATTTTAATTTTTTTGATCTAGATGAATATATTGATTTAGTTATTGATTTTTTAGAAAAGCTAAGACCTGACATCATGATAGAAAGGTTTTTTAGTGAATCACCATCAGAAATACTAATTTACCCTAAGTATGGGCTGAAAAATTATCAACTCACTTCTTTGGTGGAAAAAAGAATAAAAGAGAGAGGTGCTTTTCAAGGAAAATTCTATTATTAAACTAATTGTTTTTTACGTATCAAAATAAAAGCTAGCACAGCATAAAGTATGTTGGGGATCCATACAGAAAGAAAAGGACTAAGGTTTGATTTTATTGAGAATGTAGTTGAAATTTGCATAAATAGAATGAAGCTGAATGCAATGAATATACCTATCGCAATGTTTATTCCCATACCTCCTTTTCTTCTTTTTAAAGAAATTGCAAATGCTATAATTGTTAAAATTACAGTAGAAAATGGATAGGATAACCTTTTGTATTTCTCTAACTTATAGTATAAAATTTGTTCATTTCCTTTAATTTTCTCTTTTTCAATAAATTTATTTAGCTCAAATAAGTTCATAGTTTCAACTATGTTTTTTCTGTATTTTAAGTCGTCTGGGTTAAAATTTATTAATGTATCAATTTGTTTCCCAAAAGATAATATTTCATTTGAATCATTAAACTTCCGTATCTGATAGTTAAAAATTTTCCATTTAGAGACAGTAGTATCATACTGAGCGTATGATGAATTTAGTTTAGAAACTAGTTTCCCATTTTCAATATTTTCAATTGAAAATTTATAAGCAATATCTCTTACAGAATTATAACTGTCCATATAAATATATTGACCTGGAAGGATTTGTATATTTTTGCTTTTAATTCTTTTATTTTTTTTTCCTTTTAGGTAATTGTTTTCAAACTCAATTCTCTCAATATTAGAATTAGGAATTATAAAATTTCCTAAGAAAAAAGAAAAAGAAGCTAAAAATATAGAGGTTATAAAAAAAGGATAAAGTAATCTTTTTAAGCTTATTCCGCTATTGAAAATACTTATGAATTCCATATTTAAAGCCATCTTAGAAGAGAATGCTATTACTGATAAAAAGATGAAAAAAGGACTGAAAAGATTTATAAAATAAGGTATGAAATTAAAGTAGTATTTAAAAACTATAGCATTGATAGGAACACTATTTTCTAAAAAATCATCAATTTTTTCGGAAATGTCAAAAACAATAACTATTACTACAAAAATTGAAATTCCAAAAAAGAATGTTTTTAAAAATTTCTTTATAATGTATTTATCAAATCTTTGCATGATTAATAAATTAGAGTCTTGATGATAGTTTTTTCAGCATGCTATTTTTCCAATCAGTGAACATACCTTCATTAATTTTGTTTCGAGATTCCTCAATAAGCCATGAGTAAAATCGCAGATTGTGCAAGGTTGCGATTTGCTTTGCTAAAATTTCGTTACAATTAAATAAATGTCTTAAATATGCTTTGGTGTAGTCTCTATCAACCTCAGACTTTCCATTTTTATCTAAAACAGAGTGATCATTTTTCCATTTACTGTTTTTTATATTGATGACGCCTTCTGAAGTAAATAGCATTCCGTTTCTAGCATTTCTACTTGGCAGCACACAATCAAACATGTCAACACCTAATGCAATGTTTTCTAGAAGATTAGATGGCGTACCCACACCCATTAAATAGCGTGGTTTGTCTTTTGGTAATATTGAACAGACTATGTCTGTCATCTCATACATAATTTCATCAGGTTCACCAACAGATAGGCCACCTATTGCATTTCCCTTACAATCGGTTGATGAAATAAAATCTGCTGATAATTTTCTTAACTCTTTGCTAGTTCCTCCTTGAACTATTGGAAATAATGTTTGTTCCCTTTCATAAATCTTATTAGTTGCGTTAGCTCTAGAAATACATCTTTTTAGCCACCTGTGAGTAAGCTCCATTGATTTTTTTGCATAATCAAAACCACAATTAAATTCAGGACACTCATCAAATGCCATTATAATATCAGCTCCAATTAATCTTTGAATGTCTATTGCGTACTCAGGAGTAAAGAAATGGTAGCTTCCGTCAATGTGAGATTGAAATCTAACTCCTTTTTCAGAAATTTTTCTTTTGTTCGACAAAGAGTAAACTTGATAGCCACCACTATCCGTTATTATAGGTCTTTTCCAGTTTGTAAACGAATGTATTCCTCCTGCATTTTTTATAATTTTTACACCTGGTCTTAAATAAAGGTGATAAGTATTATTTAAAATGATCTCTGCCTTAGAATCTTCCTCTAATAAATTTTGCATGATACCTTTGACATTTCCCAATGTTCCAACTGGCATAAAAACAGGAGTTTTGATTGTGCTATTATTTATGGTAATCTCACCTGTTCTAGCACTGGATTTTGTATCAATACTTTTTAATTGGAAGCGCATCGAACAAAAATAACTAATATACTAGTTTGTAGATTAAAATACAATTATTTATTTTGTAAGTGGTTACTGATACTATCGCTTGTAATAAAGAGGAAAGTCCGGACACCAAAGAGCAGTATAGCGGATAACATCCGTCCATGAAAATGAGGACAAGTGCAACAGAAAGTATGTACAGTTAGGCTGTAGTGAAATCAGGTAAACTCTATACGGTGCAATGCCATGTATATCAAGTTTTGATAGTTGCTCGCTAAACTTGAGGGGTAGGCAGCTCGAGTTGCAAGGTAACTTGTAACCTAGATAAATGATAGTACTCGCAAGGGAACAGAATCCGGCTTACGTGTAACCTAAAGCCAACACATTGTGTTGGCTTTTTTTATTTTTGTTAAATGAGATATATCATTTTAATGTTTTTTTTGTTTAAAAACTCGTATTCACAAGATTCACTTCCGTACATAGTGTTTCTTAATGAAGTTGATATAACTGTAAACGATACATCATTAAAAGTTGATGATTTTATAGAAATCATAAAGAATGATACTACTTTTTATAAATCGTTTAAATATCTTAGATATTACTCTCATAATTTTTCTTCTAACTTATCTATACATAATAAAAATGATAATTTATTAGCATTCTCAAAGAAAGAAGGAAATTATATTTCAAATGGTAAAAATGCATACATCAATTATAATACAAAAATAGACTCTGGAAAAATTTTTAAAAGAAGTGGTAAGTATAGATATTATACTCAGAGTGCATTTGATAAAGTTTTTTTTCCAGAAGATACAATTTCTGTAAATCTTAAAATTTCAAAATCCAAAGAAGGAAGTAAAAATTATAGAGATGCAAAAACTATTGGCTTTTCTGTGGGTTCTTCAGAAACAGAGCAAAAAAAAGGTGGTTTATCAAAAAGACTTGAGATTTTTGATATAACAATGCAAAAATATTATGATTATTTTCTGAGTGAAACTAATTATAATGGAATACAGTGTTACAATTTTACCGTCTCAGTAAAGGATAGTTTGAAAAATAAAGAATTAAAGAAAGCACTCATAAGAAAAATTGTAAGTTATTTTGATAAGAAAAACATGAACGTTTTATACAGAACTTACCATTTTGAATATAAATCAGTGTTACTAAAACTAAATATGCTTATTGAGGTTAAATCTGATTACTTTAAGGACAAGCATCTTCCAACAAAAATTTCATATGATGGATATTGGAATGTGCCATTTTATAAACCAGAAAAAATCAAATTTATTTTGAATTTTTTTGATTATGATATTTAGGTTAAAGTATTACTAGTAAGCCGAAAAAAATGTTAAATTTGTCAAAATTTTAGTAAAATGCCTAAAAGAACATTTCAACCCTCTAATAGAAAAAGAGTTAACAAACATGGCTTCAGAGAGAGAATGTCATCGTCTGACGGCAGAAATGTTTTATCAAGAAGAAGGGCCAAGGGGAGAAAGAGGCTTACAGTCTCCGATGAGATAGGTCACAAGTAAAAACTAGAAGTGCTTTTTAAAGCACTTTTTTTTTGAAAAGATGTTAACAACATTAACTTGTAACATTTCTTCAAAACTTAATTATTAATTTATTTAGCAAACAAAATGCCAAAAGATAAGTCCATCAAATCTATATTGATAATTGGAAGCGGTCCTATTGTAATAGGTCAAGCTTGTGAATTTGATTACTCTGGCTCACAAGCTTCTAGATCCTTAAGAGACGAAGGGATTGAAGTATCGTTAATCAATTCAAATCCTGCAACGATTATGACGGACAGTGTTGTTGCTGATCATATTTACCTCAAGCCACTTGAAACCAAATCTATAGTTGAAATTCTTGAGGAGAGAGAAATTGATGCTGTTTTGCCAACAATGGGTGGTCAGACAGCACTAAATTTATGTATCGAAGCAAATGAAAAAGGCATTTGGGAAAAATATAATGTAAAAATAATTGGTGTAGATATAAGTGCTATTGAAATAACGGAGGACAGAGAGCAATTTAGAAAGTTAATGCATGATATTGATATACCAGTTGCCCCTGCAAAAATTGCCACATCATTTTTAGAAGGCAAAGCAATTGCTCAGGAACTTGGTTTCCCTCTGGTAATTAGGCCTTCATTTACATTAGGAGGTTCTGGCGCATCCTTTGTTCACAACAAAGAGGATTTTGAAAAGTTATTGTCAAAAGGCTTACATGCTTCTCCTATTCATGAAGTATTAATTGATAAAGCAGTTCTTGGTTGGAAAGAGTATGAATTGGAACTTCTCAGAGATGATAATGATAATGTAATTATTATTTGTTCAATAGAAAATCTTGATCCGATGGGCATACACACAGGAGATTCAATTACTATTGCACCAGCCATGACATTGTCTGATACAGCATATCAAAGAATGAGAAATATGGCAATAAAGATGATGAGATCAATAGGAGATTTTGCAGGTGGTTGTAATGTGCAGTTTGCTGTTAGTCCAGATGAAAAAGAGGATATAATTGCAATTGAAATTAATCCTAGGGTTTCTCGATCATCTGCTCTTGCATCCAAGGCAACAGGTTATCCAATTGCAAAAATTGCATCGAAACTTGCTATAGGTTATACTTTAGATGAATTAAAAAATCAAATTACCAAATCAACTTCAGCACTTTTTGAACCTACTTTAGATTATGTTGTAGTTAAGATCCCAAGATGGAATTTTGATAAGTTTAAAGGTTCAGACATAAATCTTGGACTACAAATGAAGTCCGTTGGTGAAGTAATGGCAATTGGTAGGTCTTTTCAAGAAGCTCTTCAAAAGGCATGTCAATCTTTGGAGATTAAAAGAAATGGTTTAGGAGCTGATGGCAAAGGACTTACAGATCAGGACAAAATTCTACACTCACTAGCTAATCCCAGTGGTGATAGAATCTTTAGGGTATATGATGCAATGAGATTAGGCATTACCACAAAGAAAATATTTGATATAACAAAAATAGACTACTGGTTTTTACATCAAATTGAGGAACTTGTGGAGCTTGAGAAACTCATTGAGAAATATTCGATTGAAGAAATCGAAAGAGATTTACTGCTGACTGCTAAGATGAAAGGCTATGCTGATAGACAAATCGCACATTTGCTAGGATGCTTAGAAAGCCAAGTTTTTGATAAAAGAAAAGAACTTTCAGTTAATAGAGTATATAAATTGGTTGACACTTGTGCAGCTGAATTTGAGGCTCAAACCCCATATTATTACTCAACATTTGAAATGAACAAAATTTCAAACGGAAAAAAAATTGTTGAAAATGAGAGTATTTCCTCTGACAAAAAGAAGATTATAGTTTTAGGATCTGGACCAAATAGAATTGGTCAAGGAATTGAATTTGATTATTCATGTGTACACGGTGTATTAGCATCCAAAGAGTGTGGTTATGAAACCATTATGATTAATTGTAACCCTGAGACAGTTTCTACAGATTTTGATACTGCAGATAAACTATATTTTGAACCAGTTTTTTGGGAACATATTTACGATATTATTTTACATGAAAACCCTTTAGGTGTTATCGTTCAATTGGGTGGTCAGACTGCTTTAAAACTTGCTGAAAAACTTGACAGATATAATATCAAGATCATAGGTACAACTTATCAAGCATTAGATATCGCCGAGGACAGAGGTAGATTTTCAGAACTTTTGAAAGAACTAAACATACCATATCCTAAATTTGCAGTTGCTCAAACCGCTGAAGAAGCATTAAATATATCAAAGGATTTAAATTTTCCAATTTTGGTAAGACCATCATATGTACTTGGGGGTCAAGGCATGAAAATTGTTATAAATGAGGAGGAGTTAGAGCACCATATTGTTAACCTTTTAAATGAGATTCCTGATAATAGAGTCTTGCTAGACCATTATTTAGAAAAGGCAATTGAGGCAGAAGCAGATGCTATTTGTGATGGAAATGATGTGCATATTATTGGAATCATGGAACATATTGAACCCTGTGGAATTCACTCTGGAGACTCATATGCTGTATTACCAACTTTTGATCTCAGTGATAATGTAAGAAATCAAATAATTGAAATCACTAAAAAGATAGCTTTAGCTTTAAAGACATTAGGGTTAATTAATATTCAGTTTGCAATTAAGGATGAGAAGGTATATGTTATAGAAGCTAACCCTAGAGCATCTAGAACTGTTCCTTTTATTGCCAAAGCATATCAGGAACCCTACATAAATTATGCAACTAAAGTAATGCTAGAAGATAAAATGTTAAAAGATTTCACTTTCAGTCCAAAGAAAAAAGGATATGCAATAAAAGTGCCAGTTTTTTCTTTTAATAAATTTCCAAATGTTAATAAAGAACTAGGTCCTGAAATGAAGTCAACAGGTGAAGCAATATACTTTATTGATAATCTTCAAGATGAGTACTTCTTAAAAGTTTATTCTGAAAGAAACTTGTATTTAAGCAAATAAGATGGGACTTCTAAAAATCTTATTGCTTTTTGCAGTTTTTTACTATATTTCAAAATATTTAATAAGGCTATTTTTCCCCTTGATTTTAAAAAGAATATTTAAAAAATATTCGAAGGGATTTACAACTCAAACTTTTGACAAAGAAGATTTTAAAAAAAAGGAGGGAGAAGTAACCATAGATAAAATAAATGTTAAAAAAAATAAAAGTACTTATCATGATGATGGAGAGTACACAGATTTTGAAGAAGTAAATGAAGAAAATACTAGATAATAAACATCATTTTTTAAGTGTTTTAATATTTGTTGTAATATCATTTGGATATTTTACTGCCCTTCTTGAGGGAAAAGAAATTGAAGCCCATGATACTAAAACTTGGAAAGGAATTTCAAAAGAAGTCAGAGATTTCAGAGCAGAAAATGACGAAGAAGCTTTATGGACAAATAGGTTGTTTGGTGGAATGCCAGCATATCTTGTCAGCATGTCATACAAGTCAAACTTGGTTAGATATGTAAGTGAATTTCTACAATTAGGTATTCCAAGACCTGCAGATATGCTCTTTCTATATTTGCTTGGATTTTATTTTCTTTTAATATCTCTTAACATTAATTATCGCATAGCAATTTTAGGTTCTATAGCATTTGCATTTTCAACCTATTTCTTAATTATAATTCAGGCTGGTCATATGACCAAAGCGCATGCTATTGCTTACATACCAATGGTTGTTGGTGCAGTTCTTTATTCATTCAGGGGTAATATTTTACTAGGAGGTGTATTGACGGCTTTGTCAGTAGCAATGCAAATATATGCTAATCATCTTCAAATAAGTTATTACACTGCTCTTACACTTTTAGTAATTGGAATTGTTGAACTTTACTACAGAATTAAAGAAAATGACATCAATGATTTTTTAAAAAGAGCATCAATACTACTATTGGCTGCTTTTTTAGCTGCTGGTACATCAATGACACGACTACTTGTAACTTCAGAGTACGGAGAATATAGCATAAGAGGTAAATCTGAACTGAGTGAAAATCAAGATAATAAGACATCTGGTTTAGATAAGGATTATGCAACACAATGGAGCTATGGTATAGCAGAAACACTAACTTTATTAATTCCAAATTTTTATGGTGGTGCATCAACAGGAGAACTGTCTGAAAAATCTAAAACTTATGAGGCAATTAAAAGAGCCCCAAATGCAAAAAAAATTATCAAACAACTGCCACTTTATTGGGGTAGTCAGCCAATAACATCAGGACCAACTTATGTAGGAAGTATTGTTGTTTTCCTTTTTGTATTGGGCTTGTTTATAGTCAAAGGGAGATTTAAATATTGGATATTGTCTGCAACTGTATTATCCATTTTATTAGCATGGGGAAAAAATTTCATGTTTTTGACTGATTTATTTTTGGACTATTTCCCAGCATACAATAAATTTAGAGCGGTATCAATGATACTTGTTGTGGCCGAGTTCACGATACCACTATTGGCTATCATGGCTCTAGACACAGCTCTCAAATTTAAAAAGGACAGTAAATTAATAATTGAAAATAAACTAAAGTATAGTTACTATATAGTAGGTGGTTTTTGTCTAGTTTTAGCACTATTGCCTAGTTTGGCTGGCGATTTTAGTGGAATGCAAGATCAAACATTACAGGCCAATGGATTTCCAATTGATGCTATTATTGAAGATAGAAAATCTCTACTATCTTCAGATGCATTTCGTTCTTTTGTGTTTATTACTCTATCCTTTATTTTAATCTTAGTATTTCTGAGAGGCAAGCTCAAATCAAATTTATTAGTTACAATATTGACTTTATTGATTCTATTTGATTTATGGCCAATTAACAAAAGATATTTAAATGATGATAATTTTGAGAGAAAAAGTAAATTAAAAACAGTTTACAAGCAAACACCAGCTGATAGATTGATTCTTGCTGATAGTGATTTAAATTTTAGAGTTTTTAATCAAAGTGTAAATATTTTTAATGATGCCAGCACCTCTTACTACCATAATTCAATTGGGGGTTACCATGGTGCTAAGTTAAGAAGATATCAAGATTTAATTGAAAAGCATATTTCGTCTGGAAATATGAAAGTTTTAAATATGCTGAACACTAAGTATTTTATTGATAGATCTGGCAAGGTCCAAATTAATCCCAGAGCTTTAGGTAATGCATGGTTTGTTGAGAATATTGTATTTGCAAAAAATGCAGACGAAGAAATAAGTAATCTGAATGATTTTAATCCATCTACTGAAGTAGTAGTCAATGAATCTTTCAAAAATTTAATATCAAAAAATCAATATTCAAAGACTAATCAAAAAATAAGTCTAAGGGATTATAAACCCAATCATCTAACTTATATTGCTGAGGTAAATGAAACAAGTCTTCTTGCTTTTTCTGAGATATATTATGATAAGGGATGGAACTTATACCTAAATGGTGAGGAACATCATTATTTCAGAGCAAATTATGTTTTAAGAGCTATGGAGGTTCCAGTGGGTAATCACAAAATTGAATTTAAATTTGAGCCTGAAAAGTACTTCTTAGGAGAAAAAATATCTTTAGCCTCATCAGCAGTTTTGATTATTTTATTGATTTTTGTGGGTTACAGAGAACTAAAGTAAATGAAAAAAGTTCTTATAATCTCTTACTACTGGCCTCCCTCAGGAGGATCCGGAGTACAGAGATGGTTAAAGTTTTCAAAATTCTTACCTAAATATGGTATTAAACCCTATGTATATACTCCAAAAAATCCAACTATTGAGCTTATTGATGATGAGCTAACTAAACAGATATCAACTGATGTGACTGTTTGGAAAAAGAAAATATATGAGCCATATAGTATAAAAAATATATTTTCAAAGAAATCAAAAAAAACAGAAACCTCTGGTGTCATTTCAAATTCAAAATTCGGATATATTTTTAATTGGATTAGAGGTAATTTTTTTATTCCTGACCCTAAGGTATTGTGGATTAAGCCATCGATTAATTACTTAGAAAAGAAATTAATCGAAAATTCAATTGATACAATCATAAGTACTGGCCCTCCTCATTCAATGCATCTTATAGCTTTAGTATTAAAAAACAAATTAAATTTAAAATGGATTGCAGATTTTAGAGATCCATGGTCAGAACTTGATATGTTAAATGAATTTCACTTAACAAAATCTTCATTAAAACGACATAAATCGCTAGAAAATCAAGTTTTGAAAAAATGTGACATATGCTTGACAGTTAGCGAAAAATGGGTAAAAATGTTCAGTGAACTTGGTGCCAGAAATGTTAAATTAATAACTAATGGCTTTGATGAAGATGACTTCAAAGTTTCCACTGATATTTCAGTAGATAAATTTGTGATTGGACACTTTGGTCTTATTAATCATCTGCGAAATCCAACAATATTATGGAAAGCGCTTAATCAAATTTGTGAAGTAAATAAGGATTTTGATTCTAAACTAGAGATTAGATTATCTGGTAATATTGATTTAAACATTTTAAGTCAAATAGAAAGTTTCAAATATCTTAAAGGTAAAATCAAAAACTTAGGATATCTATCACATTCAGAAGTGATTAAACAATACAGTAATGCTAACGTCCTTTTACTACTTCTTTTCAATTCAGAAAGTGGCAAAGGAAATTATCCTGGAAAAGTTTTTGAGTATTTTGCTACTCAAAAGCCAATTCTTTCTTTTGGACCTAGTGAAAGTGATACGAAAGAATTGTTTACAGAATTTAATAAAGCCTTTTACCACAGTTATGATGATCCAACAGATATCATAAAAAAAACCATTGAAATACTATTCAGCAAAAACTATAAATCAGATAATTATGATTTAAAAAGATTTACTAGAGAAAATTTAACAAAAGAACTAGCTGATCTAATTTTTTCAATTGATTAAAAATTGAATATAGTGTATAAATTACACATATATTTTTTTTGATTATTTTTGTTGATATGGGCAAAAATAAATTCTTACTGAAGATAATATTTCTTTTTTTTGCTTTTAACGCATATTCACAAACAACAACTGTTACTACGTCAATCTGCGACGGTGATAGTATTTTTTTGCAAGGAGCTTGGCAAACTAGTGCTGGAACGTATACTGATGTAACTAGCTCAGGAACAGTCATTACAAATTTAGTTATCAATCCACTACCTGTAATTACTCCAAATTTTATATTTAATGGAACAGCTGTTGTTCAACCAGGTAATGTATTTCAACTAACTCCAGCAATTAACACTCAAGCAGGATCGGTTTGGAATAATATTATGATTGACTTGAATCAACCTTTTAGCTTTGATGTTGATGTCTTCTTAGGATGCAATGGAGGAGGCGCTGATGGTATAGCCTTTGTTCTTCAGCCAGTAAGTACTTCTCTTGGATCAACTGGAGGTGGAATTGGATATCAAAGTATTTCGCCTTCATTTGCAGTTGAATTTGATACATGGTTAAATAGTCAATACTCTGATCCTTGGTACAATCACGCAGCTATTCAAAAAAATGGAAATTTAAACCATATAGGCACTTCAAACTTAGCAGGTCCTGTTGGATTTCCTCCAACTGGTTTTTCTTCTATTGAGGATTGTCAGTGGCACAAAGCAATTTTTAATTGGGATCCTGCAACTACAAATTTTACACTAGATTTTGACGGTGTCCAGATATTAAATTATACAGGTGATATTGTCAACACTATCTTTAATGGAAACCCAAATGTTTATTGGGGATTCACTGGCTCAACTGGAGGTGCAAATAATTTACAAAGATTTAGATTTAACTATGATTTACCAGACACAACAATATGTCAAAATGATTCTATCATAATTAACTCTCTGACAACTGCTAGTTCTTTTGCATATAATTGGTCACCAAACTATAATATTTCAAATAATACTTTAGCCGCTCCGCTTTTTTACCCAGACACTACAACTATTTATACATTAGATATAACAAATACTTACGGTTGTACATACACTGATTCATTTACAATTAATGTTGATACAACAGGCACTGTAATATTCCCAAGTATTCCTCAACTATGTGTTGGTGACAGTGCTATTAATTTGAATCTATCTCCATCAGGAGGTATATTAACTGGCTCTGGACTAACTGGAGTGAGTAATGGTTTTTTTAATCCAACTCAAAATCTTATTGGTTCATATAATTTAACTTATTCTATTTCAAATCCTCTGACTGGCTGTAGTGATTCTAAAACTCAAAGTATTGTTGTCAATGATACTCCTGTTCTATCAGCAGTTTCCAGTAACGTTTCAACTTGCTTAGGTAATGATGGCTCTGTCGATGTCAGTGTTACAGGAGGAAGCAATCCTATTAACTATGCTTGGAATAATGGACAAACAACACAGGATTTAAATAACATAACAGCAGGAAATTATTCATTAATTGCCACAGATATAAATGGATGCCAAGATACTATATCTACATCAATTACTCAGCCTAGTCCGCCAACTATAATTTTTAGCAAATCAAATGTTTCATGCTATGGATTTAACGATGGTAGTATTGATATAACTGTTTTTGGTGGTCAATCACCTTATTCATATTCTTGGTCAAGTGGTGCAACCTCTGAAGATTTGAACAATTTATCAGCAGGCTTTTACTATTTGACTGTTACCGATTTAAACAACTGTATTGTCTCACAAGGTATAATAATTGATCAACCCAGTGAAATAGTCATAAATGCTACGTCAACTGATGTATCTTGCTTTGGTTACAGCAACGGAAATGCTCAATTAAATATTTCAGGAGGAGCACCTCCTTACATCCAAAACTGGAACGGATTTAATTCCAATAATCTTCTTGCCGGTACTTACTCATACATTGTATTCGATAGTACTGGGTGTTCAAATAGTGGACAAATAACAATTAATCAGCCAAGCATACTAAGTGTTTCAAATACAGTAAATTCAGTTACTTGTTACAATGGTTCCAATGGTAGTGTAGGTTTAAATATTACAGGTGGCACACCACCTTATATTCCAAATTGGAATGGATTTAACCCAAATAATCTTTCTTTAGGAACCTACAGCTACACTGTCACTGATTTTAACAATTGCTCATACACTGATTCAGTTTATATTTCGCAACCCAGTCCCATACAGGTGTCTTCCAGTGCTTATGATGCAACATGTTATGGATATGACGATGGGTATGTAATTTTAAACATATCAGGAGGTACACTTCCTTACACACAGAACTGGGGGGCTTATGATCCAAATAATTTATTTGCTGGTACTTATAATTATGACATTCTTGACTCTAACGGATGTATATACAGTGATATCATTACTATTTTGGAACCATCTGCTGTTACAGCAGTAATAGATACATTTAGAACAAGTTGTTTTGGTTACAATGATGGTTATGTTTCAACTTCCTTTGTTGGAGGTACTCCACCTTATGTTGATGACTGGGGAAGTTTTGACCCAAACAATCTTTCAGCTGGAACTTATAATTTTTCTGTTACTGATTCAAGCTCTTGTGTTTATCAGTTTCAAGCTACAATAAGTCAACCTGATGATATTTTAATAAATGAGACTACAAGCAATGTAAGTTGTTTCGGTTTTTCTGATGGAACAGCATCTCTTACAATAAATGGAGGTACACAACCTTATAACGTTGATTGGGGTGGTATTGATATTAATAACCTCTCTAGTGGCATTTATGTTTATAACATTAATGATGCAAATGGATGTGAAAAAAATGATTTTATAAATATTACACAACCAGATGAACTGACTGTATCAGAAATTGTTGATGAGGTAAGTTGTTTTAACTACAATGATGGCTCCATTTTCTTAAATATTTCTGGAGGTACACTCCCTTACAATCAGAATTGGAATGGATTTAATCCCAATCAACTTTATACTGGCATTTATAATTATGATGTAGTAGATGCAAATGGATGTGATTTTTCATCAAATGTTTTTGTTGATCAAGCTAATAAAATACTAGCTAACTTTTCAATTACTCCTCAAGTATGTGAAAATAGTAACGCGACAGTTAATTTTGATATTGTTAATCCAAATTCTAATTTTTATTACGCAAAAATTATCGATGCTGATGGATATGTTCATGAATTCTCAATTGATTCTTCAGGAAATCCATTTTATTTTGACCAAACTCTTGAATTTATACCTCTATCAAGTGGAGAAGTAATTTTTGAACTCATTTCTGATGAATTTGGTTGCCAAAGCGGAATTTTTGATACTAGCTATACAATTGTTAATCCAAATCCAAATCTGCAAATGACAATTGATGATCTTTGCATAAATTCAAGTTCTTTTGAGCTCAATCAAGCAATACCCTCAGGAGGAAAATACAGTATCAACGATATTGAGCAAAACATTTTTAATACAGAAGAATTAGGTGTTGGAAGTCATCTTGTCAACTATTATTATAAAGATTTAAATACTGAATGTTCTAATTCTATTTCTGATTTAGTTGTAATATATGATTATCCAAAGGCAAATATTTCTATTAGTCCTTCAATCACAGATTCTTTAAACGGAAATATTTATTTTAGTTCAGATTCAGAAAGAGCTAAATATTTTTATTGGTATAACGACACAATACTATTTTCAAACCAGAAAGAATTTTGGTATGAATATGAAAGAGTTGGGGAGTATTCAATTAATTTGGTTGTTTATGATGATTTTGGTTGCTCAGACAGTGCTAATGGTAATTTAGTTATTAATCCTGTTTTTTCAGTATTTATACCTAATTCTTTTACACCTGGAGACAATGATCAAGTGAATAATTATTTTGGTCCAGTAACTTATTCGGAATCAAGTTTTATTATTTCAATTTATAATAGTTGGGGACAAAAAATTTATGAATCTTCAGAATTTTGGGATGGCAAAGTAAATGAAAATTTTGTACCACCAGGCACATATTCATATTATATAGAAGTGATTGACTTCAAAGGAAAACCAGTGGATTTCTCTGGAAAACTTCAGATAATTAGATAATGGGTATTGTCATAAATCAGAGCATTAAAAACTCACTAAATTTTTATATTGGTATGTTTTTTGGTGCAATAAGTACAGTTTTTGTATATCCAAATGTCTTTAATAATGAGCCAGATCATTGGGGCTTAATACAATTAATAGTTTCATATTCATTTATTATATCAACCTTTTCCAATTTAGGAGTTCCTAAAACTTTTATAAGATTTTTCCCAATTATTCAAAATAAATCTAAACTCTATTTTTACTCTTTTCTTTTTATTTTATCTGGATATTTATTATTTTTTTTTATGTCGCTAGTCTTCAAGGATTGGTTTTTTCAATTTATTAATGCTAGTCAACTCTTTATAGATAAATTTTATCTAATATATTTTCTTGTTATTATTATAAGTACTTATGAGCTTTTTGCAAGTATTTCGAGATCTAATCTTAATTCGACTTTACCAACTTTTCTTAATGAAGCTTTTTTGAAAAGTTATAATCTTTTTGTTCTGGTTCTTCATGGTCTAAAGTTTTTAAATTTTGATCAATTCTTATTTTTTTATGTTGGAGGATATATGATCAAACTCATAGTTATTTGTTTCTCACAGTATAAAACAAATAAAATTAGTGTTGAGATTAGTTTGAAAGGTATTAATGTAAGTGAACTCATTCAATTTGGTCTTTTTGTTATTGCAGGAGGTGCATCTGCAATGTTGGTGTCACGCTTAGATATGGTAATGATAGGTAAATTCATGAGCTTAAAGCATGTCGCTTTTTACTCTGTTGCATTTTATGTGGGAAATGCAATTAGGGTTCCTGCTCGAGCTGTAGTTGCTATTGCTGATCCAATTGTCTCAAAAGCATGGAAAAATAATGACTTAAAAATAATTAAACAGATTTACTACAAATCTTCTATAAATCAACTTATTATTGGAGGAATTTTTTTTGTTTGTATTTGGCTTTCAGTTGATGATATATTTTCTCTACTTCCCAAAAAGTTTTCAGGCGGTAAGCTAGTAGTTCTTTTCATAGGGTTATCACAATTGTTTAATGTGAGTATGGGGGCAAACACTGCCATAATAGTGAATTCTAAATATTACAAATTTGATTTATATTCTAATTTGTTTTTGCTAGTTGTAACTTTTTTATCCAATTATCTTTTTATACCTGAATCTAGTCCTTTAAAGCATTTAGAAATAGTTGGTATAAACGGTGCGGCATTTGCTACAGCATTATCAATATTTTTATTCAATCTATTAAAGTTTATATTTATTCTAGTTAAAGTTAGAATTCATCCGTTTAGTTTAAAAACTATTTACTCAATTTTACTTCTAATTATTGTTTATTTTTTGGTAAATAGTATTTCTTTGGATTTCAACCCTTATTTAAACATTCTTTTAAATTCAATGATATCTTTATTAATTTCTGTGCCGATAATTATTTCTTTAAATTTATCGATTGAGTTAGTGAGTATTTATCAAAATTTAAAAGATAAATTATGTTAAATGTTTTTTTACATTTATTGTCGAGATGTTTTTTTGAATTCAATTTTAAGTTGGCTATCCTTTAAACTATTTCAAAAAAAATGATATGAATTCATAAAAAATTAGAACCCAATTTTTGTAATCTCATGAAAAAAAAACAAATAATATTTATTTATCCATATTTGTATACTTTCGTCAAGACAGATATAGATTTATTGTCTAATAATTTTAGAATAATTTCAATAAAGCAAAATTGGACTAAAAAAATTTTACTGCCTTTTAATTTTTTTATTCAATTTATTTTTTTGGTTTTTAACATTAATAGGGTAGACGTTATTTTAATCTCTTTTGGAGGTTATAGTTCTTTTCTTCCTTCCTTGCTTGGAAATTTATTTGGAAAGAAAGTTGCTATTATCGTACATGGAACAGATTGTGTTAGTTTTCCGCAGATAAATTATGGTAATTTACGAAAGCCTTTGTTAAGATATTTTACTAGAAAATCATATCAGTGGTCTACCATAATTCTTCCTGTAAGTCAATCTCTTGTTTACACAAAAAATAATTATTTCTCTGACAAAACCTTAAGGTTTGGTTACACTCATCATTTATCTGATATTAAAACACCTTATAAAGTAATTCCTAATGCACTGGATGGAGGATTTTGGAAGTGTGATGATTCAATTAACAGAAATCAAAATTCATTTGTAACAGTGTTAAGTAAGGGAAAAGAATTAATTAAAGGTGTAGATTTAATTGTTAAGATTGCTAAAAGTTTTCCAAATCTTAAATTTTATATTGCTGGAGTAGATGATTTAAATTTAGCAGATGTTTCAAAAAATATATTTTTTAAAGGAAAATTATCTCCTCAAGAACTAAAGATTTTATACAATGAGTCTAAATTTTATTTTCAACTCTCAAATACTGAAGGTTTTGGTGTAGCACTTTGTGAAGCTATGCTTTGTGGATGCATTCCTATTGTTTCTGATGTTAATTTTTTACCCTCGATTGTTGGAAATAGTGGTTTTATTTTAAAGAAAAGGAATTCAGATATGTTAATTGATCTCATAAATAAAGCATTATCTTTTAATCTGAATGATTTTAAAGAAAAACCAAGAAATAGAATTTTAGAAAAATTCTCTATGGAAAATAGACAAAGATTATTAACTTCGGCTTTATTAGATTCTTAATTATCTTATAATATTTTTAATTGACAGATACTAATAAGTTTTAAAGCATGTTAATTACAATACTTGGCCCAGATGGTACTGGAAAAACAACTCTTGCTAAATTAATTTCAAATAGATATAGAAACATTGAATATATTTATTTTGGCAATAATTTAGAAAACAGAAAATATAAGTTTTTTAGCAGTTTTCTGTATTCTAACAAAAAAGGAAAATTAAATACTTTATTAAAATATATTTTTGTCTTCATTAACGATTTATTCTATTACAGCCTAGCAAAAACTCGCCATATCATTTCTGACAGATGTCCTATTGATAAATATATTAGTTCAGTTGTAAAAAATGAAAAGATTAGAAGGTATTATCATTGGCTAACATTAAAATTATTTCCTGATCCTGATTATGTCATACTTTTACAAGGTAATCCAGTAGAACTGTTTTTAAGAAAAAAAGAGATCTCTGAAAGTCTAATATCTCAGTACATTCAATTATATGAAAAGTACGTTAAGTCCAATAAAATAAAGTTTATAAAAATTGATACTACAACAAACGACAAAAAAGAAACATTTGATATTGCATCAAAGAGTATAGAAATATTAATAAATGAAAAATAAAATCAAAAGAATTTTTTTATACTTAGATAGTAACTCAATTAAGTATCTGCTCTTGAGACCAATTGATTTTGAAGTCAAAATCAATGATATTGATTTATTTATGCCTAAAGCTAGTTTCAAAAAGTTAATAAATGTTTTAAAAAATGATTCAAAAAGTACATACTTGAAATATTCTAATGCAAATGAATCAATTCAGCTTTATATTGATGATATATTATTAGATATTAAATTTAATATTTGCTTTCTTGCTAGAAAGTCTCTAATTATTAATTATAATATTCCACACTCTTCAGTAGAAATAAAAGAAAACAGATATATTTTTCCTAGTATAGATGATGAGGTGCTTTTTACATTTTGGACTTATCATTTAATACTTGATAAAGTTGAACCTAGTTTATCATCAACTTACAAGATGCACAATAATTTTTATAAAATAAGTTGGAAGTTATTAGTTAAATCTAATTTCTTTATTCTTTGGACTAATTTAATATTCAAAAACAATAGTAACAAAGCATTAAAACTCATTAAATTGTTTTTTGATGATAAAATGAATTATCAAAATAAATTTCACAATAAAAAATTACAAAATCTTGCAATTCTTAGTAACAATCTTTTCTTAAGATTTTATTTTGATAAATATTACTTTAAGTTTCTTAGGTTTTCTGGAATTATCAACAAAAGAAGAACATTATACGAAATCAAATACTGAACATAACGTGAAATTTAATTGTTTTCCAAAGAAACAAGAGATGTTTCTTATTTACACTAACTATCGAGTATTCAAATCAAGATTATTTAAAGATTTGATTTTGCAATCATCTCCAAAAAATTCTATTTTTTATAGATTCTTAAAAACAAGAATAGGTTTTTTAATTTCTTCTATTTTTAAGTGTTCAATTGAGCTTCCCCACAATAATGAGAATTGTGTTGGAATTATAAAAGGTGAAAAATTTATAATATTTGAATTGGACGAAAGTGTCAATCCAGTTTGTGTTTGGAAAAAAGATAGAAATGACTCTTGGTCCAAAGAAAATTTTATTGGTTTTCAGCTAATTTCTAAATACACATTGTCTAATTTTAATAAAAATTCATTGTTTATTGAGAAAGCATTTACATTGCATTGGAAGAAGATGAATCATATTTCAAGATCTCACGGAGATTTTACACATTTTAATATTTTAATTGATAAAAATGAAAAGATTCATTTTATAGATGATAAATCACATGAAAACTCTAGAATATTTGATTTCTTTTACTTTTATTCATATTATAATCAGTGTCTGTTTAGATGCAAAACTATTAACAATGTCGACAAAGAAATTATACTTAATAAACTTCTGGAAATAATTGTTAGAGTATGTTCATTTTCTAATAAGAGTTCATTCGTTAATGAAATAAGTGCAGTTAAATTGCCAGAAAAATGGGGTTTAATTAATATAGATAAATTAAAGTATTTAGAGGAATTTAAAAATAAAATGATTCTTAAGATTCAAGATTAATTTTACTTTATTTTTCACAATGAAAAGCATTATAATTTTTTAATTTTTATAAGATTACACTTAACTAAAATTTATTACAATATGTATTTTTCACTTATTGCTTATTTTTCTCTCTAATAATTATTTTGGAACTAAAATAGCTTCGAAATTCCAAATAACCACCTAAACATGAAGTAGTCTTTATCATTTGCTGGTGGTCTATTTAAAAATAATGGAAAGTCTAATCTTACAGTGAGAGGATTAACAGTTTCTAATGGAGTCAACTGCGAAATATTAAAGAGAAAACCTACACCAGCATCAGCTCTTATTTCTGAAAACGTATCTATAAAATTTTCTCTAGATAATTCTTTATTGGTAATAATACCTGCATCAGCAAAAATATATGGTTTTATGCCAATAATATTTATTGATCTTGGAACTAAACTAGTAAATTCAACTTCTAAATTAATAGATCCACCACTTGTTCCATTATAGCCAAAAAAATCAAAATTACCATTATCATCATATTCTGGAGCTAGATAGCCAGAATATCCTCTTAGATTTAAGCCACCTGAATGATGAAAATGATTTATGCTCTCACCATATCCTAAATATTCTGAATTTATAAATCCTTTTGATCTAGTAAACTTATTATTCATCATGTTCTCAAGATTTGAACCAGATAAATAAAGTTTACTTTCTGGAGCCCAATTAGAACCATTTCCAAATTGGAAAAAAGCTCTACTTCTAAAAATTAGTTTATTTAATTTTCTATTATTAGTAGCAGTGAAAATTAATTTAGTGTAGTCATAGTCACTTAAAAAACCAGAGTTCATTAAATCAACAGATAAAAGACCATTTCCGTAGTGATCTCCGCTGTAAAACT
Source organism: Bacteroidota bacterium (assembly GCA_028408365.1). Taxonomy (GTDB): domain Bacteria; phylum Bacteroidota; class Bacteroidia; order Flavobacteriales; family BACL11. The sequence goes on from JAOOLD010000005.1 coordinate 38,215, forward strand.
TAGTAAAGTTAATATCAATTCTATTGTTAAATAACCCATAGGCCCAGTCCTCATAAATTAAATAATTTGATACGTTTGGGTTATTTCTATACAAAGATTTAAGTTTAATATTAACTTGAAATTTTTCATTTCTACTTTTATTTAAAAGGTTTATTTCATTAGTTGATAATCCATCTAACATACTAGAATATATGTAGAAACTAGAGTTTTTAGTGAGTAAGTCAAGATTGTGTTTGTAATAAGCCCTAAATGAAAATTTATCATATTCTTCTTTCTGATCAAAATCTTCTTGCATCATAGCTGAATTAATCCAAAAGTTCAAGTCAAATATATGGTGATGCTTCATGTATGCACCATTTGCATGAATTCCGTATTTAATTCCGTCATAACTATTCCACCATATATCAGGTCTATATTTTATCTCATAATTTCTCCAGTCAGGAAATTGCCAGATATTGTGATCTAGTGCATAATTAATATTTCGTTTTAAAGAATTGTCTGGCATATAACAATCCCCAAGTCTTTCTGATGGATCAATTATTACATCTTCAATTCCATTTGGAATATTTACAACTGTTTTGTAAGTAGGATGAACCAAATCCCAGCCATGCCATTTTTCAAGAACTTTAGCTTCAGTTTCCTTTATAAACCATTGATTTGGAATATGAAATTTATATTTTTTCTTGTCTTTAGCTATTACTGTGAAGTCAATTGGAGATTGCATTCTTTTTTTTCTTTCAAAATGTAATTCATATTTGTCATTTCCAATTTTATTTACCTTATTTATCGAATAATCTAATCTTTTATCTGTTTCTAACCACTGATCGAAAAACCAATTAAGGTCCACTTTTGTGTAGTTAATAATTACATTCCTAAAATCATCATCGTATGGGTGTGCCATTTTCCATGTATTGAAGTAATGTTTCATTGATTTTAAAAATAATTCATCACCAAGTACATATTGTAAATTATATAACATTGCTGCAGTTTTATAATAAACATGTCTATATCCACCACCGTGTCCATGAGCATCATCAAATTGATCTGAATGAGTCGCAAGAACCGGGTCTTTTTGTTTTGTTGCGTCTTTTATATATGAATAATAAATCTCACTGTCTATTGCTCTAAAAGGCTTATAAAACTTTGATTTATACCAATTAGTTCTCTTGTTTTCAATCATAAATTCACCATCAATTTTAATTAAAGCCCAAGCTGTTAAAAATTGAGTGAAACCTTCATCTAAAAGAGCTCTGTAAGTTTCATTATTACCAATTTGACCGAAGAACCACATATGTCCTATCTCATGAGCAAGAAGATCTCTATATCCAGGATCAGAACCACGATCAAGAGTAATCATCGGATATTCCATTCCATCTTGCGCATCCGCAACAATAACTTTATGATAGACATATTCTCCAAAGTCTTCAGAAAAAACTTTGAGGCACTCAGCACCAAAATCGGCAGCATTTAGCCATCTTGACGCATGAGGTTCTTGTACTAAAGAATAGCATACTTTATCCTTCCATCTTGCCTCTCCAATTCTATATGTTGGATCTGCAGTAAATGCAAAGTCGTGAACATTTTCAGCATGAAAATACCATGTTTTTCTATTGTTCTTGTTATATGGAATTATAACAGATGGTTCACTGTTCCATTTTTTATTTGCAAAGTTTTTTAGATCTAATTTTTCTCTAAGTTCATCAGGTAAAACCTCACCTCTATTTACTAAATTTCCTGTTGCTTCAACAATAAAATTTGAGGCAAAGGTTAATTTGACATCAAATGTTCCAAAATTACCATAGAACTCTCTGCCTAAATGTTGATCTTTTGTCCATCCAAATTTACTATCATACACACAAATTCTTGGATACCAATGAACACCGTTGTAGTGTTTATAACCCCAACTCTCATAACTCTTCATTCTTCTTCTAACACTTCCTTGATCGAAATATGTTTTGAAATCAAGTTCAAAAAGTGTACTATCTCCCGGAAAAAGAGGCGAGTTAAGGTATATTTTAAAAATTGTGTTGTCTAAATCGGTAATGACATCTTTATTATCAACCTTAATTGATTCTATTTTAGTTCCCAGACCTTGCTTTTCATATTTTCCATAAATAGGGTTCTTATGATTTTGTTTTTGAAGTTCATCATAATATGAGCCAGGTTGAAATGCGTTCTGATATAAATGGAAATAAACTTCATATAGCGTATCCGGTGAATTGTTCCAGTACTTTAATTTTTGAGAGGCAGTAATTATATCAGTATCTTCATTAATTTCAGCATCAATTTCATAATAAATATCTTGTTGCCAATAGCCTGGGTATGGTAATTTGTTTTTCCAATAGTTAGGATTTTCAGAACTCCTGTAGGAGTTGGGAGGGTAAAGTGGATCATATTTTACTTGTGCTGATAAATTAATCGAAATTATACACATGAGAAGTATTATATTTTTAACTGGCATTTTTATTAATTTTTTTTGAAAAGGTTGTATTGAGCTCAAAGCCCAAAATTAGTATAAAAGAATTAAAATACATCCATAATAAAATGATCATTAGGGTTCCAATTGATCCATATAATTTGTTATAGGTGTCAAAATTATTTATGTAAATACTAAAAAGTATCGAAGTTATAATTATAAATAAAGAGGAAAAAACAGAGCCAATATTTATAAATCTAAATTTTGCTTTTTTATTTGCAAGAAAGAAAATAATTGTTATTCCACTGTACAGAGATGCAAACAATATTAACCATTTTGAAAACATAAACATTTTTATCGAACTAATATTTAATAAATTTTCGCTAATAAAGAATGATATAAGTTTTTCCCCTAATATGATAAATAGAATTGATAAAATTACAAGCAGAGTAATGATTATAGTTATCTCAAGTGCTATTAATCTTTTTTTAAAAAATCCAATTTCATTGTTAACATGGTATGATGCATCAAAAGCTTCTAATAGGGAATAAGCTCCATTAGTTGAGAAAAAAATTGTTAGTAAAAAACCTATAGATAATAATTCAGCTCTAGGATTACTTAATACATCATTTATTAAAAACAATACTGAATCATTTGTCATTGGTGGTAATATATCAATAATGATTTCAAATATCCTTTTTTGAAAATCATTAACTGGTATATAAGGTATAAGTGTAAATAGAAAAATTAGAGCTGGAAAAAAAGCTAAAAAGAAATTAAAAGCGATTGAAGAAGCTCTTGTTGAAATTGCCCCTTTTTTTAATCCATTATAAAAGAATAGAAATATTTCTTTTAGCTCATATTTATTTAAAAAATTCACTATTTCAAGATTAATAAGCTCATGTCAAAACATTCAACACTGTGAGTTAGAGAACCACATGAAATAAAATCAACTCCACATTCTGCATATTCAACAATGTTATCAAAATCTATATTACCTGACGATTCAATTTTAAATATGTTTCTGCATATATCAACTGCTTTATTTGTATGATTGATATTAAAATTATCCAAAATAACTCTGTTGATTTCTTTAAATTGCAATATTTTCTTTAACTCATCAATGCTTCTAACTTCAACAATTATATTATATTTAAGATTATTCTTTTTTAAATAGTGGATTGTTTTTTTTACAGTTGTTTGAATATCTTCATTAAAGTCGATATGGTTGTCTTTAATCATGATTTCATCATATAATCCAAATCGGTGATTAGTACCTCCACCAATTCTTACAGCCCATTTTTCAATTATCCGATTGAGTGGAGTTGTTTTTCTAGTATCGAGGATTTTACAATCAGTATGATTAATTAAATTTTGAAATTTTTTTGTTTTGGTAGCTATTCCACTCATTCTTTGCATTGAATTTAAAACAAATCTTTCTTTAGCTAGTATTTCTCTTGCATTTCCACTCACCGATAATAACTTTTGACCATTTTTAATTTTTTCTCCATCAGAAACAAATCTTGTAAATACTAGATTGGTACTATTGAATTCAAAGATTTGTTTAGCCAACTCTATACCAGCAATTATACCTTCGTCTTTAGAAATAAGTACAGTAGATGTTCTCCTACTTTTTTCTATGCAAGATAATGATGTTATATCCCCATTTTTGATATCTTCTTCAAGTGAATCTGAAATAAACTTTTCTAAATTTTCCATAAAAAATTAATTTCTTTAATATTGATTTAAAAATACAAAATAATGAATATTGAATTGATTGTTATAGGTAAGACATCAGAAAACTACCTAAAGATTGGAATTCAAGACTATCTTAGTAAGATTTCAAGGTTTTGTAGTATTAGTATAAATGTTCTTAAACCCCACACTAATAAAAGTCTATCTACCAATGAAATAATCAAATTGGAGGCAAAAAGTATATTTCAAGTTATTAAACCAAAAGACTTTTTAATTTGTCTGGATTTAAATGGTGAAAAGATAAACTCTTTAGAGCTTTCAAAAGAAATAGGGAATTTAACAAACACTGGTAGAAGAGACTTAAAATTTCTGATCGGAGGACCATATGGAATTAGTGTTGATGTCAAAAAAAGATCGAATAAAATGATATCATTGTCTGCAATGACTTTTTCACACCAATTAGTTCGATTGATTTTTTTAGAGCAGTTATATCGGTCATTTTCAATATTAAATAACTTTCCTTATCACAAATGAAACAAATAGTTTTTTCTACACACAATGAAAATAAGTTAAAAGAGATAAAAAAAATACTTTCAGATAAATTTAAAATCTTAGGTTTAAGTGATTTAAATTGGGATGATGAAATAATAGAGTCTGGTAAAACCTTGGCGCAGAACGCATATATTAAAGCTTCATTCATAAACAAATCATATAATATTGATTGTTTTGCTGATGATACTGGCTTGGAGATAAATTCTTTAAATGGAGAGCCAGGAGTTTATTCTGCTAGATATGCTGGTGATGAGTGTAATTCAGAAAAAAATATTGAAAAAGTATTAAATAGTTTATCAAATAAAAAATGCAGAAAAGCTGTATTTAAAACAGTTATCTGCTTAATATTAAATAATGAAAAACATTTTTTCGAAGGTAAGGTATATGGTTCTATTTCAACAAAAATAATAGGAAAACAAGGTTTTGGATATGACCCAATATTTATTCCGGATGGATTTAATAAAACTTTTTCACAGATGTCTATAGATGAAAAAAATAGAATTAGTCATAGAGCAATAGCAGTTGAAAAGTTATCAAAGTTTTTAAATAGTAGAGTCACTAAATAGAATAAGAAACAAACTTTGAAATATCTCCATTATTTTTAATAATCTCTCTAACTATTTTTGAGGAAATATGAGAATAAGAAGGGGAGCTGATGAAAAAAATAGTTTCAATATTGTTGTCTAGCTCTCTGTTTGCGTTTGCAATATCTTTTTCATAAGTAAAATCGATTTCGTTTCTTATTCCACGAATCAAAAAATTTATATTCTCTTTTTTACAAAAATCTATTGTCAAGCCTTCGTAATAATTAACACTAATTCTATTATTTTTTTTATATAGTAAATTAATTTTTTCAATTCTTTTTTCTAATGAGAAAAAATTGTTTTTAGTTGAATTTTTTGAAATACCTATTATTATTTTGTCAAATAAATTTAGAGATTGCTTGACAATATCTTCATGACCTTTAGTAAATGGATCGAACGATCCTGGAAATAATCCTGTTTTCATTTTTAATTATTCATTTGCAAAGAAACTAAAATTTACATTTCCGTATCTTTTGTTTAAGTAACAGTTTTCAAATCTATTATTATTGTCATGTTCAACTACTAAAATTCCATTTTTCTTGAGTAAATTTCTTTCATTTATTTTATCAATTAAGGAATCATAGTATCTAAATTTAAAAGGGGGATCACAAAAAATAATTTCAAAATCTTCTTCACAAACGTCTAAAAATTTTAATGCATCTAATTGAATTACTTTTATGTTAAAATCAAATTTTACTTTACTTTTTTTTAATGAATTTATTATGTGTTTATTTATGTCTACGCATGTAATGTTTTTACAACCTCTGGATGCAAATTCAAAGCTAATGCTGCCTGTACCAGCAAATAAATCTAAGACATTAATCTTTGAAAATTGATAATTATTATTAAGTATATTAAATAATGCTTCTTTAGCAAAATCAGTAGTTGGTCTTATGTTAGAGTTCTTCGGATAAATTATTTTTTGACCTCTCTTGCTTCCTGAGATGATTCTCATATTATTTGATTTAAAACTATTTTGAATTTTGAAGAATCAGTATTTTCTATTTTTGATTTTTCAACTGTAAATTCTCCCAAGTAATCTTTTAGAAGTGAATTTGTCAATTCATTTACTCTTCCACTTATTTTAAATGCACATTCTTCACAACTAATTTTTAATTGATTAGTTGTATTAAGTATAAGATAAAGAATATCTTCTTCACTCTTAATAATAAATTTATTATGAAATATAACTTCATTATTATAAAAATATGTAATGTAAATTGTATTATAGCAAATGTGAACTTTTAAAGACGGGAGAGAGTTTAATTCACTTAAATAATTTTTTATTAGTATGGTGTCTGAGCAGTAAATACTTGAATTGTTAAAATAATTGTTAAATAAGTTATTTATACTGCTAGGAATTGAATAAATTATTTCTAATACACTATCATTGTGACTAATTAAGTCACATTTTATGTTTTCATGAACATCAGTTTCCAGTTCAAGCATTTTTATTTTTTCATTTTCTGATGTTTGACCTGAACTATTGACAATGCAATTTATAGATGAGATTGAAATTGTATTTGAATAAAAGTTTCGTTTCACGAATTCGTCAGAATTAATAATTGAAACTATTTTATTCGATAGTTGATTTGTATTTTTAATTTCAATGAAGTATTCTCTTATAATTAGATACTTCATCGAGTTTGGATCTAATACTGCATATCTAAAAAAGTTAATACTTAACTCAACTGATAAATGATAATTTGAGCAGGACTCAACTTCGAATTTTTTTGAAATAAAATTAAATTTCAATAAATTATTCTCCCCAATTTCCATTTAGAGATGCTTCATTCATTGATCCAACTTTTAAAAGTTTTTCCAAATCATATTTCTTATTTTTTGCATTTAGTCCAAATAAGACATTTTTGTATGTTGCTGATATTTCAAAAACCTGAACATTGACATTCCCTTTGTTAACGACTCCAGCCTCTATGTTGTAATCAATATCTGCAAATGGGATTTTAGTCATATTATTTTGATCAATTGGAAACGAATTGTTTCTTGTTTTTTTGTAAACTTCGTCAAATAATGTTTCTCTTACTGCAACATATGATGTGTCTCTTGAAATTATTCCCAATTCAAGGGCTTGTTTATCGGTCAAAGTGTCAGGTGTTTCGCCTTCAGCTTTTATAATAAATAAAGAATCGTTAAAGTAAAAGTTCATTAATGTATCAAAATTATCACAAAATTCATTGTTTGTTTTTTTATAAGCAACTTGTAACAGCCTTAAGTCTTTGAGCTTTTGAATGTTTTGGTCAATTCTGATTTTTGCTTCTTTTTGAAATGTTATCTCACTATTAATGCTGTTGATAACAAGATATGAAAGAAATAAAATCAAAGGCCATAGTAATATTTTAATATATCTTTCTTTCATTATTTTTTTGACAAATCTACAATTTTTCCTTTTTACTTAGTTTTATTTACCTTTTATTTGTATGCGATGCATAGAATTTCAAAAATAATATTTAGTTTTCTTGGCTGGAGAATAGTTGGAGATAATATTTTCCCAAACAAATGTGTACTTATAGCTGTCCCACATACCTCTAATTGGGATTTTTTTTATGCAAGACTCTATTCCTATATCGTTAAAATTAAACCAAAATATCTAGCTAAAAAAGAACTTTTTATTCCATTCGTATCATATTTAATAAAGTTGAATGGTGGAATACCAGTTGATAGATCAAAGAAAAACAAATTAGTTGACTTTCTTACAAAGAAAATAATAGATAGTAAAACAATAATTTTATCACTTTCACCAGAGGGAACTAGAAAAAAAGTTGATAAATGGAAAACAGGTTTTTATTATATAGCTCAAAAATCAAATGTCCCAATCGTGATAGTTGGTATCAACTACAAAAAAAAAGAGATTGGAATTATAGATAAATTATATCCTACAAGTAATATCAAAAATGATATGAAGCGTATTCAAGAACAGCTTAATAATATAAGTGGGAAAATTGAAAAAAATTTTAATCCTATAATATACTAGCATTGTTAATAAATGATGTAATAAATCTCATGACAGCTAAACCTATATTTAAACATTAATTTAAATTTAGCGAAAAATGAAAGGTGTGAATCTAGCTACTGTTAATCAAGCAAAAGAAATGGGTTTGCTTGAATCTGAGTTTGAAAAAATTAAAGAAATTCTTGGTCGTACACCTAATTTTTGTGAACTAAGCATATATGGAGTCATGTGGTCCGAGCATTGTTCTTATAAAAACTCTATATTATGGCTCAAAAAATTACCAAAAGATGGTCCTCATATGCTCGTAAAAGCTGGAGAAGAAAATGCTGGATTAGTTGATATCGGTGATGGTATAGCTTGTTGTTTCAAAATAGAATCTCATAATCATCCTTCAGCTATTGAGCCATATCAAGGTGCTGCAACAGGAGTTGGTGGTATCAACAGAGATATCTTTACAATGGGAGCTAGACCAATTGCTCAATTAAACTCATTGAGATTTGGAGATATCAGCTTAGATAGAACTAAATGGCTGTTGCGTGGAGTAACTAAAGGTATTGGAGACTATGGTAATGCTTTTGGAATACCAATTGTTGGAGGTGAAGTATTTTTTGACAGTTCGTTCAATACAAATCCACTTGTTAATGCGTTTTCTGCAGGTATTATGAAATCTGAAAACATGATTTCTGCAGTTTCAAATGGAGTTGGAAACCCTATTTTTATTGTTGGTTCAAGAACTGGAAAAGATGGAATACATGGTGCATCTTTTGCCTCTAAAGATTTAAGTGAGGATTCATCAGAAGACTTGCCTGCTGTTCAAGTTGGTGATCCATTTCAAGAAAAATTATTACTTGAGGCTACAATGGAATTATCTAAAACTGATGCAATTGTTGGTATGCAAGATATGGGAGCTGCTGGAATTACGTGCTCGACTAATGAAATGAGTGCTGCTGGCTCGCACGGGATGAAAATATATTTAGATAAAGTGCCTACTAGGCAATCTGATATGAAAGATTGGGAGATACTTCTCTCCGAAAGTCAAGAGAGAATGTTAATAGTAGTCAAAAAAGGAAATGAAAATATTGTTAATGAAATATTTAAAAAGTGGGATTTATCATGTGAAAAAATTGGAGAAGTAATTGAAGGTGATTTTGTAGAGTACTATATGCACGATTCACTAGTTGCAAAAGTACCATATGATTCTCTAGTATTAGGTGGTGGAGCTCCAATTTACGAAAGAGAATACACAGAGCCAGAGTATTTTAAAAGGTTTAAAAACTTTAACATTGAAAGCATTAAACTTCCAAGTGATCTTGTTAAAGTTGCTAGGTTTTTGTGTGAAAATCCAAACATTTCATCTAAAAGATGGGTGTTTGAACAATATGATTCAATGGTTGGTACAGTAAATATGTCAACAAATGTTAAGTCTGATGCAGCTATAGTAAATTTAAAGGGATCTAAACGAGCTTTAGCAATGACCGTTGATTGTAACTCAAGATTTGTTAATTCAAATCCTCAAGAAGGTTGTTCTATGGCTGTTGCTGAGGCTGCAAGGAATATTGTTTGCTCTGGAGGAGTTCCTTCTGCAATAACTAATTGTTTAAATTTTGGTAACCCTTATAACCCTGAGGTATATTGGCAATTTGTGAACTCAATTAAAGGGATGAAATTAGCGTGTGAAAAATTTAAAACTCCTGTCACTGGCGGAAATGTTAGTTTCTATAATCAAACAAGTGATGATAATATTGAAATACCTGTCTTCCCTACGCCCACAATTGGAATGCTTGGAATAGTTGAAGATAAATCTCATATAACATCTCTTTCATTCAATAGTGAAAAAGATTTGATATTTTTATTCGGAACCTCAAAAAATAATATTTCATGTTCCGAGTACTTAACATCTTTTCATAACATTAAAGAATCACCAACTCCAGAATTTTGTCTTGATACTGAGTTTAAACTACATGAAGCTATCAAGAATTTAATTAGAAAAAATCTTATTAAATCTGCTCATGATGTTTCTGATGGTGGTCTTTTTATCTGCTTGATTGAAAGTTGTATAGACAAAAATTTTGGATTTCAGATAATTGGTGAAGAATCTATTAGGGACGACGCATTTTTATTTGGTGAAAGTCCAAGTAGAGTTATAGTTTCTGTTAGCAAATCAAAAGAAAATAATTTTGTTAAACATTTACAGTCTGAGAGTGTTGATTTCAAATTAATTGGAAGTGTTACATCTGGTGAGATAAGCTACAATGATATAAGTTTTGGTGATATAAAAGATTATAAAAATTTATATGAGAATTCTTTGTCAGATAAAATGAACACTTAAATTTTAATAATTAATCTCGCATTTAATTGTCTTGATGTCAAGTAGTTTGGAACAGCATACTGTCTTCCATTAATATCACTGACCCACAGGTAGGAAACAGTATTATTAATATCCAATAAATTAAATACCTCAGCAGATAACCATATTTCCTCAAAATAGTTGAGAAATTTAAATCTGGAAACTTTTTTACTGCTCTTTATTCCTGCAGAGAATCCAATATCAACTCTTCTATATGATGGTATTCTTAAAATATCCTCGTATTTTTCTGACTTTGGTGGACCAAAAGGTAATCCAGATCCGTATTTTAAGTTTAAATGCATTTTATAATTTGGATTATTTGGAACATAATCTTGAAAGAAAAGTGAAAAGTTTACTCTCTGGTCTGTTGGCCGTGGAATAAATCCAACCTCTGATTGACTATTATCTTCGTTTACAATATAATCACCTACAATATCTTCTGCAGTTTTCATTATTGATAAGCTTGCCCAACTTTCAACTCCGTTAACAAATTCACCATTAATTTTAAAATCAAGACCTGTTGCATATCCGTTCGATTTCTCAAAAGGTAAATATTGTATTCTAACATTGTCAATTTTATATGGAATTAAATTTTTTAAATCTTTGTAGTAGACTTCTGTTACAAGTTTAAAAGGTCGTCCCCATGAATAAAAAAGATAATCACTTGAAAGTACATGATGTATTGATTTTTGAGCTTTAATATTGTTATTTAATTGCCCACTTTCATCTCTTAGTTCCTTGTAAAAAGGGCTTTGATAATAAATTCCTGAGGCTAATCTAAACACAAAATCTTTTTCCCATAATGGAGCGTATGCTAATGAAATTCTGGGGCTCAGTAAAAGTTCTTTACTAAAAGACCAATAGTTAGTTCTTGTTCCAGCTGTTAAAGAGAGATTTTTATAATCTTTTGAAAATTGGAAAAATGAAGTAACTCTATTTGAATTTATGTTTATTTCTGTTTTTCTAACTTCATCCAAAACAAAATTATTGTTATTTGAGATTGTATCAAATTGATTATTGGATGATGGAATATTATATCCCGCGGAATCAATAAGCCTCCATTCATTTATAATATCTTCGAAAATTTCTTTTTGTAATTTGACTCCCCAATTTAAATTTGTGTTGTTTATGAAATGAGCTCCTTTTAACGAAAGGTTTAAGATGTTTGCATTCAAACTGTTTCTTGAGTGATCGATATATTTACCTATTCCTCTATTATATGCTATATCTCCAAATGAATTAGAACCTAAATTATTATCTAGTTGGTATAGAAAATATATTCCCATTATATCATAGTTCTCACTCTCGTTTATATCAAAAAAAGATAGATTAGCTTGCAAATTTGAGTTTTCAGAAATTTTAAATTTGTTGATTATAGTTGTGAAGAATGTTGTGAATTCATCTTTCTCTTGTCCATCAAAAAAAATTCTGAGTTTTAAAGCTTCGTTTATGTTACCAAATTCTGTATCTCTACTTGTGGGAATCATTAAATAATTATTGTAATTATAATTAGAAAGAATATTGAGGTTCCAGTAATCAAAAATTTTAAAGTTAAAGCTAGACTGTACATCAAAAAAACGAGGTCTATATTCAGCATCAGTATCTAAAGAGTTAAGTATATAGTTTGTAGTTTTATATCTTAATCCAATCAAATAAGAATTTTTTTTGTTTTTTGATACTCCTTGAGTGTGAAAGTTGGTCCCAAGTAAACTTGTTGAAATAGATGTCTTATTTTTTTTTGGAACAATATACTTGATATCTAAAACAGATGACATTTTATCTCCATATTTAGCTTCAAATCCTCCTGATGAAAAATTAATTTCACTTACCAAATCAGAATTAATAAAACTTAAACCTTCTTGTTGACTAGAGCTTATTAAAAAAGGTCTATAAATTTCAATACCATTTACATAAACTAAGTTCTCATCAAAATTACCACCTCTAACTGAATATTGTGAACTTAACTCATTTGCTGAGCTCACCCCGGGTAATGTTTTTATCATTGCTTCTACGCCACTATTGCCTGTTGGTAAGATGCTGACTTGCTTGGGCTTAATTTTACTTAGTCCTTTTTTTCTTATTTCTTTATCACCAACAATAACCTTATTTAATAATATATTTTCTTCAAATAAAGTTATATCAAGTTGGTAGTTCTGACTTTTTTCTAATCTTGGAATTCTAATTTTTTCAGTTTGATATCCTACTGAGCTAAATTTCAGAACAATTGATTTCTTATTTTTAATATTAATTAAGTAATAACCATTTTTGTCTGATGTTACACCAATATTTTTATTTACAGAAATATTTATTTCAGAAAGTGGCTTATTATTTTTATCAACAACTTTTCCTGAGATCATTTGTGAAAAACTTTCTAGCGATATTAAGGACAAGAAAAGTAGAAATGATGATTTCATGGGACAAAAATAAACTTAAATTTGTGCAGTAATAGAACTTTAGTAAATGAAATTTATTGTATTGTTAAAAATTATAATTATTAGTATATTAATAACAATATCATCATGTAGTAGTGAAGATGTTTCTAAATTTGATAAAGAAGTGATTTTTTATAATGACTCCACAAATTATGAAAAAGTAAAAATTAAGACGCACTAAAGATGAAAAAAATACTAATTCTTTGTACTGGAAATTCTTGTAGGTCTCAAATGGCAGATGGAATTTTGAAAGAAAATTTGCCGAATTCTTTTTTAATTAAGAGTGCTGGAACGAAGCCGGAGCCAGTAAATAAATACGCTGTAAAAGTAATGAATCTAATAAACATTAATATTTCTAAAAATGAATCTAATCATATCAATGATTTTGACAGTATATTATTTGACTATGTAATAACTGTTTGCGATAATGCCTTAGAAATATGTCCAGTATTCAATAATGCAAGAAAACACATACATAAAAGTTTTCGTGACCCCGCAAAGTTTAAGGGAAATTTAAAAGATACACTGAATTTTTATTCAAAAATTAGAGATGAGATAAGATTATTCATTATTAAATTAATAAAAGAAGATATACTTAAGGAAGAAACTTGCTAAATTTTTCTTCATTTCCAACATTATCACTTACAATTAAATCTAATTTTATTGGAACTGTGTAGACTGAATCTATCTCATGAAAAATCTTATTTTTTTTGAGGTCATATTCAAATAGAACCCATTTGTCATTTATTTTTCCTTCATAATTTTTTATTCCACTTTCATTGTCTTTAATTTGAAATGAAATTTTGGAATTTTTCTTTAATTCTAGATTCTTTCTGTTTAGTAAAACAATCTTTGGATTTATACTATCTGCTGCTAAACAAAATTCACCAAAACTTTTGCTTTTAGCTGAAACAAAATTTCCTCTTATTTTATTACCAATATAAATCAAATTTCCATTATCGATTTTGGCTACATATAGATTTTTATTTCTTTTGTTTGTTTTAATTGAAATAACAAATTCTTTATGTAATGGTTCATATGCATAATGACATTTATAAATTTTTCTATTTTGATTTTCTGATTCAATAACTTGATAATCAAAATCAATATTACGATAGAGAGATTTTTTCTTCATATGTAATTGAAAATCTTTTTCATTAACTACATTAGCTCTATCATGATAAAATTTACGTTTGAATTTATTTTCTTTTTTAACAAGATTTATGTTTGGAGAGTTTTCAATTTCAAATTCTAACACGCTTGTATTTGACTTGTAATCAGAAACTTCAATTCTAATTTTATGATTTTTTTGACTGTTGATTATTCCTCTATTTATTAATTCTATATAGTTATCTAAAGAATTGTTTATATCAACATAACATTTGTGGAACTTAATTCTGTTTACGTGTTTTTCATAATAATCTATGTGATTATTAATATATCTATTTTTACTAAAGTCTAACTTATTAGCCACAAATCTATATATCTTGACATTATCACAATATAAATCTATTGAATAAACACCATTAATATTTCTTGAGCCATTGTGTTGATCATAACAATTTACTCCAAATGCAATTTCTCCATTTGTTTGAATTTTTTCTTTAATATAATAATTGTTGTTTTTTTTACAATTTAGAACAGTGGATGAATCTAAATCTAAGAAATAAACTTTAAGTTTTTTAATTACAGGTGCAATATCATCTTTCACTTCTAAGTTGCATGAGAGTGGATTAATAGGTTTTTGTGTTTTAGTATCTCTTATTTCAAAATGAAGATGTGGCCCAGCACTGCTGCCAGTATTTCCTGAAATTGCAATTAAATCACCACTATTGTAAAAAAAATCTTTACTTTTTAAGTAATGGTCAATTTGAAATGTTTTTTTTTGGTATTGCAGAGTTTTTATGTACTTTTCTATTTCTTCATTGAATTTGTTTAGATGAGCATAAACAGAAGTTGTTCCATCATTATGCTCGATATAAAGTGCCTTACCATATCCGGAACTTGATATTTTGATTCTTGAAACAAAACCATCTTTAACATTAAAAATTTTTTCCCCAATCTTGCCTCTTGTTTTAATGTCAATACCAGTATGAAAATGATTATTTCTTAATTCACCAAATGTTCCAGATAAATAAATATTTGAACCTATAGGGCTTTTGCAGTTTTGAGATAAGGCTAAAAGATTTATCAATAAAAATGAAAATGATAAAAATATTTTCAATTGTAATTTTAGTACCAATTTAATAATAATTAGCATATAAAATTGTTAATTTGTGTTGATTAGTTATGAAAGATTTAGTAATATCTATAAAAGAAAAAATCAAAAAACTACTTTTCCTTTTTGATGAACTTAAAAGAGAAAACTCGATACTAAAAAAAGATATTCAAGCATATAAAAAACAAAATGAAAGTATGATAAATAAAATTAATAATCTAACTCAAAAGTCAGATTTATTAAAAATTAATCAATCTATCGAATCTGAAAGTGATTCAAGCTATACCAAGAAGAAGATAGATCACTTTATTAAAGAAATTGATAAGTGTATAAATTTAATCGATAACAGAAATGTCTGAAAAATTATCCATCAAAATAAATATTGCCAATCGTTTATATCCTATGAAAGTTAATAAGGAATCAGAAGAGCAAATTAGATTAGCTGCAAAAAATATTGAAGAGAGAATTAAATTTTATGAAAATAATTATGAAATTAATGACAAGCAAGACTTATTAGCTATGTGTCTTATTGAATTTGCAACAAAAATTAAAAGTCAAAGTCAGAATTACAAAAAGGAAAGGATTGATATCTCTGATGATTTAAATCAAATCAATAATATTCTTTCTGAAAAATTAAGTTAAATTTATGTTTGCAAAGGAATAATGTTAAACTCGACAGTTATTATTATTGGAGTTTGACTTGGTTCTTCAAAAACGGGCCTCAACCAATTGGTTCATTTTATGACAGTGGAAGTTTGCGATTAGCTAGCATCTCCATCCATTTCTAAATGGAGTTTAACAATTTCTTTGCGATTTATATAATTTTTTCAATTTCTGAATCATAAAATTTGAAACCAGTGTTATTAATCTTTTTAGAACATATATTTATGTTGGATTTTATAATTGAAGATTTTTCTCCAAATATTATATTCACTAAGTAGTCTGGAAGACTTATTATTATTGAGTATTTATATTTATTCAATCTTATTTTTCTGAGTATATCTATTTTTGAATATTTTTTAGATGATGCAATGTTGAAAGGACCTTCAATATTTTTATTTTTAATACTGAACTCGATAAATCTACATATATCGTTTGTACTTACCCAATTTAAAATTTGATTTTCGTTTCCAAAAATTAATCCCACACCAAATTTCATTGAGAATAAATTATATTTTAGAAATCCATGTTCTTTGTCAAATATTAATGGTATTCTGAGTTGTATGCATCTTGAGTTAAGCTCATCAAATTTATTTGATTCATCTTCCCAATCACTAACTAGCTTTCCAATCCAAGACTTTGATTTAGAGCTACCCTCGTTTTGATTAATACTTGTATTGTCTTTATAGATCCCTATTGCTGATGCGGAAATAAAAGTTTCAATTTTTAATCCTAATTTTTTGATAGAATTAAATATCAATCTTGAGCTTTTAATTCTACTATCATAAATTAGTTTTTTATTTTTTTTTGTCCACTTACTTAGTATTGGAAAACCTGCAAGATGAATAATATGACTACATCCATTCAACGCATTTGTGTCTATTATTTCATTGCTTGGGTCCCAAAAAAATATATTTTTATTTATCAGTGACTCTTTACTTGATGTAAGAGACCGAACTGTGTATTTTGTTTTGAGGAATTTTGTGAGGTGTTTTGCTAAAGAACCGTTATAGCCGGTAATTAAAACAATTTCTTTTGTCAATTATGTAATTAGTTTTATAAACTCTTGAATGTCATATATAACATTGGCATTTTTGTTCAATTCTTTTCCTTTGGCTCTATCTTTAGATGTAATTAAAAATCTTTGAGCTTCTGGTTTTAAATTTTTTAAATACTCAATTGTGTAATCAATGTTTGAAATAATAGGATTAGAAACTGCAAAAAATAAAAGTTTGTCAATATCTACTTTTTCTACAACATGTCTAACTGATGAGAATGGGAGATTTGCTCCTAAATAAATAACATTGTAGCCATGTATCTTTAATAATAAATGAGAAACGAGTAAACCGATTTCATGAAATTCATTTTCTGGTAAAAATAAAACCCATGTATCTGATTTGGTAACAGTTTTTTGCTCTTCAATTTGCTTAGCTATTTTTGTTTTAATAAGTTCAACAAGAAAATGTTCTTGTGATGGTGCTATGTAATTAGTTAACCATAAAATTCCGATTTTGTTTAGAGCTTGTATAAGAACTTTTTCATAAAATTCCACAATACCAAATTTATCAATGCCATTCTCATAAGTTTTTTCAAATAATTCTTTATCAAAATTTAGTCCTGACTCTATAGTTTTAGTTATGGATAAATCATGTTGATTGACCACATTTTCATTCTTGAGGGCATTAACCATTGACATAATTTGGTTGATTGTCATCTTAGCAATATGAGAAATCTTGAAATTATTGTCTATTAATATCTTAGTGTTCAATGCTTTAACTATCATGTTATCGTCATACAACCTGAGATTTGTTTCAGTACGACTTG
The DNA here is from genome assembly GCA_028408365.1 of Bacteroidota bacterium. GTDB lineage: Bacteria > Bacteroidota > Bacteroidia > Flavobacteriales > BACL11. Next base: position 55,914 of record JAOOLD010000005.1, read on the forward strand.
GAACAATGAAACCATATCTATTCTCCCACGTTCTTAGCAAAATTTTGTTGAGACCGGTTATTTTGGAAAATTGATCTATGCTGTAAGTCGACATTTTTTAAATTATTTACAAATATAGACTTATTTTATAAATGCATAACTAAAAAAAAAAAAAATTATGCATTTTGTATAATTTTTACATCTAGTATTATGCTTTTTTTTTATGCAATTTGTATATATTTGTTAGTAAATTTCTATACAAAATATTTAAATGAAAAAAGTTACTGTAATTGGTAGTGGGTTCTCAGGACTTAGTTGTGCAGCATATTTAGCAAAAAACGGATGTGATGTTACAGTATTAGAAAAAAATGATAAATGTGGAGGTAGAGCTAGACAATTTACTCACAATGGTTTTAAGTTTGATATGGGGCCCAGTTGGTTTTGGATGAAGGATGTCTTTGATAAATTTTTTAATGATTTTAATAAAAAATCAACTGATTTTTTTGAAACCATAAAATTAGATCCTGGTTTTCAAATAATTTTTAAAGATAATCTTTTAAAATTACCATCAAATTGGGATGACATACTAGACCTTTTTGAATCATATGAAAAGGGTAGTTCAGAAAACTTGAAAAAATTCATGATTGAAGCTGAGGCTAAGTATGATATTGGTATTAATACTCTGGTACAAAAGCCTGGATTATCAATTTTTGAACTCTTAGATTTAAAAGTCATAAATAATCTTTCCAAACTAAAGCTTTTTACCTCCTACAGAAGTCTTGTGCATAAAAGTTTTAAAAACAAATATTTAAGATCACTGCTTGAATTTCCAGTTTTATTTTTAGGAACTGCTCCTAAAGATACTCCCTCTATTTATAGCTTGATGGCATATTCAGGAATTAAGGAAGGAACATTTTATACTATGGGAGGATTTGTATCAGTTATTAATGCAATGAAAACTATTTGTGATGAATTAGGTGTAAAATTTAAATTTAATTTTGATGTTGAAAATATTGAAATAAAAGATTATAAAATTGAGTCTGTCAATTCTAGCAATAGTAAATTTAGTACAGAAATTGTAATTTGTAGTGCTGACTACAATTTTTTTGAACAAAAAATATTACCAAAAAAATATCAATCTTATACTGATCGTTATTGGCAAAGTAGAACAATGTCACCTTCTAGTTTACTTTTCTACTTGGGAGTTTCTAAGAAAATTAAAAATTTAGAACACCATAATCTTTTCTTTGATGAGGACATTGAAGAGCATATAGATGATATCTACAAGAAACCAATATGGCCTAAAAAACCTCTTTTCTACGTTTGTTGTCCATCAAAAACAGATAATGAAGTTGCTCCAAAAGACAAAGAAAATATCTTTATTTTGATACCAATTGCACCAGGAATTGAGGATACGAGTGATATAAGAAAAAAATACTATGACATAGTATTAGATAGATTAAGTAAATATTGCCAAATTGATTTTAAACGAATCATTGAGTACGAGAGGAGTTATTGTATTAATGATTTTATTTCTGATTACAATGCATTCAAAGGAAATGCATACGGACTCGCTAATACTTTATCACAAACTGCTAATTTCAAACCAAAAATTAAAAGCAAAAAATTAAAGAATTTGTTTTACACTGGGCAGTTGACAGTTCCTGGTCCTGGAGTACCACCTTCATTGATTTCAGGTAAGGTTGTTGCTGATTATATCTTAAATAAAGAACTATGTTAAAAATATTTAATCAAATTTCAAAATTAACATCTGAACTTACTACAAAATCATACAGCACAAGCTTCAGTTTTGGTATAAAAGCTTTAAGTAAAAGTTTACAACAGCCGATATATAATATTTATGGTTTTGTAAGATTTGCTGATGAAATAGTTGATACATTTCATGATTTCAATAAACAAGAGTTATTAAAAAAGTTTAAAAAAGACACATTTCTTTCTATAGACAGCGGAATAAGCTTAAATCCAATACTTAATAGTTTTCAAGCTGTAGTTAATGAATATAACATAGATTCTAAGCTCATAGATTTATTTTTCAACAGTATGTTTATGGACTTAAATTCAACTATTCATGATGATGATTCTTATAAAAAATATATACTAGGGTCTGCTGAGGTTGTAGGATTAATGTGTCTAAAGGTTTTTGTGGATGGTGACGAGAAAAAATACAATCAACTTAAACCACATGCAATGAGTTTAGGTTCAGCTTTTCAAAAAGTTAACTTTTTGAGAGATATTAATGATGATTTTGTTAAACTTGGAAGAACTTATTTTCCAGGTGTTGATATGAATAATTTTACTGAATTTGATAAAATGGTAATAGAGGATGATATAATCAAAGACTTTGAAAATGCTTTAATTGGAATCAAACAACTCCCATCAAGTTCTAAAGGAGGTGTATATTTAGCATATCTCTACTATTACAAACTTTTTAAAAAAATTAAAACTGTTCCTTACTACGAAATATTTAATAAAAGAATAAGAGTTCAAAACTCAAACAAAATTCTTTTAATGTTTCAATCTGTAGTTAAGAATCAATTTAATTTGATATGAAGTTTATTTTTCTATCGATTTTTTTAATCATTTCCAATAATATTTTTTCATCTCAAATTGATGATATTAGAAAGTTGTATGTGCAATCATCAAACTCACTTGAGAATGCAGTCAAATTACAGGAATTAACTAATGATTTAATTTTTAGTGATGATACTTTTAATAAGCACTCAGAAAAGATTTTCAAAAGTCCTAGTATTAGTGGTTACTTAGCATCTTCATTTTTTTTAATTGCTAAAAATTCAAAAAATATATTTTTAAAATTTAAAAACTTTGAAATTGGGAAGTTTATTCTTGAAAAGTTAATCTATAACTTCCCAAATAATTTAGAGCTAATAATTCTTAGAAATAATATTCAATCAAATTGTCCAAAAGTTTTAAATTATGACGATAGCTTAGCAGAGGATATTTTTTTTATAGAAAAAAATATTCATCTTTTTGATAATTTAAAAATGCTTACCAATGTTCGATAAGATGATTGTACTTGTTAATTATATACCCAAATTTTAACAAAAACGAAGTTACATAGTTTAAATATATGAGCATCCAAGATTTAGAAATAGATATTAATAAAAGTCCTCAAAATTATACTCATTGGTTCAAGTTGTGCATTCTAAAGATTAGTAACTTTGTAAAAAAAATATGATGATTGGCGTATTAGTAAATATTTTTATTACTGTTCTTGTTTTTATTTTTATGGAATTTTTTGCATGGTTCGCTCATAAATATATCATGCATGGTTTTTTATGGTCGTTACATAAGGATCATCACCAAGTCAATCACGAACATAAGTTTCAAAAAAATGATTATTTCTTTTTAATTTTTGCTATTCCTTCAATCATTCTTTTTGTTTTAGGTTCTAAAGATTTTAATTATATGTTTTTTTCTGGGCTTGGTATTGCATTATATGGACTGGCGTACTTCATAATTCATGAAATAATAATACATAGAAGATTGCCCCCACCCAGTAAAACTAATAGTAAGTATATTAAAGCAATTAGAAAGGCTCATAAAATTCATCATAAAAATAGGAATAAAGATCATTGTGTTAATTTTGGAATGCTGATTGTTCCATTTAAATATTTCAAATAATCCTTTTCATGGCTGCATTTCAATTCAAAAGAGAACAAATAATTAATAGTGACATTGATACTGTATGGGATTTTGTTTCATCACCTAAAAACTTAAAGGAAATCACACCGGACTACATGCTTTTCCAAATAACATCAGATAATTTGGATCAAAAAATGTATCCAGGTATGATTATAACTTACAAAGTAGCTCCAATCTTAAATATAAAAATTGATTGGATGACTGAAATAACTCATGTCCGAGATAAAAAATTTTTTATTGATGAACAAAGAATGGGACCATATAAAATGTGGCATCATCAACATATTTTTGAAATCAAAGACAATGGAGTGTTGATGAAAGATATAATAACTTATATTCCTCCACTAGGTTTAATAGGTCAGATTGCAAATAAGATATTTATCAAAAAACAGTTGAAAAATATTTTTGATTACAGGCAAAAAGTAATGAACAAAAAATTTAATCAGTAGCTAGAGAGCTTTTATATGTTTGTAAGCACCGTTCCCTAGCAAATTTATGTTCAACAATCCTTTTTATATAATTAGAGGAATCAAAATCATCAATCCATTTTCTCACATACTCATACTTTGAATCAAACTTTGTCTGCTGAGTTTCAGGATTAAAAACTCTGAAGTATGGGGCACTATCACATCCAGTCCCAGCTACCCATTGCCAATTTCCATTATTTGATGACAGATCGAAATCTAATAATTTTTCTGCAAAATATCTTTCTCCCAATCTCCAATCAATTAGAAGATGTTTAACTAAGAAGCTTGCAGTTATCATTCGAACTCTATTATGCATGTAACCTGTAGAATTTAATTGATTCATTCCAGCATCTACAATTGGATATCCTGTTTTTCCACTACACCACATTTGAAATTCGTCATTATTGTTCCTCCATTTTATTTTTGAATATTTTGCTTTAAATGGTTGATTAACAACATGTGGAAAGTTATATAGAATTTGACTGTAAAATTCTCTCCAAATTAGCTCACTAAGAAAAATTTTATTTTTATTAAATGCGTATTTTACACACTCTCTTATTGAAATAGATCCAAATCTTAAATGTGGGCTTAGAAAAGATGTTTTATTTTCTGATGGAAAGTCTCTGAACTTTTCATAATCTTTTATGAAATCAAAGTTTGGATTAATTACTTTGATAGATGATTTTTTAAACCCAAAGTCTTCAAGATTTATTGTCTTTTTCTTTGTTTGAAATAGATTTTTCAGCTTTTTTTCTGAATCATAGAACTTAAGATTGTCACTATTAATTGAGCTTATCCATTTATTCTTGTAAGGTGTATATACTGTATATGGATTTCCATCATTTTTTGATACTTCATTTTTTTCAAAAACTAAATGATCTTTATATGACGATGTTTTTATATTGTTTTTAGTTAATAGATCAATTATTAGTTGGTCTCTCTTAATCGCATAAGGCTCATAATCTCTGTTAAAAAAAACATTTGATATTTCATACTCAGAAATTAGTTCTTTCCAAATATCAATAGGATTACCATACTTACAAAGCACATTACTTTTGAATTTCTCTATTTTTTTATTGATATTATTGATGAGCGAACTAATGAATGTTAGCCTAGGGTCATCGTTTTTGAGATTTCTTAAGATTGAATCATCATATATAAATAAAAGTAAAGTCTTGCCGCTACTTAAACTATTAAGAAGTCCAATATTATCTCTAAGTCTTAAGTCTCTTCTAAACCAAAATATATTTATCTTATCCATTAAATAACAATTAATTATTTCAATCGATACTGCAGTTTAGCCAGCCTTTTTCACAATTGGAACCAAATTTTTTGTAAAAATTGATAGCAACTTTATTCCAATCCAACACTTGCCAGCAAAATCCATTGTATTTTTTTGATAAATTTATAAGATTCTTAAAAATTTCTGAACCAAAGCCTTTACCTCTGTGCTTTTCGGTGACAATTAAATCTTCTAAATATAAAACCTCTCCATTCCAACTCGAATATCTAATGTAGTACATTGCAATTCCAATAATTTCATTATTAAACTCACCTACAATAAAATTATAGCTTGGTTTTTCTTTAAAACAATCATTTAAAAGAGTATCTTGATTTATTTTTAGCTTATGTTCTGATTTTTCATATATCGCTAATTCTTTGATGAGTTTGTATAAAGAAGTAATATCTTTTTTTTCGCCATTTCTTATTTTTAAACTTTTCTTCATTTTTTGTTAATATAAATGGCACTATTATTATCGTTTTCGCTGAATTCAATTTTTCTAATGTTAACTCTATTATTAGTCTCAAGCTTAATGAATTCTGATAGCTTATTGTAGATATATTCTGCAAAACCCTCTGCTCCAACATAGGGTATTATTCTCAACTGAATTATTTTATTTTCGTTCATTTTTATGAACTCTTGCAAAAAAGGATCATCCTCTGCAATTATAACTGTATGATCAAACATATACTTTATCCACTCGTCTGGTCGCATTCCATCGATTTGATTTTTTGCTCTTTTCATTCCTCCAAAATCCCAGACCCAGTTGTTTTCATCTAAATCACCCTCAAAATAGACTTTAAATGATATTGCATATCCGTGTAGAAAGCTGCAATGAGTATGCTTAGCTCTCCACTGCCTAAAGCAGCAAGTAAATCCGCTAAATCTCTTTGTTGAAATAAATTTTTTCATTGTATATTTTTTTGATTAATAAATTATTTTGTTTTGGGTTTTTATATTGCAACTTGTAAATTGAATTCTCAATTTGAAGTGTAAGTACATTATCATTACTCATAATTTTTAGTTTATTAAAATGACAACAATCTAAGTACTCCTCGTTTTTAAATCTAAAATGTAGTGATATACCCTTTTTTCTTATTTCTATATTAGAGTAAACAATATCTGAAGACTCTGAAAATTCATCACTTAGATTATTATTTCTAATTGAAATTATTCTATACTGCTGTGAACCATAAATACCTCTTTTAATTCTTTCAATAAATGTGTATCCTTCTCCTGAGAATTCATTTAACAAACTTTGTAGTTCGTTTTTTTTTATTTTTTTGTTTACTAACACTTAGTATAATTTATATATAAAAAAGTTATGCAAAATTAGTAAAAAAAAAGTGGAGCTGGTGGGATTTGAACCCACGTCCAAACAAGCAATTTAAAAGGGTTCTACATGCTTATCATTACTTTAATTTCAAATTATTAAGGTTGTAATGAAAACCAAACAAATAATTCAATTCTCTAATTTTCATTAAAATAGCGAGAAATTATTTTAATTATCCTAACAAATATGATGCCTCAAAGTAAATCGTTAGGAAGATTTACAAGAGACAAAAGCTAATTAATTATTAATTAAGCAGCTAAAGCGTAATTATTTTCGCCAATTAAAAAAGTTGTAATTATGTTTAACGAGAAAATTACAAGCTCGACATGCTAGCTAAAAAATTATTCTTGTTGTCAAAACCTGTCAGCCCCAAAATGTAAAGATCTAATGCAAAATTAAAAAAAAAGCTGATTGTAAAATCCTTTTATATTTTTGTATTATGAAAATAGGAATAATTAAGGAGGATAAAATACCAGTTGATAAAAGAACTCCTCTAACTCCTAAGCAATGTTTATATGTTAATGAAAAATTTAAAGAAATAACTATTTATGTTCAAGAGAGTAGCCACAGGTGTTTTCCTGATAGTGAATATTTAGATTTAAATATTAGAGTAGTAAAAAATCTTGACCATTGTGATATTATTATTGGTATTAAAGAAATTAAAATAAATAATATAATTCAGGAAATGTCTTATATTTTCTTTTCACACACAATTAAAAAACAAGAGTACAATAAGAAACTGCTAAAAAGTCTATTATCATCAAATAATACTTTGTATGATTATGAGGTAATGAAAAATAATGGAAAAAGATTGATAGGTTTTGGAAAATACGCAGGTATTGTGGGAGCATACAATAGTTTTCGTGCTTATGGTTTGAAAACAAAAAAATTCAAAATTGATAAAGCTTTAAATTTTAACAGCAAAGAAGAAATTTTTACAATTTTAAATAATATTCGACTTTCAAATGAAAAAATTCTCATAACTGGAGTCGGTAATGTCTCAAAAGGTATAATTGAGGTACTACAAAATATGAGTATGCGAAAAGTAGATTCAAATGAAATTGTGACTAAAACTTATAATGAGCCAGTGTACTCACAAATTGACTGTTTAGACTATTACAAAAGAATTGATAATTCAAAAAAAGATATTTATGATTTTTACAATAATCCTTCAAGTTATGTTTCTACAATGAAAAAGTATTTATCATTTGTGGATATTTTAATAACAGGTCATTATCACTCAGAACTATCTCCACCAATTATAACTAAGTCTGATTTAAATTTAAAAGATTTGAAACTTAAAGTTATTGGAGATATTTCATGTGATATTGCAACAGCTATCGCTTCAACAATTAGACCATCGACAATTCAAAATCCAATTTATGGTTATAATTATAAGACTCATGAGGAAGATGATTTTCTTAAGGAAAACACAATTGCCGTTATGGCTGTTGATAATCTCCCTTGTGAATTACCAAGAGATTCCTCAAAAGACTTTGGTGATCAACTAATTAAATACTTAATACCTATTATTAATGATAATGATCATTTTATTTTAAAAAATTCAATGATTTGTAAAAATGGAGTATTAACAGATAATTTTAGTTATCTAGAGGACTTTGTTAGTACTGCTTGAGTTTTTTTATTGTTTCAATAGGGTTGTCAGATTTGAAAACAAAACTGCCTGCAACTAATACGTCTGCTCCAAGATTCACAAGCTCTTTAGAATTTTGAAGATTTACACCACCGTCAATTTCAATTAAAAAAGAACAATTTTTATCATTTCTTAATTTATCTAATTCTCTGACTTTTTTAAATGTATTTTTAATAAAATTTTGACCTCCAAATCCAGGGTTGACTGACATTAAGCAAACTAAGTCAATATCTCCAATTATATTTTCTAGACTATTTACAGATGTGTGTGGGTTGATTGCCACTCCAGCTTTCATATCATTTTCTTTGATTTCACAAATAGTTCTATGAAGATGGTTACAAGCTTCAAAATGAACTGTTAAGATATCAGCACCAACACTTTTGAATTTTTGTATGTATCTTTCTGGATTAATAATCATTAGGTGAACATCTAGCTTTTTTTTGGCCAAAGATTTGATGCTTTTAATAACAGGAAAACCAAAAGAAATATTAGGAACAAAAACACCATCCATAACATCTATATGAAACCAATCTGCGTTGCTTTCATTTACCATTTTACACTCCTTACTTAGATTACCAAAATCAGATGCAAGAATTGATGGTGCAATGAGGTGATTCACTGTTTTTTTAACCTAAATAAGTTTTTAGAATTTTACTTCTTGACGTGTGCTTTAGTCTTCTTACAGCTTTTTCTTTGATTTGTCTAACTCTCTCCCTAGTTAGATCAAACTTTTCACCTATCTCTTCGAGAGTCATTGCATGACCACCACTTAATCCAAAGTATGATGAAATAACATCTGCTTCTCTAGGTGTAAGTGTGTCTAATGCTCTACTTATTTCTTCTCTTAGTGATTCTAAAATTAAGCTACTGTCAGGGCTTGGACTTTCTTCAGAACCCATAACGTCATATAGGTTGCTGTCTTCTCCATCAATTAGAGGCGCGTCCATAGATACATGTCGGCCAGAGTTTTTTAGTGATTGTTTAACTTCAGCTATTGATAATTCTACAAGTTCTGCAATTTCTTCAGCGGTTGGTGGTCTTTCAAATTCTTGTTCAAGCTTTGCATAAGCCTTATTTATTTTATTAATTGAGCCAATCTTGTTTAAAGGAAGCCTTACAATTCTTGACTGTTCAGCCAATGCTTGTAAGATAGACTGTCTAATCCACCAGACAGCATAAGAAATGAATTTAAAGCCTCTTGTTTCATCAAATCTTTTAGCTGCTTTGATTAATCCAAGATTCCCTTCATTAATAAGGTCTGGCAATGTTAATCCTTGATTTTGATACTGTTTAGCAACTGATACGACAAATCTTAAGTTTGCTTTTGTGAGTTTGTCTAAAGCTTTTTCATCACCAGCTTTAATTTTCTGAGCTAATTCAACCTCTTCTTCAGCAGTAATCAGTTCTACTCTACCAATTTCTTGTAAATATTTGTCTAATGATGCGGTTTCTCTATTTGTTACCTGTTTAGTTATTTTTAATTGTCTCATTTTAGATTTTGATGTTAGTTTGCACTGATTATACGTATACTAATAAAAAAGGTTACAAAAATTATTCTTTTTTAGTTTCTTTTTTTTCTAATAATACTTTTCTTGAAAGTTTAAGTTTACCACTTTTTTCATCAATATTAATTAGTTTAACTTCAATTTCTTGACCTTCTTTTAAGTGATCTTCTACTTTTTCGACTCTTTCCCAAGCTATTTCAGAAATATGAAGTAATCCATCTGTATTCTTTGAGATACCAACAAATGCACCAAATGTAGTTATATTCTTGACTATTCCTTTGTAAACTTTATTAAGCTCTGGAACAAATGCAATACTTTTGATTTCAGAGATGGCAAAATCAATTTTTTCTTGATCTGTACCTAATATTTCTACAATTCCTTTTTCGTCAACCTCCTCTATTGAAATTGAAGTCTCTGTTTTTTGCTGCATTTCTTGAATTACTTTTCCTCCTGGCCCAATTATTGCACCTATGGTCGATTTTGGTACTGTAAGTGTAATTATTTTCGGAGTCTGTGGTTTGAGATTTGTTCTTGGTTCTTTGATACATTTTTCAAGTTCGTCTAAAATGTGAAGCCTTCCATTTCTGGCTTGGTTGAGTGCATTCTCAAGAATCTCATAAGAAAGTCCTTCAATTTTAATATCCATTTGGCATGCTGTGATTCCATCTTTAGTACCAGTAACTTTGAAGTCCATATCTCCAAGATGATCCTCATCACCTAATATATCAGATAGTATAGCATATCTTGACTTATCTTCTTTGTCAGAAATTAATCCCATTGCGATTCCTGAGACAGGTTTATTTATGTTTATTCCAGCATCCATCAAAGCTAATGTTCCAGCGCAAACTGTGGCCATTGATGATGAACCATTTGATTCAAGTATGTCTGAAACAATTCTTATTGTGTAGGGAGTGTCATCTGGAACAACTTTTGCTAAAGCTCTTTGTGCCAAATTTCCATGTCCAATTTCTCTTCTACTTACACTAAATTTCATTCTAGCTTCTCCAGTTGAAAATGGGGGAAAATTGTAATGTAAATAAAATCTTTCACTTCCTTGTTCAGTAACACCGTCAATTCTATTTACATCAGTTGCAGAACCCAGCGTTACAGTTGTTAAAGACTGAGTTTCTCCTCTAGTAAAAACAGCTGAACCGTGAGGAGATTTTAAGTAATCAACTTCACACCATATATCTCTGATTTCATCGCTTTTTCTTCCATCTAATCTTATTCCTTCATCTAGAAGTAGATTTCTGACTGCCTTTTTTTCAGAGAGGTAGTAATATTGATTAATCAACTCCTCATTTTCTTCAATGAAAGATTCATCCAAATCGCTTTTAAATTCTTCTTTAATTCTTGAAAATTCAGAACTTCTTTCTTCCTTACTTAGAGATTTCTTAGCTACATCATAAATTTTTTGATATGTTTTTTCTTCAACTTGATTTTTTAAATCATTGTCATGCTTTTCGTGAGAATATTCTCTTTTTACGATTGATTTTGTTTCACTCTCTAATTCTTTTTGAACTTTACATTGAACTTTTATTGCATCATGAGCAAACTTTATTGCATCAATCATTTCTATTTCTGAAACCTCATCCATTTCTCCCTCAACCATAGCGACACTGTCAGTTGAAGCACCCACGATTAAATCTATATCACTTTTTTCAATTTGTTCAGGAGTTGGGTTAATTATAAATTCTTCGTCAATTCTAACTACACGAACTTCAGATATAGGTCCATTAAAAGGAATATCTGAAACTGATAAAGCAGCAGATGCAGCCAAAGCAGCTAAGCAATCAGGCATAACATTTTCATCATGAGAATTAAGTGATATCATAATCTGAACTTCAGAATGATAATCATCAGGAAACATAGGTCTTAGAATCCTATCAACTAGTCTCATTATAAGAATTTCATGAGTTGAAGGTCTAGCTTCTCTTTTTAAAAATCCTCCAGGATATCTTCCATCAGCAGAAAATTTTTCTCTGTAGTCTACAGTTAAAGGAAGAAAATTAATTCCTTCTTTTGCATCTTTGTTAGAAACTACAGTTGCCAATAAATGAGTTGCCCCCATTGTTAATTCTACTGAACCGTGTGCTTGCTTCGCAAGTTTACCAGTTTTTAATGTTATTTCTCTCCCATCAGGTAGAGTTATAACTTTTCTTATTTCTTTAAGCATAATTTTGTATTTGTTGGAGAATAATACTTATCTCCTTAATTTGAGATCTTTAATTAGTTCTCTGTATTTGATTATATTTTTTTCTCTTAGGTAGTCTAATAAATTTCTTCTTTGACCAACCATTAATTGTAAGGATCTTTGTGTATTGAAATCCTTTTTGTTTAATTTTAGATGATTAGTGAGTTGATTTATTCTTTCTGTAAATAATGCTACTTGACTGTATACAGAGCCTGTGTCTTTTTCATTATTACCATATTTTTTAAAAATTTTCTTTTTGTCTATTGTTTCTGACATATGATTTTATTAAGGATGCAAATTTACTAAAATTTAATGTAAATTTAGATGTGAGTACTAGTTTTTGAAAAACACTAGCAGTTTTTTGATTTTTATTTTTAGATCTTTTCTATTAACAATAAAGTCAAGAAAGCCTTTTTCAAGTAAAAATTCTGAAGTTTGAAATCCTTTTGGTAAGTCTTTTCCAATTGTCTCTTTTACAATTCTTGGGCCAGCAAAACCGATTAATGCATTAGGTTCAGCAATATTTACATCACCAAGCATAGAAAATGATGCAGTTGCCCCACCAAAAGTAGGATCAGTCAGCAATGATATGTATGGGATTTTATTTTCACTTAATTGGGAAAGTTTAGCTGAAGTTTTTGCCAGCTGCATTAATGATAATGCTGCTTCCATCATTCGAGCTCCACCAGACTTTGAAATTATTATCAGAGGGTATCTTTTTTTAATGCAAACATCTATTAGTTTTGATATTTTTTCACCAACTACTGAGCCCATTGATCCTCCAATAAATTCAAAATCCATGCAGGCCAAACAAATTGAATCATTGCCAATTTTTCCAATGCCTGTTTTTACTGCATCATCTAAGCCTGTTTTTTTTGTTGCATTTTGCAATCTTTGGGAATATGAAATCTTATCCTCAAAGTTAAGAGGATCAATTGATTTTATCTCTTGAAATAGTTCTGTAAATGATTTTTTTTCACAAATTATATTTATGTAATCATTTGATGATATTCTTTCATGGTGATCACAATATGAACAAACAAAATAATTTTTTTTGTGATCCTCAAAAGGAATTATTTTTTTACAATTATTGCATTTGTGCCAAAGTCCTTCAGGGGTTTCTTTTTTTTGTCTGGTAGAGGTAGTTATTCCCTCTTTAATTCTTTTAAACCAACTCATTTATTTCTGTTAATGTTGTTAAGATCAGTGAAACATTTGGAAAGTCTTTCTTTAAAAGTAATTTCTCCTTCTCTCAACCATACTCTAGGATCATAATATTTCTTGTTGGGAATATCGTCTCCTTTAGGATTACCAATTTGAGATTTTAGATAATCTTGCTTGCTGCTGAAGTAGTTTCTTGTTCCAATAGTAAAACCCCATTGAAGATCAGTATCAATATTCATTTTTATCGCACCATATGAAATTGCTTCTCTAATTTCATCTACAGAAGACCCAGATCCACCATGAAAAACAAAATCTACTGGCATTGAATTTTTAGTAGAAAATTTTTTATGTACAAATTTTTGAGAATTTAAGAGAATTTTTGGTGTTAGCTTAACATTACCAGGTTTGTATACACCATGTACATTTCCAAATGCCGCAGCAATTGTGAACTTGTCACTAACTTTGATTAATTCTCCGTATGCATATGCAACTTCTTCAGGCTGAGTGTATAATTTATTGCTTTCAATGTCAGTGTTGTCGACTCCATCTTCTTCTCCTCCGGTGATTCCCAATTCTATTTCTAATGTCATATCAATTTTTGATAAAACCTTTAAATATTCAACACATGTATTAATATTGTCTTCAATAGGCTCATCAGATAAATCTATCATATGAGAGGAGTATAAAGGTTTACCATGCAAATTGAACCATTTTTGACTTTCAAAAATTAAACCGTCAATCCATGGCAAGTTTTTTCTGCTGCAGTGGTCTGTATGAAGAATTACTGTGGTTCCGTAGCTTTCAGCAAGTTGATGAACATGCATCGCTCCTGAAATTCCTCCTAATATTGTAGCTTTGTGGTTATTGTTACTAAGACCTTTTCCACTAAAAAAATGACAGCCACCGTTTGAAAATTGGATAATGACAGGTGAGTTTAGTTCAGCTGCTGTTTCTAGCACTGCATTAACAGTACTTGAACTTGTTACATTTACGGCAGGTAGCGCGTATTTATTAATTTTAGCATCCTCAAATATTTCTTGAACTAATTTGCCAGATGCGACTCCATGCTTAAATTTTGACATTTTATTCACAAAAATATTAAGATTGATAATATATCATACAGATTTTTTAAATAATTTTAAGTAATGGAAAATGAAAAAAAAATAATCACTAAAAATTATATAAAATTTATCAAATCTTTGAAAATGAAGAAGAATCGGTATTTACATCAGAAGTTTACAGTTGAAGGAGAAAAAAATATTGATGCTCTTCTTCGTTCTAATTTTAAAGTTGATAAAATCATAATCAGTAACAAGATAATTCAGAAAAAAAAAATTAATGATATAGAGATCCTTAATGCTAGCAGCTCTGAAATGAAACAAATTTCAAATTTTAAAACACCGAGTAATATTTTTGCAATTGTTAACATGAAGGAAAAAATTATTTATGAAAAACAGAAGAAAATATTGGTTCTTGATAATATAACAGACCCAGGAAATCTAGGTAATATTATCCGCTCCTCTTATTGGTTTAATATAGAGTTGATTGTTTTATCAAAAAACTGTGTTGATATCTATAATGATAAAGTTATTCAATCAAGTATGGGGTCTTTTTTTGGAATTGATTTTATTTATATTGATATATCTGAGTTCTTAACAAAATGTGTTGATATTCCTAAAATCTCTACAACATTGTATGGAAATGAATTTGATGAAAATATTAGTTTTGAATCATTTGCTTTGATTCTAGGCAATGAGTCTCATGGGATACGAAAAGAAATAGTTGAACTCTCAGACTACAATTATAAATTGTCAAATAATTCTCAAAATATAGATTCTTTAAATGTAGCTTCTGCGGCAGCTATATTTATGTATAAATTAAATAATTAGCTCCATCTTAGTCCTGTCCAACCACAATAACGACAATTATATCTTTTTAGATCGAAAATATTAAATGTTAAAATTATTAACAATATGTCACTTTTTCTTTTTTGAACTCTTGTGAGAGGACTAATTTTATTTTTGTGTTCTAAACATTCAGGACAACAATTATTACAGTTTCTGTTGGATATTTTTTTTCCTACTTTAAAGATTTTAATTAAATAAAGTATAAAAATGTAGCTAATTAGTATTATCAGAACCTTTAGATATATGTCCATTTTATAAAGATAGTTTTTTTATTCAAAAGTTATACTAATTATCCAATTTCGGCTCTTTAAGTTTTTCAAATATTTTGTAAAAAATATATTTTTATTAGAAAGCAAATCTAAAACTCCTGTTGCTAATTTTATTTGAGGTGAAAATTTAAAATATGGTAGATAAAAGTCAAAACCAAAACCGAACTCAGCCAATAAATCATTTTTTTTGAGTTTTACAATTTCTAAATTTTCGTTACTAACTTCTTTTTGTGATGCTATGTCAAGACTATATTTAATTCCAGATAATGTAAAAGCTCTAAAATTATTATATCTCTTAGATTTGTATTTGAGAATAATTGGGAAATCAATAAGAGTTGATTCAATAATTTTTTTTGTAGTAATTTCGTTCCGAAATGTATATTCTAGATGTCTCTCTCCAAAGACTAGAGATGGTGTAAATCTTAAATCAGTATACCTACCAATTCTCAAGTTAGATACAATGCCAAGATTAAAGCCAAGCTGATTTTTTGATTGAATGACTTGAACAGTGTCATCACTTAAAAAAGAAAAATATTTTTTGTCGTTAAAGTCTAATGAATTTACTCCTAATGAAAAACCAAAGTGTAGTTTTTTAAAGTCATACCTAGGTAAGTTCTGAGGTTTTTTAAACCTTTGACTTAAACATTCGCTAGAACATAGTGTGAAAAAAGTAAATAATAAATAATAGGACAAATATCTGTTCATAAGATTAAAACAGAAATAATTAGGATTTATTGTAGTGTGAAATTGCTTCTTTGTATAGTTTTACCTTGTCTAATTTTACAACACCAGAATATTCACATACAATACCACCAGCTAGATTCGAAAGAAAGCCAAGAAGCTCAATGGAAGTATTTTGACTAAGGCATAGAGCAGCAACTGAAATTACAGTATCACCAGCTCCTGAAACATCTACTATTTTTCTGTCGACATTTTTAAAATGTGTAGATGAACTTTCAGTTTTAATTTGCATTCCATTTTCTGACATTGTTAGCATAATAATATCACATTTTAATTTATCTTGTAATTTCTTAGTTGCATAAGTAACTTCATCATTGCTCTCAGGATTAATTTTTATTCCCCCGCCGTTTCTTATTTCTGAGAGATTTGGCTTAATTAATGTACAGTTCTTGAAAGAATAGAAATTTTTGATTTTTGGATCACACAGAGTAGGAATCTTTTTTTTATTAGCATATGATATTACTTCTTCGATAACATTTTTTGTTAGATTGCCCTTATTGTAATCTTGTAAGATAATTGCATCAATATCATTCATTTGATTTTTTATTAAAGAAATGAATGTTTTCTCGTCATTAATGTCCTCAATAATTTCATCATCAATTCTGATATGGTGCTTATTATAATTTCTAGAAAAATATTTTTCAGAAATAATTCTTTTTTTCTCTGTTGTAATTCTATTTTTTTCAGAAATGATTGCATCAGTATTAATGTTTTCTTTCTCTAGCAACTCTTTGAATATTTTTGATTTGTAATCATCACCAACAACGCTACAAAGTTTTACTTTAGCTCCAAGTGCTTTTAGATTCAAAGCTACGTTGGCAGCACCTCCGATTCTTGATTCTTTTTTTGTCACATTAAGCAGAGGTACAGGAGCTTCAGGAGACATTCTATCAATTTTACCCCAAACGTATGAATCAATCATTGAATCTCCTACAACAAGAATATTTGATTTATTAAATGAATTAAAAAGTGAATCAATTTCTAAGCTCATTTTAACTTTTCTAATGATTTTTTTATTCTTTGTGTAGCTTCAGTTATATTTTTAATCGATGTTGCATAAGAAATTCTGATACACTCGCTGGTACCAAATGCATCGCCAGCAACTGTAGCGACATGAGCATCATTCAGCAAATACATGCTCAAATCATTGGAGTTCTTTATTATACTATTATTTTCATCTTTCTTATCGAAAAAATAAGAAATATCGGGGAAAACATAAAATGCTCCGTCTGGAACATTGCATTTAATCCCTTCAATCTGTAAAAGTTGATTAACTATCAAATCTCTTCTTTTTTTGAATTCAATTTTCATATAATTAGTAGAGTCTTCAGGTTTTGATAATACTGCTGCTTGAGTAGCTTTTTGGGCTATTGAGCATGTCGCAGATGTAATTTGGCCTTGAATTTTATTGCAAGCGCTGGCAATAAATTCAGGTGCGCCAATATAGCCAACGCGCCAGCCAGTCATGGCAAAGCCTTTGGAAACTCCATTTACGGTTATTGTTCTATCTTTCATACTTTCGATTAATCCAAAGCTGTAGTGTTCATTAGTGAAGTTTATGTGTTCATATATTTCGTCCGATATCACAAATAAATTGTCATATTTTTTTAACATATCTGCCATTAATACAAGTTCTTTCTTAGAGTATACTGAACCACTGGGATTACACGGAGAGCTAAATATTAAAAGTTTAGTTTTATTTGATATTTTCTTCTCAACTTCTTCAACTGAAGATTTAAAATTATTTTCGATTTTTGATTCTACAACAATTGGTTTTGCTCCACATAATTTTACTATCTCAAAATAGCTAACCCAATAGGGAGCTAGTAAAATCACTTCATCTCCCTTATCTAATAAACTAAGACAAACATTTGCAATAGATTGCTTGGCACCTGTTGAAACTACAATTTGATTCTCATTAAATTCGAGATTATTATCTCTGTAAAATTTTTTGCAAATACTTTTTCTAAGCTCAAGAATTCCTGGAACTGGAGTGTAATGAGAGAAATTGTCATTAATTGCTTGAACTGCACTTTTTTTTATAAAATCAGGAGTATTAAAGTCTGGTTCACCTAAACTTAAAGAAATCACATCTTTACCTTGCTGTTTAAGTTCTCTGCTTAGTCTTGACATTGCTAATGTTGCAGATTCAGAAAGATTATTGATTCTTGTCGAGAGTTTATTCATTTTGCAAATTTATAAATTTCTTTATCTTAAAATGAACTGATATATTCTAAAATCTTGTGAATTTGAGGATTAGCTTTAAAACTGTTAATAAACTTTAAGTGATTATTGTTTAAAAGTAATTTCTGATAGTTTTTATTACCAAAATTTATCTTTAATTCAATTTCAAGCCAATAAATCATTTGATCTTTTCTATTAGACAAAATTTTGTTTTTATTGATTTGAAAAAAATCTAAAATAGTATCATAAATAGTATCTATTCCAATGCCTTGAGTAGATGAAGTAGCAACTATTTTAGTATTTCTTTCATAAATATTTAAAATATTTTTTAAGGCATTTTTTTTGGCAGTAATTTCATTTTTGTCCATAATATCAGATTTATTTATAGCTATAACATCAGCAATTTCCATTATCCCTTTTTTCATTGCTTGTATTTCATCTCCTGTGTTGGCTATGTTTAAATATATTAGCAAATCTGTTATTTTACTTATATTGTATTCAAGTTGTCCCGAACCAACGGTTTCAATTAAGATAACATCAAACTCTGCTAATTCACATAAATTTATGCTGCACAATGTCTCAAAATCAATTGCTGAGTTTTTGTTTTTTGATGGTGAAGGTCTAACAAAAGCATTTTTGTTATTGTTTAATAAATGCATTCTCATTTTATCACCAAGAATACTTCCTTTACTTATTGAGGAAGATGGATCAACTGCAATTACAGCTACTCGATGTTTTTTTTTTAGAAAGTAATATCCTATCTGATTTATAAATGTACTTTTACCAACACCTGGAGGACCAGTAACTCCAATTCTCATTGTATTATTTACTGATTTTAAATAGTTAAGTAATTCAATTTTATATTTTAAATCTGATTTTTTTTCACTCTCAATTAATGTAATTCCTTTTGCAAGTGAAACTTTATCTTTTTTTTTGATTTTATCAACTAAATTTTTCATTTATGTGCAATAAATGATATTTCAATATTTGCATTTGCCGGTAATCCCTTTACTTCAACAGTTTCTCTAGCTGGAAACCTATTTTTAAAATAACTTTTGTAAACTTCATTTACTATATGGTAACAGCTCATGTCAACAACGAAAATTGTTGTCTTTACTATGTTTTCAAAATCTAAGTTTTCGCTAATTAATATTTCTTTGATATTTTTCATAATTTGATTTGTCTCTTCATAAATATTTGTATTTATTAAATCATTAGTTTCTGGACATATTGCTATTTGGCCTGAACTGTATAGGATATCGTTTTTAAAAATATATTGTGAGTATGGGCCTAAAGGTTTTATTTTTTTTTTCATAATTATTCAAATAAAAGACTACCAATTCTAAGCATGTTTGAACCACTATTGATTGCAGTTTTATAATCATTACTCATGCCCATTGAAAGATAGTTAAGATTGTATTTGCTTTTAAAATTATTAAAAAAATGATTTAACTCATCAAATTCTGAGCTTACTAATTTTAAATCATCAGTATTTGTACCCATTCCCATTAAACCAATTATGTTTATGTTTTCTAATTTTTTACAGTGCAAAAGAAAACTCTCTAACATTTCAAATCTGATTCCAGACTTAGTTACCTCTTTAGCTATTTTGATCTG
>JAOOLD010000050.1 GCA_028408365.1 Bacteroidota bacterium
GCATACAAAGTTGAGGCATTAGTTTTTTTTAACTTTCTAACGACTTGAGAGATAACTTTATCAGATGTGTAAATATCATCTGAATTTAATATACCAATAATTTCTCCAGTTGAATTTTTAATTCCCTTATTCATACCGTCATAAATACCATTATCTTTTTCGCAAATAAATAAACTAATTTTATCCTCAAATTGTTGAATAATATTTTTTGTTTCATCGCTTGAATCTGCATCAACTATTATATATTCAATATTTTTATAATCTTGAGACAGTACACTTTCAATAGTATCCTTGATTGTTTTTTCACTATTAAAACAAACAGTAATTATAGTAACTCTAGGGTTACTTGACAATTTATCTAAAATATAATTCAATTTTTTCTTTCTAAAACTACATTGTTGAGTACCAACATATCCATGTTAGTACGAAGATAACAATTAATAGCATCTTCGTAAGACTCTACAATTGGTTCATTTTCATTAAATGAAGTATTAAGTAGAATTGGCACATTTGTATTTTTGTAAAACTGATAAATAAGCTCATAAAACTTTGGTGATATTTCTTTATCAACTGACTGTAGTCTACCAGTGCCGTCAATATGAGTTACAGCAGGAATTATATCTCTTTTTTCTTTTTTAATTAAAAAAACAGACTGCATAAAGTAAGAATCTTGATAATTTTCAAAATATTCTTCTCCAAATTCTTTTAAAATTGAAGGTGCAAAAGGACGAAAACTTTCTCTTTTTTTAATTTTTTTATTAAGTATGTCTTTAGCATCCTTTCTTCTTGGATCCATTAAAATGGATCTATTTCCAAGAGCTCTTGGACCAAACTCAGATCTACCTTGAAACCACCCAACAACATTTCCGTTTTCAATACTCTTTGCTACAAATGAAAAAAGATCTTTATCTGAGTAAATCTCATAATTAATTTTTTTTGAATCAAGATAACTGCAAATATCTTCTTCATTGTAACTACCACCATAAAAAGCACTTTTAATAAATTTTATTCTGCTATAGTTTAGATTTGAATTGTAGTGATATAGTGCAGAGCCAAGAGCTAAACCTGAATCATGTGGCGCTGAAGGAACATATATATTTTTAAATTTAGTTTTGTTAATTATTTTTCCATTTGCTAGCGAATTTTGTGCAACTCCCCCACTCAAACATAAATTTTTACAGTTGTATTTTTCATAAAGATAATTAGCTAAATTAATTATTATGTCCTCTGTAACTGATTGTACGGAAGCAGCAAAATCAAAATGAAACTGATTAATTTTTTCATTGTTTAATCTAGATTTACCAAAAAGATTGATCCATTTTTCTGTCCATAATTTTAAAATTTTAGGTGTTCCATTGTTCCAATCTGTTGAGACAGATCCTGAATTAAAATGGTTAAAGTATTCTTTTTTTAAATTAATTTCTGAGCTATTGTAATCAATGATCTCCAACAACTTACTTTTATAGGTTGGTTTACCATATGCTGCAAGCCCCATAATCTTATACTCATCACCATAATTGTTAAATCCAAGAAATTGAGTTGATGCAGTATAAAAGATTCCAATTGAATTAGGGTATAAGATTCTTTTATCTACTGAAATTTTATTACTTATTCCAAAACCCAGTGCAGTTGATGTAAAATCCCCAAAACCATCAATAGAAAGCAATGCTGATTTTTGAAAATTACTAGCAAAAAAACTTGACGCCAGATGAGAATTATGATGCTCAACATTAATAATTCTTGTTTTAAACAAATCATCTTCTAACTTTAAATTTTTAATAAAATCTTTTCTTAATGTAGAGAATCTTGAAAGATTAACTATTCTGTTGTAAATAAATTTAAAACTCAACACATTAGCTATAGAATACTTAATTTTATTTAAAAAATTTGCTTTGGGATCTTTTGCTGTAGTTATGAAGTCAATATCATAAATAGTCAAATTAGCTTGGTTCAAGCAAAATAAAATGGAATTAGTTGGAAAACCTGCCCAGTGCTTATCTCTTGTAAACGTTTCCTCCTCAACTGCAGCTATAATTTCTCCATCTTTAATCAAACACGCTGAAGAATCAGCATGATATGCATTTATTCCTAAAATTATCATAACTAACTTAAAAAAGTTTTGCAAAAATTATTTGCAATTATTTTCCAATTGAATCTAGACTTTACGTAATTAAGGCAAGATTCAGGCTTAAAATTAACAAATTTAGAACGTTCTAGTACACTAACAACAGATGATATATCATT
>JAOOLD010000051.1 GCA_028408365.1 Bacteroidota bacterium
TTCTTTCAAAAATATTTTTTTTGAGAATGCTCTTCCATATTCATCTAAACCAAATTTCCAATTTTTTAAAAACAATTTCCATGTGCCTTTAAATGAAAGTGCATCAAAAGCATCTTCAAAACTAAACTCATTTTTTAAATAATCTTCCCTTTTAAATGTAAATACAGCATTTGGACCACATTCAATAGTACCATCGATCATCCTTGTAAAATGTATTCCAAGAAAGGGAAATTTAGGATTTGGGACTGGATATACTAAATTTTTTATTTTATTCTTTACATTTTTATTTAATCTGAAAAAATCACCTCTAAATGTTACAATCTTTGATTTTGTATATATTTTATCCAATTTTGCTAGCCTGTCAGAATGTAACCCACCACAAAAGATTGAATACTTATATTTTAATTTGCCTAAGCTTGTATCTACACAATCTTTGTCAATTTTTTGAACTTTACAATCAGTCAAAATAGTTACATTTTTATTTTTTATTATTTTTTGAAATAAAGATATTGCTAAAGATCTATAATTTATTATACCAGATTGAGGAACAAATAAAGCCTCGATACCGTCAACATATGGCTCTACTTTTTTAATAGCTTTTTTATTGATAATCTTTATGCCTGATAGTCCATTTCGCTTACCATTTATTTCTAGTTTATAAAGACTTTCTATTTCACTTTTATTAGTTGCGACAACTATTTTTCCACATATGTCATGTTCAACTTTATTATCTTTACAATATTTTGTAAGCATCTCACGACCAATTGTGCAATTAATTGCTCTTTCAGATTCAGGTTTATAATAAAGACCAGAGTGAATTACTCCTGAATTTCTTTTTGATTGATGAATACATATTTCTTTTTCTTTTTCAATTATAGCCAATCTTAAGTCTTTGAAATCTTTAATAATGCTGTGCGCTGTTGCTAAACCAACTAGGCCTGTTCCAACAATAACTATATCGAAATATCTATCCTTCAACTTTAAAAGAATTTATTATCTAAAATCCGAAAAAATACTGACTTTAAGAAAATTAATTTCACTGTATGTTTGATAAAATTAATCTAGGAATTTTAATTTATTGAAACCGTGATGATTTTTTCTACCCAAAATATCAAAATTAACTCTATTTGGCATAAAATATTCTATCTCTTTGATATTAGTTGTACTACTTACATAGGCTCGAACATACTTAATACTACTTTCTAAAAAATCAATATAAACCAAATGTAAAGTTCCATTTTTAAAAGTTAGATGTGGATTAAACTTAGGGCCAGCAAAAGTTGAATCTGTGAAAGAAATTCCTGTAGATAAATTTTTAATTCCGCCATATGAGTAACTTAAAAAACAATTTTGCCCACCACTCCTGTCATCTTGCCAAACAATAAAAATACTATCACTACTATTAGATATTTCAGGGTATCTTTGATTTACATTTGGAATTTCATCAATATTTAGATTGTATGAGTAATCTAAAGTAACACTAGAAATTGAAGTCAAAACAATTTCATTATTGCCAGTAGCCCCACTTTTTTTAACGATTAATAGAGAATCATCCATAAAAACTCCTCTTGAAACTGATGATGGACAAGAATTTAGAATCCAATCGTAATCATCTATTTCATTAACAAGGTCAAAAGAGGCTCCATAATTTGATGATTTAGACACATAACTATTTCTTTTGTTATTTTCATTATTTCTAAATAAAACGTAAATATTATTACCACTTACTAACAAAGATGCTTTACAGCAATCACAAGGTTCGTCAGGCGAGTTTAATGTGGAGTTTACAGCAGTGCCAAAAGTTAGTCCAAAGTCATTTGAGGTTCTGACCATTTGCTCTGCTGTCGAAAAACTTAAGTCATTTTTCATATAAGAAATTACTGGTTGACCTTGCTCATTTATTGCAACATTACCCATTCTACAAATCTGAGGAGAATCATTTTCTGAAACTCTTATTGTATCTGAAAAAGTAATTCCACCATCAAAAGATCTAATCATCATGATTGAACTATGTGTAGTTGCAGAGGATGTAAAAACTACATAAATAGTATCTCCTTTAGCTGCAATTTCAGGACCGTCTTGAGATGAGGGTTGTATTCCTATAGTTGTTATGTCATAAGGACTTGCAAATCCGTTTCCGTTCCACTTTGAAATTCTTATTGTTTTAGGCGACATGTTATTTCTATAGACGATAAATGGATCATTATTTGCATCTAATGCAATTCTTGGTCTTCCAAAA
>JAOOLD010000052.1 GCA_028408365.1 Bacteroidota bacterium
ATTAGATGTAATCCATTCCTCACTAATAGAATTAAAATTATCTCTGATTATCAATATCTATGATTTTATGTTTAGAATTGAGATATCTGGCATGATCCCTACTCTTCCAGCGTAACCTAAGTGACCTAAGCCTCTATTGACATAGATTTGTTTATCGTGTTCTTTGTATAGGCCTGCCCATTCTTTATACCTAAAGCTTACTGGGCTCCATTTAAAGCCTGGAATTTCAATTCCAAACTGCATTCCATGAGTGTGACCAGAAAGTTGTAAATCAATGAGATATTTACTTTTCAAAACAGCATTTCTCCAATGAGAGGGATCGTGTGATAATAAGATTGTTGGAAGCTTATCATCAACTCCAATCATTGCTTTTTCTAGATTTCCATCTTTATTGAAATTACCTGCTCCCCAATTTTCTACACCAACAATATTAAACTTATTATTTAAAGAATTTATCACTCGAGAATCATTTAATAAAAGATCAAATCCGATTTCACTTTGAATTTTCTTCATATTTTCAAAGTTTTCTTTCCACATTACTGATGATCTTTTCCATCCCACATAATCACAATAATCATGATTACCAAGAACTGAGTACTTTCCGTCCTTTGCTTTTAGTTTTTTTAATACATCAACATAAGGAAGAACTTCATTGTAATAATTATTAACAAGGTCACCTGTGAAAACAATTAGATCGGGATTTTGATCATTTACTATATTAACAATTTCTTCAACCTTCTCAACAGAATTGAAACTACCAACATGTAAATCAGAAAGATGTACAATTTTATAGTCATTATTCCAACCCTTAATATTTATATTACTGAAGTATTTTTTAAAATTAAATCTTCCAAACTTTATGCCAAGCAGCATACTTGATACAATGAAACCAGATGCAAACAATGCTGTATTTCTTAGAAAATTAAGTCTACTTACATCTAATTTAGATTCATTAGAACTAAACAGATTAAAAATTTGTTTAAATAGACGTAAAATATCATCTGTAATCAAAGGAAAACATCCAACTAATTTTGCACTAAAGAAAATAAAAAATAGGCTAGAGTAAATTATATTGTTGTTAAACTTTATGGATGGTGTTGTTTTGTCAGAATATAATATAAGATAAATGAGGGCAACATATACAACTAATGATAATAGCCAGTAAGAAATCTTAAATATCACTTGACCAACTGGTTGCTTTTCAAAGAAAGAAATTACACCAAAGTAAAAATACAAATCAATCAAAAAAATAAATGAAATAAGAAATACTAGTTTCATAATAAGCAAAATTACTAAGACAAATTAAAAAACCCAAACTTAATAGGTTTGGGTTTCAAGCGGAGAGAGAGGGATTCGAACCCCCGGTACCTTGCGGTACAATGGTTTTCAAGACCACCGCATTCGACCACTCTGCCATCTCTCCAATGCAGGCAGCAAAAATAGAAATATTTTTACATTAGATTAGCTCTTGAACAATATTTCGAAGTGTAATTTTTTTAATTTTGTGTACTTATGAAAAAAATAAGTCTTTTAATATTAGTTTTTTTCTCATTTTTTGGTTACTCATCAAATATTGAATCTTTTTTACAATATTCTATTTTCTATACTGATAAAGGTGAGCCTTATTTAGAAACTTATTTAACAATTAATTCTAAATCAATTAAGCTGAAAGACAATGGTGATAATACTTTTCAAGGAAAGCTATCTATTAATTTACTAGTTGAATCAAACGATTCAATCGTATATAATGATAAATATTTTTTATCCTCACCCATTCAAGATTCCAACAATAAGTCAATTTTATTCATAGATCAACAAAGAATTAAATTAGTAGATGGAAATTATAAATTAGTTTTAAATATTAAAGATGTCAATAGTGATTTAGATAAATTAATAGTTGAAGATTTTACAATTGAAATTTTTGAAAATAACTTTTTATCTGACATTCAGTTTGTAGATAAATATAATGTTTCTAGTCAAACAAGTATACTGTCTAAAAGTGGATTTGACCTTTATCCATACAAATCCAATTTTTTTGATGATTTGCAGGAAAACCTAACTTTTTATATCGAGGTTTATAATTCATATCAATTAGAAAATAATAGATTCTTATTTAACACATTTATAAAAGGTTATCAAGATGAAATTATATATAATGATTTTTATTCTTCAAATAGAATGAAAGCT
>JAOOLD010000053.1 GCA_028408365.1 Bacteroidota bacterium
TGATGAATATCGTTGTGCCAAACAAAATCTTCATTATTTAGATAATCAAAAATTGAAGATGTTTTATTTATTTTAATACTATTGTTAGAACTACTGTTAATATTAACAAAATCAAGTCTTTTTTGTGAGAGTTGGGTATGAATTTCGAATTCTCTAATCTCAACTAAGATCTCATTATAAATTTCAAGTCTAACTGGATTTTCGTTATTGTGTGAGAAAATATCAATAATTGAACCTCTTACCGAAAATTGGCCAGGCTGAGAAATAAAATCAATCATCTCGAATCCAATTTTCTCTAATTTTTCAATTAAAGAATCATATTCAATAATTTCATTTTTTTTTAGTCTTAATGTTTGATTTAAATAAGTTTTTTTGTTTACGATTTTTTGTATTACTGCTTCTGAATAACTGACTACTATGGTCGATTCTTTTTCAACTAAAAAATTCAAAACATTTGATCTGTCTTTTTTAATTTGAGATCTCGCTTCATTATCATCGTTTGTATCAATATGAGGGAACAAAATACAATCGTTGAAATTTAAAGATTTGATGTCATTTACAAAGTAAGCTGCCTCTTTTAAATTTGAAAAAATGATAAGATTGTTATTAGCTAGTTTAGCTAAAATGAATGGTAGATATGAATCAATTTTAAAATCAAAAAATATTTTTTTTTGATTTTCTTCAAAAGGATTTTTTTCAGAAAATAAATGGTTTTTAAAAAGCTTTAAAAACTTATTTTTACCGATTATCTTTTTAAGATTCAAAGTCTTGACTCATTTCTTTGAACCATTTTGAAGAAGTTTCAAAAGGTCTATCTCCTCGAATTCTATTAAAATCTATACAAGTTAGTTTATTTTCATTTTCAATATCTTCTCCTATAACTCCATTTTTTTCAAGTATGGCACTTTCAACTGCAAAATCGCAAAGTTTAAAAATTAGATCTAAATCTTCTTTGTTGGGAGATGAGCTTCTCGCGAAGTATCCACTCTTTTGAACTAGAACTTTATCAGCTAGCAACTTTGATTTGAAATATTTTGCAAACCATTTACCTGGGTTGAGCTCGTCTAATCTGTAGTGTCCAAATGCGTCTTTTTTGATTTCAATATTGTTTTTTAATTTTTCGTTTATTATGACATTTGTGCCTGCTCCTTCGCTTAAAAAAATATTTACACATCCAAATTTATCCATTATTTTTTTTAATCTTAATGATTCCCTCTCAATGTTAAATTCAATCTCTGGTATTAGCACAGAGTGAATATCCCACGCTTCCTTGCGTAAATTTACTGAATCAAAGAATTTTTTATTTTTCAATCTTTGTTTATAGATATGTGCAGATTTTGCTGTTAGCCATCCACAATTTCTACCCATTACTTCATGTATAATTAGGTGTCTGGAACTTGTAGTATTTTCGTTAACAATATTTTCGAAAAAAATTGCAGTTTGCTCGGCTGCAGTTATTGCTCCAAGTGTTTGGTTTATTGGTATTACATCATTGTCTATGGTTTTTGGTAGTCCAATTACTGTTAATTTGTAATGATTTTTTTTTAAAAAGTTCGATAAATCACATGCAGTTGTGTTTGTGTCATCTCCCCCAATTGTATGTAATATGTCAATCTTATCTTTCTTAAGCTGTTCAGATGCAATTTTAAGAGGACTTTCATTTTTTTTGATGTATCCTTTATCTATGCAATCGTTTAAATTTGTTAGCTTCACACGGCTATTACCAACTAAACTACCTCCAAATTCATAAATACCATCACTTTTATTTTTATCTGGAAGTTTTAAAAAAATTTTTTTGTTAGTTAGTAATCCTTTGTAACCGTTTAAGTATCCAACAAAATTTACATTATCAAACTTTTTTTTGTATTGAAACATTAAACGAACGATACAAGAAGAAAGACAAGGTGCAATTCCGCCAGAAGTTAAGAATGCTATATTTTTCACAATGCAAATATCGTTTTTTATTTTTCAACCTTTGTTAAAGAATTATAACTTTGTTAAAAAAGGTTTTAGTGTACGAAGTTCACAAATTCGGAGGAGCATCAATCGGTTCTTTAG
>JAOOLD010000054.1 GCA_028408365.1 Bacteroidota bacterium
TTGAGCTACAGCTTCGCTGTTTCCCTCAGGTGTGTTAAAGCACTGTATGTCATGTTTTTTTGCATACTGTGAGTCAATATTTTCCATGCCAGAGCCAGCTCTTGCAATGAACTTTAAATTTTTACAGTTATCAATAAATTGCTTGTCAATTACAAATCTACTTCTTATAACAATTCCATCAAATTTTTTAATCAACTTATGTATTTTAGATTTAGGTTCATATAAATTGACTTCATAATTGATGTTAGCTTTTTTTAAGAAATTAATAAACGAATGATGGATTTTATCTACTATTAAAATTTTCATAAAAATAATTTAATCATAAAAAAGTAAATTAATAAGCCAAAAATATCATTTACAGTAGTTATGAATGGTCCCGTTGCTAATGCCGGATCTATCTTGTACTTATTTAAAAGTAAAGGAATAAATGTTCCAAAAATTGAGGATAATATAATTACTGAAAAAATTGAAATGCTAACAACTAAGCTAATTGATATTTGATATGCAAGTAAAAGTGTCATTAAAAATATTATTAATGAGCATGCCAAACCATTTATAATTGATATTAAAAATTCACGTGATAGTTTGGTTATTATGTCTGATTTTTTAATTGTCAAATTAGCTAGTCCTTGAACAACAATCGCAGATGATTGAACTCCGACATTACCTCCCATAGCTGCAATTAATGGAATGAAAAAAGCTGTTTCTAAATTATTTTTCAGATCAAATAATCCAATTATTTGTGCCCCAATAATACCGCCAATTGTTCCAATTATTAGCCAAGGCAATCTAGATCTAGTAATTGCAAATATATTGTCGTTAATGTTTATATCTTCAAGCAAGCCTGAAGCCATTTGATAGTCTTTATCGGTTTCCTCTTTAAATGTAGATAAAACATCGTCAATAGTTATTCTTCCAATAAGTTCATTTTTATTATTTAAAACAGGTAGAACTACTAAATTATACTTGTCCATTAAATTAATTATTGACTCTTTAGATTCATTTACTTTTACACTAATTAAATTTTTTTTATTTACAATATTGCTGATATTTTTATTATCGCTAATAAGTAATTTTCTAAGTGATAAAAGCCCAACAAAATTTTCATTTTCATTTACTACATAAATTGTATGAACTTTTTTAATATTTTTTGCTTGTTTTCGTATTTCATCGATACATTTTTTATTTGACCAAGAGTAATTAACTTTAATTAGCTCTGTTGCCATTAGCGAACCGGCAGTGTTACTTTCATATTTTAGAAGGGTTTTTATATTTTTTAGTACAGATTGATTTTTTATTTGCGAAAGTACTTTTTCCTTCTTATCATCTTTGAGCTCAAGAATAATATCAACAGCATCATCGGATTCTAGTTGATTAATTAAATCATTGGCAATTGTATCAGCACTAAATTTTGAAAGAAAAATATTTTTAACATTTTCATCTAGTTCAATAATTGCTTCTGCATACTTTTTATTTTCGATAATTTCTTTTAGTTTATCATTGTCTTTTTCATTTAATATCTCCAAAATATCAGCGATGTCTGCAGGATGAATTTCATTTATTATTTTTTCAATTTCATCAACTTTTTTAAGTTTTAGTAAATTGATAATTTCTTCAGAAAGTTTTTTATGTGTCTGTTTATGAATTGACATTTTGGGCAAGAAGTTCGAAGTCATTGATAGATAATTCTTCAGCTCTTTTTTCTAATATTGAATCGAATTTTCTATCAAAATTAAAGTTTTTTAATGCATTCCGCAATTTTTTTCTTTTTTGCTTAAAACCATGCTTTAGTAATGATTCCAAAATTTGATTATCACAGTTTAATTTTTTTCTATTGTTTCTCACCAACTTAATTACAGTTGATGTTACTTTTGGAGTTGGGAAAAAATTTTCTTTTTCTACATCAAAACATATTTCACAATCATAGAAAGCCTGAATCATAATACTGTTATAACCCCTATTTTTACCCTTCTTATTACAAATTCTTTCAGCAACTTCTTTTTGAAACATACCAATGAGTTCAACTA
>JAOOLD010000006.1 GCA_028408365.1 Bacteroidota bacterium
GCAAAAAAAAAAACTATATATTGATATTTTTGATTAGTGAAAAAAATAAAGAAATCATTTAATAATCTCAGAACCAAAGTATTTTCAAAAAATAAATTAAAGATTCTAGCATATTTTTTATTTGTTATTTCACTTTTACTTTTTGTTTCCTTCATTTCATTCTTCTTTAATTGGAAAATAGATAGCAACAATATATATTATAACAGTTGGGCTGAAGTAATATCTAACAAAGAAATAATTATAGCTAATAGTCTAGGTAAAATAGGAGCACTAATTTCTCATAAATTTATTTTTATGTGGTTTGGCATATGTGCATTTACAATACCTTTTTTTATCTCTTTGCTTTCACTAAGACTATTTAAAATAAAAACTTTTGATCTTTTAAAATCTTTCACAAACATTACCCTCACATTAATTTATGTACCAGTTTTTATATCTCATTTTTTTGGAGCTACAATTTTTTCAGGTAGTATGGGGCATTATATTAGTATATTTTTAATTGATTTATTTGGCATATTTGGCTCATCCACAATTCTTATATCATTACTTATACTTTACTTATCAATAACTTTTGAAGTTGATAATCATAAATTAAAAAGGTTATATGATAAATTGATTCATTTCAAAAATATGATTATGTCAATTAGAAAGAACAAGATGAAAAGTGTTGATGACAATGCTGGTGTTTTAAATGAGGTAGATACAAACTCAATTGATGAAGTAAATATTGAAGAAGAAAATGAGGACAAAAATGAAATATTACAAAAAAATATAATAGAAGACTTAGATACAGATGATAATAATATTGAGACAGACGAGCTTGATGTTAAAGTAAATGTTAATCAGAAGGAAAATATTTTATCAAGCTCAGAAATAGAAAAAAAATTAGAAGAATTAGGTGATTATGACCCGACACTTGAGCTTTCCTCATATCAAATACCCAAAATTAATATTTTGAAAGATTATGGTGGTTCAGAAATCAAAATAGACAAAGAGGAGCTCGAAAATAATAAGACAAGGATTGTTGAAACTTTGGGTCATTACAATATAAAAATTGATTCTATTTCAGCAACTATCGGACCAACGATTACACTTTATGAAATTGTTCCTGAAGCAGGTACTAGAATTAATAAAATAAAAAATTTAGAAGATGATATTGCACTTAGTCTTGCAGCCGAGGGTATTAGGATTATAGCTCCAATTCCAGGCAAAGGGACAATTGGTATAGAGGTTCCTAATAAAAATAAGAATGTAGTTTCAATGAAAGAAGTTATTTCTTCAGAAAAATTTCAAGAAAATGATATGGCATTACCAATTGCTTTTGGAAAAACAATTTCAAATGAAACATTTGTAATTGATCTTGCTAAAATGCCTCATTTGTTGATGGCTGGAGCAACTGGACAGGGAAAATCAGTAGGTTTAAATGTTATATTAACATCATTGCTTTACAAAAAACATCCTGCTGAGATTAAATTTGTACTTGTTGATCCTAAAAAGGTTGAGTTGACTCTGTTCAACAAAATTGAAAGACATTTTCTTGCTAAACTTCCAGATAGTGAAGACGCTATTATTACAGACACAAAAAAAGTAGTTAATACAATTAATTCTTTATGTATTGAAATGGACGAAAGATATGAACTTTGTAAAAAGGCTCAATGCAGAAATATTAAAGAATATAACAACAAATTTATTTCAAGAAAGTTAAATCCAAACGATGGACATAAATTTCTTCCTTACATTGTATTGGTCATTGATGAATTTGCAGATCTAATAATGACAGCTGGAAAAGAAATTGAAACACCTATATCTCGACTTGCTCAGCTTGCTCGAGCGATAGGCATTCATTTAATCGTTGCAACTCAAAGACCATCAGTAAATGTCATCACTGGACTTATCAAAGCTAACTTTCCGGCTAGAGTTGCTTTCAGAGTAACTTCAAAAATAGATTCAAGAACAATTCTTGATTCAGGGGGTGCCGATCAGCTAATTGGTATGGGTGATATGCTAATTTCAACTGGAAGCGAAATGACAAGACTTCAATGTGCTTTCGTAGATACACCTGAAGTAGATAAATTATGTGAATTTATTGGAAGTCAAAAAGCTTATTCAGAAGCTCATATTTTACCTGAATATGTTGGAGATAGTGAGGGGTCATCATCCGCTGTTGATTTAAATGACAGAGATACATTGTTTGAAGAAGCTGCAAGAACAGTTCTTCAACATCAGTCAGGCTCTACTTCTTTGATACAAAGAAAATTAAAATTGGGATATAATAGAGCAGGTAGAATAATTGATCAGTTAGAAGCTGCTGGAATAGTTGGACCATTTGAAGGTAGCAAAGCAAGACAAGTATTAGTAAAAGATGAGCTATCTTTGCAAGAAATTTTAAATCAACTAAATTAAATGAAATATCTGATCACTCTATTTTTATCTTTTTCAGTTACTGTTTTTAGTCAAGATGCCAGTCAAATATTAAACAGTCTTTCTGAAAAAACAAAATCTTACAAAAATATATCAATTGATTTTGATTTTAAATATGAGAATGAACTTGAAGATATCAGAGAAAAAAAAAGTGGTAAAATTATAATTGAAAATGAAAAGTTCAAATTAGAAATTGATGATCAAATAATAGTCTGTAACGGTAAAGATCAATGGATTTATTCCAAAGAAACTAATGAAGTACAGATTTTAGAATATGATAGAAACAATGAGTTCATGAATCCTAAAAATTTACTAAATATTTATGAAAAGGGATATAACTACAGATATGACAAAGAAATTGAAATAGATTCCAAATACTATCACTTGATTGATTTGTTTCCAAACGAGAAAAATAATGAAATTATTAAAATTAGTCTAGCTGTAAGCAAAGATGAAAATATGGTAAAAAAGATTGAAGCTTATGAGTCAAATGGAGCAATCTACACATATACTGTTATCAAATCTAGATATAATCGTAAAAATTTAAAATTTGATTTCGATACATCAAAATATGAAAATATTTACATTATCGATTTAAGATAGTTTATCTGTAAAGATTAACCTCTCCATTTCTTTTTATTATCTCACCAACACTATCTTCTATCTCAAGAGACCAAAGATATAATCCAGCTTGTGCGTCTTCTCCTTTCCACTTTTTTGCAATGTTATTTGAATAAAATATTCTCTCACCCCATCGATTATATACAGAAAATTTGTAACGTCTACAATTTCTAAATATGTCACCAACTGGACCAAAACTATCATTTATTAAATTTCCGTTTGGGGTAAAGGAATTTGGAACATAAAAATTGTATTTAAGCTTGATTGCGATTTGTTTTATTACGGAGTCTATACATAAATTTGAATCAGAAACTGTTAATTGAACATTAAAAACACCAGATTTTTGATAAATATGTACTGGATTTTCAAGAGTACTAAATGATGAATCACCAAAAGACCATTTATATGAAATAATATTCTCACTAAGATTTGTAAAAAAAACAAGAGAATCATAATCAATCATGTTGGAAGTATAAAATGAATACTCAGCAATTGGATTTAAATCAATATTTATAAATTTCACTACGCTGTCAGTACAACCTTTATTTGTTGTTATCAATAACTTGACGTCAAATTGCTTACTAGTTTCAAAAAAATACTCAAATGATTGCCCATAAAACTTATTAGATTGAACTATCCACTCAATTGATTGAGTGCTATCTGTTGATGAGCTATTGTTCTGAAAAATAGTAGGGTTATTTATACAATTACCAAAATAAGTAAAATCAGCAACAGGATTTTCATAATCTTTTATGAAAATTGTATTCGAATTTGACCTGCATCCAAATTTATCTGTAACTTGAGCATAGTAGTTACCCTCGTCGGTTGCATATATTGATTCTTCCATACTACCAGTGCTCCATAGTACTTCAGAGTACATTGAATCTAGTGTAATTTTTAAACTATCTCCTTCACATATTTCATAGCTATTTGAACTAATTGTCACAAATGGATTTTCTCTTATATCAATTATTAAACTGTCTGACCCAGAACATCCATTTATATCAATTTCATCTACAATTAGTTTAAAAAAACCTATGCTATTAAATTTGACAATTATCTCATCAGTTCCGTTACCAGAAATTAAATAGGCTATATTGTTGGATGATTCTATTTCCCAATTGTAATTAGATCCAGCACTTCCATTTATATAAAAGTTATGAATTGAATCATCAATACATACTATAACGCTATCTTTTGAAAATAACTTTCCAAAAGAGAACATTAAGACTATAATTAAAAGCCTAATGTTCATTTAGTTGTGAAATATAGGTCCAGTGTTTGGTAATGGATTTACATTTATGTTGACTTGAGCATTAGCTGAGCATGAATTAGCATCAGTTCCAACTACTGAGTAAGTTATTGTAGCTGATGTTGACGGAGTAATTACTTGAGTGCTAGATGTAACTCCATTGTCCCATAAATAGCTTATCGCTCCAGTAGCACTTAAAGTTACACTTTCTCCTATACAAATATTATTATTGTTCGCACTTACAGAAATTATTGGATCATTGTTTACATTAATAATGACTGAATCGGTTGCTAAACATGAATTATTGTTAGATACAGTTACAGTAAAAGTACTTGTTCCAGCGTTACTAAGTATTAATATTTGTGACTGACTAGTTGACCCATTGCTCCATTGATAACTGGATGCAGAACTTGATAAAAGTGTTATGGTATCATTGATACATATGTTAGTGTCAGATGCAGAAACTTGAGCTATAGGCAAACTATTTACCGATATACTAATTGTATCTGAATTAGAGCATAAATTTACATCACTAGCTGTTACAATATAAGAGTTATTACCAATTGTTGTTGGGTTAACATACTGACTACTTGACTGAACTCCATTTCCCCATTGATAATTTAAAGCACCTGAAGCCGAAATTAAGACAGAATCTCCTAAACAAATTGAATTAAAAGCTGAACTAGCAACGACATTTGGGAGTTGATCAACCTGAACACTGATTGAAGCTGTATCCAAACAACCGTTTACATCTGAACCTATTACAACAAAATTATTTAGTCCAGATACATCAGCTATTATCCCTTGACTTGAACTAAGAACACCATTGAACCAATTATATGAGGATGCTCCACTAGCAGTCAAAAAAAGTGAATCATTAAGACAAACATTCGAACTTGAAGCAGTTAGGGCTATGCTAGGCTGAGCAACAATATCTAAGCTTATTGAGGCATACTTAGATTCGCATCCAGAACTATTTGTCTCTGTTACATAATATACATACTGGTTAATTGCTGTTTGACCAGTGTTATATGTGTTACCACTAAAGATGGCTGAACTTCCTAAAGTGTCAACATACCAATTAATATTTGAGCCAGGAACAAATAAAGAAGAAATAGGCTGATTGACACAACTTGTGATATTGCTTATTGGACTTATTGCTGAAGGTTGAGACACAAGATTGACACTTACAATGCTTGGTATTCCTTCACAACCATTAGAGTCAATTTCAACAACCTGAAGGTCATAAGTTCCAATTGCTCCATTCCACAAAATACTAACACTATCATTTTGTGGAGAAACTAATGAATCCATTGTTCCAAAGCTTGTAGGTGCAGAAAGTACTTTCCATTGGTATGTTGAATTTGAATTAGCTAAAACTTTATAAGGTTCTACGCTACCCCAACAAACAGTTTGTGTTGGTGAGGTACTTGTTTGTGAGTATAAATTTTGAAAAAATAATAATGCTAAGAATGAAATAAGTATTTGTTTTGTGTTCATAATTTTAATTTTAGTTGTGATATATTAATAGATTGTTCATGTTATTTATTGGTACAATAATCCCTTGGTTTGTTGGTGCACCCCATTCACTTGGTCTACACCCACTCTTTTCTCTTATTTTAACTTTAAATTCTGTTGTTTCAGTAATTGGACCATAAGTTATAGGATTTAAGTTTCCCCATCCGTTACTATTCGAAGTAATATCTATCCAATTATTATTGCTTAGTGTCTTTTTTTGGAATTTAAATTGTGTGATATTTGGTGATGATGTTACCGCGAAAATAGTTAAAGTATCATTTTCGCAAGCTGGTAGGGGGTTTACAATTATGTTGATAACGCTTGATCGTTGATTAACCTCTACTCTTACAGTATCAGTGGACGAACATAGTCCGTTTCCATAGGTTACTGTAAATATAGTATCAGAAATTAATGAAAGTCCATTTACAAACTGTGGATTAGAAATATTAGAGTTAACAAAGAAATTAGATGGTTGCCACTGAGTTGATGATGATGCTAATGAACTAAATGATTGTGATGTTAAATTATTTGGTTGACCTCCATAGCAAATAGTTTGATTTGAATCGGCAAAAACACTTATTAAAGCAGATTCTCCAACTTGAACTGAATCAACAGAAAAACAACCATTTTGGTCAGTATAGCTAGCTGAATAGACTCCAGGGCTCAAATTATATATTATAGTATCAATAATTCCATTACTCCATGTAAAATTATTTGTTGGACTATTTGATGAGTTAATAAATATTGTGTAATCCTCTGTCTCTCCGTAATATGGAGGAGAGAAATTACTTCCTATGTCACAAGGGCCTATTGCAGATAGATCTGAATTGTTCTCATATTGAGAAACAATTCTTAGCCTAGTATTACCGCTAATTGCAAATGAAGGTACATTTAGTGTAATTGTGTAAAGGGATGAATTGTTAAAGCTTAAGTCTGATATATACTCACCATTATCATAAAAATCTCCATCTCTGTTCCAATCAACATAAACTTTTCCTCCAAAATTAATATATCCTAGAGACGATTGAAGATTTATATTAATATTATAGCTAGATCCAGCTGTAACATCAGCGATTAAATTAGTATGATTTGAATACGAAGCATTAGTGAAGGCTGTATTGTTATTTATGCTAAAATTATCACCATTAAGACTTACGTTAGAAACATTATAAAATGAACTATCAAATGGTCTACTAACGCAGTATTGATTATAGTTTTGTACTTGAGATATATATGCAAAACTAGAATCACAGATTGAGTCAACAACTTGAATATTCAAATCGGTAATCCGATAAGTATTTATTATTATACTATCTGTAGTTTGACAATTATTTACATCGGATGCAGTAACAGAAATTGTTAATGTATCATCTATATTTATATTTTGACTTGTAATCGTACCAGAAATTGGATTTATTTGTCCATAATTCCAGTCAAATAAATTAGCTGTAGCTGAGCTTGCACTAACTAATATTGTATCTCCTGGACAAACATTATTAGTTGGTGATGATAAAACTAAATTTGGTGATTGATTTAGAACTATTTTGAAATATTCTCTTTTTTTAAAAGTTCTTCCTCCCTCATCAACCAATCTCTCCATCCAAATAATAGAGGATGCATTCAAGTTAGCACTAGCAATTGTTAGTTCAGCGGTTGTAGTAGTATCACCTGTGCTCCAAACATAAATATCTTCAACCTCCATTAAAAATCTTAAAGCACTGCTTTTACCAAGATCGTTCCATAAGCCAGCATTAATATTATTTGCAGCGTACATTGATGCATAGTGTTCATCTACAGAATTGTTGGGCTCTCCCGAACTCCATCTGCTAACATAGACAGGTTTTCCATTGGTCCACTGCCATCCACCAGAGGGTTCTAAAAAAGAAGAACTATTACAATTTTGATATGCTCCAATCCATCTATTGCGATTAGCTTGAACATTATTTAGTATAAAATTATTTTCTGCTGTTGTTTCTATGTGAGATAGATGAGCACCAATAGATTGACAGACATAGTCAGCGTTGATCCAATTAAGAGATCCAAAAACATTTCCTCGAGATCTATAATGATAAGTTGTATAGTTTATATCTGTGTAGGCAACTGGACTACTGAAGTCATTAATACCGTCATTATCTATATCTCGTAATTGTGAAAAAGGCAGAGCTGATGATGTACCAACAAATGTTATTGAATCAGCGTTACTGCAAACTTCAATAGTTTTTCTACTAACATTATCGTAACCAAATCTTGTCATTGGTACTTCAATGTCATATGTGCTAGCAGCTAATGTACATTCGCTATTTTTTGAACCATATGAACCACCGTCTCCATAATCAAAATATGTATTACCTAAGTTTTGAGTCATATCATTATAGTAATCCATAACGGTATAAAAATTATACGTATTATACTCGCAATTATTAAAACAAATACTAACCTCTAAATTATTTGAGGCCTGCTTTAAATAAGGAATATCTAAAAAAATATCATTCCATTCACCTTGTGTTGGAGCAAAATTACCAAAGTACACAGTTTGCCATGCAGATGAACCTTCTCTAAATTTAATTTCTAAATCGTACATTACTTGATATCGATAGTCATAAAAAGAGCCTCTATCTTGAATTTCAAAACCTATAGAAAAGATTGTATCAGCAAGAAAACTTACATTTTGATATGTGATATCGGAGCGCTCATCTTCATAAAAGACATTGAAAGGAAAACTTCCACTATTTCCAGAGTTGAAAGTAGAAGTATATACATAGTTTTGAGATATCGCTTTATCACAAAATATTACACAAATGCAAATAAATGTAAGTAATATGTATAACTTTTTGTACAATTTTTGGATATTAGTATTATACAAATATACGGGATTAACACCTGAAAGTTACTCTGTTGTCATTACTACTGGAATAAGTTCGTAGTCTTCATACTTGACAAGTTGACAATTAGTATTTACAAATCCGTGATTAAACCGATATCTTTCAAAATTAAATTGATTAAAATCTGTCAAAAAATGAAATACAATTTGATATGACAATGCAGAATATTTATCTACGGTCATATTATATTCCTTTTCATATTTTTTTTGAAAATCAAGAAAAAAACCAGAATTATTATTAAAATAAAATGGATCTAAAAAATGTACATTTAATTTCATTAAGTTATTGATATCCAAATTATCAAAGTCTTTCCAATTACTTAGTCCGTATATAGTAAAAGATGAATCAATACTGCCTAATGATCCAAGTACTTTGGAAACGAAGACTTTATCGAAAGAGGGAATAACAACCACCTGATTGGAATCAAAGGTTTGTCTAATGCTATCAACGTGAGTAAAAATCAATTTGTTTTTATAATGAATAATATTATTTTTTCTGAGTTGATTAGAAATATAGCTAGAGTAACTTTTGTCTTTTTCCTCAAAAACGATTATGATTTTTTCATCTTTATACTTCTTTAGTTGCTTTACAAGCAATTCTGATTGGTTTTTGAAAGGAGTATTAATTTGATAAACATTATTTTGGCCCGAAATTTGCTCTGTATTTCTTGAAAAAGGAGAAACAATTTTAAGATTATTGTTATTTTTTAATTTTTTAGCGACCAAATTAATGTTTGACGAATATAAGGGGCCAATAATTATATCCATAAGTGCTAAGTCGTTAGAACTAATTAATTGCTCAATAGCTGCACTATCATTTTCACTATCGTAAACAAAAACATTAATTTTTTTTCCTAAAGATGAGATTGAATCTAAGGCTAATTGCGCTCCTTGAAAAAAAGAAAGTGAAACTTTTGATCTTTCATAAATAAAGTTATTTGCATCCTCTACATCGTCAAAAGATTTAGATAAAGTATCATTTCTTGAAACGTAAAATGGTAAAATAATAGCTATGTTTATTTTTGAGGAGTCAAGTTTTAGTCTTTTGAATTGAAAATCTCTAATTACATCTCCACTATCTAGCGGAATGTATAAAAGCTGCTTATAGTACAAATCACTATTTATATCATTATGCTCAATAATATCTTTAATACTAACTCTGTATTTTTTAGAGATTTTGCTAAAACTATCATTATTTCCAACAATGTGCTTGATATAAAATTGATTACCAACCTGAATAGTATCATTGGCAAATATGTTCACTGATAATATTAAAAATAAAATTATTATAAATCTTCTTGCTATTCCCATTCTATCGTTGCTGGTGGTTTAGAACTAATATCATAAACTACTCTGTTAATACCCTTAACATTATTTATGATTTCATTGGATACTAATGATAAAAAATCATATGGAAGATGAACCCAATCTGCTGTCATTCCATCAGTTGAACTAACAGCTCTCAAGGCAACTGTTTTCTCATAGGTTCTCTCATCACCCATTACACCAACAGAATTAACTGGTAGTAGCATTGCACCAGCTTGCCATACCTCGTTATACAAGTTATGTTTTTTTAGACTTTCAATAAATATATAATCTACTTCTTGAAGCATTTTAACCTTTTCTTCAGTAATATCACCTAAAATTCTAATTGCAAGGCCAGGACCTGGAAATGGATGTCTCATTAACATTTTATTACTAATTTTCAAAGCCTTACCTATCTTTCTAACTTCGTCTTTAAATAAAGTATTCATCGGTTCCAAGAGCTTCAGCTTCATGTATTCAGGAAGTCCACCTACGTTGTGATGAGATTTAATAGTTGAGGAAGGTCCTCCTGTGGCAGAAATAGACTCAATCACATCAGGATAAATTGTTCCTTGCGCCAACCATTTTACACCTTTTATTTTTGATGCCTCATAATCAAAAACTTCAATAAATTTATTTCCAATTATTTTTCTTTTCTTTTCAGGGTCTGTAATTCCCTTTAATGCGCTGTAGAATTCATCTTTTGCGTCAACTCCTTTAACATTGAGACCCATTTCTTTGTAACTATCTAATACTTGTTGAAACTCATATTTTCTTAATAATCCATTATCAACAAAAACACAGTTTAATTGGCTTCCAATTGCCTTGTTTATTAGAAATGCAGTAACTGTAGAATCAACTCCTCCTGAAATACCCAACACAACTTTATCTTTTTGGATCATATCTCTTATATCTTTAATCTTTGACTGAACAAAAGATTCTGAAGTCCAATATTGTTTAAAGCCACAAATATCAACTAAAAAGTTTTTTATTAAAGTTGACCCTTGAGTACTATGATAAACCTCAGGATGAAATTGCAATCCAAAAGCAGTTTTTTTTCTTAACTCATATCCAGCTACTCTGACATCTTTAGTTGAGGCTATAACATCTGAATTTTTAGGCAGATTTACTATTGTATCAGCATGACTCATCCATACTTGAGAGTTTAAATCAATTCCTTTCATAAGTTGTGAAATTTTGGATACATAGCATAAATTTGCCCTTCCATATTCTCTAAGCTTTGACTTTGTGACTTTTCCTCCGTGTTCTTTAGCTATAAACTGTGCTCCATAGCACAACCCTAGCACTGGAATTTTACCAATAATTTCTTTTAAATCAATTATTGGAGAATCTATTTCATTTACTGAAAATGGACTACCTGAAAGTATTATGGCTTTGGCTGAGGAAAGATTTAAATCCTTATTGTAAGGGAAAATTTCACAGTAAACATTTAGTTCTCTGATTCTTCTTGCAATTAGTTGAGTGTATTGAGATCCAAAATCTAATATTATTACTTTTTCAATCATCTGACTCTAAAAATAGAAAATTATTATCTAGTGGATTTAAATTATCCTTTAGCATTTTCATAAAGTTTTCACCATAAATTGCATAATACTGAATAAGACTATCATTTCTTTCTTGCAAACTTCTTTTTGGGATAAATCTATTTCTTATAAACTCTACTCTACTTATTAATATTTCGTTTCTTTTCTTCAAACCTCTGACTATTTTCTTACTTATTTTTTTAATTGATTTATTTACTTTTTGATACTCTGAATTAATACTTTCTTCAAGATGCAAATCTTTAAATCTTAACTTGATTGCATCAAAAATTTTTTCAATTTCTTGATTTTCATTATTTAACTCATCAAAATTATTTTCAGCAATTATGATTTTCTTCTCAATATCATTAAGATTTTTTAAAAATTTATCAGCACTTAAATTGAGTTTAGATAAGTTGACTTTTATTTTCTTATCTATAATAAAGAGAGAATTTCTCAAAACTAATATGGGAAATGTTAAGTTAATTTCAGAAAAAACACCTTTTAACTGCATCCAATAAGCAATTTCAGCAGGGCCTCCAATATATCCAATATTTGGTAGAATTAACTCTTGATAAACAGGTCTAAATAATACATTGGGACTAATCTCTTTAGAAATATCTTTAATTTCAGAAAAGTTTTCTTTTGTGACCTTAACTCTTTCTCTATTCCTTATAGAAAAGAAATTATCATCTGACACATTTACTTGATTGTGATATTTACTTGCTAATTTTTTTGAGGTTTTTTTGAGAATCTCAGTGTATTTCTTTGTTTTAATATCATTCTCAGCTATTTTAACTAATCTTCTCTTTAATTCTGAAGCATTTGCATCAATACAAACAAGACCATATTTACCAAATAATTTGTTAAGCATTGATAATGTAGCACTACTCAAATCTTTATTTTCTAAATAGGAATTGAAAAAAATTTCTTTAAAACCCTCACTTAATACTTGTTTACCAAAGGAATTTTTTACTGACTGAATATATTCTGAAAAATTTTTTGTGTAGGCTTTACCTGAGGGACCAACATATTCTGTTTCCCATTTTACATTTTTTCCATTAATATTTATTGAACTAATTTCATCAATATCATGATCCTCACTGGCTAACCAAAATATTGGAACAAAATTATATTTTGGATATTTTTCTTTTAAATTTTGACATAAGTTAATACAACCAATTACTTTGTAAGTAAAGTACAATGGTCCAGTGAATAAACAAAGTTGATGACCAGTTGTTATTGTGAATGTGTTTTTAGAGGATAAAGAATTTATATTATTTAAAGTCTCTTTGGAAATTTTAAATTTTTTATTCTGTTTTTTTAATCTACTTACAAGAGTATCTCTATTAATTTTTTCTAATGATTTTTGATTGATTATTGTCTCAAAATTTTTAAGATTAGGAAACTCATTAATAAAATTTAAAATATTTTCCTTGTTGTTAATAAAGTCAACAATCAAATTATTGAAAAATTCTGTTTCTGTATAGGGTATTTTACTATTCATGAATTATAGTATGAACCCTCCAGCAATTACGTCGTCTCCAGAGTACAAAACTGCCGATTGGCCTGCAGCAATGCCTTTAACGTATTTATGAAAGACTATTTTTAAATTTTTATCTACATTAAAAATAGTAGCTATCTCCCCAACATGCTTGTATCTTATTTTAACTAAACACTTTGTTCCATCTTTGATAGCACTAAGTTTTCCAAAATTAACATCTCTGATATGCATTATTTGCTTGTTTAAATCTTGTTTTGAACCAATGGTAACAGTATTGTTTGAAGGGTCTATACCAATCACGTAAGATGGTTTTTTTCCAAAAGATTTTCCTAACTTTCTTTGACCTATTGTAAAAAATGGATATCCATCGTGTTTACCAATAACTTCTCCACTAATATTCAGAAAATTTCCATTTTGAACTTTCTCCTCAAGGCCTTTTACTCTTCTTTTTAAAAAGCTTCTGTAATCATTGTCAGGAATAAAACATATTTCATAACTCTCACTCTTTTTTGCAAGCGATTCATAGCCCAAATCGATAGCTAATCTTTTAATTTCATCTTTGTGATATTTTCCCATTGGGAAAATAGTTCGAGATAAACAATCTTGTGAGACTCCCCACAAAACATATGACTGATCCTTTATTTCATCAACTCCTT
Organism: Bacteroidota bacterium; assembly: GCA_028408365.1. Lineage (GTDB taxonomy): Bacteria > Bacteroidota > Bacteroidia > Flavobacteriales > BACL11. The sequence goes on from JAOOLD010000006.1 coordinate 13,700, forward strand.
TATAAATAACATACCTTCCATTTATCTCTCTAATTCTAGCATAGTGCCCAGTTGCAATATATTTACAATTTAGCATATCTGCTCTTTTGAGTAGTGCCTCCCACTTTATATGTGTATTGCATAAAACACATGGATTGGGTGTTCTTCCTGAAATGTATTCATCAACAAAATTATCAATGATTGATTCTCCGAATTCCTCTCTTAAGTCTAAGATATTGTGAGGGAAACCGAAATCAACTGCAACTTTTCTAGCATCATTTATTGAATCTAAGCTACAGCACCCCGTCTCTTTCTTTCTGCCACCAGAAATCTGATAGTCCCAAGTTTTCATTGTAATACCAATGACTTCATATCCTTGATTATGTAAAAGAATTGCAGCCACAGTACTATCAATTCCTCCACTCATCGCAACTAAAACTCTGTCTTTTTTCATTCTATGTAGTATGTTGTATCAATATCACCATTGTTATTAAAAAATTTCCAAAGCCCATCTTTTTCTCCATTTTTATAGCTTCCTTCTGAATATATTTTACCATTTTGAAAGTATGATTTTTGGATTCCATTTTTTATGCCTAAGTTGAAATTCGATTCAAACTTGACTGAACCATCTAAATAATATTGTTTCATTAGTCCATCTTGAATACCCTCGTTCCAAATTTTATGTTCATACAATTTACCATTGTCATAGTAAGTCTTTGTTGAACCATTTAATTTTCCATTTTTATACTCCTCAGATAAAATAACAATTGAATCAGAATTAAAGTATACCCATGTGCTATCTTTTACTTCATCAACATATAAACCTATGCTTATAATTTTACCATCTTTGTTGTAAAAACGTGTTGCAGCTGCTTTGCCTTTGTGAAAAAATTCTTTTTCACTTTTTAATTCAGATGTTTCATAGTAAAACTTGAAGATTCCTACAGGATAATTATCTTTAAACTGACCCTCATACTTAATATTTCCATTTTTAAAATACTTTTTCCAATTACCTTGTTTATTGTCATTTTTATCAGAAATATTTATTTCCTGAGAAAGAATAGGATTAGTAATTAAAAATGCCAATAAAGCAATTAAAAAATTCATTTTGCAAATATATTAAGATAAAATCTTCTTTATTACAAGTCTTTGTATAGTTTTTTGATATCTCCGACAAGCTTGTTCCAAGAAAATCTTTTCTTTTCTTCCCTAACTCCAGAAGCAAATTCATCATACCTGTTGTTTTTAAAAAAATTATTTAGAGATTGATACACTGAATCAACATCAGGATTGCATACATATCCTGATACACCATGCTTAACTATTTCAGCTAATCCGCCAACATCTGTAACTAACATCGGCTTCTCAAAATGGTAAGCGATTTGTGTAACCCCACTTTGAGTTGCACTTTTATATGGTTGCGCAACAATATCACATGAACAAAAGTAATTAACAACCATATCATCGGCAATAAACTCATTTTTTAGTATAATACTATCATCCAGTTCTAGTGATTGAATTAAATCAAAATAATAGTCTTGATTGTCATAAAACTCACCAGCTATGATTAGTCTAATTTTCTCATGTTTTAGTTTTGAGAAGGCTTTTATCAGCAAATCTAATCCCTTGTATTTTCTAACTATTCCAAAAAACAAAATATGCTTATAATCACCATTTAATTTGAGATTAGTTATCGATTGTTGCTTTGTAATTGATTTACCAAAATTATCATAAATGGGATGATAACTATTAATTTTATTAGCCTTTGAATCAAGTATTTCAAGATCACTAAAAACTTGCTTAGACATACATACAAAACCGTCAACACTTTTTACAAAAAACTTAGACAATAACTTATCTCCAACTCTTTTCTCATGAGGAATAATATTATCGACAACAACAATTACTTTAGTGTGATTATTTTTCCTAACAATTCTAGAGACTGTTCCAAGACAAGGAGCCATAAATGGAATCCAATATTTTAGAATTAAAATGTCAGGCCTTTCATCTCTAATCATATTACCGACTTTCAACCAATTAAAGGGATTTATTGAATTTAGTTCTCTAGTAATTTTAACATCTCCGCCATATTCTAAATTTGTGAATTGAGATTTACCAGGAAATAAAAAATTTGGATATTGTAAAGTAAATGTCTTTATTCTTATTTGATCACCTTGTGAACTAAATTCCTTTGCTAATCTCTCGTTGAAAACAGCTATACCTCCTCTGTATGGATAAGCGGTACTTAAAATTTGAATATCCATTACCTAAATTTCAGAATCTACTTGGTAATTATTTCTATCAGTTGAATTTCTGGAAATAAGCTCAGCTATAAAACCAGAGAGAAATAATTGGACTCCTATCACCATCGATGTTAATGCAATAAAAAATGCTGATTGATCTGCAATATTTTTTGCAGGTAATGAATTATATATATGGTATAACTTAATTCCACCTATATATAGAAATAAAGTTAATCCAAGTATAAACATTAATGTCCCAAGAGTACCAAAAATATGCATTGGTTTCTTTCCAAATCTTGAAATAAATGTTACTGTTAATAAATCTAAAAAACCGTTTATAAATCTTTCAAAACCAAATTTCGTAACACCATATTTTCTAGATTGATGTTCAACTACTTTTTCACCTATATTTTTAAATCCAGCCCATTTAGCTAAAATAGGAATATACCTATGCATCTCTCCGTAAACCTCTATGGACTTAACTACATTTTTATTATATGCTTTTAGACCGCAATTAAAATCATTTAAGTTGATTCCTGATGCTTTTCTGGCTGCCCAGTTGAATAATTTTGTGGGAATAGTTTTGGTAATCGGATCATACCTTTTTTTCTTCCATCCAGAAACCAAATCATAATTGTCATTTATAATTAAATTATATAGATCAGGTATTTCATCAGGGCTGTCTTGTAAATCTGCATCCATGGTTATAACTACATCTCCAGATGCTTTTGAGAAACCTACATTTAATGCAGCAGATTTTCCATAATTTCTTCTAAATTTAATTCCATAAACATTGGGATTATCGTTTTTAATATTTTCTATGACAGACCATGATGAATCGTTACTACCGTCATCAATGAATATAATCTCATATGACAAGTTATTTTTTTTTAAAACTTTATCAATCCATTCAGCTAACTCACTTATTGATTCTTCCTCGTTAAAAAGAGGTATTACAACACTTATTTTAGTCACTTAAATTATTTTTTGGTTCTCTCTTTACGAAGAAAGAAATTACTAATGAATATATGAAACCCATAAATGTTATTCCCAGCATTCCCATTATAAAAAACCAGTGAGGCTTGGTCATTTTTGAAGTTATTTCTAATGCTTTATCTAAGTCCTCATCTGAGATATCTGTACTAGACATAAGAATTTGCTGTTCAGTTTGTGAAATTAGATTATTAATAAATTCTGTATCAATAAAATTGATATAAAAAACTGTATAAAAAGCAAGTACAATTGAGGCAAAGAAAGATAGTGAAGTGCCGAGTTTTAAGGACTCTGAATATGAAATCAAGCCAGAGTTTTGAGTATCTCTGTACTGAACAATAAAATAGTATATACCAAAAACAATTACTAAGTTGTTAAGAATTGAAGGGACACTTGACTGATTCTCATCAATACCTAAAAATCTAGTGATGATGGCACATGCAACAAGAACAAGACCTATTAAACTACCGTTATTAATTGAAAATTTTTTCATTTTTATCTAGCAAATATAAAAAAATTGAAATGGATAATGATTTGCACCATTAGATAAAAGAATTAAATTTGCATAGGGTAAGTCTTATACGACCAGCTCCTACTTAATCCCCCAGGACTGGAAAGTAGCAAGGGTCGGTGGTTGTAGCGGTGCGATGTAAGTAGCTTACCCTTTTTTTAACTTATTCTGCCCCAGTTCATTTTTTGTGATTCATAACTTTGAAGTCTGTTCTTAATTAAAATATTTTTGGGTTTTGACAAATCATAATCTTCTTCTAATAAACTTTTAACTTCTTCCCTTGCACGTACTAAAATTTTATTGTCTTTAATCAAATCAGCAATTTTAAAATTAATTATACCACTTTGCTTAGTACCCATCAAATCTCCAGGACCTCTGATTTCCAAATCAACTTCTGATATTTTAAATCCATCAGTATGTTTGACCATGGTTGATAATCGTTTTTTTGCCTCACCACTTAATTTATCACCACTCACTAGAACACAATATGATTGATTAGAGCCCCTTCCGACTCTTCCTCTAAGTTGGTGTAGCTGAGAAAGTCCAAATCGCTCAGAACTTTCAATTATCATCACAGAGGCATTAGGTACGTTAACTCCAACTTCAATTACTGTAGTTGCAACTAAAATATTTGCAATCCCATCAACAAATCTTTTCATTTCATACTCTTTCTCCTCATTTGTCATTTTGCCATGTACAATACTCATCTGAAATTCAGGTAGAGGAAACTCTCTTATTAAATTTTCATATCCATCCATTAAATTTTTATGATCTAACTTTTTACTTTCTTCAATGAGAGGAAAAACAACATATATTTGACGACCTAACGATATTTCTCTTTTCATTAATGAAATTATTTGAAGCCTAGATCTATCAGACTTCCAAATTGTATTTACAACCTTTCTCCCTGGTGGTAATTCATCAATGATTGAAATATCGAGATCTCCATATATAGTCATAGATAAGGTTCTTGGAATAGGTGTTGCAGTCATGACTAAAATATGTGGAGGATAAAGTTTATTTTTCTTCCATAATTTTCCTCTTTGTGCTACTCCAAACCTGTGTTGTTCATCTATTATTACTATCCCTAACGATTTAAATTGAACAGAGTCTTCAATTAATGCATGAGTACCAACTAAAATATCAATATCTCCTGAGAGTAGTTTTTCATGTATCACTTTTCTTTGGCTTTTTTTTGTACTACCAGTTAATATTTGAACATTAACACCAATACTTTTTAAATCTTTATAGATTGTTTCATAATGTTGTTGTGCTAAAATTTCTGTGGGTGCCATTAGACAAGATTGGAAACCATTATCTAAAGAAATTAACATGCTCAATATTGCGACCAAAGTTTTTCCACTTCCGACATCTCCTTGTAACAATCTATTCATATGTGCTGATCCAGCTAAATCTTTTCTAATTTCTTTAAGTACTCTTTTCTGTGCATTTGTTAAATCAAACTTAAGAACGTTATTGTAATAGTTATTGAAATTACTTCCTACAATTTTAAAATCATATCCTTTAAGTTTCTTTTTATTTAATAATTTGTTTTTAAGTAAGTGGAGCTGCAAGAAAAAAAATTCATCAAATTTTAACCTCTTCGAAGAAATTTGCATTTGATAAATGCTACTAGGTTGATGAATATTTATGAAAGATTCATGAAGAGATGGCAAATTGAGTTTTCTTACTATTTCATTTGACAAAGTCTCATCAATTTTTTTTGACAAGTTTGTTATTAAATTAATTATAATATTACTTATTCCTCTACTGTTTAAGCCAACTTTTGATAGTTTGTCAGTAGTTGAATAAACTGGGAAAAAATTTGCCTTTATTTTTGAGTACTCCTCTGATTCAGTGATTTCTGGATGTATAATACTGTGAGATCCATTGAAAAAATTGGGTTTACCAAAGACAACATATTTTTTTTCTAAATTAATTGAGCTTTGAATCCACTTTATTTGTTTAAACCAAACTAAATCAATTTGAGATCTGCCATCACTAAATTTTGCGACTAATCTCTTTGATTTTCCTACTCCAAGTTCGTTTAAACTTAGAATAATACCCTCTATTTGAATGCTTGGCATATCACCCTTAATTTCACTTATTTTAAAAAATTTTGATTTATCAACGTACCTGAATGGATAATGCTCAATTAAATCTTTAAAAGTGAAAATATTTAGTTCTGATTTTAATAAATCAGCTCTTTTTGGCCCCACTCCCTTTAAATATACTATCGGTGTTTCAAGTAAATGCTCCAAATTAATATTTTCTTAGGGGTGGACTATCAAAAACTAATGGAAGTAAATCTGATGCTTTTTCAAAAACTAAAATTTTATCGTCATTAACATGCAAGATTATTTCTATATCAGACCCTTGTTTTCTCTCATATTCAGCTATTACCTGTCGACAGGAACCGCAAGGACTAATCATATCATTGATTTTAAAAACATCAGATCTAGCTGACACAGCAATTTTTAAAATTTTACTATTAGGATATTTTGAAGATGCGTAAAATAACGCAACTCTTTCAGCGCACATACCTGACGGATAGGCTACATTTTCTTGGTTATTAGCACACAAAACTTTTCCAGAACTAAGTAAAACTGAACAACCAACTTTGAATCCTGAGTAAGGAGAATAAGAATTTTCCAAGATTTTTTGTGAACTTCTAATAAGATTTACATCAGATTCGTTTAAGTCAATAATTACTAACTCTTTGTAATTAACAATTATTTTTTTTGATTTATCCAAAATAGATTATAACTGCTCTAATTTATTTAAAAAATCTTTTGAAAGTATTTTGATTTTTTCTTTTTTTTCAGGTTTGAACTTTTCGTACATGTTAACCATAAATCTCATTCTGATATTTTTTCTGAGATGGTCAGCGTATTTACTGATAAAATTCCAATAAAGAGCATCCCAAATTTCTGTCCATGCCCCTTTTTTAAAGTTACTCATCTTTAAGATATAATTACTGCTACTTATATAGGGTTTAGTTGACATTAAACCACCATCAGAAAATTGACTCATTCCATAAACATTTGGAACCATTACCCAATCATATGAATCAATAAAAAGCTCCATGAACCATTGATAAACATCATTCGGTCTAAATTCACAAAGTGACATAAAATTTCCCAATATCATTAACCTTTCAATATGCGATGCATAAGCACTTTTATTTATTTTTTTTATTGTTTCGTCAATGGGTTCAATTCCAGTTTCTGCTGAATAGAAACTTTTCGGAATTTTTCTTTTGAAATTGAAATAATTTGAATTTCTCTGTTTTGTTCCATAAAAAACATATACTCCTCTTATAAATTCTCTCCAACCCATAATTTGCCTTATAAAACCCTCTAAGGAATTAATTGGAATAATTTCATGCATTTCCTTTACCTGATTTATTATAATTTTCGGTGTTAATAATCCAGAGTTCATTAGTGGAGACAAAATACTATGATTTAGTATACTGTTATTTGAAACTATGGCATCTTGATATATTCCATATTCTTTAAATCTTTCTGAAATAAAGTTTTTTAACCAAATTTTAGAATCATTAAAATTTATAGGATAACTAAAAACATCACTTATTTCTCCAAAATTATCTGAAAAATTAGCCTTAATATAATGTTCGGCATCTATAATATATTTATTCTTTGTTGGAAATTTTACAGAAGGAGGTATCTTTTTTTCAGGGTACTTTTTTCTATTATCAGTATCATATGTCCATTTTCCAAAAAGAGGTTTTTCAAAATTATCTATTAATATATTTCTTTTTTTTCTCTCTGAGATATAAAAAGATGTCTGCAATAATTTCTTTTTATTTTTAAAAAAACCCTCTAATTCTTGTTCTTCATTTAAAAACATTGGGCTTTGAATACAATTGTATCTTATATTTAATTTTGAAAATTTTTTTTCTAAATCTTTTTCTAAATAATTATCAATTGTGTCAATGTATTCAACTTCAACATTGTTATTAATTAGATTAAATAAATTTTCATATTCTTTAAAATCAATATAATCTATTTTAAACCCAAGTTTTTTGAGAAAATCAGAGTAGTTTTTCATAGATGCTCTATGAAAAATTAATTTGGCCTTATGAAATTTATACTGAGTAAAAAAAAGTGGATGCTCTATTACAAAAATTTCTTTTACATCACTTGAAAAAACAATTTCTTCAAAAAGTTGATGGGGAAAAACTAAGCCAACTTTAGACATATTACAAACAGCTAAAATATCTCTCTCCTCTATCACAAATAATTGTAATCGCATTTTTACAATTATTTTTTCTAAGCCAATCAAATGAGGAATATAAATTAGCTCCGGCACTAACTCCAACAAACAAACCAAATTTTTTAGCTAGATGTTTAGAAGCAGACTCTGAGGTTGATGTTTTAATGGTATGAACCTCGTCTACAAAATCGAGATCTACTAAAAATTTACTACCGTCTCCAATACCTTGAATGCCATGTAGTCCAGGCTCACCACCACTCATTACTGGTGATTCTGCGGGCTCTATGGCAATGATTTTAATATCAGGCCATTTTTCCTTTAAGTATTTGCCTGTACCCATTAATGTTCCTCCTGTTCCTGTTCCCAAAATAAAGGCATCTGGAACAAATTTATCAGATATAGATTCAAAAATTTCAGGACCAGTAGTTTCGTAATGTGCTCTAATATTTAACTTATTGTGGAACTGATCACAATTAAACCATCCTTTCTCAGCACATAAATTATCTCTAAGTTCAATAGCTCCGTCAAAATCTCCAGCCTCTGTTTCAATTAATTCTGCGCCGTAATATTTAAATATTTTTTTTCTTTCCTCAGACATGTTAGAAGGCATTATAATGACCATTTTGTAGCCTCTCTCAGCCGCTAGCATTGAAAAGGAAATTCCCGTATTTCCAGATGTTGCCTCACAAAGAATATCTCCTTTCTTGATAATATTTTTTTCTTCTGCATCGTTTAATATGAAGCTTGCCATTCTGTCTTTGACACTACCTCCAGGGTTCATAAGTTCTGCTTTACCCCAAACTGTATATTTACCAATTGATAGTGGAATTAGAGGTGTTTTACCAACATAGTTTGATAGTTTAATCATGTTATAAATTTTTTATTCATTCTACATTTTTTACTACAATATTTTACATTTAACCAATCTCTTTCCCACTTCTTTCTCCAAGTAAAAGGTCTTTGACATATAATGCAAATCTTAGATTCTTTATTTTTCATTTTTTATAAATTGTTCATAGTTCATATACGGAACACTTTTTATCTTTTGCGTAGAGTAATAAGTATTTAAGCTTCCAACAGATACAGATTTGCACTTATTATAATTGATTTCAAAATTATCTTCTAAATAAGTGTCATTGATGATTATTTTTTTTATTTCAGAAATAATAATTCTACAATTATTGCTTTTAACAATTATTTCTTCTTTAAACTTCATTAACATTTTTAAAGGGCTCTTCTTTGCAAAAGGGACTCCACTCAAATTTTCCATTTCAATGTTACAGTTCTCAAATTCTGATATTTCTTTTGGAAACTTTAAAGATGTTAAGTGAGCGTTGTCAATCATATCCTCATTTATGTGATTTATAGAAAAGAATTTGTTTTGAATAATGTTTTGATAAGTATGTCTTTTAGTGTTATTTACCGGTCTAAAGTTTAATGCTAAAAGTGGTGGATTACTGCCCATGTGAACTAATGAACTAAATATTGCAAGATTATTAATTTGATTTTGTCCCGTGGTTCCAACTAGCACAACAGGCTTAACACCAACTACTGAGTTAATTAGATTTAACCTTTTAATTTTTTCTATACTTCTTATATTATCGAACTCAACTTTCACGAAATAAGTTTTTAATATTTTTTTGGTTGGTGTTCCAAAACTTAAAAAATGATGGATAAAGACTTTCTTTAGAAAAGTATGACTCTCTTTTATCCTCATTTCCAGTATATTTCAGATTAGTTGGATGCTCTTTGTAAAATAATCTATTGGGTTTATGCTTAAATATCATTTCTTCAAATGTACCAACAAAGATTTTTAATCCATTAATGTTTTTTGAGAGATTTATAAAAAATTTTAAAGATTCATGAGATATAGGATATTTTGAAAAAAAATCAGTATCAATTAATAATATCCGATTATAATCTTTTTCTTGTCTCCAATTTACGTCAAGATTATAAAAATTATAAATCACTGTATCTAAATTTTGATTTAAAGAAAATGAATCAGACTTTATATGATCTAAGTTTGTCTTTAATTCAATTTTAGATTTTTCTTTTAATTGATTTGGCTCGTCAACTTCAGTGATGTGATCATAGCTAATGTCTAAAAATGTGTTTCTTTGAGATGTGCCAAAATATTTATTTATATTATTTTGATTAGCAAAGTATTTTTTAGATCTGGAGGTTCCACTAATCCACTGCCAGTTCTGTGAATTACTGCCCCAGTCAGCATCAAACAAGTGGTAATACATCCATTTTGATGCATCTAACCAGTGACATTCAGAGATATTACAAACTATTGATGAAACGTACATTCTCATATGATTGTGCATATATCCAAATTCGTAAAGATTCTTAATTGCTAGATCAACAGCATTTATCCCAGTTGAGTGATTTAAAATTGCTAGAGGTATTTCATTATAATTTTTGGAAACTTGATTTTTATCAATATTTATGTCCTCTTTTTTTAAAAACCAATTGGTTTGGAAGTATTCTCTCCAGGCTAGCTCTTGAAGAAATTTATAAATTTGGTTATATCTTAATCCCTTATTAGAAAAAAAGTCAATTAAAAAAGAAACTGTTATTACCCCTCTTGATAGATAAGGTGATAACATTGAAACATGTCCATTATGAAAATTTCTTGTTTTTGCATAATCATGGATTTGAAATTTTTCAATTTTATCTAAGACCGAATTATAATTAGTTTCAAACATCAGCAATTCTAAATTTGTATTTTCCTTTAAACAAATTAATTATCCTAATTTCATCTCTTGAGGGATAGTCAACAGAGTAGCTTTTGATATTACTAACTCCAAACTCTTTCACTTGTGAATCATTTACAACAGCATATGATTTGTTTTTTAATGAATCATTGAAAGATATAATGTAGTTTCTCTTACCCGTATAGAAATACTTTTTTATGCAACTATTAAATCTATAATTGTAAGACATGATATTCTCTAAATTAACGCATGCTCCTTTGCATTTTTTAAGATGGTAATTAAAACAATAGCTATTTGACTTTTCAATACCATTAACAACATCACATAGTTTAAATTCTGCTCCAATTTTTTGTAAAAATTTTTTTGCTTTGTGTTTAGATGTAAATGAAATTGAATTTGAGTTATCATTATTTTGTAAGAAATTAAATTGATTGTATGAATTTTTGGAGCAACTGTAAGATAAATAAATTGAATTCTTTAATTTCCTCAAACGTCTGTTATATATGGGTCTAAACCTCTTTACTAGCTGGGATTCAAACATCAAACTCTCAAATTCAGAATGCATTTTAATATATCCAAATTTTTGAATTTGTAATCTCATATATATTCTTCCTGAAGATATATGTTGCTTAATTCTCTTCTTCACGTTAATACTTTTGCCTATGTACAAAATTTCATTGTTTTTGTTATATAAAAAATAAACACCGAGGATGTTCTCAGGCACAGAATTAATCATTTTGATTGAAAAAAATACTTCTTTTTGCATACTTTTTCTTGATGAAAACTATGCAAATATATATAGATTATTTGTTATAAAAAAGGTTCATTACTACAGCATGTGGTAATGTAATAACAGAAATAATAATCATTGACAAATAAGGAATAGAAATATTAATTAATTGGATGTAGGAACAATAAAAAATTATAAATGTAAAAAACAAACTTACAAGAGTGTATGGTAATAATAACAAAATGAAGTTTCTATATTTAAAATTCGAATTATCTTCTTTTAAAAACTTAAATTCCTGGAACATTACAGGTACTGAATGAAGCAAAACAAAATAAAGAGTAAATGAAATAACAAAAGGGAAAATAAATGAAATAATATTAATTAAAAACAAAGTAAACATTTCATTAAACAATCCACTCACAGAAAATTTTTTAAAGTACACCAAAGATAATTTGAATATAATAATTACAAAAAGTGATACATAGTATGCATATGAAATTATATTTTCATCAAATATTTTGTCTAAGATAATTGTATCCTGGTTAAATTGACTTAGTATCTTAAGCTCAGGAATATTAAAATAAATTAATGTGGATATTACGAATATACCATAAACGAAAAAGAAAATATTTTTTAAAAAAGATATATCAAATGATACAAAATGAAATTGAGATTCCCCAAAATGATAAGCTGAAAGAAGCAGAAAGAAAATGAATGAAATAACAGGAAAATAAAGCCAAAGTAAAACATATAAAAAAATTAATCCAAAATAGAAAGAATAGAAAAACAATTTACTTGATTTCATCTTACTTACATATAATACATGATCTATGGAGCCATGTGGAATACCAAATAAAGATACTAGTGCAATACAAAAAACTAATTGATTATCAATTGAAAGATGACCAAAGGATTGGTAAATTAGTGATAAAAAATACACCACTACTAATAATACAAAAGTAAACTTATTCATTGCTTAAAAAAAAAGCAGGTTATTTCTAACCTGCTTTTATATACTGATATTATGGACAATTATTCAGATTTTGAAGTTACTGCAATATTGTATACTACAAGTCCAAATCCTACTTTATTAATTACATCAGCAATGTTGTACCATAGGTCAACATCCGAAGGATTCATAACTCCACTTAACCATCCACCTGGCATACACATGTATCCAATCGGATAGATCGCCCATCCAACTAATACAAACCAAGCTAATGTTCTAACACCTCTCTTAACAACTTCGTCATTACTCTTCTCAGCAAGCTGAGCAACTTCTCCATACCATGCAGTATAAAGAACGTATAAGTAACCTAAAGTTGAAATAACACCCCATGTAACAGAGTGAGAAGTACTTCCACCTTCTGGATTGAATGACTCACCAATGTAACCCGCAATTAGCATCCATGTTGATGCAATAATTAGCTTCCACATCAAGCTTTTTGTAGCTCCAGCCATTCTAGTTAATAAATAAAATTCAACACACATTAGAGGTACTGTTAAAATCCAGTCAACATATCTGTAGAATGTTGGGTTTTCACCAAATGCTAGATAGTAATCTCTCATGTAGTAATAGTGAACAGCAGCAATACCTGTAATAAGAGCTGATACAAGAAGAGACATTCTCCACTTTTTATCAACTGATCTCATTTCTGCAAAGAAAAATACAGTAGCTGCAAACATGGCCATAAAGCCAATAAAGAACGTAAATGCAACATAATCTGTTGGACTTAGTCTTACTGCGTCTAGTAATAACATATTATAATATTTTTGATTAAACGCGGCTAATATAATACATTTGTATAACATATTGTATAATTAATTATACTTTTTGCATAAAAACTTTATACAAAACCTATACGTCTATAAAATTTAAGAAGATTTTTTAACAATTAACCAATAATGATTTAAATCATTAAGATCTAAATCTTCTATTTTTTTTGCATCATTTTGGATAATATTTTCCATTTTTTTAAATCTTTTAATAAATTTTTGATTGGTTTTGTTTAAGGCATCGTCTGGATTTATTTTTAAAAATCTTGAATAATTAACCAAAGAAAACAGTAAATCTCCAAATTCGTCTTCAATATTATTAGTATTATTAAGAATTTCAACTTCAAGCTCATTTATTTCCTCTTTAATTTTTGATATTATATCCTTTTTTAGCTTCCAATTAAATCCTATTCCACTAACTTTTTCTTGGATCCTGTAACTTTTGATTAATGTTGGAAGTGATTTAGGTACACCCGCGAGAATTGACTTTCTTCCCTCTTTTAGCTTAATTTTTTCCCAGTTTGACTTAACATCATCCTCAGAACTCAAACTAATATCACCATATATATGTGGGTGCCTGTCAACAAGTTTTTTACAAATATCTTCAATGACATCATCAAAACTAAACTTATTATTTTCTGAAGCGATTTTACTGTAAAAAACTATATGTAAAAGTAAATCACCCAATTCTTTTTTAATTTCATCATAATTTTGATTTTGTATGCATTCAGATAACTCATAAACTTCCTCAATGGTCAAATGTCTCAAAGATTGAATTGTTTGTTTTTTGTCCCATGGACATTTTTCTCTCAATTCATTCATAATTTTAACGAGTTTTTCAATTTTGTGATCAGACATGTTTTTTTAAACAAATCTATTATATTATTTGTACTTTTGATAGACAACATTCATGCTATGAAAAATATATTTACTCTTTCACTAATTTTTGCAACCATTACTTCTTATTCCCAAACATTTGTTAGTACAACACCAGAAAACAAAAATGTTATTTTAGAAGAGTTTACTGGAATATCCTGTACTTATTGTCCTGACGGACACAGAATAGCGAATGATATTTACAATAATAATCCAACAGACGTTGTGTTAATAAATATACATACTGGAGGTTATGCGTCTCCGCAAGGTCCAGGAACTGATTTTAATACAATGTTTGGAAGTGCAATTGCTGCTCAATCAAACTTAAGCGGTTATCCAGCTGGTACGGTAAATAGACGTGTTTTTGCTGGACTTGGTCAGAACGGTGGTACTGCAATGAGTAGGGGTAATTGGCAGTCTGCTTCATCTCAAATACTCAACGAACCTTCTTATGTTAATGTTGCTGCTCAGGCCAATCTTGATATAAGTACAAGGCAATTATCTGTAACTGTTGAAGCATACTACACTGGATCAAGCCCAGTAAATACAAACAAATTAAATGTAGCTCTGATGCAAAATAATGTTGAAGGACCTCAAACTGGTGCATCATACAACCCTACAGCGATACTTCCAAATGGAAATTATAATCATCAACACATGCTTAGACACATGCTTACTGGACAGTGGGGTATTGATATAACAAATACCAGCATTGGCTCATTCTTCACAAATACATACACATACACCATACCAAACGATTTAAACGGAGTAGCGTTTGATTTATTTAACCTTGAAGTTGCAGTATTTTTAACTGAAACTCAACAAAATGTAATCACTGGAAATATGGCTTCAATGAATTTAATTGTTCCACCTGGAATAAATCTTGTTGATTTAGTAGCAAGCTCTAATATGAGTATACCTTCCTCTTATTGTGATAATAATTTAACTCCTGAAATAACAGTTACAAATAATACTACCGTTCCCGTTGACACTTTTGCGGTGAGTTATACACTAAATAATAATGCAGCAGTAACACAAAATGTTTACAGTTCTTTACAAGCTGGAAGTACTACATCAATAAGCTTTAATTCAATAACTGTTCCTTCTGGAACAAATAATATCTCATACACAGTTTCTACTGTCCCTAACACATCTTTTATTGATAATGTTCCTATCAATAATATTGCCTCGAGTGGTTCATTTAACACCTTATCACCAACTGCATTTGCTACAAATCATTCAGAAGGTTTTGAAGGCTTTGCATTAGCAACACCTGCTCCAAACAATGCAATTTTAGAAAATCCTCAAGACAATTGGGTAGGAATTATTGATGATACCTATACCCAAGGTCAACCTGTTGGAGGATATGGCAATTCAGTTAATTCCTACAGATTTAGACTAAATTCTTTTTCAGCTGGTCAAAGTGCAAAATTAATTTGGGAAAAACTTGATTTTTCTGACGCGGGAAATTATCAAATAAAGTATGATTTAGCTCATGCACTTAAAAATTCATGGGATGGAGATGTTATTCAAATTCTTGCTTCAACAGATTGTGGTGACTCTTGGAATACTGTTAGTCAGATGTCAGGTAGTTCAACTGCAACATATGGTACAGTAAGTAGTTCAGGAAACTTCAATCCTCTTACAATTGGAGGAACTACAAACTATTACCCATCAAACAACACGTCATCCTTACAGCACTGGAGAACCGATTCAGTTGACTTGAGTGCGTACAATGGAAATCCTGACGTCATGGTAGCTGTAAATGTTATTTGTGGTGGTGGCAATAACGTGTATTTAGATAACATAATAATTGAAGCGATTTCAAGCTCTACAAGTAACAATATCATTAAAAAATCTATCAATTTATATCCTAACCCAACAAACAACTTTATTATAATTGAAGATTTTGACAATATTAAAGAATATGAAATTTTTGATAGTATGGGTAAAAAAGTAGCTATAATTGAAACCAGAAAAACTGATGTTACTCACCTTGAAAACGGAATTTATTTCGTCAAATTAAATGGAAATCCACTAAAAAGATTTTCAGTTATTAAGTAAATGGAGGTATTTATTATTACTATTATTCTTCTTCTAATTGCAGTAACGGGTATTTCAGTAAAAATTCTAATAAAAAAAAATGGGAAATTCAGCGGTACTTGCGCCAGCAATAATCCTATGTTGAATAAAGACGGTGAAGCATGTGGTTTTTGTGGTGCTTTGCCCGATGAACAATGTAACAATTCTTAATTAATTGTTACTTTATCTATGCCAGATGTTCTAAATGTAACAATCCTATCCAATTCATCCTTATAAATAACAATAGCCTGAATGTGAGGATTAGTTTTCAAAAAATCTTTAATCTCACTGATATCCATACACATAAAAGATGTTGCAATCGCATCAGCTAGTGAACACTTTTTATGCAAAACTGTTGAGCTAATAACTTTTGTTTTTGAGGGAAAACCCGTAGTTGGATCAATAATATGTGACATCAAATTATTATTATCTATGTAATAATTTCTATAGCTTCCCGATGTTGCCAATGACATGTCACTGATTTCAATTACTGTATTAAAGTTTGACTTAAGTGTTTCATCTGGATTTTCAACGCCTATTCTCCATTTCTTTTTTTTTGTATAATTTGATCCTGAAGTTCTAACCTCACCTCCAACCTCTATCATATAATTTTTAATTTCCTCTTGATTAAAGTATCCTGCTACTAAGTCACACGTGTAGCCTTGAGCAATAGCATTAAAATCAAGAGATGTGGATGAATCTACAGAAATATAATCCTTATCAATTTTAATATTACTCATCTTAGAGTTTGATAGTAAGTTGAAAATGTAAAGAGTATCAATAAATGTTGGTCTTTTTTTGCTATAAAACCCAAAATAATTAATTACTGGAAAAAGTGCACACGAAAAATTTTTATTTGTAATCTTATTTACTCTTATTGATTGTTTTGTAAGTGTATCAATAATTGGATCATATGAAATTCTTTTTTTTTGATTAAGCTTTATTAGATTTGACTTTTGATTGTATAATGAAACAGAAAGATCAATTGCATTAAATATGCTATCTACTGCATTAGAAAAATCTCTATTTGCAGGACAAAAATATTTGATATTGAAAAATGTACCTTGAGTTTGACCAGAATAACTTTTTTGATACAAAGATTCTTTTTGAGCACAAGAGGTTATAATCAGTGATATTAGTAAGAAAATATTTAGTTTCATAAATTCTATCCTCCAAAGTCATCGAAGCGAACATTTTCATCAGGAATACCCCAATCTTCAGCCATCTTCAAAACAGCTTGGTTCATTAGTGGAGGACCGCAGAAATATAATTCTATATCTTCAGGGGCTTCATGATTTACTAGATATTGATCTATTACAGCCTGATGTACAAAGCCAAGAAAACCATCTCCCTCATCATTAATTGTTTTTTTAACTTTCCAATTGTCTTCTTCCATAGGCTCTGATAAAACAACATGAAATTTGAAATTAGGATATTCTCTTTCGAGTGACAGAAAATGCTCTAAATAAAATAATTCTCTTTTTGAACGTCCCCCGTACCAGAAAGTTACTTTTCTTCCTGTTTTTATTGTCTTGAAAAGTTCATACAAATGAGACCTCATTGGAGCCATTCCTGCTCCACCTCCAATGTATAGCATTTCAGCATCAGACTCATTTATAAAAAACTCACCATAGGGACCTGAAATTGTAACTTTATCACCAGGCTTTTTACTAAAGATGTATGTAGATGCCACACCAGGATTTAAATCAGCATAATCGTTCTTAGAAGGATCCCAAGGAGGTGTTGCTACACGAACGTTTAACATAATTCTTCTTCCCTCAGCAGGATATGAAGCCATTGAATAAGCTCTTGTTACTTCATCATCATTGACCATTTTTAAAGGCCATAATTTAAATTTATCCCATTCTAACTGAAATTTATTAGCATCATCCGGATGCTCATCTGGATGAGCTGTTATATCAATATCTTCATAATTAACTTCACAATCAGGGATATCTATTTGAATATATCCTCCAGCTTTATATGGCATATCCTCTGGAACTTCAACAATAAACTCTTTTATAAATGAAGCTACATTATAGTTAGACACTACAGTTGCTTCCCATTTTTTCACTCCAAAAACTTCCTCAGGCACAGAAATATCCATATTTTCCTTGACCTTAACTTGACACCCTAACCTCCAGTTATCAGCTATTTCTTTTCGAGAGAAGTGAGGCTTTTCAGTTGGTAAAATACTTCCTCCCCCGCTATTGACTTGACAAGTACATTGAATACATGTACCACCACCCCCACAGGCTGAGGGTAAGAAAACTCCAACATCGCTAAGCGTAGTTAAAAGTGTGCCACCACCGTCTACCTCAATTTCTTTTTCTCCATTTATTTTTATTTTTATCTTTCCAGCAGGTGCTAGCTTAGACTTAGTGAAAATCAAAATCCCAACTAAACTTAAAATAACTACTAAAAAAACAAGAATACTGCTTAGAATTGTTAATCCACCCATAACTATAATTTAATACCCATAAAACTCATAAAAGCTATTCCCATCAAGCCAGTTATGATATACGTTATTCCCAATCCTCTAAGTGCTGGCGGTATGTTTGAATACCTAATCTTTTCCCTTATAGCTGCAATCGCAACTATCGCCAAGAACCAACCAACTCCTGAACCCAAACCATATACTGTAGCTTCTGTAATATTTGAGAAATCTTTCTCTTGCATAAACAATGAAGCTCCAAGAATTGCACAATTTACAGCAATAAGCGGCAAGAAGATACCTAGCGATCCATAAAGAGCTGGAGAAAACTTTTCAATTATCATTTCAACAAGTTGAACCATAGACGCAATGACAGCAATAAACATAATGAACGATAAAAAACTTAAATCAATATCTTTAAATGAATCACCAAGTAATAGAGATAGTGCACCTTCTCTTAAAACATAGTTTTCTAAAAGATAATTAATTGGAACTGTAATGCCTAATACAAAAATAACAGCAAATCCCATCCCAACAGATGTACTAACAGTTTTTGATACCCCTAAGTAAGAGCACATTCCAAGAAAATATGCAAAAACCATGTTGTCTATAAAAATAGACTTAATAAATATATTTACTAGCTCTTGCACTTTTATATTATTTAGGTTCTATTAATTTTTTATTTCTTATTCTCTGGACCCAAATTATTAATCCAACAGTAACTAATGCCATGGGAGGAAGTATCATCATCCCATTATTTTCATATCCAAAATTGTAAATTCCTAACTTTTCTAAGACTGGAAATCCGTAAAGAGTACCTGATCCTAACAACTCTCTGAAAAAAGCAACTGCTATTAGAATCCAAGCATAGCCGAAAGAGTTACCGATTCCATCTAAGAACGATTTCCAAGGAGTATTTCCTAAAGCAAATGCTTCAAGTCTTCCCATTATTATACAGTTAGTGATTATTAAGCCAACAAAAACTGAAAGTTCCTTACTTACGTCAAAAACATAGGCCTTTAAAACCTCATCAACTAAAATTACTAAAGTAGCAATAACAACTAAAAAAACAATAATTCTAATTCTTGAAGGAATAAACTTTCTCAATAATGATACAACAACATTGGCTACGGATAAAACAAAAAGAACTGAAAAAGACATTACAACTGCTGGCTTTAGCTGAACTGTTATTGCCAATGCGGAACAAATACCTAAAACCTGTACTGTTATAGGATTATTATCATCGAGAGGGTCGGTTATTAATTTTTTATTCTTTTTTGAAAATAAAGCTTCTTTTTTTTGACTCATTTAATTTAATTTATTAATCGTATCATTTAAGTTGATGCCTTCCTCAATAAAATTCATTATGTCATTAACTTCATTTTCTTTCATCTTGTTTTCAAAATATGGGAGATATTTATCCAATCTTTCTTTTAACATTGCAGTTACGCCATCTGAAGTTATGGTTCCTCCTGAAATACCATCAACTCCATGATAATCATTTTCTTTTGCACCACCTTTAACAACAGCAATTGAAACGAAATCTCCTTCAATATCAAAGATTCTCTTTCCATTAAATGGCTTTTCAAAAAAATCTCTATTAATTTCAGCGCCAAGTCCAGGAGTTTCTGCTTTGTGATCAAAAACTGCTCCATATACAGTATTCATATCGTTATCTAAGGAGATATATCCCCAAATTGGTCCCCAAAGACCAGTTCCTCTTAAAGGAATAATATATTTATCACTGCCATTAATATTTGAAATGTATAAGGGCATATTTTGTTCTTTTTTTGGTTTTTTTGTTTCCTTGCTAAGTTGAATTGATGAAATATCAATATCTATTTTTTGCCCATCAGAATCTAAAACAAATGAGTCGGTAATATATTTATCATAATTTAAATCAGCCTCTTCTCTTGAAACATAAATTCCTACTGAACTAAGTATGTTTTGTTTGTTTTCAAGAGCGATATTTTTCTGTTGAAGAGGCTTTAATTTTATAGATGTAAAAGATAATAACGCAGCAACAACCAAGACCATTGCAGTAGAAAAAAAGAAGACATAAGTGTTTTTATTTAAATCCATTATACAGTTGCTCTCTTTAGTCTTTTATTTACATTAGCTTGTACTATATAATGGTCAATAAGCGGAGCAAAGATATTCATTAATAATATTGCAAGCATCATTCCTTCAGGATAAGCAGGATTAAAAGTTCTTATTAAAATTGCAAAAACACCAATTAAAAATCCATATATATATTTTCCTATATTAGTTTGACTCGCAGTAACCGGATCAGTAGCCATAAAAACTGCACCAAAAGCAAAGCTTCCAATCATTAGATGAATATGTGCAGGGGTTGACATCAATTCGTTGTAGCCCCACAAATTAAAAAGGTATGCCATAAAATAACCCCCTATAAAAGTTGAAAGAATTATTCTCCAACTTCCTACTCCAGTAAAAAGTAAAATTAATGCACCAAGAATAATAGCTACCATTGATGTTTCTCCAACGGATCCAGGAATAGTTCCAAAAAACATATCACTCATACTCCACTGGCCTGAAAGACTTTTCCAATTCATAGAAGAAGCTAAATCTCCCAATATCGTTGCTCCAGAGTATCCATCGACTGAAGCATTCTGAACCCATACTTTGTCTCCCGACATCCAAGATGGATATGCAAAAAACAAAAAAGCTCTCGCTGTTAAAGCAGGATTTAAAATATTCATACCGGTACCACCGAAAACTTCCTTTCCAATGACTACAGCAAAAATTACCGAAATCGCTAGCATCCACAAAGGCACATCAATTGGCATAGTTAAGGGTATTAACATTCCAGTGACTAAATAACCCTCATTCACTTGATGTCCTCTTAATACTGCAAAAGCAAATTCTACTGCTAAACCAACTGCATAGGAAACTATTATTAATGGTAAAAATTTCCAAAATCCAAAGTTGAATTGCTGTATAAAAGACATACTTTCTCCACTTGCGATTGAGTACTGATAACCAACATTCCACATACCAAATAAAACACAAGGAACGAGTGCCACAATGACCATGAACATTGTGCGCTTTAAGTCAATTGCATCTTTAATATGAGTTCCTTCATTTGTGGTATGATCAGGAACAAATAGAAAAGTTTCGAATGCATCATATGCTGGATATAATTTTTCAAGTTTGCCTCCCTTTTCAAAGTTCGGTTTTATTACATCTAATAAATTTCTAAAAACTTTCATTTAACTATTTTCTTTTAACATTAAATCTAAACCCTTTCTAATTATGTTTTGAACATCCATTTTAGAAGTACAAACAAATTCACACAAAGCAAAATCTTCAGTTGAAACCTCATATATACCTAATCCCTCCATCATTTCAATATCTTCCATCATAATGGATTTAATAAGTTGCATTGGAAAAATATTCATTGGAAGAACCTTTTCATATTGACCAGTTACTACAAATGCTCTCTCTTCACCATTGTTGTTGGTATTCAAGTTAAATCTTTTATTTGGTAATAGCCATGAAAAGAATGTTTTTGACATAGAAAATTTGTGAAACCCTGGAAGTAGCCAACCTAAAAACTCTGATTTATTCCCCTCTGGTATTATACATAATTGGGTATCATAAAATCCAAGATATCCCTCCTCACTAATTTTTTTGCCGGTAAGAACATCACCTGAAATTATTCTTTTTTCTCCTTCGAATACATTATTTTCTAAAAGTGGATATATGCATGCACCAGCAACCATTCTGTAATATCTAGGCTTTGAAACCATAGAACCTGAAAGCGATACAATTCTTGAAAAATCAGATTTACCTTCACGAAATAATCTGCCTACAGAAATCACATCTTGTGGACTAAGGTACCACACTACATCACCTTTGTTTATTGGGTCTATGTGGTGTATTTGAATACCTACATTTCCACTGGGGTGTGGGCCAGAAATTTTATTTATTTGTACTCCTTTTGCATTAGTAAAGACTTTAGAAGGAATAGTATTTCCATCAACATTTAGATGAGTAGTTCCAGCTGTCAGTTTGGTTATTTTATCAAGTCCAAGCTGAAAGAGTTCGTCTAGACCATATAGTGCAAAGTCATTGTCTGTTGCCAATGGAGATGATGAAAATGAGGAAATAAAAATAGCTTTTGGGTTATCTTTAGGATTGGCTATCGTATCATATGGTTTTTGTCTTAAAAAAGGCCAAAGTCCAGAATCCAATAATAATCCTATAATATCATCCCTACTTTCAGACTTATTGACATTAAAATTCTTAAACTTAATTTC
Source organism: Bacteroidota bacterium (assembly GCA_028408365.1). Lineage (GTDB taxonomy): Bacteria > Bacteroidota > Bacteroidia > Flavobacteriales > BACL11. The sequence goes on from JAOOLD010000006.1 coordinate 36,563, forward strand.
TGAGTCAGTGTCGATAACTATTTGTAAAATTTTTCTTTTTTCTCCTCTTACAATAGCTTTGACTGAACCGCTAACGGGCGAACAAATTTTAACATTTTCGTTATATTTATCAAAAAAAATACAATCTCCGGCTAAAACACTTTCAGATTCTTTAACAGTTAACTTTGGAGTGAAATTGTGAAAGTCCGTTGGCTTGATTGCATATAATTTTGGAGGTTTGGTTGCAGCATAAACTTTATCAGCTTTTCCTTCCAACTTAATATTTAAGCCTTTTTTTAATATAATGTTTTTGGACATTACTTCTTCAAATTCAATGTTCAAATTTAGTAATATTGCAATGAATAATTTTTAATTTTTTTTAAATATTTTTTAATGAATCTTTATTTAGATTAATTCTAAATAACAATATGAAACAAGGCATAAAAATTATAATATTAACAACACTTATTTCTTGCTCTTTGATAAAAAAACAAGATAATATTTTATTAAAAATAACAGATGATGATATTAATGAAACTAAAATTTTTGAAGATAGAATATATGATAGAAATATTAATACTGTTCGCATTCATAAATTCAATGATCAATTAAGTTATCCTATAATTATTCTGGGTCTAAAAGATAGTTTAAAATTAAGTTTTGATGATTTTAATGACAATTACAGAAAGATGTATTACAGGATAATTCATTGTGACAGTGAATGGAAAAAAACTGACCTAAATGAAACTGAATATTTAAAAGGATTTAGTGTTAACGAAATTTACGATTACGATAATTCTTTCAATACTAAAATAAAATACAGAAACTATTTTTTAAAAATTCCTAATAAAGAAATAGAAATTACAAAATCTGGAAATTATATTATTCAAATAGAAGATGATAACAAAATTGTTCTAGAAAAAAAATTCTATGTCGCTGAAAATAAAGTCAATTTAAAAGGAAATGTCAGCAAAGTTAAGTTAATAGAACACAGAAATACCAAGCAAAAAATAAATGTTGAGATTGATTTAATGAATCTAAAAGTTTCTGATCCATTTTCAGAAATCAAGCTAGTAATAAAAAAAAATAATAGCAACATTGAAAAGATAGAAAATTTAAAGCCATTGTTTATCAAGGATAGAACTTTGATTTATGATTATGAAGATGAAAGCAATTTCTGGGGAGGTAACCAATTTAGATATTTTAACTCATCCTCAACCAGATATCTCTCTGATAGGATAGATAATATAATGGTTGATAGCATCATAACTTTTGTCATAAAGGAAGATTGGCCTAGGCAACTTGAAAATTTTGTAATTTATCCTGATATTAATGGGAATTTCTATATTGATTGTGAAACATGTTGGAATAGCGACATAGAGTCAGAATACGTAGATGTTAAATTCAAATTAAATTACAGTGAAAAAATTAGTTACGGATCTGTTTATTTGATTGGAAACTTTACAAATTGGAAAATAAATGAAAATTTCAAGCTTGATTATGATAAAACTAGCAAATCGTACATAAAGACAATTAAGATTAAGCAAGGATACTATAATTATCAATATTTACTACTAGATAATTATTCTAATACATCAAGCTCAAACATATTTGAAGGAAGTCATTATCAAACAACAAATGATTATTATATTTACGTATATTTTAAAAAGCCGGAAAGTAGATATACTAGACTTGTTGGCTTTAAAAAAATATCATCAAAAAATTTATTATAAAATGAGTAAAGCAATATTTAAAGTACCAACTCCTGTTAATGAAAACGTCAAAGAGTATAAGAAAGATAGTGAAGAATTAAAATCACTTCTTTATGAATACGATGAAATGTATAAGAAAAAAATCGATATACCTATGATAATTGGTGGTAATAAAGTAACAACTCAAGAAAAAATTAATATTTATCCGCCACATGACATTAATCATTGTATAGGTCATTACTACTTAGGAAATCAAAAGCATGTTGAAGATGCTATAGAAGCAGCATTGCAAGCAAAAGTTAAGTGGTCTCGTATGAAATGGCAAGACAGAGCTAGTATATTTCTCAAAGCAGCAGATTTATTGGTAGGACCATTTCGAGACAAACTAAATGCTGCTACTATGATTGGTCAAAGTAAAAACGTACATCAAGCTGAAATAGATGCAGCATGTGAACTAATTGACTTTCTTAAATTTAATGTCAAATTCATGACAGAGATTTATGAAAATCAACCTGTTTCAGAAAATGGTATATGGAATAGAATAGAGTACAGACCTCTTGAAGGATTTATCTTCGCATTAACCCCATTTAATTTCACCTCAATATGCGCTAATCTTTGTGCAGCACCTGCACTGATGGGTAATGTTATCGTTTGGAAACCTGCAAGAACACAAATTTACTCAGCTAAAGTTATTATGGACCTTTTCAAAGAAGCTGGCTTACCTGATGGTGTTATTAATATGATCACTGTTGATGGATCCTCTGCAGGTGATGTTATTTTTAAAAATAAGTTTTTTGCTGGCCTTCACTTTACTGGTTCAACTAATGTATTTAACAAATTTTGGGAAATGATTGGTAAAAATATTGACAATTATATTAGCTATCCGAGAATAGTTGGTGAAACAGGTGGTAAGGATTTTATAGTTGCCCACAAGTCTTGTGAAATTAAAGAATTAAATACAGCAATAATTAGAGGTTCTTTTGAATTTCAAGGACAAAAGTGTTCCGCCTCTTCTAGAGTTTACGTTCCCAAGAGTAAGTGGAAAAAGCTAAAAGAAATCTTAGTTAATGACTTGAAAAAAATTAAAATTGGTTCTCCAAGAGACACTCAAAATTTTATGAATGCAGTAATTTCTGAGCAATCATTCAACAAAATAATAGAATACATTGAAATTTCTAAAAATTCAAATGACGCTGAAATTATTTTTGGTGGAAAATATGAAAAATCAAAAGGTTATTTTATTGAACCTACTGTTGTATTAACTAGCAATGCTGAATTTATAACAATGAAAGAGGAAATTTTTGGACCTCTGGTAACAATCTTCCTTTACGATGATAACAAATGGACAGAGATTTTAAAAGTTGTTGATAACACCTCCAAATATGCACTGACTGGCGCTGTTTTTTCTAAAGATCGATATGCCATTGAAGAAGCTTCAGAAATTTTACAAAATAGTGCAGGTAATTTTTACATTAATGATAAACCTACTGGAGCGGTTGTAGGTCAACAACCCTTCGGTGGTTCTAGAGCTTCTGGAACAAACGATAAAGCAGGTTCATCAATAAATTTGTACAGATGGGTTTCTGCTAGGACAATTAAAGAGAGCTTTAATCCACCAAAATCTTTTGAGTATGATTTCATGAAGAGCTGAAAATAGCCTTGCAATAATTTAAGCCTGTGGTGTTGGACCACCAAAGTTAATTGGCAAATTAAAGTTTTGGTTAAGTTCTTGAATAGTTCCAAACTGATCTTCAAATTTTTTAATATTTTCTTTCAAAGCAGAATTTAGTCTTTTTGCATGCTGAGGTGTGAGTAATATTCTAGATCTAACCTTTGCTTTTGGAATACCTGGCATGATTTGAATAAAATCAACAACAAATTCAGAGTTTGAGTGATTTATAACAGCTAAATTACTGTATGTCCCAGAAGCTATTTCTTCAGATAGCTCAATATTAATACCATCTTTATTTTTCGAATTTTGTTCCAATTTTATTTAATTTTTATTTGACAATTCAATATTTTCTTCAGATAAGTCATTCGCAAACTCTAATTTTGAACCTACTAAAACTTCTTCAGCATTGACCAAGCCTGTTCCCGCTGGAATTTTCTTTCCAACAATGACATTTTCCTTTAACCCCTTTAATGTATCCCTTTTGGCATTTATTGCAGCTTCGTTTAGCACTTTAGTTGTTTGCTGAAAAGAAGCAGCTGAAATCCAACTACTAGTTTGTAAAGAAGCTCTAGTAATTCCTTGCAGAACTGGCTTTGATATAGCAGTTACGACATCTCTTGATTCAACAAGTTTTAAATCATCTCTCTTTAATCTTGAATTTTCTTCTCTTAATTTTCTTGAATCTATAATCTGACCTACTTTTAAATTGTTAGAATCTCCTGAATCAATAATATATTTTTTTCCAAAAATTGAATCATTATATTCCATAAAATCTTCTTTTGACACGAGTTGTTTTTCAAGAAACATTGTATCACCAGAGTCTGTAATTTCAACTTTTCTTAACATTTGTCTAACAAGTACTTCAAAATGTTTATCATTTATTTTGACACCTTGAAGCCTGTAAACATCTTGTATTTCATTTACAATATATTCTTGAACATTTGTAACTCCTTTTATTGATAATATGTCAGAAGGTGTTACAACTCCATCACACAATGGAGTACCTGCCTTGACAAAATCGTTCTCCTGTACTAATATATGTCTAGAAAGTTTTATTAAATATTTTTTTGTCTCATCATTTTTGGAAGTGATTAATATCTCCTTATTACCTCTTTTGATTTTACCAAAGCTTACTATTCCATCAATTTCTGAAACAATTGCAGGATTTGATGGATTTCTTGCTTCAAACATTTCAGTAACTCTTGGCAAACCTCCAGTTATATCGCCTGAAGTATTAGCTGATCTCGGCATTTTAGCGATAATAGTACCTGCTTTAACTTTTTCTCCTTCTGACATAATAACATGTGCTCCAACAGGAATATTGTAAGTTCTATTATTTTTCTTTTCTGAAACCGATATCGTTGGAGATAGTGTTTTAGATCTGCTATCTATTATTACCTTTTCTTTGTATCCAGTCTGTTCATCAGATTCGATTCTATAAGTTGTACCTTCAATAATGTCACTATATGAAATTTTTCCATTTATCTCAGAAATTATAAGAGCGTTATATGGGTCCCATTCACATATCTTTTGTCCAACATTTACATTTCCTTCTTTTACATATATTGTTGAACCATATGGTACTATGTGAGTAGCTAGAACATTTCCATATTTTTTATCTAAAAACCTTAGCTCAGATGTTCTACTGATTACTATTTCAGTATTGTTACCATTTTCATCTTTAGTATTGACTGTCTTTAAATCGTCAATTTGAACTAAGCAATCTGACTTTGCTACTATGTTTGCATCTACCTCAGACCTTGATGCTGTACCACCAACATGAAATGTTCTGAGTGTTAATTGTGTGCCAGGTTCTCCAATAGATTGTGCAGCAACAATACCTACAGGCTCTCCAATTTGAGCTAATCTTGCAGAACCCAAGCTAACTCCATAACATTTTGAACATATTCCTCTTTTAGTTTGGCATGTAAGAGCAGATCTAACTTCAATTGAATCATATCCAGAATCCTCAATTAAACTTGCACTTCTGTCATCAATTATTTGACCTGAGCTTAATACTTCACCTTTGACTTGCACATCATTTAATAAAGTTCTGCCAATTATTCTATCCTTTAGAGATTCGATAACTTCTTCATTATTTTTTAGTGAACTGACTTCAATTCCACGTAAGGTTCCACAATCTTCTTCAACAATTATTACATCTTGAGCAACGTCAACTAACCGTCTAGTTAAATATCCAGCATCTGCGGTTTTTAGAGCTGTATCTGCAAGACCTTTTCTCGCACCGTGAGTTGAAATAAAGTATTCAAGAATCGATAAACCTTCGCTGAAATTAGTAACGATTGGGTTTTCAATTATAGATTCACCATGATCTCCTGACTTTTTAGGCTTTGCCATTAAGCCTCTCATACCAGAAAGTTGTCGAATTTGTTCTTTTGAACCTCTCGCTCCAGAATCAAGCATCATGTATATCGAATTAAATCCTTGCTTGTCATTGCTAATTTTAGACATTACTGTCTCTGTCAGTCTAGCATTAGTATTTGTCCAAACATCAATGACTTGATTGTATCTTTCATTGTTAGTAATAAAACCCATTTGATAGTTAGATTTTATTTCGTCTACTTGTTGATTAGCCTTACTTATTAGTTCATCTTTCTCTTCGGGAACTATGACATCTCCTAAATTAAAGGATAAACCTCCTTTGAAGGCCATTTCAAAGCCTGCCTTCTTAATTCTGTCAAGAAAGAACACTGTATCAGCTACTCCAAAAGAGTCAAGTATATCTCCAATTATTGATCTTAAAGATTTCTTAGTTAATAATTCATTAACAAATTTAGCTCCCTCAGGAAGAAGTTCATTAAAGAGTGACCTACCAACAGTTGTTTCAATAATTTCATTATTAAATCTTAATTTAATTATAGCGTGCAAATCTACCTTTTTCTCATTGTAAGCGATTCTTACCTCTTGAGGTGAATAAAATGTAATACCTTCACCATTAACTTTTTCATCTTTAGTAGATTTTTTACTTTTAGTCATGTAGTAAAGACCTAATACCATATCTTGCGAAGGAACTGTTATTGGAGCACCATTAGCAGGATTAAGAATATTGTGTGAAGCTAACATTAACATTTGAGCTTCAAGTATGGCTGCAGAGCCTAAAGGCAGATGAACAGCCATCTGATCTCCATCAAAATCTGCGTTGAATGCAGTACATACAAGTGGATGAAGCTGAATAGCTTTTCCTTCTATCATTTTAGGCTGAAATGCCTGAATACCAAGCCTATGTAATGTTGGAGCTCTATTAAGTAAAACAGGGTGACCTTTCATTACATTCTCTAAAATGTCCCATACGACTGCTTCTCTTGAGTCAACAATTTTTTTTGCAGTCTTGACAGTCTTAACTATTCCTCTCTCAATTAACTTTCTAATTATGAAAGGCTTATACAATTCAGCAGCCATTTCCTTTGGAATACCACATTCGTGCATCTCAAGCTCAGGGCCAACAACTATTACAGACCTTGCTGAATAATCAACTCTTTTTCCTAATAAATTTTGTCTAAATCTTCCTTGTTTGCCTTTAAGTGAATCAGATAATGATTTAAGTGCTCTATTGCCATCTGCCTTTACAGCTGATGACTTTCTAGAGTTATCAAAAAGTGCATCAACAGATTCTTGCAACATTCTTTTCTCATTTCTAAGGATAATATCAGGTGCATTAATCTCCATTAGTCTTTTAAGTCTATTATTTCTGATAATAACTCTTCTGTAAAGGTCATTTAAATCAGAGGTAGCAAATCTTCCTCCGTCTAATGGAACAAGCGGCCTCAGTTCTGGTGGTATAACAGGTATAACTTTTATGGTCATCCATTCTGGACGATTGTCTGAATGACTATTGGCTTCTCTAAATGATTCAACTACTTGCAATCTTTTTAATGCCTCAGCCTTTCTTTGCTGAGATGTTTCAGTATTTGCTCTATTTCTTAATTCATATGATAAATTATCTAAATCTAAACCAGCCAAAAGATCATGAATAGCCTCTGCACCCATTTTTGCAATAAATTTATTAGGGTCATCATCAGACAAATACTGATTTTCTGCTGGCAATTTGTCTAAGATATTAAGGTACTCCTCTTCAGACAAAAAATCCATTTTGTTTACCTCTTCACCTTCATCATTAGTAATACCATCAATAGTTTGAATAACAACATATCTTTCGTAATAAACAATCATATCTAACTTCTTTGAAGGGAGGCCAAGTAAGTAACCTATTTTGTTAGGTAAAGTCCTAAAGTACCAAATGTGTGCTACAGGAACAACAAGATTGATATGTCCTATTCTTTGTCTTCTTACCTTCTTTTCTGTAACTTCAACGCCACATCTGTCACAAATTATTCCTTTGTATCTAATTCTCTTGTATTTACCACAATGACATTCATAGTCTTTAGTTGGACCAAATACTCTTTCGCAAAAAAGGCCCCCAATTTCTGGTTTGTAAGTTCTATAGTTAATTGTTTCTGGTTTAACAACTTCTCCGTGAGATTTTGCTAAAACATCTTCTGGTGAAGACAAGCTAATCTTGAGTGTTGTGAAATCAAGATTTTGAGTAGAATTTTTAGTATTTTTCATATATAAATATTTATTCAAATGATACTTTAAGTCCAAGTCCATTTAGTTCATGTAGAAGAACATTAAAAGACTCAGGTATGTTTGCAGATGGAAGTTCTTTTCCTTTGACTATACTTTCGAAAGTTTTTGCTCTCCCTGATACATCGTCAGATTTTAACGTTAACATTTCTTGTAAAATGTTTGAGGCTCCATAACCTTCAAGAGCCCAAACCTCCATTTCTCCAAGTCTCTGTCCACCAAATTGAGCTTTTCCACCTAATGGTTGTTGAGTTATAAGTGAATAAGGACCAATCGATCTTGCATGCATTTTATCGTCTATGAGATGACCTAGCTTTAGCATGTAGATTACACCAACTGTAGCAGGTTGTTCAAACTTTTCACCTGTTCCACCATCATATAAAAAAGTCTGACCTAACCTTGGTAACTTTGCTTCATCAGTTTCGACGTTTATTTGATCAATTGTAGCTCCGTCAAAAACAGGAGTAAAGTATTTCTTATTTAAATTTTGTCCTGCCCAACCAAGAATTGTCTCATATATTTGCCCGAGATTCATTCTAGATGGAACACCTAGAGGATTCAAAATAATATCAACAGGAGTACCATCCTCCAAATATGGCATATCTTCGTCTCTAACAACTCTAGACACTATTCCCTTGTTTCCATGTCTACCAGCTAATTTATCTCCAACTTTAACCTTCCTTTTTTTTGCAACTTGAACTTTCGCAAGTTGTAAAACACCTTTTGGCAATTCATCCCCAACTGTTACAGAAAATAAATTTCTTCTATATTCACCATATAATTCATTATATTTTCTGACGTAATTTTGTATCAATAATTTTACCAAATTGTTATTGTCTTCTTTAATAGTCCATTTATCAGGATCAACAATCAAGTAATTAACATCCATTAAAATTTTCTTAGAAAACTTTACACTTTTTTCAATTACAACTTCACCTAATATGTTGTGCACTCCTTTGGCTGCCTTACCCCCTATGACACCATATAGCTTGCCAACTAAAAGTGATTTTACTTTTTCTTTTGCTAATTTAAAGTTATTTTCAATTTCATTTACTTTCTCTTTATCACTATCTCTATCTTTTTTGGTCTTTATAGATTTTGAGAACAGAGATTTGCTGATTACAACTCCTTGATGAGATGGCTTAGCTTTTAAAGAAGCGTCTTTAACATCTCCTGCTTTCTCACCAAAAATAGCTCTCAAAAGTTTCTCTTCAGGAGTTGGGTCTGATTCTCCTTTTGGAGTTATTTTACCAATTAAGATATCACCTGTTTTAACTTTTGTACCAACTCTAATCATACCATTCTCATCTAAATCCTTAGTTGCGATTTCACTTATGTTCGGAATGTCAGCTGTTAGTTCTTCAGCACCCCTTTTTGTCTCTCTTACACTTACTGAATGCTCCTCAATGTGTAATGATGTGAAGAGATCTTCTCTCACTACTCTTTCAGAAAGAACAATTGCATCCTCAAAATTATACCCTTTCCAAGGCATAAAAGCAACTTTTAAATTTCTTCCAATTGCTAGTTCACCATTTTCAGTAGCATAACCTTCACATAAAACTTGACCTTTTTTTACTTTATCACCTACTCTGACGATCGGTTTTATGTTTACGCATGTATTTTGATTTGTCTTTTTAAATTTAGTAAGGGAGTAATCTTTTTCTAAATCATCAAAACTGATAAGTTCTTCATCTTTGGTTCTTGTGTATTTTACACTTATTCTATTAGCATCTACATAAGTTACCACACCATTACCGTCTGCATTTATTAGTGTTCTTGAATCCTTAGCTACATGAGGTTCTAAGCCAGTACCTACTATGGGAGCTTCAGTTTTTAAAAGCGGAACTGCTTGCCTCATCATATTTGATCCCATCAATGCTCTGTTTGCATCATCATGCTCAAGAAAAGGAATTAAAGATGCTGCAATCGAAGCAATTTGATTAGGTGCAACATCCATGAGATCAACATTTTCAGCTTCAGTTACCATATAATCCGACTCCTTTCTTGACTTAATTCTGTTAGAAATAAAGTTACCTTCATTATCAATTGGAGCATTTGCCTGAGCTATAATTTTATTTTCTTCTTCTTCAGCACTAATATACTTGGGTTCAGTCGAGATATCAACTTTACCATTTTTTAACTCTCTATATGGAGTCTCAATAAATCCAAGCTTGTTTACTTTGGCATAGACGCATAACGAAGAAATTAATCCAATGTTTGGTCCCTCAGGTGTTTCAATTGGACATAGTCTTCCATAATGCGTATAGTGAACATCCCTAACCTCAAAACCAGCTCTCTCTCTTGAAAGACCTCCTGGCCCAAGAGCAGACACTCTTCTTTTGTGAGTTACTTCAGCTAGTGGATTAGTTTGATCCATAAACTGAGATAGTTGACTTGTACCAAAAAATGAATTTATTACAGATGATAGAGTTTTGGCGTTAATTAAGTCAATTGGTGTAAACACTTCATTATCTCTAACATTCATCCTTTCTCTAATAGTTCTTGCCATTCTGTTAAGGCCAACAGTAAATTGTGAAGACAATTGTTCCCCAACTGTTCTTACTCTTCTGTTTGATAAATGATCAATATCATCAACATCAACTTTAGAATTAACAAGATGTATTAAATTTTTGATAATTGAAACTATGTCTTCATTTGACAATACATGCTTCTCCAAATCAATGTTGAGATTTAACCTCTTATTTATTCTATATCTACCAACATGTCCTAAACTATATCTTTGATCTGAAAAAAACAATTTATCAATTATTCCTCTGGCTGTTTCATCATCTGGTGCTTCAGCAGACCTCAGTTGTCTGTAAATATGTCGAATTGCTTCTATCTCAGAGTTTGATGGATCTTTTTGCAGTGTGTTATGAATCAAAGAGTGATCAGAAATATCTTTTCCTGATTTGTGAAGTAAAATTGAATCACAACCAGAATTTAAGATTTCGTCAATGTGACTTTTTTCCAAAATGATATCTCTGTCTAAAATCACTTCATTTCTTTCAATTGGAACTAGCTCTCCAGTATCTTCATCAACAAAATCATCAACCCATGACTTTAAAACTCTTGCTGCTAGTTTTCTACCTATTACCCTTTTTAATCCACTCTTTGTCACTTTAATCTCATCAGCTAAATCAAAAATTTCTAAAATATCTCTATCACTTTCGTATCCAATAGCACGAAGCAAGGTTGTAACTGGCAACTTCTTTTTTCTGTCAATGTAAGCATACATTACGTTATTAATGTCAGTAGTAAATTCAATCCATGAACCCTTAAACGGAATTACTCTAGCAGAATATAGTTTTGTTCCATTAGAGTGAAAACTTTGACCGAAGAAAACTCCGGGTGATCTATGAAGTTGTGACACAACAACCCTTTCAGCGCCATTTATTAAAAAAGTCCCCTTTGGGGTCATTATTGGTATGTTGCCGAAATATACATCTTGGACAATAGTCTCAAAATCCTCGTGATCAGGATCGGTACAGTATAGTTTTAATTTTACTTTAAGAGGTACTTTAAATGTAAGTCCTCTATCAATACATTCCTCTATATTATACCTAGGAGGATCAATAGTATAATCAATAAATTCTAGAACAAAGTTGTTTCTTGAATCAGTTATGGGAAAGAGTTCTTGAAAAGTCTTGTATAAACCTTCTTCTTTTCTTTCCTCCAAGGTTGTTCCAATCTTGAAAAAAGACTGGAAGCTTTTTAGCTGAATATCAAGAAAATCTGGGTAATCAACTATTGAAGATATTTTAGCAAAGTTTGTTCTTTCGTTAGAAATATTATTTTTCAATTTTTTAGGTTTTGGTTAAAGAATAAGTTGATAGTTTGCTCAAAAATTGAGCTTTTGTGAAGCAATGAATTATTTTAATTCAACTTCAGCTCCAGCATCTTCTAAAGCTTTTTTAACTCCTTCAGCTTCTTCCTTGCTAACACCCTCTTTTACTGCTTTTGGAGCACTATCTACTATTTCTTTAGCCTCTTTTAAACCTAAACCAGTTAGTTCTTTAACTGCTTTTACAACTTGCAATTTTGAACCACCAGCTGCTTTTAGTATAATATCGAACTCACTTTTTTCTTCAGCCTGATCAGCACCGCCTGAAGCTCCAGGTGCTGCTGCAACAGCTACAGCTGCCGCTGCAGGTTCAATTCCGTATTCATCTTTTAATATGTTCGCAAGTTCGTTTACCTCTTTAACTGTAAGGTTAACTAACTTTTCAGCGAAATCTTTTATATCTGCCATTTTTTTTGTTTTTAGTTATTATTGGTTTTAATATTATTGATTATTTAAGTGGAAGCATTTTTTCTTGAAGAAGCTTTGTCTTCAATACTTTTTAATAAATTAGATATTTTAGCATTACTAGATTTCAAAGATGATATAACATTTTTAATCGGTGAATCTAGTAATGTAATTATATCTCCTATTAACTCTTCTTTAGACTTTAAACTGGAAAGAGCAGATAAGTGCTCGTCTCCAATGTAAAATTCTTCGTCTATGTGTGCTGCTTTGAGAATCGGCTTCTCATTTTTCTTTCTAAATTCTTTTATTACCTTGGCTGGAAAGCTTGTAGATCCAGAAAACATGATTGAAGTATTTCCGTTTAAGATGTTATCAAGTAAACTAAAATCTGTTTCATTTAGCTCGAATGCTTTTTTTAGCAAGGTATTTTTAACTACAGACAAACTAACTTCTTTTTTGTAGCACAACCTTCTAAGATTGCTAGTTTGCTCAGCATTGAGACCTGAAATATCAGCTAAATAGAAGTTTCTATTTTCCTTAAGTTTACTGTCAATTAGACTGATTATTTTGTTTTTTTCTTCTTTTTTCATTTTATTGATTAAAACTTGATGATTCAACAGAAATGCCATATCCCATTGTACTTGAAATACTAATGCTTTTAATGTAGGTACCCTTTGATGCAGAAGGCTTGAGTTTTTTTATAGTTGACAATAGCTCCTCAGCATTTTGAGAAATTTTTTCAACATCAAAAGAAACTTTTCCAATCGATGCATGTACTATTCCATTTTTATCAACTTTAAAATCTATCTTACCTTTTTTAATATCAGTAATAGCTTTTCCTATTTCGTTAGTAACAGTACCAGACTTTGGATTAGGCATCAAGCCACGTGGCCCGAGTACTTTTCCTAAAGCTCCTAATTTAGACATTGCAGAGGGCATAGTCACTATCACATCAACATCTGTCCAACCTTTCTTTATCTTTTGAATATATTCTTCAAAACCGACGTAGTCCGCACCAGCTTTTGAAGCTTCGTCTTTCTTGTCATCAGTTACAATTGCTAAAACTGTTACTGCTTTACCGGTTCCGTGAGGTAAAGTTGCTACACCACGAACCATCTGATTTGCTTGCTTGGGATCTACTCCAAGTCTTACAGCAATGTCAATTGATGCATCGAACTTTTCTTTTGAAGAATCCTTTACAATTTTACTGGCAGAAAGAATATCATGTGTGCTAGTAAAATCAAATTTTTCGATAATTTCTTTTCTATTTTTTGTTAATTTCATTAGTAATTATTTTTCTGGAAAATTTCCTTTTACGTTAATTCCCATACTTCTTGCAGTACCAGCAACCATTTTCATTGCTGATTGTATGCTAAAAGCATTTAAATCGTTCATTTTATCTTCAGCTATAAGCTTAACTTGATCCCATGAAACACTTCCAATTTTACTTCTGTTTGGTTCACTTGAACCTTTTTTCTTTTTCATTGCTTCAAGTAGCTGTGATGCTGCAGGTGCAGTTTTTATGACAAATTCAAATGATTTATCAACATAAACAGTGATTACAACAGGCACTATTTTACCAGGCTTGTCTTGCGTTCTCGCATTAAATTGCTTGCAGAACTCCATAATGTTTACACCTTTAGCTCCTAATGCTGGACCAACTGGTGGTGCGGGATTTGCAGCACCTCCTCTTATTTGTAATTTAATTAAACCTGAAATTTCTTTTGCCATAATTATATTTTTTCTACTTGCATAAAATTAAGTTCTAGAGGTGTTTTCCTTCCAAAAATTTTGACCATTAACTTAAGTTTTTTTCTTTGTTCATCAATTGCCTCAATTTCCGCATCAAAACTATTAAAAGGACCATCAATGACCTTTACAACTTCTCCAACAACGAAAGGTATGTTGACATTTTCAACCGAAATTGCCATTTCATCAACTTTACCAAGAATCCTATTTATTTCTGCTTTTCTCATGGGAACTGGTGTACCCCCTTTTTTAGAACTGAGAAATCCCAAAACACCAGGTACTCTTCTTAGTGTGTGAGGAACTTCTCCCACTAAATCAGCTTCAATCAATACATAGCCTGGAAAGAAATTTCTGTCTTTGCTAACTTTTTTACCATTTCTAATCTGGTAAACTTTTTCAGTTGGAACAAGAACTGTAGAAACAAATTTGCTCATACCGTTGATTTCAATCTCTTTTTCTATTGCCTCTGCAGTCTTTCTCTCTTTTCCTCCCATGACTCTAAGGACGTACCAATTATTTTGTTTTATTTCTGTACTCATTACTATGCAAAAAAACTGTAATATAAATCTAATACGTTACTAAATGTAGTATCTAAAAGATAAATGACAAGAGCTATAATTAATGTTGCAATGGCTACAACAATTGAACTATTTTGAAGATCGCTCCAGCTTGGCCAGGTAACCTTGTTTAAAAGTTCAGAAAAAGCTTCTTTTAAATATGAAATCATTTTACTCATAAATTTACTATTAGCACGGGTGGAGAGACTCGAACTCCCAGCCAATGGTTTTGGAGACCACTACTCTACCAATTGAGCTACACCCGTTTAGTATGATATTTCTATCACAAACAGCTGTATCTAATTACTTTTCTATAGACGTGATTTGACCTGCTCCAACAGTTCTACCTCCTTCTCTAATTGCAAATCTTAATCCTTCACTCATTGCTACTGGGCTAATTAACTCAACAGAAATTGTTAAGTTGTCTCCAGGCATCACCATTTCAGTTCCAGCAGGAAGTATAATTTCACCAGTCACATCAGTTGTTCTAAGGTAAAATTGAGGTCTGTACTTGTTGTGAAATGGAGTATGTCTACCTCCTTCCTCTTTTTTAAGTATATAAACTTCTGCTTTAAATTTAGTGTGAGGAGTTACAGAACCGGGCTTACAAATTACCATACCTCTTTTGATATCAGTTTTTTCAATTCCTCTTAAAAGAATTCCAACATTATCACCAGCTTCGCCTCTATCAAGAATTTTTCTAAACATTTCAACACCAGTTACAGTTGATGCTAATTTCTCAGCACCCATACCAATAATGTCAACACCATCACCTGAATTAGCTACTCCAGTTTCAATTCTTCCTGTTGCAACTGTTCCTCTACCAGTAATTGTAAAAACATCCTCAATTGGCATTAGAAAATCTTTTTGGTTATCTCTCACTGGCTCAGGGATGTACTTATCAACTTCACTCATTAACTCTTCAACTTTTGAAGTCCATTCTGATTCTCCATTAAGTGCACCTAAAGCAGATCCAGTTATGATTGGAGCGTTGTCTCCATCATATTCGTAAAAAGATAATAATTCCCTAACTTCCATTTCTACTAATTCCATTAACTCTTCGTCATCAACCATATCAGCTTTGTTAAGAAAAACAACAATTGCAGGAACACCTACTTGTCTTGCAAGTAGAATGTGCTCTCTTGTTTGAGGCATTGGACCGTCAGTTGCAGCACATACTAGTATTGCTCCATCCATTTGAGCAGCCCCAGTAACCATATTTTTTACATAGTCAGCGTGACCTGGACAATCAACGTGCGCATAGTGTCTATTATCTGTTTCATACTCAACGTGAGAAGTGTTAATTGTTATTCCTCTCTCTTTTTCTTCAGGAGCATTGTCTATTGTGTCAAAGTCTCTGACTTCAGCACCACCTTTTGCTGCTAATACTTTGGTTATAGCTGCAGTAAGTGTTGTTTTACCATGATCAACATGACCTATTGTACCAATATTTAAGTGTGGTTTGGTACGATTAAAATTTTCTTTTGCCATTTTTTTTTAAATTTTAATTATTAATAATTCTTTTCCAACTCTCAATCATTTCAATTTTATTCCTTTGAGCCAATGACGGGAATTGAACCCGTGACCTCTTCCTTACCAAGGAAACGCTCTACCCCTGAGCTACATCGGCTAAAAGCCTAGAGCGAGAAACGGGATTCGAACCCGCGACCCTCAGCTTGGAAGGCTGATGCTCTAGCCAACTGAGCTATTCTCGCAGTTTTTTGTGGGGAGAACAGGATTCGAACCTGTGAAGGCTAAGCCAACAGATTTACAGTCTGCCCTCGTTGACCGCTTGAGTATCTCCCCAAAAAAGGAATGATAAATAAGAGCCGATAGAGGGACTCGAACCCACGACCTGCTGATTACAAATCAGCTGCTCTAGCCAGCTGAGCTATATCGGCATATCTACTTTCCTATCTAGTAAAAAAAGAACACGCTCTTTTAAGGGTTGCAAATTTATTAAAGTTTTGCTTACTTTCATCATATTTTTCGTTTTTTTTATTTAACAAAAAACATATTATGCTCTGGGATGTGCTTTTTTGTAAATACTTTTGACTTTTTCGATAGAATTATGAGTATAAACTTGTGTAGCATTTAAACTACTATGACCAAGCAACTCTTTGATCGCATTAATATCAGCTCCATTGTCTAGCATATGAGTTGCAAAAGTATGTCGTAATATGTGTGGACTATTGTTAGTTTTTGTAGAATAAAATGAAAGATGATCTTTTACAATTCGATATATTTTTTTTGAGTATAATCTTTTATTTTTATCATTAGTAAATAAATATCCAGTAATATTAAATTGTTGAACAAAAATTTGAATTCTTTTGGTAAGAATGTCTGCCAATGGAATAAATCTTTCTTTTTTACCCTTACCAATAATTTTTATGCTTTTATTTTTGAAGTCAAAATCTTTTATTCTGATTGATAATAGTTCTGACACACGAACTCCTGTAAAGTATAAAAATTCAATAATTAAAAAATTTCTCTTACCAACGAAATCATCAGTAAAATTAGTTTCATCTAATATTTTCGACATATCAATTTGAGATATATGACTTGGGATTTTTTTATTGGCTTTGGGAGCAACAAGTTTTGTTATTGGATTTTTTTTAATTATATCAAATGATATTAAATATTTAAAATAAGACCTAAGAGTGGAAATTTTTCTATTTACTGTGGATACTGAATTTTTTGAATCTAACAAAAGAGCAACCCAGCTTCTTATCATTTCAAAACTTATTTCATTGTCATTGGAAACTTCAAATCTTGTTTTTAAAAATTGTTGAAATTGAAATAAATCTCTTCTGTATGAGGTAAATGTGTAAAAAGAGTATCTTCTTTCAGATTTTATATAAGTAAGGAAATCTTTAATTTGCATTGCTATCAAACAACACAAATATAATCTTAAAAAAGGTTTTGGATATTACTATTGAGAATTTCTTAACAAATTTTCAGAGTAAGCAGCTTTTTGTTTCTTTACTCTTAATTTTTCTGATTTTTTAGTAAACTCTTTTCTCTGTCTAATTTCTTTTAAGACCTGTGTTTGTAAGAATTTTCTTTTAAAACGCTTTAAAGCTCTGTCTATATTTTCTCCTTCCTTAACTGGTATTATTAACATTTAATCAATTTTACGCCTGCAAAAATAGTATTATTATTTAAATAACAGATTACTAATGACTTGTTTTTGAATTTGTGTAGTTCCTTCACCAATAGTACAAAGTTTTGAATCACGGTAAAATTTTTCTGCAGGAAAATCTTTTGTATATCCATACCCACCCAAAATTTGAACGGCTTCTGATGAAATTTCAACACAACTTTCAGATGAATAAAATTTTGCCATAGCACTTTCTTTAGTTACTTTTTTGTTTCGATTTTTAAGCTGAGCGGCATGGTAAATAAGCATTTCTGAAGCTTCTATTTTTTTGTACATATCAACAAGTTTGAACGAAATTGCTTGAAACTGACTTATCTTTTTTCCAAATTGTTCTCTTTGCTTTGAATAATTTAGTGCTGTTTTAAAAGCACCCATTGATATACCCTGTGATAATGCAGCAATTGAAATTCTACCACCATCTAAAATTTTCATTGACTGAATGAACCCTTGTCCAATATCTCCAATAATGTTGTCTAATGGTATGTGACAATTATCTAGTATTACTTCAGACGTTTCTGAAGCTCTCATTCCAAGCTTATCTTCCTTTTTACCGCTTGAAATACCTTGCACTGACTTGTCAATGATAAAAGCAGACATACCTCTAGAGTCACCTTTATTACCTGTTCTTGCAATTATAACATAAACATCTGCAGATATACCATGAGTAATAAAGTTTTTTGTACCATTTAAAACCCATTCATTGCCGACTTTGACAGCAGTAGTGTTCATGCCACCAGCATCTGATCCAGTGTTATGCTCAGTTAACCCCCATGCACCTAAAGATTGACCTGTGGCAAGCTTAGTAACCCACTTTTTTATTTGATTTTGATTACCATGGTTTAAGATATGACCAGTACACAAAGAGTTATGAGCAGCAACTGATAAAGCTATGGATGGGTCAACAATTGCAAGTTCTTGAATAGCAGTTACATATTCAAAATAACCAAATCCAGAGCCATTATATTTTTCTGGTACCAAAATACCCATCAGACCCAAACTACCAAGCTCTTGAAATAATGAATAAGGGAAGTGCTGTTTATCATCCCATTCTCTAGCAAACGGAGTTATTTTCCTTTTTGCAAATTGCTGAACCATATCAGCAATCATTTTTTGATTTTCTGTATAATTAAAATCCATTTTAATAATTTACTAAACTAATAATATTGTCAGAAAATTTAGATAATTTTTTATCTCCATTTAGTCTTTTTAATGAAATTAGAAAGGCATATGCAGCAACATTAGCACCAAGCATTTGAATTAGCTCTGAAGCAGCAACTGCAGTACCTCCAGTTGCAAGTAAATCATCATGAATTAAAATATTCCAGCCCTTTTTAATATCTGATTTATGCACTTCAACTTCTGCAGAACCATACTCTAAATCATATTTACATCTTAAAGTTTCCCCAGGTAATTTTCCTGATTTTCTAATTGGAATGAAAGGTATTCCCATTTTATTAGCAAGTAAGAAGCCAAATAGAAATCCTCTACTTTCAACTCCAACAATAGCATCAACCTTTTTACCTTTTAATCGATTAATAAAAGTGTCAATTATCTCGGAAGATAATTCCTGGTCTAATAAAAGAGTAGTTATATCCTTGAAATTAATACCACGTTTTGGAAAATCAGGCACCTCCCTAATTACTAAATCTATTTTTTTACTTATCATTTCTATTTTAAAAAATCTATTTAAATCTCTTAATAACTCCAGACTTTAATCTACTATAATAATCATCTAAATCAACACGAACCTCTTTTGATAAAATAAGCAAACCAATGATATTTGGAAAGGCCATTGCCAGTATCATCATGTCAGAGAAATCCAGTACTGCTCCCAGTTTTACAGAAGATCCTATGATAATAAATAAAAGAAATAATAATTTATATGAGTACACAGAAAGCTTTGTTCTTCCAAATAGGAATGTCCATGCTTTAAGTCCATAGTATGACCAAGAGATCATAGTTGAGAAAGCAAATAAGAAAATAGCAATTACCAATAAATATGGAAACCAAGAAAATACAGATCCAAATGCTTGAGAAGTCATTTGAGCACCCTCCACTCCTTGCACATTATGAAATCCTGTGATAATAAGCACCAGTGCTGTCATAGTACAAATTACAACTGTATCTATAAAAGGCTCTAGCAAAGCAACAAACCCTTCAGATACTGGCTCATTTGTTTTAGCTGCAGCATGTGCAATAGAAGCGGAACCAACACCAGCTTCATTTGAAAAGGCTGCTCTTCTAAATCCTTGAATAAGTACTCCAACTATTCCACCTAGACCAGCAGCTGGAGCAAAAGCGCCTTGAAATATTAAGGCAAATACAGTTCCAATTTCCTTAAAATTAAGTAAAATAATAATTAATGCAGTACCCACATATAAAGCAGCCATAAATGGAACTATCTTTTCAGTAACACTTGCAATAGATTTAATCCCTCCAATAATAACTGCCCCTACTAAAATAGATAATATAAGACCAAACATCGGCCCGTTTCCAGCTAATGCTGGAAACTGACCTGCTAGCTGGGCATAAGCCTGATTGGCTTGAAACATATTACCACCTCCAAAAGAACCTCCAATACAAAGTATTGCAAATAAAACAGCCAATAACTTACCAAATCCTTGCATGTTGTATTTAGCCAATCCATCACGCAAATAATACATTGGACCCCCAGACACTTCTCCATTTTCATCTATTTTTCGATATTTAATCCCCAAAGTACATTCAACAAATTTTGCAGACATCCCAAGTAGCCCAGCTACTATCATCCAAAAAGTCGCTCCCGGTCCCCCAATAGAAATAGCAATAGCCACTCCAGCTATATTTCCTAAACCAACAGTTGCTGAAAGAGCAGTTGTTAATGCCTGAAAATGAGAAACCTCTCCTTTATCATTTGGATCATCATAATCTCCTTTTACTAAACCGATAGCATGCTTAAATCCTCTAATGTTTATAAAATTCATTCTAAAAGTAAAGTAAATAGCGCCAAAGACTAACCATACTACCACAATAGGAACACTAGCTCCTATATCAAAACCCATTGCTTTAATAGGATCCCAGAAAATAACAGGCACTAAATAGTTCTCTACAATAGGCTTGAAAAAGCTATCTATTTTTTCGCTTAATGTAGCTGCTTTTGAGGTAAAAGCGGAAATAAGCATTAAAGTTAAAAGTGATATTTTTTTTGTCATATTATTTATAAAATTACTTAATGTTTTAGTGTATCAATAAACTATTATTAAAGTTAGCAGTCTTTTTTTTATTTGTTTATTTTTATTTGATTTTCAATTATGGACAGACTTTCTTTGAGCGTTTTTGGACTATAATTAAATTTTTTCTTAGCTTTTGTAAGTTCCAAACCTGTAAATTTAGGTCTTTTTGCTTTTTGAGCAAGAACCTTCGAACTAATTCTTTGGATATTTTGTACTGGAAAATTAAAATGTCTAGCTATCTCAACAACAATTTCATATATACTCATAACTTTAGGTCCAGATGTGTGATAAATACCATATTCTTTGCCAATTATTACATTTATGCATGCCTCAGATAAATCCTCTGCCAAAGTTGGAGCTCTAAACTCATCATCTATTATTTTAATTTTTTTTTCATTTCTGAGTTGGTGAATTGCCCAAAGTACAATATTTGTTTTTTGTAAATTTTTTGCAACTCCAAAAACAACACTTGTTCTCAATATGGTCCAATTAAACTTTTTGTCATAAAATATCTTCTCTGATTTTAACTTTGATAAACCATAATAGGAAAGAGGGTTTGGTAAATCATTTTCAGTATATAAATCTTTTTTGTTTCCATCAAAAATAAAGTCACTCGAAATATGAACTAAATGAATATTTTTTTTAAAGCAGATTTCAGAAAGGTACTCTACGGCTTTGACATTAACAATATCACATTGAACTTTATTTTGTTCACAGTAATCAACATTAGTTACCGCTGCCGTATTGATAATAGCATCAGGTAGGTGCTTTGAAACAAACTGATTAATTTTTTCTTGATCAGTAACATCTAATGAGTAATACTTTAAATTATCACTATTTACAACGCAATTACCAAGCGAAGTTGCAATAAGTTCAAGACTATGATCTCTACTAATTTTTTCAATTAACTTTTGACCAAGCAATCCATTTGAGCCAGTTAACATTATTTTCATAATAAATATTTCATTACTAAATAAATTGAAAAATAGATAAGAAAAACTGGTGCATTTCCAAAAATAAGTGATAATACAAATGTGAGTCTGATAATTACAACATTAATTTTTGATTCATATGAAAGCCAATTACATACGCCTAAAATCATCTATTATTTTTTTGTTTTAATAAAACGTCGATTTTGTCAATTATTTTTTCTTCCAAACTCATAATTTTTTTTTCAACTTCTAAAATCTGATTTTCTAATGCAATAATTTGATCTTGTTTTTTTTTAGATTTTCTAATATCAATAATCAGCCAAGCAAATGCAATTAGCTCAATTACAATTAATAGTACGGTTAAAAAAATTTGCAAATCAAACATGGAATACTAAATTAACGATATTTAATTTATTTTTGATGTATGTTTTTTGTTGTTTCTAAATTAATGAACTTTATAATAAATCCTATGACATGGATTTTTTTTATTCTGTTGATGGCTTTATTTAGTTCTAAACATCAAAAAAAATTAATTTTTATGTCATTATCAATGCTATTCTTTTTTTCTAACGCATTTATATTTAATGAGATTTCTAGACTCTGGGGATTAAAAAAATCAATGAATACAGAAATCCAATATGATGTTGGGATAGTTTTAGGTGGAGTGGCTGATTTTGATAAAAAAAGTAACTTATTAAATTTTAATAATTATTCTGACAGACTTTTTTTTGCAAAAAAATTATTTTTAAACGAAAAAATAAATAAAATACTTTTTTCAGGAGGTAATGGCGAGTTATTTTCAAATGACTATGTTGAAGCTATTGAAATGAAAAAATTTTTAATGAAAAATGGAATTAATGAGAATGATATTTTGATAGAAACTAGAAGTAGAAACACTCATGAAAATATTAAAAACTCAATAGAAATTTGTGAAGAAATGAAATTTGAAAGAATTTTATTAATCACATCATCAATGCATATGAGAAGAGCTTTGTTATGTTGTGAAAAGAACAATTTTAATGTTGACTTTTTTTGTACTGACAGAACCAAATCTTATCGAGTTTGGAAGGTAAAGCACATTTTGGTTCCTCAAAACCAGTTTATAAAAAAATGGGAAGAGCTAATTCATGAAATGGTAGGCTTTATTGCCTACAAGATTTTGCTTTAAATTATGCTATTACTTTTTAAGATTTTTTGCATATCATTTTGAAGCACTTTTGCACTTTCTCTTGCACATTTAGCAAAATTCTTATCGGCTCCAGAGTAAATAATTGATCTTGATGAGTTAATTAAAATACCACAATCTTTATTTATAAGTTTGTTTGAGACAGTTTCCAAATTTCCGCCTTGTGCTCCAACACCAGGTACAAGTAAAAAATTATCGGGAGCTATTTTTCTAATATTGTCATAATTATCTTCATTGGTAGCCCCAACAACAAACATTATGTTATTATTTCTTTTTAATTTTAATGAGGACTTTATCACCCTCTCATATAAAGGTATACCTTGTTTGTCAACTACAGTTTGAAAGTCAGATGATCCAGCATTTGATGTAAGAGCTAAAATTATACACCACTTATTTTCATAACTATTATAATGAGTTAAAGTTTCTATACCCATATAGGCAGACAATGTTATAGCATCAAAATTTAAATTTTTGAAAAATGCTTCAGCATATTTTTTAGATGTATTACCTATATCACCTCTTTTTGCATCAGCAATACTTAATATATTTTCTGGAATATAATCTAAAGTTTTTTCCATTGAATTCCATCCACTGGAGCCAATAGATTCATAAAAAGCAGTATTAATTTTGAAAGCTACACAAAAATCTTTTGTGGAATCAATAATTTGCTTATTGAATTCAAATATGGGATCTTCATATTGCAATAGATGCTTAGGTATTCTTTTAAGATCAGTATCTAATCCGATGCATAAAAAGGATTTTTTAATTTTTATTTGGTTTATAATATCTTTTTTATTCATCAGTTAATTTTCCAATTTTTAACTTTTGAGTATTCTCGGCAATAATTAACTCATCAACAAATTCTTGAAGATCTCCTGAAACCACAGATTGAAGATTGTATTTTGTAAGTCCAATTCTGTGATCTGTTACTCGTCCTTGAGGGTAATTATATGTTCTAATCTTCTCCGATCTGTCGCCTGAGGAAACCATTGTCTTTCTTTGGCTAGATTCTTCCTCCATTTTTTTTTGTAATTCCATCTCGTAAATACGTGATCTCAAAACCTTTAGGGC
Organism: Bacteroidota bacterium; assembly: GCA_028408365.1. Lineage (GTDB taxonomy): Bacteria > Bacteroidota > Bacteroidia > Flavobacteriales > BACL11. The sequence continues at coordinate 60,647 of JAOOLD010000006.1, forward strand.
CTTTTCATAATTCTTGATTTGAGATTTTTGATCTTGACATTGAGCAACAATACCTGTAGGTGTATGCGTTAACCTAACAGCTGAATATGTTGTATTTACTGATTGACCACCCGGTCCAGATGAACAATACGTATCTTTTCTAATATCAGAATTTTTTAATTCAATATCAAACTCCTCAGCCTCAGGCAAAACTATTACAGATGCTGCTGATGTATGAACTCTTCCTTGTGTTTCAGTTTCAGGAACTCTTTGAACTCGATGAACTCCGGACTCAAACTTTAGTTGTCCATATACGTCATTTCCCTGTACATTAAAAATTACTTCTTTAAAACCACCCGATGTTCCCTCAGCAACATCAACTAACTCAATTTTCCACTTTTTCATTGTACTGTATGATGTATACATTTTGTATAAATCACCAGCGAAAATACCAGCTTCATCCCCTCCTGTGCCTGCTCGAATTTCAACAACAGCATTTTTTGAATCCTCAGGGTCTTTTGGAATTAATAAAATTTTTATCTTTTCTTCTTGGAGGTCTTTTTCCATGTTCCAATTGCTCAGTTCCATTTTAGCTAGATCTATTAAGTCACTATCATCTGAGCTAGAAATTATTTTCTTTGCATCGTTTATATTACTCAAAAGATTTTTATAACTATGATAGGCTTCTGAGATAGGCTTTAAATCTTTGTATTCTTTATTATTTCTTACAAAAAGCTTCATATCAGACATGGCATCAGCAGAAGAAAGTTTTTTTTCTACTTCTAAAAATCTACTTTGTATTTGTTTTAGCTTTTCTAACATCAATATATATAACTACCAAATTTTGTAGAAATAGTAAGTTTTTTTGATTTCGCTTTTTCAACCCTGCCAATAACTTTGGCTTCAACATCAAAAGATTTAGAAATTTTAATTATTGAATCTGCATATTTTTCATCAATATAAATTTCCATTCGATGTCCCATATTGAATACTTTGAACATCTCTCTCCATTCTGTTACTGATTCTTGTTGTATAAGTTTAAAAACAGGTGGGATTTCAAACATTTTATCTTTGATTATGTGAAGATTTTCAACAAAATGTAAAACTTTTGTTTGTCCTCCTCCTGTACAATGAATAATTCCATCAATTTTATCTAAATAATTTTTAAAAATTTCTTTTAAGATCGGTGCATAGGTTCTAGTTGGTGATAAAATTAGCTTTCCAAAATCATAATCTTGAAATTTTTCAGTTAATTTTTTGGATCCTGAATACGTAAAATCACTGTTAACTAAACTATCATATGTTTCTGGGTACTTTTCTGCAATTGATTTATCAAAAACATCATGCCTTGCGGATGTTAAACCGTTACTTCCAATTCCAGAATTATATTCTTGTTCATAGCTGCATTTTCCAAAAGAAGATAATCCTATTATAATATTACCATCTTTTATGTTCCCATTGTTAATGACTTGATTTCTTTTTATTCTTGCAACAACAGTCGTATCGACAATTATTGTTCTAACAAGATCTCCAACATCAGCTGTCTCTCCACCTGTGTGCATGATATTTATACCGAAATTTTTATACTCATCAATTAAATTGTTAGTACCATCAATTAAAGCTTTGATAACATCACCACTTATTTTTAATTTGTTTCTTCCAATTGTTGAAGAGAGTAAAATATTGTCATGTACACCTACACACATTATATCATCAATATTCATAACAAGACTGTCTTGGGCAATTCCTTTCCATACATCTAAATCACCAGTTTCTTTCCAATATGCATAGGCTAGAGAGGACTTTGTGCCTGCACCATCTGCATGCATCACTATACAATGGTCTTTGCTTTTATTTAATATGTCTGGAACTATTTTACAAAAGGCTTGAGGAAAAAGGCCTTTATCACTATTTTTAATGGCTTTATGAACATCCTCTTTTTGTGATGAAACTCCTCTTTGTTCATATTTGTCCATAGTTTATTATGAGAATTTAGAGAGTTTTGAAAATAGTTATTTGGAGGTATCTTCAATCAAAACTTTGAAAGTTGTTCTTCTATTGTATTGATTGGCTTTATCTCTATTTTTTCTAAATCTCATTTTCTTTATGTATGACTCTGTTAGAACATCACCTAACTTCAAATTACCATCTTTTTTCTCCATAACATATGGCTCGCTCTCACCCATTCCAAGAGCAGTAATTCTATTTATACTTATGCCTTTTTCTGTCAAATATCTAACACACTCATCAGCTCTTTTCTGTGATAATCTTTTGTTTTGTATCTTACTTCCAATAAAATCTGTGTGTGATTTTAATTCAATTTTGACATCTGGATTGTCGTTGAGTGTTGTAACAAGCATATCTAAATCTTGCATAGATTTTTCTCTTAAATAAAACTTAGCAAAGTCATATTCAATTCTAGGTAAAATAATTTCCTTTTTTACAGGGTCTAGTTCAAAATCCAAAAGTATTGTTTTATCATTTTCAATGCCATGAGTAGTTTCAGTTTTGATATTTTTTAAAAACTCATTTTTAAAAGCAATGATTTCATATGATGTCAATGGCTTTAGTCTTAATTTATAAGCACCAGAGTTATCTGTTTTAATATCTTTTTCACTACCATCACTTCCCACAAACTTAATGGTTGCATCTGTCAAAATTGCTCCAGTTTTTGAATCAGTAACAACTCCTTGAGCAAAAATAACAAGTGGAGGCAACTCAAAACCATAAACGTCATCACTACCTTTGCCACCTTTTCTGTTTGATGTAAAATAACCTCTTTCTCCATCAGATTCTATAATCATACCAAAATCATCAGATGAAGAATTTACTGGAAATTTTAAATTGATTACTGAAGAATATGCTTCATTTTCATCAAGAGCTGTTTTGAAAATATCATGTCCGCCCATTCCAATATGACCATTTGAGCTGAAGTAAAGTGAACCATCTTGATGAAGAAAAGGGAACATTTCATTAGCAGAAGTATTAACAGCAGGACCTAAATTAACAGGTTTACTCCATTTATTTCGCTTTTCTTTTTTTACAATCCATAAATCTTTACCTCCATACCCCCCTTTCATATCTGATGAAAATATTAAGGTTTTTTCGTCATTGCTTATTGACGGATGTCCAATTGATGTGTTACTATCAAGCTTTATTTGTAGAGGTTGTGGATCACTCCAAAGCTGACCATTTCTTTTACTAATATAAATCCTACATCCAAGAGATTTTTTCTTTTCAACTTTACACTTGGTCAAATACATCGTTGTTCCTCTTTTATTTAGTGCAACTGATCCCTCATTTCCATCTCCACTAATGGGTTCACCTACTATTTGAGGTGCACTCCACTGGTTTTTTTTGTCTAATTTAGTTAAGTATATGTCAGTAAATGATTCTCCAGTTCTGTCATCAATTTTATCAGAAAAACCTCCTTTTCTTGATGATGTAAAATAAATCTCAGAATAATCTCCATTTCCAAATGAAGCAGAGAAATCACTGTATCTTGAATTAATTATTGGCATCAATTCAACTTTATATCTTGTTGGGTTGGAAAGCCATTCAATTGAATAATTACATGATTTGACTCCTATCTCACCTCTTACATCTGTGGGGTTAAGCTGAACATACTTTTGATATTGTTCCAATGCTTCATCGTATTTTTGATTCATTCTTAAAACATCCCCATATCTAAGAATTGCTATAACATCGGGGTATTTGGCCTTTATTGCTCTTTTATAATAATTTTCTGCTCTCTTTATATTACCTGATAATCTATAGCATTCTGCTTGTTTGAAAATAATTTCAGATTTTAAACTTCTACTTTTTGTTTTTTCATATGCTTTTTTGTAGAGCTCAGCAGCTTTATAGTATTCTTCAAGTGCAAAAGCTTGATCAGCCTTAGCAACTCTTTTGTTAGTTTTTTGAGAAAAGGAGTTGTGTGCTAGAAAAATAATAAAACACAACATTAAATAAAACTTTGAATTCGTTATCATTAGTTAATATATTTTCGCTAAAATAAACAATAAATTTAAATACAGTCTTAGAACATAAGTTCAATAAAAACAAGTAAATGTTAATAAAGTATTGAAAAGTTTCATAACAATCACATTATTGATTTTGTTTTATAATTGATATTTTTTTTAATTGAAAATCTTAATTAAATTTATTATAAACCTACAACATAGTGTACAATCTACACTTAAAAACTTAAAAAAATGAGTAAATCTAAACTTGAATACATATGGCTTGATGGATACAAGCCAACACAAAATATGAGAAGCAAAACAAAATTAATAGATAACTTCTCAGGTAAATTGGAAGACTGTCCAACATGGTCTTTCGACGGAAGTTCAACAAAACAAGCAGAAGGTAATTCCTCAGATTGTCTTCTCAAACCCGTAGCAATTTTTCCAGACCCAGCAAGAAATAATGGATTTCTCGTTATGACAGAAGTAATGAATGCCGATGGGACACCTCATGAATCTAATGCAAGAGCTTTGATAGATGACGATGATAACGATTTTTGGTTTGGATTTGAGCAAGAATATTTTATCATGGATGTTGAAACTCAGCTACCTCTAGGATTTCCCTTAGGAGGTTATCCAGGCCCTCAAGGTCTTTATTATTGTTCTGTTGGTGGTAAAAATACTCATGGGAGGCACATGGTAGAAGAACATGCTGATTTGTGTCTAGATGCTGGCATAAATTTTGAGGGTATTAATCAAGAAGTCGCTTCTGGACAGTGGGAGTTTCAATTATTTGCTAAGGGTGCAAAAAAGGCTGGTGATGAAATGTGGATTGCAAGGTACCTTCTTGATCGATTAACTGAATCCTATGGATATTACATTGAATACCATCCTAAACCAATTAAAGGAGACTGGAACGGTTCAGGTATGCATGCTAATTTTTCAAACTCTTTGCTCAGAGAATGTGGCTCACAAGAGACATACGAGAAAGTATGTGAAGCCTTCAGGCCTGTAACAAGCGAACATATAGCTGTTTATGGTGAATTTAACGATCAAAGGTTAACTGGACTACACGAAACTGCATCAATCCATGATTTCAGCTATGGTATTTCAGACAGAGGAGCCTCTATTAGAATACCAATTATCACTGTTGAAAAAGGATGGAAAGGATGGCTTGAAGACAGAAGGCCTGCATCAAATGGAGATCCATATAAGATTGCTGGAAGAATTATAAAGACAGTCAAGTCAGCTAATGTAAGTTAGATTGTTGCAGTAATTAGAAAAAGGATATAAAGGCATAGCAACATTACTCCAGAGAGTTTATTATTTTTATTTAGATAAGCACTATATACTATTACACAAAGTAAAAATGTGCTAATAATTAAAAATAAAACATCATTAGTCAGCACTTTTGTGTCAACTAGTTTTATATTATCGAACATTGAAGTAATACCCAAAACAATCAGTAAGTTGAAAATGTTTGATCCGATCAAATTACCAACAGCTAAATTTTTTTCTTTTTTGTAGATTGCAACAAAGCAAGTTGATAGTTCAGGTAAGCTGGTTCCCACAGCAACCAATGTAAATGCAATAACTCTGTCACTTACACCAAAATCAACTGCAATAGTAGTGACTCCAGAAATGAGCCAATCAGCTCCAAACTTTAACATTACAGCTGATATGAATAAAATTAAGAACTGTGGTACAACGTTATATTTAAACTCAGTTTGCTTTTCATTGTCTTTTCCTTCATACGACTTTTTAATTATAATGAACAAATAAAGTGAAATGAAAAAGAAAAAAACAATTCCCATCCAAGTATTAATGCTTTTAAAAATAAACAAAAAAGCAGAGAACAAAAGTGTTGAAAAAACAAGAAATGGTATATCAATTTTTTTTGTCAAATTACTAAATCTGACATTTACAAAAATCAATGTGATTGCCAAAACAAGACAAATATTAGCAATATTTGAGCCTATAACATTTCCAAAAATTATATCATACTTTTGATTATTAATTGCTTCGAGACTAATGAAAAGCTCTGGTGCAGAAGTTGCAAAAGATACAATAGTTAAACCAATAATAAATGAAGGAACATTAAACTTTTTTGAAATTTTAGTTGAGCTTTTAACAAGAAAATCTCCTCCAGCTAAGAGCAAAGAAAGACCAATAAAAAACAAAAAGTAAGAACTCATTTTTTGAGTGTATCATTTATGTCTTCAGAGCTTTTTTTTATTTCTTTTCTTATCTCGTTAGATGCATCTTTTATTTCATTCATCGCCCTGGCAAAAGCCTTAGCAAACTCAGGAATCTTTTTAGAGCCAAAAAATAATACAATAACTAAAACTATTAATATTATCTCAGGGCCTCCAATAAAAACTAACATTATTTATTTTTTGTCTTGCTTATTGTATCCAACATGATTGGTGATGCAACAAAAAGCGAAGAGTAAGTACCTACAATAACACCAACCATCAATGCAAACATAAATCCTCTAATAACTTCCCCACCAAAAATAAATATGATTAGAAGAACAAAGAAAGTTGTTAATGAAGTATTAATCGTTCTTGATAATGTGCTATTTAAAGAAGTATTCATAAACTCTTTGATTTCTTTTCTTTTGTTAATATTCATGTATTCTCTAACTCTGTCAAATACAACAACAGTATCATTTAATGAATAACCAATTATTGTAAGTAATGCTGCTATAAACGCTTGATCAATTTCAAGAGAAAAAGGTAATAACCCATAGAGAAAAGAAAAGATTGAAAGTACTATTAACACATCATGAAAGACTGCTACGACGGCACCTAAACTGAACTGCCACTTTCTGAATCTTAAAAGAATGTATAAGAAGATGATTAACAGTGAAAACACTATTGAGCCCATTGCAGCATTCTTTATATCATCTGCAATGGTTGGGCCAACTTTTTGTGAGCTCATAATTTCGTAATCTTGTTCCATTTGAGACAGCCCTTCATTTAATTTTGTTTCAACAATTTCATCAGTTTCTAAATTATTATTATTAATCATGAATGAAGTTGTAATTTTCACCTGGTTGTCACTTCCAAATGTCTTTACCTGAGGAGAATAAGATAATCCTGTTTCATCTACAAATGTTGCATTGAGCTTTTCTCTAACTTTTTCATTGTCAACAGTATTATCAAATCTTACAACATATGTTCTACCCCCAACAAAATCAACACCATAGTTCAGTCCCTTAGTGAATAAAGAGAAAGTCCCGGCTATTATGAGAATTGATGAAACGATGTAAAATCTTTTTCTGTTTCCAATAAAATCAATTTTTGTGTTTTTGAAGGCTCCATTAGTTATTTTGTTTGAAAAACTAACATCCTTTCCCTTGTTAAGTCTTGCACTAATTACCAGTCTAGTGATAAAAATTGCGGCAAACAATGAAGTTAAGATACCTATTATAAGTGTAGTAGCAAACCCTTTGATCGGCCCTGACCCAAAAGTATATAATACAATTCCAGTTAATAGCGTTGTCACATTTGCATCAATTATTGAGCTGTAAGCATTTTTATAACCATCTGAAATTGCTAATTTGATTCCTTTATTATTTTTTAACTCTTCACGAATTCTCTCATATATTAGAACATTGGCGTCAACAGACATTCCTATAGTTAACACGATACCAGCAATTCCAGGAAGTGTTAAAACAGCTCCTAAAGAAGACAAAACACCAAAGATGAAGAAAATATTTGCAAGTAAAGCTACATTGGAAACCAAACCAGCTCTATTGTAATAAAATATCATGTAAATGAGTACCATGATTAAAGCAAATATGAATGATTTTAAACCAGCATCAATAGCCTCTTCACCCAGTGAAGGACCAACAATTGCTTCCTCAATTATTCTAGCAGGTGCTGGTAACTTTCCAGACTTTAAAATATTCGCAAGATCTTTTGCTTCATTAACAGTAAAATTTCCAGTTATTGAAGACCTTCCACCACTAATTTCTGACTGTACAGTAGGAAATGAGTATACATATCCATCAAGTACAATAGCAACTGAACGTCCTATATTCTCAGCGGTTAATCTTTTCCACAATTTAGCACCTTCTTGGTTCATACTCATTGAAACCTCAGGGCTTGAGTTAAACTGACCATATCCTTGATCAGCATCATTCACTACATCTCCTTCCATTGCTGCTTTTCCATCTCTGTTTGTAACTTTTAAAGCTACTAACTGCACAAACTTTCCTTCTGGATCATAGGGAATCGCAGTATAAGCAAACTTAACATCGACAGGAAATTTTTTGAGGACAGCGGGGTCATTAAGATAGGAATTTAGCTTAGATGTATCTTTAGTTGCAGAAAAACCTACCACAGGACCATCTTGTAATCTATTTTGTTGATCGACATTTGGGTACAATACTGCATATAATGGGTTTTCAGCTGCAAATTCTTCAAATGTTAGCGAGTTAGCAGTATCACTTGAAAGTGAATCATCAATTTGATCAAGAAGACTTGTTGATATTGTATCTGATATTTCTTCTACAATATCTGCTAACTGATTAGAAGTTTCCTCTGAGATTTCACTAGCTGTTTTCTCAGAATCTACCTTATTGTCTTCAGATTCAATTTCACGTAAATACTGATTAATTTCTTCTAGTTGAGGAAATAACTCTTGATATTCATAAGTCTCCCAAAACTCTAGTTGGGCCGTGGATTGCAGTAATTTTCTTGCTCTCTCGGTGTCTTTAATTCCTGGTAGCTCAACCAAAATTCTTCCAGCAGTTTCTAATCTTTGAATATTTGGTTGAGTTACACCAAATCTATCGATTCTACTTCTCAAAATATTAAATGATCGATTAATTGCATCTTCAACTTCAACTCTAATTAAATCTAAAACTTGTTGGTTTGTTGAAGAAAAATTTATTTTTTCTCTCAAATCTGGAGTGCTAAATACACCTGCAAGTCCCGAATTTGGTGCAGGAGCAATTTTTTCATATTCATTTCCAAATAAAGTGACAAAATCTTCTTGACTATTTGATTGAAGTTTCAACGCATTAGAAATTGCTAGGTTGAATTTTTCATCTTTACTGTTATTTGAAAGTGCTTTGATTACATCAACTACCATGACTTCTAAAGTAACATTCATACCACCTTTCAAGTCTAATCCAAGGTTGATTTCTCTTTGCTTGCATTCTGAATAGGTATACTCAGCAATCAAAATATCATAAACTTTTTCACCACTAACTGAGTCAAGATAAAATCTGTATTTATCTGAATACTCTTCAGGTGAAAAATTCGTAGCATAGTCATCAGCATCACTTTCAATAGAATCAGCAACCCAAGTGAAGGATAGCTGGTATAAACATACGATTGAAAAAACAATTGCGAATACTTTAAAAAAATTTCTGTTTTGCATTATACTTAATTTGGAGGGCAAATATAGTCTTTTTTATGAAGATAATTAGGATTTAAATATGCCATAGATTAATATGATTTGAGCAACTGTATTTCTTTTCTAATCAATTAAATACTATTAACTAAATTTGTAGTCAATATGAATCGCTTATTAACCTTTACTTTTTTTTCAATTTTTACTACTATATCATTTGCACAAATATCAGTCAACAGGGATACTAGTATAGATGTATATGAAGGTAATACCAAATACAAATCTCCATGGGTTGGCGGAATGAACTCAGTACAATTTAATGAGATAGATTTAGATTTAGATGGAGTCAATGATCTAATAACATTTGACAGATCTGGTAATAAACTAAATACATTCATAAAGAAAAATAACAAATATATTTTTGCTCCTAAGTTCAGAAAAAACTTTCCAAAAATCAAAGATTGGTGTTTGACTGCCGACTACAACTGTGATGGTAAGTTAGATCTTTTTACCTATTCAACTGGAGGTATTGCAGTTTATCTCAATGTATCTTCAAATGATTTAGAGTTTTCTTTAGAGACTAGTCTTTTGCTCTCCAACTATGGTTCTAGTAATTTAAATATTTTTGTAAGTCCTGTTGACATTCCAGCAATTACTGATGTTGATTACGACGGAGATTTAGATATTTTAACTTTTTCAATACTGGGTGGTTTCATTGAATACCACAGAAATTTATCAATCGAACAAAACGGAAACTGCGATAGCTTAATATTCAATTTTGAAGATCCATGCTGGGGTGATTGTTACGAAGGTCTAAACTCATATGTTCTTAATTGTACAAATTGTCAATGTGCTCCACTAACAAACCAAAACTTTAAACAACCGCATGCCGGTTCTACAATACTTGCTGTCGACATTGACAATGACAATGACAAAGATTTAATTTTAGGCGATATTTTGTACAATAACTTAAACCTTTTGATAAACGGTGGGAATAATCAAAATGCTCTTGTAACTTCAGTTGATTCAATCTTTCCAAAAAATTATTTAAATACTTTGCAAGTAGATTTACCAATGTTTCCAGCTGCATTCTATATTGATTTAAATAATGATAATATCAAAGATTTAGTTGTTTCACCAAATAGCACAACACTAAGTGGAACTGAAAACAAACAAAGTTCATGGCTATACATTAATTCAGGAACCAACACACAATTAGATTTAAGTTTAACCACAAAAGATTTTCTTCAGTCTGAAATGATAGACTTAGGCGATGGATCTTATCCATCTTTTTTTGATTATAACTCGGATGGACTTATGGACTTAGTCGTAGGCAATTATGGCTATCACAATACTGGTAATGACCCTACATCATCACTTGCACTTTTTGAAAATATTGGCACAAATTCAAATCCAACTTTTAATCTTATAGATAGAAATTGGCAAAATATCTCCAGTATTAATTTAAATATTAATTTAGTTAAACCAGCATTAAACTTGTATCCTTGTTTTGGAGACTTGGATGGTGATAATGATAAAGATATGATTATCGGAGATGCTGATGGAAAATTACATTTTTTTGAAAATGATGGAAACATTCCAGCTAATTTCTCACTTTCAAGTCCAAACTTTTTTCAAATTGATATTGGAAGTTTTGCAACTCCATTTATCTATGATGTAAACAAAGATGGTTTAAATGATTTAATTGTTGGAGAACAAATTGGTACAATTAATTATTTTCCAAATCGAGGAACAATTAATTCTGCAATTTTTGATACAATTATTCAAAATTTTGGAAATGTGGATATTGAGGACTCAGTCATTTCAACTGGATACAGCTCTCCCAAAATAATAGATATTAATAACAAGAGATATTTGATCTCTGGCTCTTTTTCTGGATATTTATATGCTTTCGAAATAGAGTCAATTGACTCAAGCTTTGCACCAACTGATATTGGTTTAAATAATCTTTGGGACGGATCAATTACAGCGATTGATTTTACTGACCTTAATAATGACTACAAGCTAGATATTATTATTGGAAATAAATCAGGAGGTTTGACTTATTACAATAGTGATTCCTTATTAACAAATACAAATAACTTACCTAATAATGAGTTAATGTTATTTCCTAATCCAACTAAAAATAATATTACAATAGTTAGTAAAATATTAGGAAATGTTGAACTTTACAATACTCACGGAATATTAATACTACAAAAGACTAAGAAATCAGATAAATTAAGAATTTCATTAAAAAACGTTAGTAATGGAATTTATTATCTAAAATTTAATAATAAAACAAATTTAGTAATTAAGCTATAGATTAAATCAAAATCATTTTCTTATAA
>JAOOLD010000007.1 GCA_028408365.1 Bacteroidota bacterium
AAAAACTAAATTTGCTAGAACAAAAAATTCAAAAAAAACTACATTTTTATGAGAAACCAACTAAAAAAAATACTTGTATCGATAATTATTTTATTCTTATATAATAACTGTTTTGGACAAAAGTACACTGACAAGTATATAAAAGATGCTACTATCATTGCAAATAAATGGTTGAATGATATGGATAATTTTAGATTTGATTTAACATACTCAATGATGGACAATGAAGTAAAAGAAATCTATGATTCTTTAGCTTGGCAAGGATATTTTAACGATTTAGTTAAAGAGTTTGGTAAAAAAGAGCAGAACAGAAAAATATTATCCAGTGAGTTTCTCAGCAGCGTTGAGGGAGTAGGTGATGGTTTTTTTGTTGAAATAAAATATGAAGCATTTTTTGAAAAAACTAGAAACTTTGAGGAAACTATATTGTTAAAGCAAAATGATCAAAGTAAGTGGAAGGTTATTGGCTATCAACCTCTGTGGGACAGCATGTAATTATCTTATAAGATTAATTGTTCCAACAACTTTTTTACTATCAGCAATTCCATAAGCTTTGTAAATTATTTCATAAGCATAAATACCTGACTGAGCTTTTTTTCCGTTTTTAGTATTACCATCCCACTCTCCCATCATGTAATAGGAATCAGTGAAGTTTTGACTAAAACATGAATTGTATGATGAACTTATTAATTCAATCTTGTTAGATTTGAAAATTTCCTCACTACCCCATCTAGAAAATATTTTAATTGAGAAGTTTTCAAAACCACCAACGCCTATTACAGAAAAGTTATCATTACATAAATCATTGTTTGGGGTAAAGCTTTTTGGTATATGAATTTTATTTTCAGGTATTACACATACCTGAGTGCTTGAAGAATCAATACAACCACCTTCATTTATTAAAATCAATTTAACATTAAATAGCCCAGTGTCCGAAAAGGTATGGAACGGATTTATTCCAAAAACATAGTTGTCAAAATAGCCATCGTCATAGTCCCAATAGCTCTGATTTGAAATCTCAGATTCATTAACAACACTATTGTCAATAAATTGAAACTCTGAGGATAAAATTGATTGACATTGGTTAACATTGGCAAAGAAAGATGCATTTATCCTTGAATATCCGGGAATCTCAATTAGCTCTGAACTTGAGCAATTAGATAGAATATCTATTACTTCTAAAGTATAGTCACTTCCAACTAAATCAGAAACACTATCAAGCTGAGATGGAATAGAATTATTCCATTTAAATTCATAATTACCTGTTGATATCATATTAGCCTTTATATAACCAATTTCTCCATAACATTTGATTTGAGATGTTTTGTAAGTAAAATCTATACTAGGATGTACAAAAACATAGAAAGATGCTGTAACATCTTCTGAGCAGCCATCAGAAAGCGTTAAATTATAAGTTGTTGAGCTAGCAGGTGAAATAAAATGTTCAAAACTGTTACTTAATCCATTATCCCAACTAAAAATATAATTTCCATTACCACCAACTGCATTTGAAGAAATTCTTACTTCTTCACCAATACAAATTGTATCCTTTGACTGACTAATACTAACATCAAGTTTTGGTCCTACTAGAATAACAGTATCAACTGAGACAAGGCAATTTCCTGATCCATATTCATATCTTATCTGATGATAGCCTTCTCCTGCTAGAAACGGATTAAAATAATTAGCAACTATCCCGTTACCAATTAAAATACCACCTGATGGAGATACATTCACTAAAATATTAGAATCAACATTGCAATAAAACCCTTCAATTCCTGTAATTGCTAAGTTTGGAGAATTATAAATCTGAATATTAAAAGTATCAATACATGAAGATGGACTTTGATAAAAAATTTGATAAGTACCAACTGACAATGAACTTGGTGAAAAAAGACCAGTATTAGAATTAATTATTCCTGGTCCTCCCCATGTTCCACCAGATGCAGTTGAATTTAATAAAATGTCATTTGATTGCTTACAAAAAATTGAATCCAAAAGTTCTGAAGATTGAATGATATTTACTAAAAAGCTGTCTTGACAACTGTTTAGCTCATAAATTAAATAGTGTGAGCCCAGTCCAGCTATGTTGGGATCAAAGTAATAATTATTATTAATTTGAATGATTCCCGAACCTGACCAAGAACCTCCAGCATAACTTACGGGTACATTATTTAGGTTTTGTATTCCTTCATTTTGACAAATATCATAATTACCTATCAATATTTCAGTATTGATTACATTAATATTGATGGTATCTTGACATCCGTTAACTTCATATAAAACATTTGTTGGTCCTAAAGCTAAAGCTGGATCAAAAGTACCATTAGTTTGGTTAGTGATATAATTTCCAGACCATATTCCTCCTGAGGGTGTCCCACTAAGGTTGAAAGGATTTTGTAGTGGACATGCGCTAGTATCATTGCCAGCATCTACCTCTTTTATTATAATATTTAATAAATCATCGCATCCTTGAATTGAATACTGTAGATTATTAATTATTTCATTTGAATAATCTGAAAGGAAAAAACCATCGATGGTGACTGGACCTGAGAGAATACTAACTTGATCAATAGCAACATCACTTTGCCATCCAGGACCTATGGAACCATCTCCTGTAATTACTCTAAACCTTATTAAAAGCTCTGATGAATTAAAATTTGATAAATCTAAATAAACCTCGTTCCACTGATTTCCTAAATCACCATCAACACTGTAAAAGTCTAATATCCATGAAACGCCATTATCATTAGATAAGTCAATTGAAAAGCGTCCTTGACCAGCTCCATATTTATGTAAATAAAAGCTAAGAATTGGATTGTTGTATTGTGAAAGATTTAGACATGGACTTATAATACTTGCTGTTTTACTTGGATGGTTATTATTTGAGGCTTCTGTATACAAATATTGAATACCTTCAAAAGCAATGCTAGGCCCAGTATTAACAGAGGGTGTTGAGTTGTAATTAAAAGACCAATCAAAATCATTATTTGGATCATGTGCCCAATTATTTAAACCGAATTCAAAATTTTGTACATAGGGAAAATCAGAAATTGAATTAATACATGTACTACTTAAAAACGGATTCTGTGGCAATGTTGTCCATGAACCGCCTGATGGGTTAAAGCTGATAGGGTATATTCCTGAGTTCTGACATAAAGTATCATCAGCTTGAACAGACAAACTTGAAACAGTCACATCTATTGTATCTGAACAACCGTTTGGTAGACTATAAATAGCATTTATTGTCGCCGGGACCCCTCCTACATCAATATTACCATTTGGCTGTATACATGAACAGCCAGACCATGTTCCACCAGCCGTAATATTGATAGTATTTAAATCGAAAGTTGGTGCATTAACACATGCGGAAATATCTAAACCAGCATTAATTTCTAATACATTTACCGTAGTAAAATCTGAACATCCAGAAAACTCATAATTAACATCATATGATCCAGATGGCAAGCCATCTGCAGAAAAAACTCCACTAGATGATATGATTCCGATTCCACTCCAAATCCCACCAATTGGGCTTGCACTCAAGTTAATTGGTAAACCAGTTTGACAAATATCAATATTTGATTGAGCAATCGGTGGAGTGTTAACAACAATTGTAATTGAATCAATAATTTGTGATGCTGGACCATTATCATTTACAGTCAAGAAATAGGTGGTTGTAGAGTTAGGACAAACATTAATAACACTGCTACTACTTGTAGAATTTGTCCAACTATATTGATAGCTAGTCGAATCTCCTCCACTAACATTAGAGTAAAGATTAACACATTCTCCTAAACAAATTGTATCATCATCGCTTGAGAGCGTCAGTTCAAGAGGACAGTCATTAACAAATATTTGATTTGAAGGAATTAAAGACCATGAATCACCGCATTCGTCAATATATGTCATATGAAATGACAAATCATAAAGTCCACTTTGATTTAGTCCAGGACTTAATGTTAATTCTATCTGATTTGTAGAATCATTTATACAATTTATAGCTAATGGTGAAACAGATTGATTTATAGGTCCTTGAAATAAATAATTAGCAATTAAGACAGAATCACAGTGTATTTTTTGATCTAAATTCACAACAACTGTATTTAGACTACATGTTGGATTTGGAGCAAATGAAATTTGAGGTGTTGATGGTTGAGTTACCTCAGCTTCCCAGACCAATTCAAATCCTTCAGCAGCTACATTTAAATCAGAAATAAAAACAATTGTTACACAACCAGTTGAAATTATTTGAGGCGGTATGTTTGTTCCTGAAAACGGGCCAGCAAGAACTGGATATGTTGTGTTTGGCCCATCATATATCACAACATAATCATTTGTTGGCTCAGTATTGAAAGATGTGAAATCAATTGTTATTGAAAGCGTATTGCTAGGGCAAATTGTAAAGGCATAGTTTTCATTATGGTCATACCATCCAGCATTTAAAGAATTAGCTTCACTGTCTGTTAAAGTGCCGTAGCATTCATAAACAGTTTGGTTAGACATAGAAAATTGAGCAAATGAATTAAAACTTATAAAACAAAATAAAATAAGTGTTAATAAACGAATCATTTGTTAACAGCTATAGTGCTTGTATTGATTAAATTACTCCAAGTTCCGCTTTGATCTTGAATCCTAATTGCATAATTTAAGCTTTCACTATTTCCATTTCCAAAAACAAATGGAGCATCAATTTCAATAAAAATCTCTCCGACTATAGAAACACTTTGATTAGGTGGGTTCAAAGGATTAAGATGATAATAGTCTGGATTTTCTAATCTACTATCTTTAATTTCTAGTGATAAATAATCAGGATCATAGAATCCTAAGAAACCTTCTGGATGTTGGTATGATATTCTAACTTGAATATTTTCTTGAAATTCAGTGATTTCGGTAGGATTTGTAGAAATATGAGTAATAAAAAAATCTTCATTATTTTCTTCTTTAGTGCATGATGAAATAAAAATCATAATAAAAAAAATGAAAATTAAATTTCTCATATTATTGTCAATGTAAAATGTTTTATAATTTGATACTCACTTCCATTTGAAGGGATTTCAATAACACCATTAACATTATCATCTACAAAAATTTTTAAAAAGACAACGTCTCCAACATCAAATTGGGAGACGTCAAGACTATATTTATGAAAAAACTCATCAGTAGTACTCTGATAAAATCCTGTTTCAACTATGGGATTTGTTAAAACTTCTAGATCATAGAATGGTTTATTCTCAAAATTTAAAATATTGCCTGAGTACTTTAATTTGTTGAAAGAAAGTTGATTAGAAGCAAGTAAGTCATCTTCGACACTAAAATAAATATCAACAAAATTTAAATTAGAGGGAACATATATAGTTCCTCTTGGCTGAGATCTAGAAATTGGAGATGTTTGACCAGGTTCAAATGCAATACAACCTCTCATCTCCGGTACTTTATTTGGTAAAACAGGTAGATTTCCAAACATATCTTCTGCACCTGAATCAATCCAGTTTTTAATATTTTGAATGTGCTCTTCTTTGTCATTGTGCCAATAATGTTCTGGATCATACTCTGCTGACAAAGGCATAACACCAGAATTTCCATCAATATCAATTAATAATCTTTTATACATTACAGACATCTCAGAATTACCCGGTAAAACTCTATACTGGTAAGTATTGTTGGGATCATTTTTTATTATTGGTTGATATACTAACGTATTGTATGAGCTTTCAATGGTTCTGAAATCCGGTTCAAAACTACCGTCATGACATCCGGAATTCGCACAAGTTGGTACAAAAATATTATTGTGCAAGGCAGAAAAAGATGAAGGATTATTAAAGTAGACTGAATCTTCTGTAATTACTGGAAATAAATCCGGATGATCATATGGATTTATAATCTCATCTTTTTTACATGAGATTAGAACAAATAATATCACTAAAATTGATATCCTATTAATCATATTAGATCAAAAAAAGATTGATTACTTGCAAGTAGACCAGTATTTACAATATCGTTTTTAAATCCTAATATCTCTGCAATAGTTGGAGCAATATTAACAATGTCACCAACTTTATTATTTTCATTTCCAATAAACAAATTTGAGTCAATGCCAGGACCTACCATCATATTAAATATCCTTTGAGAATTAGAATCTGAGTGATCATAACCATAAAA
Source organism: Bacteroidota bacterium (assembly GCA_028408365.1). Taxonomy (GTDB): domain Bacteria; phylum Bacteroidota; class Bacteroidia; order Flavobacteriales; family BACL11. Next base: position 6,163 of record JAOOLD010000007.1, read on the forward strand.
AGCATTAGCATCTTTAATTCCGTTTGGGTCATCATTTCTACCATGCTCAGGAGCAACAATCATAGTTGTATTACCTGACATTTCAGGAACTTGATTTTGAATAAAATCCCAGAGATGTCCAACACCATGGTCAGCCCTATGTAAACTTCTCAAATAAGAAGAGAAATTCCCATGACATCCATCTACATTAGATAAGTAAATCACTGTTAATGTTGGCTTAAATCTTTTTAGAACCTCACATGCATATCCAATTGTCTGTAAATCACCACTATCAGAAATGGGTGGAAATGCTATTGAACCACTATCCTTTTTTTGAAACATATCTCTAACAAACTGTTTTATTTGTAATTTCTCTTCTTCAGTATTTCCGATATTCGGCAATGCAGAACCTTGTGAATACCAGACATTGTCAAGAAAATATTTCATCTTATACATTGGATCCAGCTCTTCCTCAGGATGATATACTTTTGCATTTTTCAAATGCTTATCTCCAGAGTTTCCAAATGTAACAATTGGAGCTAAAAAATTAGCACCATATTGAGCTCCATAGTCTGAATGAGTACTGTAATCCAACAATGGGATGGAATTACCAATGCCATTGCCAATAAACCAAGTTTTAGTAGCTTTTTCTCCTGTTAATCTTCTTAAATACTCAAATATCGTTGGCGTGAGAGGTTTATTTCTTAATCCTTGTGTAAACATATAATTACCAGTCAAAAGAGTATTTACGCCTGCATAATGGCCAACTACTGAAGCATTAACTTCCTTAAAGAATGTTCCTTGTTGTTGAAGTGTTTGAGAAAGCATTTTTGGTATTGGAGTATCTCCGTTTACATAATTCGTAGTTCCGTAGACTATTTTATCTGTTGGAGGTGCCCCATCTAAAATATTATACATGATATTTCCGGCGCTAGCATATGCTTGACTATCATCTAAATATCTTTGAAGCACTGATTCTTGCTGTCGCACACCTCCTGCAAAAGCAACAAAAACAACGTGATCAGCCATTCTATTTCCACTTGAAGCAAATAATCTTCCTGATGGAAGAACAAATGGCATTGTTATGGCAGCTCCACCTAATAACGATTTTTTAATAAATTTTCTTCTTTTCATAATAAAATATTTTAGTAAAACTGATATTCGTTTGAGAGTGCAAATGCCATATAAACCATCTCTGATGAAACGCTTGGATTTGATTCAAAAAAGTCAATAAAAAACTTTCTCTCCGCCTCAGTAATATCTCTAACATAAAAACGTTTATAGGTTTCTTCAACAAAATGATTCAAATCGCTTCTCATTAGTGAGTCAGATGGAATTAGCACTTGCTGACTGTTCATAAAATTACTCAACACTATTTCATGAGCAACTTCTTTATCCCCAATTGATTCAATACAATTAGTAATTTCTACTAGCTCATTTGAAGATAATGCTGTTTGAAATAAGTTTGCATACAAAATTGATATGTACTGCATTGTTGATTTCAATTTATTCTTGTTAGCATTATATGAAGAGGAATTTATTTGATTTAATTCATAGATTGGCTCTTGTTTATTACATGCAAAAAGTAACAAAAATGATATTAAAAAAATAAACTTTCTAAAAATGAGCATATTCATTAGTTTTCATAATCTCTCTTTGAACATATTGCAAATCATAATCAAAATAAAATGATTGCATTAAAAAATCAGTCTCCTGAGTACTTGGATTTCGTGCCAATAAAGTTAAATAAGACCATAGAATAACACCTTCATAAAACTCACTAGTGTTAGAAATAATATGTGTGAATCCTTCTTTATCATTAGCTGATTGACCAAAAACAATTTGAGCAGTGTTATCTTCAATCATCTTATAAACTTCATCAAACTCATATTGAGTAGGATATCTATATAGTAAGTTGTCAAAAGAGGCATTAACAAAATTAAAAGTATTCATATTGATTTGGTCATAGATTGGATTGTAAATCATTCTCCTATGAACCTCATTAATATTTATGTCACCTTGCATGTATTCATGTTCTGAACTAATGATCATTGAAAGCATATTAAATTGTAAAAGATTTTTATTTGCTTCCAACAAATTTCCTAATAGAGAATCATTAAGATATCTTTGGTATGCATTACCCATTGCTTCTTGAATAACTCCATTTGAAACACCTTCAAGCAATCTAATTTTTAACATTTCATAGGTTCTATGAAAGTATGCTTTCTTGTATGAAGAATCTCCTTCAATAAAAAGGGTGTCAGATTGCAGTTTAAGAATTAAAGTGTCTCTAGAACCAAAGCTGACATCATTATCTCTTAAATAAAGTACATCTCGTTCCATTTCATCGTCAAGTGGCTCCCTACCAATCAGGTCAATGTATAATCTATTTAGATAGTTCTCTAGCAAAATTGTAGGAACCTCATCATAGTATGGAGCATAATTATTTCCAATTAATTCCTTTTCTTTTTCACAAGAAAAAAAACAAAGAATTATTAAGAAATATTTCAAATATTTCATTTAACAATTATATTTTCTCTGGTCAAATTTTTGTTATCTGAAATTTCGAAAATATAGAATCCTTTGTTGAGGATCAATGAGTGATTAATTGATTTATTAATTTCTCCATAAACAATTCTTCCAAAAATATCATAAACTTTTACATTCAAAGGATTATTATGTTTGGTATAAATATTTACTTTTCCACTACTGGGATTTGGAAAAATTTTAAGTGTTTTTTGGAAATCATTTAAATCGGAAGCAGAACAGGAATCAACCTCAACATAAATTTCTCCAGTTCTTATACATCCAAATCCATCAATTGCCTCAACTGTGTAAACAGTATTTAAAGTAGGATATTCTATTATCATATTTGTTTGTTGACCATTAGACCAATTTACATTTGAGAAAGAGGTGTTTACTTCCATTGATACTGCATCACCTACGCATATGTTTGGTGGGTTGGGACTACTAGAAATATTAAGAGTACCAACAGAAATTGTAAAACATTCAGTATCAGTACAACCAACTGAATCTTGAGCAGAAACACAAAATATCCCAACTTCCATAACAGATAAATTTTGATTATTTGATAAAATCTGTGATGGATTGTTTTGATTATACCACTGATAGTTTTGTAAACTTAAAGAAGTTGATGTATGAGAAGCAGATAATATTGTAGGGAAATTGCAAACTATTGAATCACCACTTATCACAAGTTCACATGGTGGTGATAAAGAACAAGAATCTCCTGGGTTGAGAAGTGGATTCACAGGACCTATATTGGTATTTCCATCACATTGTGCCAAACAATCATTAGAATATACAATTCCATTGCAAGCACAAACTGGAGCATAAATCATTGGACAAAGACAAAAAGGATTTATTAAAGATGAATCAATACACGAACTCGTTTGTGTAAATGAAAACTTACAAAATAAAAATAAAACAAGTAAGAGTTTAATTTTTTTCATTCTTATTGACTTCTAGTTATAAATATAAGAAAAAAAGTCAATAGATGAATTAAGAAATTTTTAGTGAACTCTAACAAATGTAGGACAATCATCTGTTGAATTACTCTCAGAATAATTGTACCCCTCTAAATTAAATGAATGTAAATCCTCAACAGTTTGAGCTTTCGTTTGAATGATGTGTCTGGCCATCAATCCTCTTGCCTTTTTTGCATAAAATGAAATCATTTTGAGCTTTCCATTTTTTTCATCTAAAAACTTTGGAGTAATTACATTATTTTCAAATTTGTTTAACTTGACTGCCTTGCTATATTCATCTGATGCAAGATTAACTAGGTTTTCTGATGAAGAAATCTCGCTAATCAAAAAATCATTAATTGAATCTCCCCAATAATCGTATAAGTTTTTACCATAATCTGTTTTAAGCTTTGTTCCCATCTCAAGTCTGTATGGAAGTATTCTATCAAGTGGTTTTAAAATACCATACAACCCACTTAAAATTCTTAGGTTGTCTTGAGCATAATTTATTTCACTATCGCTTAGACTTTCTACATCAAGACCTTTATAGACATCCCCTTTAAACATAAAAACAGCATAATCAGAATTTCCATTAAAAGGAATTCTCCAATTTTTAAATCTGTTAGAATTAATTTCGGATAAGTTTTCACTAATACTCATAAGCTTTGAAAGATCACTGATTTTATATCCTTTGAGCATATTAACTAAATTCTCAGCTTTTTTTTCAAATTTAATTTTTGAGAAATTGAAGTCTCTTTGAGTGCATTTGTCTGAAAGCTTTTTCGCAGGAGAAATAATAATTTTCATCTAAGTAATGTTATTTTTGCACAAATTTACCAATAAAAGTGTACAAAATAATAGCAAAACATAAACTTTTATCTCTCCATTTTATGGTTTTGATTCTTGGTTTTACTGGAATTTTTGGCAAACTAATTTCTTTAAACACCATAGAGCTAGTTTGGTATAGAATGTTGATAGCATTTATAACATTATTCACTTTCTTAGTTTTTAAAAAAGAATTAACAAAAATCAAAAAAAAAGATTTTTTTGGACTACTTTTTGTTGGTAGCCTTGTTGCTGTACACTGGTTCTTTTTTTTTGAATCCATTAAAGTTTCCAATGTCTCTGTAGCTGTAGTATGTTTATCCACAGCTTCTTTCTTTTCTGCAATGATTGAGCCTTTATTTCTAAAGAGAAAACCCAAATTATATGAGTATGTACTAGGGATCGTTGTTTTTGTAACATTATTCTTAATGTTAGAAGCTGAAACGAAGTATACAATGGGTTATGTTTATGGAATTATAGCTTCATTTCTTGGAACTTTATTTACACTTTACAATGCAAAATATGTTAATAAATTGGAGGCTTCCAAGATCACAATGGTTGAGATGCTAGCTGGAGTAATTATTTTTTCAATACTGATGCTACTAAATGAAGAAATAGGTATAAATAATCTAAAAATAAATATCAATGATTTTGTTTATCTTTTTTTGTTGGGAACAATATGCACTGCAGCAGTTTTTGTCTGGATGGTTGAATTAATGAAATATATTTCTCCGTATTCTCTAATAATGGCAATAAATTTGGAACCCATATACAGTATCGTGTTAGCACTAATAATTTTTTCTGAATCAGAACACATGAATTTATCATTTTATATTGGGGCTTCAATAATTATATTAGTAGTATTTCTTGAATCCTATTTGAAAAATAAAATTAAATCATGAAATTTGTAAAAAACAAATTATGAGAATCTTTCTTTTTACAGTATTTACTTTAATATCTTTTTCATCTCTTTCAAAAGGATATAAAATAAATGGTGAGGTAAAAGGGTTATCGGATACTACTATCATATTAGCTTACTATTTTGGTGGTAATCAATATGCGAAAGATACTGCTTATTCAGTAAATGGAAAATTCACTTTTGAAGGTAAAAAGGAACTTCTTGAAGGAATGTATTTGATAGTACTTCCAGACCAAAAATATTTCGACATTATACTTACTGAACAAAATTTTAGCTTTACTACAAGTTTGAATAACATTGTTGAAAGCATGACATTTAAAAATTGTGTAGAGAATCCTCTTTTTTATCAATATTTGAAATTTATAACAAAGAAACAAAGAGATGTTAGTCAACTGAAAAATCAAGTAGCCTCTCAAAAAAGTGAATCTCAAAAATTAATTTTAGAAAAAAATATTGAAAGTATTGACAAAGAGGTTTTATCTTTCAGAGACGAATTTGTTGAAAAAAACTCAAATCTTTTTTTTACCAAAATAATTAAATCCACAATTGAAATTAGTATCCCTGAATCTCCACTAGACTCAATAGGAAATCCTGACAAAAACTTTCCATTTAGGTTCTACAAAAAGAATTTTTGGAATAATATTGATCTGACTGACGAGAGAATGCTAAGAACTCCTGTTTTTCACAACAAAATGACTCAATATTTAGATAAACTAACAGTCAAAAATCCTGATTCAATAATTGAATCAGCTGATTTGTTTATATCTAAAATAAAAAACAAAAATATCTTTAAATATGTGGTTTCGCACATCACATCAACATACGAAAGATCTAAAATCATGGGGATGGATGCAGTCTTTGTACACATGGTAGAAAATTATTATATGCAAGATAAGTGTGACTGGGTTGATGAAAAACAACTCAAAAAAATTGTTGAAAGAGCAGAAAAGATTGCTCCAAACTTAATAGGCAGAGTTGCCCCTGAATTTGTAGATATCATTGGAAGACCATTTATGAAAGATCCCAATGGAAAAATATACAAACTATCAGATTTGAAATCAGATTACACAATACTAGTTTTTTATGCTCCAGATTGTGGACATTGCAAAAAAGAAATACCTAGCATAAAAGAAGTTACAGATTCTCTAAATTTAAATGGAATAGATATTAAGGTTTTTGCCGTGACAACTGAATTTGATAAAGATGAATGGGTGAAATTTATAAAAGAAAAAAATACTGAGAATTGGATTAATGTAGGTGACATACAAAAAGATGAAGAAGGAAATCCTATGGCAAGTAGTGATTGGAGAGATAAATACGACATATACTCAACTCCTGTAGTTTATTTGCTAGATTCAAATAAAAAAATACTAGCTAAAAGAATTTCTTACGAACAGATAGTTGAAATAATTGCCCTTAAAGAAAAGTAATTAAACAAAAACTAAAGTAGATCCTCCATCATTAGAGAGGTAATATCTTAAGCTTAGCTCGTTAAGAAGATTATGAATCTCTTTTTTTAGTACTCCCATTCCAATGCCATGCACAATAATAAACTCCTCTTGATTAGATTTTAAAATCTTGTTTATTTGTTTCTCACAAAATTTGACTTGAATTTTAATAATTTCATCATTAGAGTACTGAGAAAAATCTTTTACAAGATTTTCGATATGTAAATCAATTTTAAACTTACTTGCTTTTTTAATTTTTTCATTAGAAAATTCTAATGAGTTATTATGTATATCAAATACTGGTATATCACCATATGAGCTAACTTGATTAAACTTTTTATCTACTACAATTATTTCAGAGGAAAGGATAATCTCATCAAAGCCTTGTGAATTAGTAATTTTAATTTTTCTCTCAGAAATAATTTCCTTAATTGTTCCTGTGTCATTATCATTTTTAAAAACTACAAAATCACCAATTTTCACTAAAAATAAATTTTATGAAAAATTACATTTTTTTTTGAAAATTCAAAAGTTGGAGAAGGAATCTTTACAAATGAGAGTATTTGAACTAGTTTTTCTAGCAATTTATTTTCTATATTAATTTTTGAAAAGTCAACATCTAGCGACAAAAAATACTGTCTATATGCTGTTGAGTTATTTGAATTATTAGCTTGAATCATATTATTAGCTCCGTAGCCTATTGCAACATTTAACCATTCGATCTTATTATTTGATTTTATGTGTAATAATTCTTGTAAATTAAAAGTAAGCCAGTATTTTTGAGCATTATAATCTTTAAAAATAGCTTCAATTTCATTATTTCCAAGTAATCTTTTATTTTCAAACCTTGTCCTACTTGGAAAATAGCTGAACTTTAAATTTATTTTCTGAGTATCAAAGATTAGCTGTTGTCCAATAAATAAAATAGATCCAGCTGAATTAGCAAAAAAATCCCCAGATGAAGCTCCCCACTGAGAAGAAAAACCATCCAAAATCTCAACTGCTGATAAAAAAATTGAACCTGACAAGCCTCCGCATAAAATAGATGTCATTTCATCATACCCTGCCCATTTAAAAGAATTGTAGCCATATATTCCAAGTTGATAAGATGTAAAAGCATGACCAAATTTGTCCATATACATCCAGTTTTTATTATCATTTGTGAAATGAAAATCTGATCTTGGGTAATCACTATACCAAAGTCTATCTAAGAAATAAAGTGATGATGCATAGGACAAAGAATATGTTGTTTTTAAAAAGAGTTTTTTGTTAACTTCTGGTTTGTTCTGCGAAAGAAAGTCATTTGATGAGAAACAAGAATTAGCAATTAATGTTGCTAATATTATGATACAAAGTTTAAAGAATTTCACTCTGTGCACTTTCTAATATTTTTAGTGCTATATCTCTTGATGGAGCTTCAGAATAAGTTCTTAGTACAGGCTCTGTCCCTGATGGTCTAATCATTAACCATGTATCATCATTGAAAAAGAATTTATATCCATCAGTTTTTTCAATTTTTTTAACATTGAATTCACCGAAGGATTTAAACTGATCATTTTGACATTTTTCAATAACATCTTCCTTCTTTTTATTTTCTAAATGAAGATCTATTCTCTCAAATGAAAAACTTCCAACAATATCATAAACTTCATTTATTAAATCATCTAAGCTTTTACCAGAGCTTGCCATATACTCAAAAAGAAGTAGACCAATCCAGATACCATCTCTTTCAGGGATATGGCCCTTTATAGCAATACCGCCCGACTCCTCTCCTCCAAGCAGAACATCTTCTGTTACCATTTTTTCGGCGATATATTTGAATCCAATTTTTACTGTTTCATGCTCAAGATTATAAAACTCACATAACTTCTTTACTTTCACTGAGCAAGAAAAGGCAGTAACTACTTTACCACTCATCTTTTTATATTTAACTAGATAATGAATGACAAGAAGAATAATATTATGAGCATCAACAAATTCTCCTTTGCTATTGTAAAGCCCAATTCTATCAGCATCACCATCAGTTGCCAGTCCACAGTCAATTTTATTTTCAACTATAAATTGAGAAAACTCCGATAAATTTCTATGAATTGGCTCAGGTGCAATATTACCAAAAGATGGATTCCAATCACAATGTAAAAATTTAGCATTACTTAGAATTCTTTTTGCAACAAACATTCCTGATCCATACATTGCATCGTAAGCTAGTTTTAGATTTGAATCATTAATTAAATCAATATCAAAGTTCTTAACAACTTCGTCGTAGTATAATTTTTCAATATCAACGATTTTGTATTTGTCATTATTTTCTAAAGAAATAGCAGATAAATCATCATAAAATTTATCATCAATTAAATTCTCAATATCTGAAATTTCTTTTGGAAGTAGTGGACCACCAAAGCCTGCCTTTAATTTGTATCCATTGTAACTTGGTGGATTATGGCTAGCAGTTATCACTACTCCTATTGAAGCATTTAATTGTTTTGTTGCTAAAGAAATCATCGGAGTAGTTATGAAATAATTTGAAGAAATTACTTTAATTCTGTTCTTAATAAAAACCTTTGAAGCTGTATCACTAAAAAGTCTTCCACCAAATCTACAATCAAAGCCAATAACAACAGATGGATTTGAATTATTTTTTAATAACCATTTTGAAACTGCTTGACTTACTCTACAAACATTATTAACAGTATAATCTTCTGCAATAACTGCCCTCCAACCATCAGTTCCAAACTTGATTTTATTTTCCATAATACAATATTAAATATTAAAAAATTAATTTATCTAAGTATTTTCTTTTTGTTGAGCGCTCTTTGATACTTTCTAGCGTTAACTAAATGAGAAGAGTAATCATAAGCAAAATTGTGATATCCTGAAAAATCTTCTTTCGCACACATAAAAATATAACCGTGATTTTCATGATTTAGCACTGCATCAATTGAATTAATTGATGGAATACATATTGGACCTGGTGGCAAACCATGATTCAAGTAAGTATTATACGGGGAATCAATTTTCTTGTCTTTATTTAACACTCTTTTAATATTAAAGTCCCCAATTGCAAAAATTAATGTAGGGTCAGACTCTAATTTCATTTTTTTTTCAAGCCTATTAAGATATAAACCGGCTATTTTGGGTCTCTCGTCATATTTAATATTTTGTTCTTTCTCTACAATTGAAGCTAACGCTGAAATTTCATACCAATTTAGTCCAAGACGCTCAGCTTTATTTTTTCTTGATTTCTGTGACCAAAACTTTTTATATTCAATCAACATTCTCTCAACAAAATCTCGAGCACTTGTGTTCCAGTAGAACTCATAGGTATTTGGTATAAAAATACAACCTACTTTATCGCTAGTTAAATCTAACTTTTTAAGAAAAATTGGATTCATAACTTCTCTAACAATAGATGATGAATCAGCTTCTATTTTTTTTGAAATTACACCAGCTAGGTGATAAATTGTTCTAACATTATTAAAAGTTAATTTGATAACTTTTTGGCGTCCCGAACGTAAAATGTTAACTAGCTTGTTGTTACTTATTGAATTTTCTATGAAATACCTACCTGGCTTTACATTATAAACATAATTTTTTTTATCAGAAACCCACTTGAACGAATTGTAATTGACAAGAATTCCCTTTTTAGATAATATTTCAATAACGTCATCAAAATCAGATCCGGTTGGAATTTCTACAAAGACTCCTGATTTTGAGCTATTAATGGAAATATTTGGCTGAAAAATTTTTTTATGAAAGTGATTTGCAATAAAAAATATGCAGAGAATAACGACAACAAAAAAACTAATTAATAGTTTAAGAAACTTACTTTTAGATTTTTTCTTCACTGAGCCATAAAGTTATAGTTTTTTTTGTCTTTGTTGAATCGTTTGAATTTTTTTTAGATAGTTATTATAGTCTGTTTTATTATTAGTTTCAAGCTTCAAACGAGCTAAATTTTCATATGCTAGAATATAATCAGGATCTAAGTTAATAGCTCGTGATAAATAATCTTCACTTAACTTGTAATTTTTCTCTATTAAATTAATGTATCCTAAGTTTAAATATGGTTCTTTAGAATTAGGATTTAAAGAAATTATTTCATAAAATATTTTTTTGGCCTTGTTTATATTATTGGACTTGATATAGTAAGTTCCCAATTTATTCATATGCTTTAAATCGTTGGGATTAAGTTGACAAGAGAAATTCATTTGCCTGACAGCATCATTCCACATTTCAAAATTTTCATAGGAGTATGCAATCCTTGAAAAGGAATTAGGTCCTAAATCACTAAAATTATCAATAATATCATACTGCATATCTAGATTAACAATCATTCTATAATCTTCTGATAAAAAATAATAATCAATAAAAACATCCATACATTTTTTGATATTGCATTTATCTAGGTAGAAAAATGCACTATCTAAATATGATTCAATTTGCTCAAATGACTCATATCTTTTTAAATATGCTTTTGCTTTAGATAAATTAGTTGGATTAGAATTATTAATTGCAAAAAGACCTAAGAAGTTTCCAAATTCCTTTTTCTTCATTTCTTTTGGAACTGAAATTTTGTGATCAGTAATGCTAACATGTGGAATGTCGATTGAACTTGAATTAGGCATATGACAAGAAGCACAATCATTTATATTTTTTTCTTCACTGCAAACACTATGACAATTCATACACTTTGCATCAAAAAAAGCCGCATCAGTTTGTCTAACACTTTTATGCGGGTTATGACAAGTAATACATGTCATTTCTGAGTTTTTATAACATTCGCTTAATTTAAATCTCTCAACATGAGAGGCCATGATAAATAAATCTTCATTTTCATATTTTGGTAAATAAACATCGATAAATTCGTTTAGTTTCTGACCAGGCTTAAAATCATAAAAATCTTTATCATTATTTAAAACAGCAGTTCCTTGCAAATGGCATCTTTGACAAACATCGAATTGTAAATCAATTGGCAGTTTAGCAGGATTCACAATTGAATAATCAATTTCGAATGATGTGTCAACCATAATACCTTTTTGTATTCTTTTTACATGAGCTTCTCCAGGGCCATGACAATTTTCGCAATCAATTCCTTGTGGAATTTCATGAAACCTATTACTATTTGAATGATAATAATCTGCATGAGCATTATGACAACTCATGCACTCAGTACCAATCTCTCTATCGAATCTAGAATTATTACCATTTTCGAATCCAGGTGGTAAATCAAATATTTTATCTTGAGTGTAGAAAGTATATGGCATCTGATGAACATATCCATTTTGTACAAATAAATGTGAATTGGTATGGTGTCCTGAGCCGATTATAAAATCAACTTTTTTGTCAATAAGATGAATTGTGTCATTTTCAAATAATCTATACTCCTTTAACCAAAGACTATTATTTTTCCATGCGCCCATATATGATAAATTTTTATGAGGGTCATTTACCAATTTTGGAGTATCAATACTAGAATTCTCAGAAGTTGCATATCTAAATGATTGTCCCATTGCAGTTTGCATGTAAGATTCATAAATTTCATAGTGACATTGTTTACAGGTTTCCTTGCCAACATATGCAACAGTATCACTGTGATTAATATACTCTTTATATTTACTGATTTCAGGTCTAGTACAAGAAACTAGAGCAAATATCAAAATGACATTATATAGCTTGATGTACATATTTATTTCCTGAAATATTTTTAAAATTGTTATTTACAAAGAGATTTATACTTGATTGATTGGATTTTTCAATCTCAGACTCTAAGTAGTTTATGTTTAAATAATTTTTACAAAATTCTAGAAGTAGTTTTAGAGATTTATCTCCTACTCCTTTTCCTCTGAACTTTTTCAAAACAATTATACCAACTTTTGCGAAAGAATTTTGAAACTGGTAATCATACAAATCAATTAATCCTGCTTTAATATTATTATACTCAATCACGAATCTTTGATTGTCATTATTCAAAATCATAAGTTTTGATTGTTTGACATAATTTAAAGCATCTTCAAAACTGAGCTCAGATTTGTTTATTCCATACTTCCAATTAGATTTATCATTTTCTATTTTTAGCATAAAATTTAAATCTTCGTGGTCTATTTCTCTTATTTTGACACTCATATTTAAAACTCAATCAAGCCATCAAAAATTTTGTTGATGTTACCTTTTAACCATATTTCGTGAAAAGAATTACCGTCATTTTTAAAGGATATTGACAAGCTACCTCCATTAGTAGAAACAATGATCTTATCATCGCTGATTTTTTTCTTTTTAAATACATATAATGCAACAGCAACAGCACCTGTTCCACAAGAAAGTGTTTCATTCTCAACTCCTCTTTCAAAAGTCCTACATTTTATTATGTCATTATTAAAACTTACAAAATTTACATTCACTCCGTTCATTTCTTCAAACTGGTTCCTAATTTTTTTTCCTTGCTCATATACATTAATTTCATCAACGTTTTCAACAATTTGAACAACGTGAGGCGAACCAGTGTCAAGGAAATTATATCCATTCTTTAAAACAATATCTTTAACATCATTCATTTTTAAGTAAATTTCGTTATCGACAACTTTAAATTTATGAACTCCATCAATTGCTAGAAAAGAATTAGTTTTTAGATTAATATCAAGTTGTAAAGCATAACTCACTAAACAGCGTCCTCCATTACCACACATGCTTGATTCATTTCCATCAGAATTAAAATAAATCATTTGAAAATCATAAGCTTTGTGCTTTCTAAGTAGTATTAAACCATCTGCTCCAATACCAAATTTTCTATCACAAAGCTTTGATATCATTAAAACATTATCTTCACTAAACTCCTCTTTTCTATCGTCAATAATTATAAAATCGTTGCCATTACCCTCATATTTAGTAAAATTAATTTTCATTGCTTATTTGATATTACAATAATAGAAATATAAAAAAAAATAAAATTTGATAACGCCACTTATTTAACAATTTTAAATTTGCAATAAAAAATGAAATCTTACGATTCCACACTAAAAAATTGGCTCAACAAAGAAAAAAACGGTGTTAGTCTATTAAAAACTGTCGCAAATTTAATGTACGACAAAGGTGTTGAACTAGTTCTTTTCAGAAACCATCTTTTAGAAATAGGTATTTCAGAACTTATGAGTTTGTTCTCATATGCTAACAAGGTTGTCAATAGAGAAGTTGATGTTAAAATAACTAACGAAATTGCAAAAGAGATATCTTCAATTGATCTACCCCCCTCAAAAATTGACATTGGTCTATTGACAGCTCAATTTTCTGAATCTAACGAAACAGACCTTCGATTATTTCTAGAAAATAAGTTATCGAAAATCATGTCCAGTAATCTTGAGTTTTCTCCAAAGGATGTTGTTTTATTTGGTTTTGGAAGGATCGGTAGATTAGTTGCTAGAGAATTAATTAAGCAAGCCGGTAAAGGTCAGCAGCTAAGGCTAAAGGGAATTGTTGTCAGAAATATCTCAAATGAACAAATGATAAAAAGATGTGATTTATTCAGAAATGATTCTGTTCATGGTGCTTACAAAGCTGATATTGACTTAAACCTCAAGCAAAATTGTTTAACTGTAAATGGACAAAGAATATATTTCATTGAAGGCAAGAATCCAACAGAAATTAATTATAATGAGTATGGAATTAATGATGCTCTTCTTATTGATAATTCTGGAGCATTTACAGATAAAGATTCTTTATCAAATCATCTAAAATCTATTGGAATATCTAAAGTGCTACTAACAGCACCTGGAAAAGGAATTCCAAATATTGTTTACGGAATAAACTCTAAGGAGCTTGATATTGAAAATTCTAAAATTGTCTCAGCAGCCTCATGTACCACAAATTGTATCGCTCCCATACTTCACGTTATTGAAAGTGAATATGGTATTAGCTCAGGACATCTTGAAACAGTTCATTCATACACAAATGATCAGAATCTGATTGACAATATGCATAAAAAACCCAGAAGAGGAAGGTCAGCTGCAATAAACATGGTTATAACAACAACTGGTGCTGGAAAAGCTGTTACCAGAGTTATTCCAAGCTTAGAAGGTAAACTTACTGCAAATGCAGTAAGAGTTCCAACTCCAAACGTTTCTCTTGCAATTTTAAAACTAAAGCTTAAAAAGAAAACATCTGTTAATGATATTAATAATACAATGAAAAAAGCAGCCCTCAAGGGCTCATTAGTAAATCAGATTAATTATCAAGTTGACCCAGATTTAGTCTCAACTGATATTATTGGAAATAATTGTTGTGCCGTTTTCGATAGTAGTGCCACGATAATTGATGAAAGTGAATTTAACACTGTTTTGTACACTTGGTATGATAATGAATTTGGATACACTAAACAAGTCATAAGATTAGCTAAATTTATTTCTGGCGTTAGAAGATTAACTTATTACTAGAATGAGTAATCTTTCCATTGATAATTCTAAATATTTAAAATATAAGTTTTTTAACTCTCTTTTTCTTGGAATATCAGTAGGTAGTTATATAACAATCTATAGTCCTTTAGACATTAAGACTTTTTCAATAGGTGGGATTTTTTTGGCAATTGCCATGATTATAATTGCTAAATACTATCATAAAATAATTAATATTAATTACTTTAAAAAAATTTCTCTTACTGCTGAATACTGCATATTAATATCACTTTTAATACTATTGATATTCTCTTACAGCTATGCAATATCTCTAGCAATATATATTATTTACCAAATTACATTTAGTTTCGGCTCATATCTAGTAAGAACTGAAACAATGCTTTTTAATGAAAAAAAGATTATATCAAAGCTAGATGTTATAAAACAACAAGGAACATTGATTGGCATGGGATTCTCTTTTTTATTTTACAAATCAATTGAGAGATACTTTATGATTAACGACAATGAAACACAAGTCTATTACGTTCATTTTATTCTAGTAATTGTTCAAATAATTACAATTCTGTTTTTGTCTAACTCATTTAAGATTAAAAGACATCAAAATCAATAGTAACATTCTTTGTTTTGTGATGAGATACACAAGCTAGAATATAACCTTCTTTAATTTCTGATTCCGAAAGAGAAAAATTCTTACTCATTTCAACTTCTCCAGAAATTAGCTTTGCTTTACATGTTGAGCAAACTGCACCCTTGCAAGAATATGGAGCATCCAGATCATTCTTCAAAGCAATGTCTAAAACTGACTCTTTGTTATTGTGTTCAGTTATTTCATATTCTTCATCATCAATAATAAATGTGTAATTACAGGAAAGATTTTCAACGTTTGATACTTCAGGGTCAACATCAGATGATGAGAATCTTTCAAAGATAATTTTGTCTTTCGTAATATCTTTTTGAATCAGAAAATTATTTAAATTGTCAATCATATTACCTGGTCCACATATAAGAAAGTTATCAGAGTTAAGCAGTTCTTTTTTGTTAGCAAAAATTTCTGATAGATTATTTTCATCTATGTTTCCAAAAAAATGCTCTTCAATGTTTAAGTCTGAGTAAAACTTAATGATTTGTAATCTGCTACTGTATTTTTCTTTTAAAGCAACAAGCTCTTCCACAAACATTTCAGATTCTGGCGATCTATTACCATAGATTAGCGTGAAAGTGGAATCTTCTTTAGTATGAAGTGTGTCTTTTAAAATTGATAAAATTGGAGTAATTCCAGAGCCTGCACATAAGCCTAAAGATTGATTTTTTATAGACGAATTAATTTGAAAAGAACCGTTTGGTGGCATAACATCAACTGTATCTCCAACTTTTATTATTTCATTTAACCAAGTTGACATTTTTCCGTTTTTGACTTTTTTAACACCTATTGATAGCTTGTTCTCATGCATGGAACTGCAAATAGAATATGCCCTTCTTATACTTTCGTTTTTAATCACAGATTCAATAGTTATGTATTGACCTGATTTGTAACTAAACATTTGAGTTAAATTTTCTGGTATATCAAAAGAAATCTCAACAGCTTCGTCAGTCAGTTTCTTAATATCAGAGATTTTTATTGAATAGAATTTTGCCATAAATATTATGCAAAAATATTAATAATTATTTTTACAGGATAACAATCTTGTATTTTTTAAAATAAAAATTATTTAATTTTGTAAAAAAAAAAAAATGCCAAATTCAATTTTTGAAGATAAAATAAACAAAGACTTAAAAATCGAGCCGAGAGATGAAATGCCAGATGGATACAGAAGTCATCTCATCAGACAAATGTCTCAACATGCTCATTCTGAAATCATTGGAATGCAACCTGAAGGAAACTGGATAACACGAGCACCATCCCTTAGATCAAAAATGATATTGCTTGCAAAAGTGCAAGATGAAGCAGGTCACGGTCTTTATCTTTACTCAGCATGTGAAACACTTGGAATTACTAGAAAACAGATGATAGAGGAACTTCAAACTGGTAAAGCAAAATATTCTTCAATTTTTAACTATCCAACATTAACTTGGGCTGATATAGGTGCAATTGGTTGGTTAGTTGACGGAGCTGCTATCGTTAATCAAGTATCTCTTCAGAAAACATCATATGGACCCTACTCTAGAGCGATGATTAAAATCTGTAAGGAAGAAAGTTTTCATCAAAGACAAGGGTATGAAATTATTTGTACTCTAGCAAAGGGCACAGACGAACAAAAACAGATGGCTCAAGATGCTCTTAACAGATGGTGGTGGCCATCAATAATGATGTTTGGCCCTCATGACAAAGACTCTAACAGATCTGAAAAAGCTCTCAATTGGAAAATTAAGAGAGAATCTAATGACAGTTTAAGACAGAGTTTCATAGATAAAACTGTTCCTCAAGCTGAATTAATTGGACTAAAAGTTCCTGATGACAAGCTAATATGGAATGAAAAAACAAATCATTATGACTTTGGTGATATTGATTGGGAAGAATTTTGGAATGTTGTTAATGGTAAGGGATTATGTAATAAAGAAAGAATTGAACACCATAAAAAAGCTCATAATGAAGGAGAATGGGTAAGAAAAGCAGCTGTTGCTTATTCTGAAAAAAAATTGAATAAAAAGGTAGCGTAATGAGTAACCATTTGATTCTCTGGGAGGTTTTTATTCAAAGTAAAGTGAACTTACCTTACAAGCATGTTGGTAATGTTCATGCCTCAGACTCAGAGATGGCTTTACAAAATGCCAGAGACTTATATACTAGAAGAAATGAGGGTACAAGTATTTGGGTTGTAGAGTCTAAAAATATAATTGCCTCAAACCCTGATGAATCAGAGTCATTCTTTGATCCTGCTAATGATAAAATTTATAGGCACCCTACCTTCTATGATCTTCCTGATGGAGTAAAACATATTTAATTTGAATTTTAGTACTGATTTCGAGAAATATATTGCTCGCCTGGCAGACAGCAATTTGATTATGGGGCAGAGACTTTCTGAACTTTGTAGCAAAGGCCCGTATTTAGAGGAAGATATCGCAATTTCTAACATCGCATTAGACTACTTGGGTCAAGCTAATATGCTTTATGAGCTTCTCAAAAAAGCTGGAAATGGCAAGTATAGTGTTGATGATTATGTATTTCACAGAAATGAAAGAAATTATTACAATCTATTACTAGTTGAACAAGATAATGGACATTTTGGAAAAACTATGGCGAAGATTTTTTTGTACTCAACCTATCAAAAGATTCTTTACTCCCAACTTTCAAAATCAACTAACGATGACATTAAAGCAATTGCTTTAAAGTCTATTAAAGAAGTAAATTATCACTTTAAACACTCAAGAGCATGGGTACTAAGACTTGGGGATGGAACTAAAGAAAGTAAAGTAAAAATTCAAGAATCAATAGATGAATTATGGAGATTCACTGGTGAGATTTTTGAGAGTGATTATGTAGAAAATAATTTGATTTCTGAAAATATTATTACAGCATCAAACACCTATTACGATGAATGGTCAAAAATCGTTAAAGATACTCTACTAGAGGCATTACTTACAGAGCCAGAGAATGTTGTAATGCTGACCGGTGGAAAAAAAGGCTTACACACAGAAAAGCTTGGATTCATGCTCGCTGAAATGCAATATTTACCAAGAACATACCCCAACGCCAAATGGTAACCAAAGAAGCTATTTGGAATTTACTTTCTGAAATTCCTGATCCTGAAATACCTGCAATATCAATTGTGGAACTAGGAGTTGTTAGGAAAGTTGATATCGTTGATAACAAATATCTTGTTAGTATAACTCCTACTTACAGTGGTTGCCCTGCTTTAAATAGAATGGAGGATGACATCAAAAAAGAACTTTCCAAGCATGATATTGATTTTGAAATAAAAACACAATTATATCCACCATGGACAACTGACTGGATGTCTCAAGAGACAAAAGACAAACTGGAAAATTTTGGTATCTCTCCCCCTACTAAAATAGTAAAATGTCCTCAGTGCAAAAGTTCTGATGTTGAACTAATAAGTTTTTTTGCTTCGACTGCTTGCAAATCCATGTATAAATGCAACTCATGCTTAGAGCCGTTTGACCACTTTAAATGTATCTAAACAGTTTTCTTTTTTTATTAAATTAGCAATAAAAAATTTGATTAAAACTAGTTTTATCGATGGTGTCAAAATCATCAAATTAAATAGAATTGAAAAGTTCCACTCGTTTACTAGAGAATTAGCATTTAAACTTATTGAAGAGCTAGAAAAATCTCAAAACGATGAATCTACAAGAGCTATAATGATAACAGCTGAAGGAAAAGCGTTCTGTGCAGGTCAAGACCTTAATGAGGCTATAGAAGATAACGGTCTTGACATTGAAAGAATAATTTCTGAGCATTATAACCCATTAATATTAAAAATTAGAAATTTATCAAAGCCAGTCATTGCAGCAGTTAATGGTGTAGCTGCTGGAGCTGGAGCTAGTTTAGCTCTTTGTTGTGACTTAATAGTTGCCAAAAAAAGTGCAAAATTTGTTCAAGCATTTTCAAAAATAGGATTAATTCCAGATAGCGGATCATCTTATTTTTTACCAAGACTTATTGGCATTCAAAAAGCAAAAGCTTTAATGATTACCGGAGATTCTATTTCTGCTGTTGAAGCAGAAAAAATAGGTATGATATACAAATATTACGAAGATGATGATTTTGAAAAAAATAGTTTAAACCTCGTAAAAAACATTGCAAGTCAAGCTACTCTATCATTTTCATTAATTAAAAAGTTGGTTAATGAATCATATGGTAATAATCTTGAAAATCAACTTGAACTTGAAAAAAAATTACAAAAAATAGCAAGTGAATCAACAGATTATAAAGAGGGAGTTAATGCATTTTTAAATAAGAGAAAACCTAAATTTATTGGAAAATGAAGAATATATCAATTATAGGTTCGGGAACGATGGGAATAGGTATAGCTCAGATTGCCTCCGTTTATAATCATAAAGTTGTTATTTATGATAAATCCAAAAAGTCACTTAAAATTGCTAAAGAAAAGTTAGAGAAAGTACTTAATCGTCTAATTGAAAAACAAAAAATTGACAAAAAAGAATCAAAAAGAATTCTTACAAATATCAAATTTTTGGATTCTATTAAAGAAATTGAAAAAGCTGAAATTGTTGTAGAGGCAATTATCGAAGATTTAGTTATAAAAAAAGATGTGTTTCAAAAAATTGAAAATCTTGTTTCTGATAAGTGTATAATAGCAACTAACACATCTTCAATTTCTATTACATCGATTGCATCAGCATGCAAAAGACCTGAAAGAGTTATTGGTATGCATTTTTTTAATCCTGCACCACTAATGCCTCTTGTTGAAATAATACCTGCAATTCAAACAAGTAAAGAAACGATAAAAAAAATAATGACACTTTCAGAAAGTTGGAAAAAAACGACTGTTTTATGCAGAGATACTCCTGGTTTTATTGTGAATAGACTAGCTAGGTCTTTCTACTCAGAATCAATTAGAATTTACGAGGAAAATATTGCAAACAAAGAAACAATTGATTGGGCGATGAAAGAGCTAGGTGGATTTAGAATGGGGCCTTTTGAACTAATGGACTACATTGGAAATGACGTTAATTATAAAGTCACTGAAACAGTTTTTAATGAGTTTTATTTTGACCATAGGTACAAACCATCAATTACACAAAAAAGACTAGTTGAGGCAGGTTTTTTTGGTAGAAAAAGTGGTAGAGGATATTATAATTATTTAGTTAAGGAGGATTTAAAAATAAATCAGAACCGAGAACTAGCTAAAAAAATAGTGTGGAGAGTTCTGTGTATGCTAATTAATGAAGCTATTGATGCACTTTATTTGAAAATTGCCAGTAAAGAGGATATTGATAAAGCTATGAAAAATGGTGTTAACTATCCTAAGGGATTATTAGAATGGGGTGATGAAATTGGACATGAGATAATTTTAGAAGAAATAAATAAACTAAGAAATACTTATTCTGAAGATAGATACAGACCTTCACCTCTTCTGATTTATCTATCAAAAAATGACAAAAAAATATTCGAAAATGGAGAAAAGTAAAGTCATTGTAGATGAAATGTACAAATCTGATAAATTTAGTCAATGGCTTGGAATAGAGATAGTTGAGATAAAAGAAGGCTATTGTAAACTAAAAATGAAAGTTAGAGAAGAAATGACAAATGGTTTTGGCATAGCTCATGGAGGAATTTGTTTTTCCATTGCAGATACTGCTTTAGCTTTTGCTGCCAACTCTCACAACGTAAAATCTTTATCGATTGAGACTAGTATTAGCTTAATTAAAAAGGTCAAAGCTGAAGATATTATCTTTGCTGAAACAAATGAAATTTCTAGAAATAATAAAACTGCAATTTATATTGTTAATTTAACAAATATTGCTAATGAAATACTTGCCTCGTTTAAAGGAACTGTTTATGTGACGGCAAAGAAATGGATTGAAAATTAAAAATAAAAAAATTATGAGTTACATAATTGATTCTATAAGAACTGCAATTGGAAACTATGGAGGTACACTTAAAGATGTAAGAACAGACGATTTAGCATCTATTCCAATCAAAGAGATAATAAAAAAAACACAAATAGATCCATCTCATATTGATGATGTAATCATTGGTTGTGCAAATCAAGCTGGTGAAGATAATAGAAATGTAGCCAGAATGGCTTTGCTTCTAGCTGGTGTTCCATACAATGTTCCAGGTGAGACAATAAATAGATTATGCGCCTCAGGCATGTCATCTGTTATACATGCTCACAGAGCTATAAAAGCAAATGATGGAGATCTATTTATTTCTGGTGGCGTTGAAAATATGACTAGAGGTCCTTTAGTGATCTCAAAGGCTAGTAAAGCATTTGGAAGAGATTCAAAAATGTTTGACTCCTCATTTGGTTGGAGATTTATCAATCCTTTGCTAGATAAATTATATGGCACTGATTCCATGGGAACAACGGCAGAGAACCTAGTAAACAAATACAATATTTCAAGAGAAGATCAAGATATCTTTGCATATAATTCTCAAATGAAAGCTTCATTATCTCAAAGCAATAGTATTTTTGAGCAAGAAATTGTTAAGGTTGAAATCCCTCAAAGAAAAAAAGAAAATATAATTTTTGATAAAGATGAATTCATCAAGCCAAATACAAGTATTGAAATATTATCAAAATTAAGAGCAGCTTTTAAAAAAGATGGTAGCGTCACGGCAGGAAATTCTTCTGGCCTTAATGATGGAGCTGCTGCAATGTTATTGAGCTCTGAAGAAGGATTAAAAAAATTTAATTTAAAACCAAAAGCAAGGATAATCTCTTCTGCTGTAGTTGGTGTTGAACCAAAAATAATGGGGATAGGTCCTGTGTATGCATCTAATAAAGCACTAAATAAAGCGAATTTAAGTCTGGATGATATGGACGTAATTGAAATTAACGAAGCCTTTTCTGCTCAGGCACTAGCATGCATAAGAGAATTAAAGCTTGAAGATAATGACCAAAGAATCAATCCTAATGGTGGAGCTATCGCACTTGGACATCCTCTTGGAATGTCTGGTACTAGAATCATCCAAAGTGCAACTAACGAGCTAATAAGAAAAAATAAAAGGTATGCACTAATAACAATGTGTATCGGTGTTGGTCAAGGCTATGCAACTATAATAGAAAAAATATGATTTACGAGTTTAATGGATATAAACCGGTGATTCATCCAAGTTCATTTGTTCACAAACAAGCTACTATTATTGGAAATGTTATCGTTGGAGAGAATGTATACATTGGTCCTGGAGCATCACTTAGAGGTGATTGGGGGCAGTTAAATGTTGGCAACGGATGTAATGTTCAAGACAATTGTATTCTACATATTTTTCCTGGAAAAGATGTCATTTTGGAAGAAAATGCTCATATTGGACATGGTGCCATTGTTCATGGTGCACATATTGGTAAAAATTCATTAGTTGGTATGAATGCAGTCATTATGGATGATGTAGTTATTGGCAAAGAGTGCATTATTGGTGCTCTCTGCTTCATAAAAGGTGAAATGATTATACCTGATAGAAAAATTGTTGTTGGTAACCCAGCAATTATCAAAGGAGATGTTACTGATGAAATGATTAAATGGAAAATAAAAGGAACTAAATTATATCAAGACCTCCCTCATGAGTGTAGAAATTTAATGAAAGAATGTGAGCCTCTATCTGAAATAGAAAAAAATAGAAAAGAAAAACAAAAAATAATTTTTGAAACCTGGAAGAAATCAAAATGAAAAAATACGAAAACTATGCATTAGGAAATTGGGTATCAGGATATGGTAATGAAACAGTTCTTCACAACGCAATAACTGGAGCTGAGATTGGAACAGTGTCTTCTGGACTAGACTTTTTATCGATGATGGAATACTCTAGAAATATAGGTGGTCCGGCTCTAAGAAAATTAACATTTCAACAACGAGGTTTGATGCTAAAAAAACTTGCACTTCATCTTCACAAAGTAAAATCAAAGTTTTATCCAATTAGTTTTCAAACAGGAGCTACTAAAATTGACAGTTGGATAGATATTGAAGGAGGTATTGGTAATTTATTTGCTAATGCATCATTAAGAAGACAATTTCCCGATCAATATTTTCATGTTGAAGGAAGTGCTGCTCCCCTCTCTAAGAACGGGACATTCATTGGACATCATATACTAGTTCCAAAGCAAGGTGTAGCAATACATATTAACGCATTTAATTTTCCAATTTGGGGTATGCTTGAAAAAATTGCTGTTAACCTAATGGCTGGTGTACCTGCCATTGTAAAAGCAGCTACATTAACATCATTTCTAACTGAATCAATGGTAAGAGAAATTATTGAATCAGACATTCTCCCAAAAGGAAGCCTTCAGTTGATATGTGGTAGTGCAAGAGGCATTCTTGATAACGTTGACTCCGAAGATGTTGTAACTTTCACAGGTAGTGCTGATACAGGAAAGATGCTAAAATCACATCAAAGACTCATTGAAAAAGCTGTTCCTTTTAATATGGAAGCTGATTCACTAAACTGTAGTGTTTTAGGTGAGGATGCTGTTCCTGGAACTGCTGAATTTGATATTTTTATAAAAGAGGTGCAAAAGGAAATGACTGTCAAAGCAGGACAGAAATGTACTGCAGTTAGAAGAGTCATCGTTCCTGAAAAATTAATTGAAGATGTACAAATTGCACTGGGTCAGAGATTATCAAAAACAACTATTGGTGACCCTAGCGTTGAAGGAGTTAGAATGGGTTCATTAGCAGGTAAAAGTCAGAAAACAGAAGTGCTTGAAAATATTAATAAACTTGCAAAGTCACAAGAAATAGTTTTTGGAAACGAAGAATCATTTGAAGTTGTTGGAGCAAATAAAGATAAAGGAGCTTTCGTTTCCCCATTTCTTTTTCTTAATAGTTACCCATTTAAAAATTTAGATTGCCACGATATTGAGGTTTTTGGGCCTGTAGCAACAATTATGCCATATAAAGACGTTAATGAAGCAATTAATCTTGCTAGATTAGGAAAAGGATCACTTGTTTGCTCGCTAGTAACCAATGATATGAAGTTAGCTGAACAATTCGTGCTGGGTGCATCATCTATGCACGGAAGAATTCTTGTATTAAATGAATCATGTGCAAAAGAATCAACAGGTCACGGTTCACCAATGCCACTGCTTACTCATGGGGGACCAGGAAGAGCTGGAGGAGGTGAAGAAATGGGTGGTATAAGAGGAATTAAACATTATATGCAAAGAACTGCCATTCAAGGCCATCCTTCCACAGTCACAGCAATTACTAAACAATATCAAATAGGTGCCAAACAAAATATCGAAGGACCTCATGTTTTCAGAAAGTATTTTGAAGAGATTCAAATTGGAGATACAGTTATTACAGACAAACATCTAGTCACTTTAGATGACATTGAGAAGTTTGCAGAGCTCAGTGGTGATAAGTTTTATGCACATATGGACGAAAATTCATTGGATGGAACTATTTTCACTGAAAGAGTCGCACACGGATACTTTATTATGTCTAAAGCAGCTGGTTTATTTGTTGACCCTCCTAAAGGACCAGTTCTACTTAATTACGGCATTGATGAATGTCGATTTACAAAACCTGTTTATCCTGGAATGACAATAGGCGTTAGATTCACTGCTAAAGAAAAAATAACACAAGAAAAAAAAGATGAAAATGACATTGCAAAAGGTATTGTTAAGTTTCTTGTTGATGTTTATGATGATGAAAATGATACTGTTATGCTAGCAACAATTTTAACGATGGTTAAAATGAAAGATCAATCATAAATCATACAAAACAAATAATTATGAATGAATATGTTAAGGTAAGTTCAAAAAACGGAATAGCTGAGATTGAATTTTTTCATTCTCAAAGTAACTCTCTCCCCTCCTCTTTGTTATCAAAATTAGCAGATACGATCAAATCAGTTGGCAATGACAAAAACTCAAATGTTATAGTCTTAAAAAGTGGTGGAGATAGAACTTTTTGTGCTGGTGCCTCATTTGATGAGCTCATATCAATAAAAAATAAAGATGATGGAAAAAGATTTTTTATGGGTTTTGCTAATGTGATAAATGCGTGTAGGCAATGCCCTAAATTTATTGTAGGAAGAGTACAAGGAAAAGCAGTCGGAGGAGGAGTTGGAATGTTAGCAGCTACTGACTATTGCTTTGCAACAAAATTTTCTTCTGTTAAATTAAGTGAATTGGCAATAGGAATAGGTCCTTTTGTTGTTGGTCCTGCCGTAGAGAGAAAAATTGGAACTTCCTCATACTCTGCGATGACCATTAATGCTGAAAAATGGTTTTCATCTGACTGGGCCTTAAACAAAGGTCTTTACAGTGAAGTATTTGAAAATAACGAACTCATGGACAGTGAAATAGAACTCTTTACACAAAGAATATCTAATTACAATCCTGAAGCTATGAAAAGATTAAAAAAAAATTTTTGGAAAGATACTGATCATTGGAATAAATTACTTGAACAAAGAGCTGAAGATAGTGGTATCTTAGTTTTATCTGACTTCACAAGAAATGCTATAAATAATTTTAAGAACAAATAAAATTGAAAGAGGAAACATTACTTCAAGCTTTTAATTTAATGTCTCAGTCAATAATTCTAACTGAGCTCTATGAAAAAAATAAAGAGATTACCTCTAAATATGTACACGCAACATCTAGAGGGCATGAAGCAATACAAATTGCTCTAGGCATGCAACTTAAACCATTTGACTGGGTATCTCCCTACTACAGAGATGACTCTTTACTTTTATCAATTGGTATGACTCCATATGAACTAATGCTTCAACTTCTGGCTAAATACGATGACCCTTTTTCAGCTGGAAAAACTTATTACTCTCATCCTTCACTAAAGGATCATGATAAACCTAAAATAATACATCAATCATCCGCCACAGGAATGCAAGCTATTCCCACTACTGGTATTGCTATGGGAATTAAGTTTAAGGAAAAAGCATCATTAGAAAAACCAAAGAAAAATTTCGAGCCTGTAGTTGTTTGCTCAATGGGTGATGCTTCAATCACTGAAGGGGAAGTTGCTGAAGCCTTTCAAATGGCATCATTGAAACAATTACCTATTTTATTTTTAGTACAAGACAATGAATGGGATATTTCAGCCTATTCTGATGAAACAAGAGTATGTAACGCGCATGAATATTCTAAGGGTTTTGGACTAGAGTCATATTCAATTGACGGAACAAATTTTATCAAATGTTTCAATACAGTTGAAAAAATTCTAAAAAAAATTAGAAAGGATCGTAAACCAGTTCTCTTACATGCAAAAGTTCCGTTACTAAATCATCATACTTCAGGAGTTAGAATGGAATGGTACCGAGATGATATAGATGAATCAAAAAAAAGAGATCCTTTTCCTAAACTCAGAAAAGAACTTGTTAAAATAAATGTCAAAAATGCTTATTTAAATGAAATATTTGAAAAACATAAAAAAATCTTAAATGATCAATACACTAAAGCAGTTGCAGCTGATGATCCTAAGCCTGAACGTATTTTTGATAATATCTTTGCTGAAAATAAAATAAAAGAAGAAAAAGGCAGTAGAGAACCAACAGACAGTGATCCAGTATTAATGGTTGATGCTGCTCTTTTTGCCATAAAAGAAATTATGCTTGATCATCCTGAAGCACTTCTTTATGGACAAGATGTTGGAAAGAGGCTTGGCGGCGTATTCAGAGAAGCAGCAACTCTAGCTCAGCAATTTGGTGATGATCGTGTTTTTAACACACCAATACAAGAGGCTTTCATACTTGGTAGCACAGTAGGTATGTCTGCTGTTGGTTTAAAACCAATCGTAGAAATACAATTTGCAGACTACATGTGGCCTGCACTAAATCAACTATTCTCTGAAGTTAGCAGGTCTAATTACTTGTCTAACGGAAAATGGCCTGTGAGCACTGTAATAAGAGTTCCCATTGGAGCATATGGTAGTGGAGGTCCTTACCACTCATCTTCAATAGAATCTGTACTTACATCAATCAATGGAATAAAAATAGCATATCCATCAAATGGTGCAGATCTAAAGGGTCTGATTAAATCAGCATTTTATGATCCAAACCCTACAGTTATTTTAGAGCATAAAGGACTATACTGGAGTAAAATAAAAGGTACTGAAAAAGCAAAAACTATTGAACCAGATAAAGACTATATTTTACCTTTTGGCATCGCTAGAACAGTAAAAACAGCAGAAGAAAATGAGAATAATAAAATATCAATTATTACTTACGGTATGGGAGTTTATTGGTCTGAAAATCAATATACTAAAGATTTAAAAAATATTGAAATTATTGATATTAGAACATTATCACCTATAGATTACGATTCCATTTATAATTCAGTTAAAAAATGTGGTAAATGTATTGTAGTGACTGAAGAGCCTAAAAATAATTCATTTGCCCAAGCTCTCTCGGGATCTATTCAAGAAAATTGTTTTGAATATCTTGATGCACCAATTCAAGTAATTGGCTCTGAAAATATACCAGCAATTCCATTAAACTCTAATTTAGAGAAGAGGACATTACCAAGTTCAGAAAAAGTTAATCAAGCTATTAATGAACTAATAAGCTATTAAAAATAAAGCCCTCAAAAGAGGGCTTTAATATTTAAGAAAAGATACTAGAATTATTTATCCTCTTTTACTTCTTCAAAATCAACATCTGTTACATCATCTGATGATTCAGACTTTTTCTCATTAGCCTCCGGATTAGGATTAGCTGTATTTCCTCCAGCTTCTTGAGTTGCTTTGTACATCTGTTCAGATGCATTTTTCCATGCTTCATTGATCTTCTCCATTACAGAGTCAATCAAAGCTAAGTCTTTGCTCTCATGTGCCTTTTTAAGCTCTTTCAAAGAATCCTCAATAGGTTTCTTCTTATCATCAGAGAGCTTGTCACCATAATCTTTTAGCTGTTTTTCAGTTTGAAAAATCATGGCATCTGCAGAATTTATTTTGTCTGCAGTCTCTTTAGCTTTATTGTCTGCATCTGCATTTGCTTCAGCTTCCTTCTTCATCTTTTGAATTTCTTCATCAGAAAGTCCTGAAGAAGCCTCAATTCTAATTTTCTGTTCTTTGCCAGTAGCTTTATCTTTAGCAGAAACATTTAGTATCCCATTAGCATCAATATCAAAAGTAACCTCAATTTGAGGTACTCCTCTTGGTGCAGGCGGTATATCTGCTAATTGAAACCTTCCAATAGTTTTATTATCAGTTGCCATTGGCCTTTCTCCCTGTAACACATGAATATCAACAGCTGGCTGATTGTCTGCTGCAGTAGAAAAAACTTCTGATTTTTTAGATGGAATGGTAGTGTTTGACTCAATTAACTTTGTCATCACTCCTCCCATTGTTTCGATACCTAAAGAAAGTGGTGTAACATCGAGCAGTAAAACATCTTTTACATCGCCAGTTAATACACCCCCTTGAATTGCTGCACCAACAGCAACTACTTCATCAGGATTTACGCCTTTAGAAGGTGCCTTTTCAAAATACTTTTCTACAACTGATTGTATAGCAGGTATTCTGGTGGATCCACCAACTAAAATTACTTCGTCAATATCGGATGGACTTAATCCCGCGTCCTTCATTGCAGCTTTGCATGGTTTAATAGTATTTTGTATGAGTTCATCAGCTAATTGTTCAAACTGAGCTCTACTGAGTGTCCTTACAAGATGCTTAGGTCCTGATGCAGTGGCAGTAACGTATGGTAGATTAATTTCCGTCTGAGATGAAGATGACAATTCTACTTTTGCTTTCTCAGCTGCTTCTTTTAGTCTTTGTAAAGCCATTGGATCATCTCTTAAGTCCATATTTTCATCTTTTTTGAATTCTTCAGCCAACCAATCAATAATAACTTGATCAAAATCATCACCACCTAGGTGAGTATCTCCGTTTGTTGACTTTACCTCAAAAACACCATCTCCAAGCTCTAGTATTGAAATATCAAAAGTACCACCTCCTAAATCAAAAACCGCAATCGTTCTATCTTTATCAGATTTATCCAAGCCATATGCTAAAGCAGCAGCAGTTGGCTCATTAATAATTCTCTTTACTGTCAAGCCAGCTATTTCTCCAGCTTCTTTGGTTGCTTGTCTTTGCGCGTCGTTAAAGTATGCAGGAACTGTTATTACCGCCTCACTCACTGATGTTCCGAGATAATCTTCAGCTGTTTTTTTCATTTTTTGAAGTACCATAGCAGATATCTCTTGAGGAGTGTATTTTTTGCCGTCAATATCAACTCTTGGTGTATTATTATCTCCTTTTACTACTTTATATGATACATTTTTAATTTCTTTTGCCATTGATGAAAAACTTTCACCCATAAATCTTTTTATTGAAGAAATAGTTTTTTGAGGATTTGTGATTGCTTGTCTTTTTGCACTATCACCTATTTTTCTATCACCCCCATCAATAAAGGCAACAATTGAAGGAGTAGTTCTTGCTCCTTCAGAGTTAGGTATAACTACTGGCTCACTTCCCTCCATTACAGAAACACATGAATTTGTAGTACCTAAATCAATTCCTATTATTTTACTCATTTTATTAATTTTTAAAGTTCAATAAAAAGTCAATGCAAAATTTATGCCATAAGTTTAAAAATATTAGAATATGTCAAAAATGCAGCTTTGTACATATTAAAGAAGATATTATTATGCCAATAAGTCAGTTAAGGAATAAAATTTAGATCTGATAGTTCAACTGAAAGACCCTGATGAGTTGCTTCACTAAGTTGTAAATTGTCAATATAATGGTTGTATCTTGAAGTGAAGATTCCAATGCCATTGTCTATATTGGTGAAAGTGGGTCTTTGTTGAGATATACCACTAATTGGCTCATTAATCTGCATGTAAGTGTATAAATCTTGAGTTGCAGCAGATATTTGAATATCAACACCGATGACTTTTCTTTCGTAATCAGGATTTTCACCGTTATTTATATTCTTATTAATCTCTATTTCAAGCTTGGAAAAAAATTGTTGCCCACTAATAACTTGAGATATTTCTTGATTTCCGTCAAAGCTTAGAATTGGTAAAATCCACTCGAACTCTTGAATGTTTGCTATCACTCCTGCTGAATCATTTCTGTATCTTACTAACATTTGCAGCTGATATATTTGAGCGTTACTAGCATGAGACCAATTGATTGAAGTCGAGGTAAATTCTCCACCATTATAGAACCCAAGTCTGTAAAATGAAGGAAATGATGTGGTGACGTTAATATTATCTATTAGCTTTGTTCTTGATATAACAATGTTACCAGAATTAGTGTTAATAATTTTTAATAAATATTCTTTATCTGCTCTTAAGAAATTTGTATCTGAAGTTTTGTAAATAATGTTATCATCAGTGTAAAATTCACCATTGTCTTTTGGCATAATTGTATCAACTAAGTCTATAGAATCAAGTAGCTCATAATTAATCGAAGATGAGGTCATCTTTCGCATTTTTATTAACCTTACCAATAAATCTGAAGGATTGTAATTTGAAGAATCAGCAATTGAGGCCATAACTAAAGCATCCTGTTCACCTAAAAAAGCTTTGTTAATTCTAACGAACTGTTCCCCTTGACTTTGATCTAAAATTCCATGAACTACCATTAACTCCTGCCAGTCAGCATTAATTTCAAATTCTGTTTCGCAAGAAAGTAAAAGAGTAGCTGATAAAAGGAATAATATTTTTTTCATATAAAGTGCAAAGTTATTTTATTTTGATTAATTCATTGTTCAATATTTGTAAATTTGTCTAAATACAATTTATTATGAAAATCATTAAAATCTCTTTAATATTCTACTTTACAATAATTTCTTTTCACTCATACAGTCAGACAATTCAAAAGAGTAAATTTACGATTGAGCTTCTAAATGAAGATTTTGAATCTGAAAATAATTACTTTCCAACAACAACTGACTATGACACATATTTACTTGTTGATAACGGAGACTACCTTGTCAGTAGAAACATCAATAAAAGTCAATTTATTAAATTAAATATTGGAACTGTAAAAGATTATAATTTAGAGACCAGTATTCGTATTGGACCATCCAAAAATTCATCATCTGGTATAGTATTATGTGCTAATGAAAAAAACATGATTGTCTTTGAAATTAATGGTAAAAGAGAATATAGAATATTTAAGTCATACAATGATGATATTAAATTCCTCACTGACGAAAAGAACAATGGATGGATTAAAACCAAAAAACTCAAAAGGGCTGATCGAATAAACAAAATTTCAGTGCTAAAAAGTGGAAACAATTTTGAATTTTACTTCAATGAATATTTTATTTTATCAAAGACTATTGCGTTTGAGAACAGTGAGCAAATGGGAATACACATTAATGGAAACTCAAAAGCTAGATATGGATTTTTTAAATTGATGTCCAACAAAGTTGTTGAGCTAATTGACAATAAGCATGTAACTACTGAAATTAACGATAAATTAGATGAAACATCTATTGATGACAATAAAAGCGTGATTAATTTTAAATCAAATGATTTAGAAATTGAAAATCAAAAAAAGCAAATAGATGAATTATCACAAAAAGCATTACTTTCCACTGAAAAAATATCTGATTTAAAATCACAAATTGATAAAATGTCTCAAGCCTCTTTAATTGCTAATCAAAAAATCAAAAAACTAGAAAATGAGCTAGAGTTAAAATCTAAGGATTTGATGGGTTGGGAAGTATCTTTTAACGACTTAAATGAGAAAGTTAAAGAATCAAACAAAATAATTTCAAAGCTAGAAAAGGAAAAAAATGATTTGATTGATAAAAACTCGAAATTTGTTAATGAAATAGAAGATTTAAGTAAAAAAATTAGAAGTTTAGAAAATGAAAAAAAATCACTTAACAGTGAGGTGATTGACATTAGCAACAGTCTGGCCTCATCCAAAAAATCTAGTGATGATTTAAATAAAAATTTAAAAAATCTAAACTCCAAGCTTAAAAAGCTCAAAGATGTTGAGAAAAAGTTTAAAGTATGTGAGAAGTCTGTTTTAAAGCTCTCTTCTCAGATTAAGGATTTAGAATCAAGAATTCAAGTTCTTGATAAAAGCAAAACTCAGCTTAAAAATGAAAATAAAATGCAGGCTATGAGTCAAAATAAGCTAATCAATGAAAAAAATAATCTTAAAGAAACAATAACCTCTCTGAAGGAATCAAATGATGAGCTAAATAAGACCTTATCAAAAAAGAGAAATGATTATTTAAAACTTAAAGATGCGTTTGTTTACATGGAATTTGAAGAAAATGGAATAGAATCGATGAAAGATGCAGAAATGGAAACAAAAGATATAATTGTAGATTCAAGTAAAAAAAATAATGTAAAAAATTCATATTTTACAGTGAATCTTGGAGTATTACTTACACCAAAGTCCAATAAATTCAGAGATGCTCCTGATTTATGGATTATGAATAATAAAAATAATACTTTTTCTTATATGAGTAAAAAGTTTAATAGCATGAATGAAGCAACTGAGCATATGAACAATCTAATATCTGCTGGGTACGGAGATTTATCTGTCGTTAAAATTGATTAAAATGGAAAAGAAGGAATATAAAAGAATAACCACCAATTCTTTGCTTGAGATGAAAAAAAGTAAAGAAAAAATCTCAATGCTAACTGCGTATGATTATACATTAGCTAGAATTGTTGATTCATCAGGTATCGATATCCTTCTTGTTGGTGATTCAGCTTCAAATGTAATGGCAGGCCATGAAACAACCTTGCCAATTACTCTTGACCAGATGATATACCATGCTTCATCAGTTGTTAGAGCAATCAAAAGATGCCTAGTAGTTGTTGATTTACCTTTTGGCACTTATCAAGGAAACTCAAAAAAGGCGCTTGCTTCAGCAATCAGAATAATGAAAGAAAGTGGAGCTCATTCAGTTAAGCTTGAAGGAGGAGAAGAGATTAGTGATTCAATTAAAAGAATATTGACCGCAGGAATACCTGTAATGGGACATCTTGGCCTTACTCCTCAATCTATCTATAAATTTGGTACATATACTGTTAGAGCTAAAGAAAATGCTGAGGCAAAAAAACTAATTAATGATGCAAAACTTCTTGAAAAAGCAGGTTGCTTTGCAATTGTACTAGAGAAAGTACCTGCTGAGTTAGCAAAAAAAGTAGCAAGTGAGCTGGAAATACCTGTCATTGGAATAGGAGCTGGAGCAGATGTAGACGGTCAAGTACTTGTATTACATGACATGCTTGGAATGAATAATGAATTTAGCCCAAGATTTTTAAGAAGGTATTCAAATTTGTTTGAGGAAATAAACAAAGCAACTACCAATTATATTAATGATGTAAAGTCAGGTTCTTTTCCAAACGAAAAGGAACAATACTAATGAACAGAATCATATATGAGGATAACCACCTCATTGCTGTTTTTAAGAAATCTGGTGAAATTGTCCAAGGTGATAAAACCGGTGATAAACCGCTTTCTGAAGAAATCAAATCATATTTAAAAATTAAATATAAAAAACCAGGCAATGTGTTTTTAGGAACAATTCATAGACTTGACAGACCAACCAGCGGTATAGTTTTATTTGCAAAAACTAGTAAAAGTCTTTCCAGGATGAATGAATTATTTAAAAATAAGAAAGTTCAAAAAACCTATTATGCAGTAACTGAAGACATGCCGAATAAAGAAAAAGGAGTAATAATTAGTTTACTCAAAAAAAATCAAAATCAAAACAAATCATACATTACTAAATCAGTTGATGGAAAAAAATCAGAGCTCGAGTACGAGCTTATTGAAAAACTTCAAAATTATTTTCTAATAAGAGTAATACCAAAAACTGGTAGACATCATCAAATAAGAGTTCAACTTTCCTCAATTGGATGTAAAATTAAAGGAGATGTCAAATATGGAGCTAAGAGATCAAATAAAGATAAAAGTATTTCTTTGCACTCATACTGCATGTCATTTGTTCATCCAGTCAAAAAAGAATTAATTAATCTTAAATGTGACTTTCCTAAAAATGATATTTGGAAATTTACAAGCTTATAGGGTCAATATCAACTTCAAGATTTGTTTTTCTATTAATTTTTTTGTTTTCAAATCTTTGTATGATCTCTTTTAAAATATTCTTTGCCTTTGATACAGAGGCATTTCTTTCAATTTTAATCATAAATCCAATGATATTATAATCTCTTATTTTAGAGATTTGAGGTTGCATTGGACCAAGAACTCTATGACCAAAAGTATCTTTTAAAGCTTTTGACAAATATGATGATGACACATTCAATTCATTAACATTTCTTGATTTCAACTTAATTCCAATTATTCTTGTAAAGGGTGGATAATTAAAATCTTTTCTTTGACTTAATTCTCTTTCAACCATTGAACTGAAATTATTCATCTTTAAATCAGCTAATAATTTATTCTCAGTATCAAATGCTTGAATCAATACTTTACCCCTCTCCTTTCTACCAGATCTACCAGAAACTTGTATTAATTGCTGATATGCTTTTTCATTTGAATTAAAACTTGGGAAGTTTAATAAACTGTCTGCGTCAATTATCGAAACTAATCCTACATTATCAAAATCTAGCCCCTTTGTTACCATCTGTGTTCCTACCAATACATCGATTTTCTTTTCTTCAAAATCATTAATTATATTTTCATATGAGTTTTTATTCCTTGTACTATCATAATCCATTCTTGATACTCTTATTTGAGGAAAAATTTCAGATAAATTATCCTCAATTTTTTGAGTTGCAAATCCTTTTTTCTCAATTGTCTCTTGACTGCAGCTTGAACATTTTTTGCTAAAATCATACCTATTTCCACAATAATGACATTTTAAGCAGTTTGATTTTATGTGATAAGTTAACGACACATCACATGATTTACATTTTGGGACAGTACCACAAAACTCACATATTACAAAAGGTGAGAAACCTCTTCTATTATGAAAAATAATAATTTGTTTGTTATCATCTAATTGAAGTTTAATCTCATCTATTAATCGATTTGAGAAAAAACCATTCATTTCTTTTTTTAGAATTGATTTTCTTAAATCAATTATCTCAATTGATGGTAATTCTATGTTACCATACCTTTTATCAAGCCTAACAACTTCATATTTTTTTTGATTGATATTATCTATAGTCTCTAGAGAAGGTGTCGCTGAGCCTAAAATAATTTTAGAGTTATAAATTTTTGATAATATGATAGCACAATCTCTTGCATGGTATCTAGGATTTGGCTGAGTCTGCTTTAATGAACTATCATGTTCTTCATCAATGATTATCAAATCAAGATTATCAAAAGGTAAAAAAATAGAAGATCTTGCTCCAACGATAATCTTAAATAAAGAAGAGCTGTTTAATTTGAACTGATTCCAAATTTCTACTCTTTCATTATTACTCATCTTAGAATGATAAATACCTACCATATTTCCAAAAAAGGTTTTCAATCTTTTAATAATTTGTGTGGTTAGTGCTATCTCAGGTAAAACATATAAAACTTTCTTTCCTTTTTTAATGTAATCATCTATAATCCTACAATAAATTTCTGTTTTGCCGGAGCCTGTAATCCCATGCAGCAAGCATATATCTTTGGTTAATAATTTTTCATTAATCAAATCATAAGCCTGTTGTTGTTCATTAGAAAGATTTGGAATGGGGCTGACCGAAATATTTGAAAAATCAAATCTACTAATCTTATCATAATATATTTCAATGATACTTTTAGACTCAAGTGATTTTAGAAGAGAATTTGAGCTCAAGTGATTAGGTAAATCTTTAATTTTAATTTCTTTTTGATTAGAATCAAAAAAAGATTGCAAAACCTCAAATAGCTCTATTTGTTTTTTTGCTCTTTTTGAAATAAGATTCTCTTTGTTTTTTAAGTCTAAAATTTTTACTTTCTTTTCAACTTTATCAGAAAATTTTTCTTTAACACTTTCTTCAAGAAATAAGATTTCTCTTTTGACTAAACTGTATATTTTTTTTGCAGATTTTTGAAAATTATCATCTTTGAAAATTTGATCTAACTTGAGCTTTGAATTCTCATGAACATGAGATATTAAATCTATTTCTTCTTCTTTTAAGTCAGTGGTATCCCCATCGTAGTTTTTACTAATTTTTACAATTGTATCACTCTCTAATTTCAAAAAATTTGGAATAGCTGCTCTCATTACAGCTCCTATACTACACATGTAATATTCACTAATCCATTTCCAAAAATTCAATTGATTTGTGCCGACTACTGGAATCTCATCTAAAATTTCTAATACACTTTTGTATTTGATACTTGAATCATATTTATTGTTGTTAGAAAAGACAATTCCTGTATATAGTTTTCTTTTACCAAATTGAACTAAGACTCTCTTTCCTATTTCTATTTCATGATTACTTAGGTAAGAAAAAGTCCCCTTTAGAGAAACAGGTAAAATAACTTCAATTATAGATTTATCTTTCACGATGAAAAATTACAATTTAATTCTCTAAAATGCATTATTTAATTGTTCTCTTTTATTTAACTAAATTTGTAATATGAAAAAACTATGCTCATTACCGCTAATCATCTTTTTTATATCTTGTGAAAAAAATGACAGTTCAACAAATTTAACATTAAACTTTAATCACACTGTTAACATTTCTAGTACACTAGAACTTGATAGCACTTCATATTTAAACTCATCATCTCAATCTTACACTGTCAATAGATTATGGTACCTAATTAGTGATTTGAAACTTCAGAATTCAAAGGGAGAATTAGCTGATATTGAAGACATTCATTTTGTTGACGTTAATAATAGAGAAACAATGGTTATTGATTATGGAACAATTGATGAAGGAATTTATAATAAGATCTCATTTACATTTGGATTAGATAGCTTAAAAAATGTTGACAACCAATATGTAAACGATTCATGGCACAGTGACATGTTTTGGCCAAATAACCCAATGATGGGATCTGGCGGATATCATTACATGAAATTAGAAGGTACATACGATACAATAACTCAATTTTATAATTGTCACACTGGACCTACTATGGGATCTGATTATTCTTTTAATGTCGAGCTTCCCATTGATTTTAATACGAGTGATACTGAAGGAATTATGCTAAATATAATTATGAACGTCAATAACTGGTTTGAAAATCCTAACAATTTTGTTTTATCGAACAATGGGATAATGATGAACATGGGTGCACAAATGCAACTCAAACAAAATGGGCAAGCCGATGTATTTAGCTCTAGCGTAACATATTCAGGAAATCTAGGAAGATAAAATTTTGAGAAGTCTTAATTATAGTTTATTAATTATAATTTTTGCTTTTTTATCTTGCAAAAAAGATAAGAACATAATAAATGGTTGCACTGACTCAAGTGCTGCAAACTATAATCCGTATGCCATCTTAGATGATGGTTCTTGTTTGCAATATTTAACTACCCCCTATTTAATCAACATTCCAAATGGGTTCCCATTGATGCAAATTCCTTCTGACAATCCAATGACTATCGAGGGTGTTGAGCTAGGTAAAAAATTATTTAATGACCCTATTCTAAGTGCTGACAATAGTATTTCTTGTGCAACTTGTCACATACAGTCAAACTCCTTCTCTCAACAAAGTCAATACAGCGTTGGAATTGACGGTATTGCTGGCTTCAGAAATGCATCTGCCTTGATTAATTTAGGATGGAACTCAAGCTTTAACTGGGATGGCTCAGCAAGTAGTTTAGAGGAACAGGCTTTTGAACCAGTTACGAACCCTATTGAAATGCATAATGAATGGGGAAATGTAGAAACTGAACTAAATCAAAATGAACAATACAAGGATCTTTTTAAAAAAGCTTTCAACATTGACCACATTGACTCTGTTCATGTTGTCA
Source organism: Bacteroidota bacterium (assembly GCA_028408365.1). Lineage (GTDB taxonomy): Bacteria > Bacteroidota > Bacteroidia > Flavobacteriales > BACL11. Next base: position 44,682 of record JAOOLD010000007.1, read on the forward strand.
AAGCGATTGCTCAGTTTGAAAGATCGTTAGTCTCTTACAATAGTAAATATGACAAGTTTATAAGACAAGAAGTTCAACTAACTCCATCTGAGCTCAACGGATTATCCATTTTTAATTCTGAGAAAGGAGATTGCTTCCACTGCCATGGGACAAATCTTTTCACTAACGATAATTTTCATAACAACGGATTAGACTCTGAGCCATTTAGCGATTTAGGTTTAGCGATTGTTTCTGGAAATAGTGAAGATGCTGGTAAATTCAGAACACCCACATTAAGAAATGTTGAACTTACAGCACCATATATGCATGATGGTAGGTTTTCTACTCTAGAGGAGGTGATTGACCATTACAATAGTGGAGGTCATTACTCCTCCACTGTTGATCCCTTGATGAAAAAATTAGGTGTTGGACTGCTTTTGACTAACCAAGAAAAAGCTGATTTAATTGCATTTTTAAAAACATTAACTGATGATGATTATGTTAATGAATGAAAGGCTGATCAAGATAGGCTTTCTTTTCTTCTTGTTATTATTTTCAAAAATCAACATGTCTCAAAATTTTGAAAAATGCGGAAGTATGTTGCTTTTACAAAAAGCCATTAAAGAAAATAAGCTTTTAGAAAGTAAAAGAAATTTGATAAATCAAAAAGTTTACACTGAATCTATGAACAATGTTACTATACCTGTAGTTGTTCATGTTGTATATAGTAATGCTCAAAATAATATTTCTGATAGCAGGATATTTTCTCAGATTCAAGTATTAAACGAAGATTTTAGAAGAACAAATTCAGATGCCATTAATACCCCTTCTCAATTCCAATCAGTCGTAGCTGACATGAGTATTAATTTTTGTTTAGCAAGTAAAGACCCAGACGGAAATCCAACAAATGGAATTATTAGAAAATTGACCAATAAATCTGGTTTCTCTTTATATGACACAACAATTCATTACAATGTAACAGGAGGAAGCGATGCTTGGGACTCTGACAAATATTTAAACATTTGGGTTTGTAACATTTACGGTGGCATACTTGGATGGGCTCAGTTTCCATACGCTGGAACGAAAGAAACAGATGGAGTTGTAATTAATCATGATAATTTTGGTGTAAATTTAAATTATTCAAGTGCATATAATCTTGGCAGGACAACAACACACGAAGTTGGTCATTGGCTAAATCTTTTTCATGTTTGGGGAGATAACACTTGTGGAGATGATTTTGTTTTTGATACACCAACACAAGAGCAAGCCAACTATGGTTGTAAGGCGCATCCTTTTATCAGTTGTCAAAATAGTGGAGATATGTTTATGAACTTTATGGATTACAGTGATGATGACTGTATGAATTTATTTACAAACGGTCAAAAATCTAGAGCATGGAACTGTTTGATAAATTACAGAGACAAAATATTCATCTCTGATGGATGTGATACCTCAAACTTTTCAATGAGCTGTGATGCATCAATTGAATCGATAATTCATCCATCAAATAATGATAGTATTTGTGATCAAAAAATTTACCCAGCAATTGTAATAAAAAATAATAGTAGTGATCCGATGTATACATTGGATATAAATTACAGATTAAATGGTCAACAGTATACTTATCAATCATGGAGTGGAAATTTATCTCAAAACATGAGTGACACAGTATACCTAGCTAGTCTAAAAAATGTGCAAAACAATAATATTTTGGAGATTGAAGTTTCACTACCCAACAATAAGATTGATTTAGATTTTTCAAATAACTTCTCATCCACCAATTATTACTCTAACATTGGAAGAACTGTTAACATCCAAATTCAAACTGACAATTATGCTCAGGAAAATCAATGGTATTTATATAAGGAAGTTAATAATTCAATCATTGACTCAGGGGTTGTACTAAGTAATAACACACTATATGAGAGAGAATATTGCTTAACGCAAGGTTGTTACCACTTTGTGATTTTTGACAGCGGAAACGATGGTATATGTTGTAATTTTGGTAATGGTTATTTTAATGCATTTTTTGGTGATTCACTTATTGGAAGTGGTGGTAGTTTTGCTAGCATTGACTCACTGAGCTTTTGCATATCAAATGAAAATCAATCAACTAATTTAAATAACTTACATGACTCAGTAATAGAGATATATCCAAACCCTGCTTCAGATAATCTATTTTTTAAATTTAAATCTCAAATAACAATTAATAATCCTATTTTTGTAGAGATTTATGACGTAGCTGGTAAGAAAATAATTAGCAAAAAAATTACTAGCAATATCTTAAATATAAGTAGTATAGAAAATGGTGTTTATGTTTTGTTTATGAGCATAGACTCAACCAAATACACTAAAAAGTTTGTAAAACAATAAATGAGAGTAACCAAACTAATAGCAATTTTGATATTTTTTTCGCACATTTTATGTGCTCAAAACATTAAAAAATGTATGGCAACCAAGCTCGTCGAATACGAACTAAGTATTAATAAAGATTATGAACAAGCCAGAGCTAATCTACTTTCAGATACTCGTAATTTAAATAGTAGTTCAAGTGAAAGGGGTTCTGCTACAATAATACCAGTTGTTGTTCATGTGGTGCACAGAAATACTCACTCCTCAGTAGGTTCCGGTACAAATATCTCTAACGCTCAAATTGAAGATCAAATAAGAATTTTAAACGAAGACTATTCAAAAACCAATTCTGAATTTCCAAATCCTCCCAGAAGTACTTTCAAGAACATTGCAGAAAATGCGAACTTACAGTTCTGCCTTGCTTCGGAAGATCCTCAAGGCAATCCAACTACTGGAATAACAAGAACATCAACCACTAGGACAAACTTTGATGCGGATGATAATAATGATGCTAACGCAATGAAGTTAAATTCTACCGGTGGTAAAAACGGTTGGGATCCATTCAATTATTTAAACATTTGGGTATGTGATTTAACTAACTCAAGTGGCGGTGGAATGACGCTTGGATATGCTTATCTTCCAGGACTACTTGCTGGCTTTGGATCTAACGCTTGGAAAGACGGTTTAGTTGTTGATTACAGATATTTTGGAACAACAGGAGTTGCTGCCCCTAGCAGCGATGGTAGAACTGCTACTCACGAAATCGGACATTATCTAGGCTTAAATCATACTTTTTGTGAAACTGGTACCGGTAGTTGTTGTGATAATGATAATAACATTGGATGGCCACTTTCTTTTACAAGTGTCGACGATACTCCACCGACAAACGGTGTATATTGGAGTTTTGTTAATGCATCATACCCAAGCACAAGCTCAGGATCTTACAATTCATGTAATGACTTTGCATACGGATTTAATTCAGACATGCCAGATATGCATGAAAATTTCATGTCATATGCTCTAAACACTTGGATGTTTTCTAACGGGCAGGTTGATGTGATGAATAGTGTACTAAATAGATCTGAAACACAAGCAGGAAGATCAAGTTTAAAAAATGGTAGTGTTCCCGTCAATTGCAGTACATTAGGCATTCAAGAAAATATAATTAATGATTTTACAATTTATCCTAACCCCGCAAATGGAAGGATAAAAATTAGCTCAAAAAATAACCTACATATTAATACGATTAAAATCTTTAGTATAGTTGGTAAAAATGTACACTATATTAATAATTACAGATCTGAAATAGAACTTGACTTAACACACTTGACCTCAGGTGTTTATTTTGTAGATATTTCTACTGATGAAGGAACTATTTCAAAAAGGTTAATAATCAATTAGTATAATTTCTCCATTTCTCGACAAGCTCACGCATATCATCTGGTAGATCAGAAACAAACTCAAGTTTTTTTTTGCTAGCAGGATGCTCAAATGATAGTGATCTCGCATGCAATGCCTGTCTATTACAAATTTTAAAACAATTGGTTACAAATTGTTTGTACTTTGTAAATGTTGTACCCTTAAGTATCTTATCACCTCCATATTCCATATCATTGAACACCGGATGTCCTAGATGCTTTAAATGAACTCTAATTTGATGTGTCCTTCCAGTCTCTAATTTACACTCTATTAATGTAGTATACCTGAACCTTTCAACAACTTTATAATTAGTAATGGCTTTTTTACCAAATTCAGCATTAGGAAATACACTCATTACTTTTCTATTTTTCAAACTTCTTCCAATATTTGCATCAATAGTTCCTTTATCTTCAATAACATCACCCCACACCAAAGCTAGGTACCTTCTGTCAAGATTCCTATCAGAGAATTTCTTTGACATTATCGACATACTAACTTCATTTTTAGCAATTACTAAAATTCCTGAAGTGAGCTTATCTAATCTATGAACTATTCCAGGTCTTGTCTCATCTCCTTTGTTAGGTAAGTTCTCAAAATGAAAAGCGAGTGCATTTGCAAGAGTACCTTCATAATTTCCATAGCCAGGGTGTACTACAATTCCAGCTTCTTTATTTAAAATAAGGATGTCATCGTCTTCATATTTTATATTTAGTGGTATGTCCTGAGGAACTAACTCAATCTCTCTTTTTGGATAGTCATAGATTATTTTAACTATATCCTCTGATTTTACTTTATGGCTTGACTTAACTGTAATTCCGTTTACGTAAATATTACCTGAATCAGCTGCCTTTTGAATTTTATTTCTAGTTGCATTTTCTATAAAATTCATCAAGAATTTATCAACTCTTAATGGATTTTGGCCCTTATCAGCAACAAATTCATAATGAATAAATTCATCACTCATTTTTAATGATTATTTTTTTTGTCACTAATTCGTCTTTAAACAGAATGTTAAATAAGTATAAACCAGATGATAAGTTTCTTACATCAATACCTTTCTCAACATCTAAATAATGATAAGAGTTGATTTCTTTACCCCAAAAATCATAAATTATAAGCTTTTCAAACTGACTTGAACACTGAAAATAAATTTTTTCAGAAGAGGGATTGGGCCATAATCTAATATTTAAGTTCTCAACTTCACTTGTGGCTAGTAGTATGTCTTTTTCTGAAACAATTGATCTAATCATCCAAGAGCTTTGGTATTGAGAATTTAACCAAGTTCCATTAAAATTATAAAACATATATTGATTTGAGTTATTATCCAAATCAAGTCCTATGTTAAGCAAGTCGTCTGTTGTTTGAATCCATCCTACATAGTATGTGCCAGACATTTGGAAAAGAGAATCAATTAATATCGTCTGAAATTTAGTATTTCTACTATGTCTTGGACTCTCCATCTTACTGTATAGTATATCCCCTGGCTTTCCATTATTGTCATTCCAAATTGTAAGATAGAAATCCAAATTAGAGACAGAATCCAGCATTTGAGGAAAATATAATTGTACAGCTCTGAGGGTATCAGGTCTATTTAATTTAAATTGTAATGCTCCTTTTGCTCCTGTTACATTTATTCCATAGGCTGACTCAGCTGATCCATCATCGTATGCAAAACTTGAACTAAACTCTTGTGTATACTTTATAGTGTCATTGTATTTGTAATCATCAGAACCTGTCTTAATTACATGCTTAATTTCAAATGTTGCACTATCTATTAGAAATGAGTTAAATATGTTATCATCTACTGTAACTGGCGGAGAATGTGAAAAATTTCCAATGGAATCATAATCATTTATTGAATAATTTCTCCAACCAGAAGATGGAAAAGTAGATAGTTGATTATTTTGTTGATCATAAACAAAATATTTGTAATCTACATTTATGCTAGCATCATTATTTCTTATTGGAATATCAATACTGTCTATTAGTTCAGTTGATTCATTATTGAGAAAATGTTTCCATGGCATTTGCGTATATCTTTTAAGCAAAGAACCATGCTTGCCGACAAAAGCAACATCATTTAATTCATTTGTATCAGAAACACTATTAAACTTGTCAAGTAATATATAATCCAAGTTCCAATGATCAAAGTTTCCTGATAGAGTAGCGTAATTAAAAAATCGAAATCTAAAGTTTTGATGTAAAAATTTATTTTCGTTGATAAAAATTACTTTCTTTTCAAAAGGATAATATGAACTACCATTTATTGCCCATATTTTATTCCACTTGAGGGAATCATCAAGAAACTCTAAAACAAGACTATCCTGATTTTGAGGAAAATCACCAACGCCTTGAGGCTGGTAAAAAAACATCAAGAATATAGAATCAAGATTTGAGATGTCAATTTCTCTTGATGTTAAATAGTCAGCAACTCCCCAAGAATTTGTTGATGAAATATCATATGCAAAACCATTTGAATCTAACCCGTCAAATGTTGCAACTCCAGAAGATATAGGATTTATGGAATAGCTATTATTTATTAAAATGTTTCTGTCAGTCCAATTATTATTAGAAATATTAAAATTGGAAAAGTCATCAAAAAAAGGAAATGTTGTTTGTTTAGCTAAAGTAAGATTTGTAAAATTAATATTTTCATAATGCCCTCTACTCTTAATTACTGATACTATCTCTTGAGAAAATGAACAAAAACTTGATAACAGAAAAAATAATAAAATAACTTTACTCATAAAACAAATCAATTGAACTTCCAGTATTAATTTTTTCTCCATCAATATATTCAGGTTTTTGATTAGTAATAATTGCTTTACTGGAGTCAGTAATTTTACTATCAAATATTTCCAGGCCTATATTTAAAGAAAGTGTCTTTAAAATTATATTAGCCTCTACTCTAGTTAAACCCATGAGGTTTGGCATATCAATGTAATCATCACCAACTCCTTTACCTACCAAAAGATCAACTGTTGTACCTTCGAAAAGCTCTTGACCAGCCTTAATACTAATTCCATTAACGGATTGTCCTAATATTTTATTTCTTGCAATATCAACTTTATAGTCTAGATTGCCTACAACTAATTTATTATCATTTAATTTTTTAACGGCCTGTCTTAATGTAAGATCATATATCTCTGGTAAGTATACTCTTTGTCTTTGAAGAGAATTTATGGTTAAGTATATCCTTCTATTTTTTTTTACTTCAAAATTTGGCTCTGGAGATTGATCTACAACAACTCCTTTGTCTGTGTTTTTATCAAAAATTGAGTCAATGATAATGTACCTGAGTTTGTTTTTCTTAAAAGCAGAATCAAGATTACTAACATGAATACCTGAAAAATCAGGAACTTGAATATGTCTATTATTTGCTGTGTATATATCTAAAGATTTTAACCAAATAAAAAATAAAGCAAATAGTGTTAGTGCTGAATATACAATTGTTTTTAAATACTTTTTCATAAGTCTGGTCAACAACAAATTTATGAACTTAGAAAATAATCTCATTAAAATTAAGTGTATTTTTGTTTGAATGAAGAAAGTTGTTATCATAACAGGTGGTTATTCATCAGAGCACAACATTTCATTGAAAAGTGCGCAGACTGTAGAAATTGAGCTTAAGAATTTAGGCTATTCAGTTAGTATTCTCAAAATTGAGAAATCAGGATTTGATTATCGTTCAGTTAAAACTGCAATGTTTGATTGTGCATTTATTGCACTTCATGGACCTCCAGCGGAAGATGGAGATATTCAAAAACATTTAGATAAAATTAAATTACCTTACAACTGCTCTGGTTCAAATATTTCAGCAATTACATTTAACAAATATGAATGTAATTTAATGCTAAAGAAATTAGGATTTAAATGTCCAAAATCTATATCATTTATTAATGATAGTAAAATAGACTATCAATTTATTGAAAAAGAATTTTCATATCCACTTATAGTTAAACCTAACAGATCAGGCTCTAGCTATGGTATCAGTAAAGTGAATGATATAACGCAACTAAAAGTTGCTATTAAGCTTGCTTTTGAATATGACAATCACATAATGTTCGAAGAATTTATTGATGGTACAGAGGTAAGTTGTGGTGTTTATTACAACGATGAGGTTACTTCTTTACCGATAACAGAAATTGTAACAGATAATGAGTTTTTTGATTATGAGGCTAAATATGAGGGTAAATCCAATGAAATTACACCGGCAAGGATCGATAAAAAAATATATTCAAAAATTAAAAATTTAACAGAAAAGATATACTCAGAACTCAACTTAAAAGGAATTTGCAGGGTTGACTACATAATTAAAAACAACTTACCCTATGTCATAGAAATTAATACTGTACCTGGCTTATCAAAAGAGAGTATAATTCCTAAGCAATTGAAATGTATGAACATATCATTGTCAGAAATTTTTAAAATAAGTATAGAAAATGCAACTTTTAATGAATAAATTTGAAAAAATTTTTTCATGAGTAACTTAAATAACGAAGAAAGACTCAAAATACTAAGAGCAAGACTTGACGAGATTCAACAAAAGAATTTTTCTAATGAAAATTTAGAAAACGAAAAAGAAAAAGTTGTTGAAACAACTACTTCAAGTGATAAGAACACATCAAAAAATAATGTATTAAAATATGTTATAATCAGCGCTTTGGTAGGCTTTGGGTTGATTTACCTTTTTACTAATGTAATTGATATTAAAACTAAGTTTGAATTCGAAACTGATAAAATTACTAATGATTCACCTACAAAAGTTGAAGAAAGTGAAAAAATAGTTGAGGTAGAAGAAAATATTTCCTATAAATTTAATTTAAATGAAAACTTCTCTCATCTAATAATAACTACATTGAGTTATTCTGAAGAAGAAGCAAAAAAAATGGCAGATAAGTATACTTCTGAAGGCTATCAAGCCAGTGCTTTCTATATTCCAGACAATTCCAACTCAAGTCAAGAATTATTTAAAATTAAAATCGGGCCATATTATTCAATAGAAGAGGCTGAGCAATGGAACTCAACGTTAGAAGAGGAAACTAAAATTATAGCTCTATAACCTACATAAATGTATGTTAAAATCGTTGATGTTGATTCAATTCTTGAGCTGCGACGTAAAGTATTGAGACATGGGAAACCATTTGAATCTTGTTTTTACAAAGAAGACAGAATTGCATCAACTATACATCTAGCAGGAGTTATTAAAAATACAATCGTCTCATGTGCGACTTTTTACAGTGAAAAAAATAATCATATTGCTCACAAAAACTCATTTCGTTTAAGAGGAATGGCAACTGAAGAAAAATTTAGAAAAAAAGGATTTGGCAAACTTTTGTTAAAAACTGCAGAAAAAATAATCAGTGAAAAAGGTAGTAATAATCTATGGTGTAATGCTAGAATTAAAGCTGTTCCATTCTATCTTTCATGTGGGTATAAAATTATTGGACAACTATTTGACATTCAATATATTGGACCTCATTATATGATGTATAAAAATATATAAATATGGACTTTACTGATGAGCAAATAGACAGAATTATACAAATGGCTTGGGAAGACAGAACACCTTTTGAAGCGATCGAGCATCAATTTGGAATAAAAGAAAATATTGTGAGAAAAATAATGAGAAAAGAAATGAAAAAAAGTTCTTTTATAATGTGGAGAGAAAGAGTAAAGTCAAGAAAAACTAAACATAAATCATTTTCTCAAGCAGATAGGTTTAAATCTAAAAATCAAAAATGATCAGAATTTTCATATTACTATTTTTTTTTCAATCCTCTTTTTCTCAAGATTTACAATCAAAAGACTACTTTAAAAATTTAACAAGTAAAGAAAGAAAGATTATTGTAGATAAGGGAACTGAGAGGCCATACACTGGTAAATATAATAATCACTACAAAAAAGGAACTTACATATGTAAAGCTTGCTCCAACCCTCTTTTTAAATCAAATACAAAGTTTGATTCAAAGTGTGGATGGCCATCTTTTGACAAAGAAATAGAAGGTTCAGTTATAAAAATTCCTGATTATAGCTTAGGTATGAAAAGAACTGAAATAATATGCTCGAAATGTAAAGGACATCTAGGGCATATTTTCTACGGTGAGAGGTTTACAAAAGAAAATACTAGACATTGTGTAAACTCAATAAGCTTAAACTTTATCGAGGATTCAGACTAGACGTAATTTTTTTGGAGATATTCATTAGCTTCTTGAATTAGCTGAAACTTTTCCTTAGCCATATCTTTAATTCCTTTACTCATTCCAGATAATTTGTCTGGATGAAATTCCTTGGCTAAGCTTCTATAAGCGGTTTTAATTTCATCTGCACTAGCAGATTTTTTTAATCCTAATATATTCAAATAATACTCTGATTTATCCTCTGAGGCCACAGAAGAACTGTTAATGAATTGACTCCTTATGGCATTGATTCTTTCAACAGTAAATCCAAGCTGACTACCAACTAAATAAATAATTTCATCCTCTCCTTTAGTAATTTTTCCATCTGAGGAGGATACATAATATAAAAATTGAAGTATGGAATAAAATTTAGATGGTATTAATTTATCCTTTATTACTTGTACTAATTGATTAAGACTATAATCTCTGATTGGTGATACTTTTGCTTCTTTAAAAATCCTATTTGTTCTTTCAAAACCAAATGCTCTTTTAAAGTAATTTCTTACTGTCTCAACCTCTATACTCTCAATATTACCGTCTGATTTGATAATCATTGAACAAATTCTGAGCAATGCTATTTCAAATGAAATATCAGTTGTTAATCTTCTTGTATATCTACTAACTATTGAATAGGCAATTATTGCTCCTAATATGCCTGCAAAATACCACCCAACAATAGCTGCTATCCACTTATAATATTTGACATCAAAAAAACCAACCATAGAATTACAAATTTATGATAAAAACATAATACCTAATAAATAATTTATAATTTCATTTAATAACTTTGTTTTATGAAAAAAATATTACCTCTTTTTTTAACTTTTCTTTTTTTCTCTTGCGCAGAGGATGATGTTGATACTATGAAGCTCCAATCTGTTTATACTGAAATTGAAATAACTAATTGCCAAAATATGTCCTTCTCAGTTTATTCAGCAGGTGGAACTGATTCATTTACTTGTTCTGGAAACAACTATACTTACACCACAAATACTTTTCAACTTAGTGTAATTGAAAACACTTCTTTTTATTATCAGTTGTCAGTAGCACCGTCTACTTATAATTTCACTACATGTATTGATATTGTTACAAGAGTGTATCATAATAATAATTTACATGAGACTAGAACTTATTCTGTAGGGCCACCAGGGTCTCCCACTTTATCATGTTCTCACATAAGCGTGGGTGAAATGTATTCAATAATTGCTGATTGATGAAGATCTTATCACTTGCTCTATTGATATTTGGAAGTTTAATTTCACAAGATAATAACAAAACAACTTTCACAACAGTTAATCTAAGTAATGAGTTTAACGTACCCTATCCCAATACCAAAATTAAATTCAGTGGTAAAAGAACCAATATAGTTGCAATTACTGATAGCTTAGGTCAAACAGCTATTGACATAGTACAAGGAGATACAATCATTGTTTCTTGCGTAATAAACAACAAAGAATATAAATTTGATAACATAATCTACATTGATTATACTCAAAATATTTCCTCTGCAGAAATTAATCTCCAGATTGATTTATATGAATCAATTATTGAACTTAAAAACCTAAACTTCGAATCAGCTAAATATGATATAAAACAAAAGTATTACACTGATTTAAATGACATTTTTGGATACTTAAAACAAGAAAAAAATATCAATATTGAAATTGCTGGACATACTGATAATATTGGAGATGATGCGTATAATCAAAAACTATCAAATGACAGAGCCCTCAGTGTCAAATCATTTCTTGTTCGAAAAGGAATTGACAGCAAAAGAATCAAATGTGTGGGATATGGAGAGCAACAACCAATTGCTGATAATTCAACAGAATTTGGAAGAGAAAAAAATAGAAGAATTGAAATAAGAATTCTTAAATGAAAAAAATATTTATTACCCTATTACTACTACAAACAATTATAACTTGTTCTTTTTCTCAGCAGTTAAACTTTGGAAATTACCACATAATCAGCACTGGTGCTGATGGCTACGGAAGAGCAAGAATAGTAACTCTTTCAAACGGAGATCCATTAATAGTTTGGAGAAAAGATAGTTCTCCAAAAATGCTTAAGGCTACTAGATGGAGTGGTTCTAGTTTTGTTAGCTCATATGACATCACTGCTGCAGGTGTTAATCCAAACTCATGGGATGGACCTGAGGTTGCTGCAAAAGGAGATACAGTCTATGTAGTTTTCACTTCTTTAGCAACTACTCAAACTTCTATAATGCTAATAAAATCTTTTGACGGAGGGCTTAACTTCTCTGATACAACAAGAGTATCTAAGAACGATTCGCTTCATAAATATAGAATGGGAAACATTGCAATTGACAAGTCAGGAAACCCAGTTGTTAGCTATATGCAATATCTTCTGAACTGGATGGAACCCAAGCAAATGGTAAATAAATCAAACGATTTTGGCAATAGCTTTGTTGGTGCTGTTGAGGCAAGTCACCTGTCACCTGGAGAGCCATGTGATTGTTGCAAGTCTTCTCTAGTCATAGACAATGATAACATTTACCTTCTTTACAGAAATGATGACAATAACGTCAGAAATAGTTTTGTTGCAAAATCTTCTAACGGTGGATTAATTTTTGACACTTACACTGACCTTGATGACTTTAATTGGATTATAAACTCATGTCCTGCAACAACACCAAAAGGAGTTATTAATAATGATTCTCTAACTGTAGTTAGAAAAAGCGGTGCAACAGGCAACAACGAGGTTGTTATCAGCAGTATTGATAAAAATAGTTTAAGTTCAGCACAATGTTTAAACATTGACTATCCCCCACCTGGAACTATTCAAAATTACCCTGAGATTGATAATAATGGTGATTCATTATTTGTGGTTTGGCAGGATAATAGAAACGGACTGACTGATTGTTTTATAAAATACTCTATAAATGGAGTAAATAATCTAGCTCATCTCAGTTCATTTACTGATTCCTCTGTCTCTGGTCCAAAGTTAAATCCCCATATAGCCTACAGTAATAACAAATTGCACTTGGTTTATACTGATTACAGCGCTTACAGTATAAAATATGTAAAGGCTAATCTCGGAAACACAACTTTTATTAATGAAAATAAGAGTTCTCAAAAAAAATATTTCAATTTTGATTTACTTGGAAGAAAAAATCGTAATTCTAATTACAGAATAATGCTCGAAAGCAAATGAATTCATTTTTTAAAAAAGTTTTAGTCTTAATATGTATTTGCTTTAGTACAAATACTTTTGGCCAAAGCAATTACTCAATGCTTTCCCACTCGAGTGAATGGCATGTAACGTATTGCAATAATGGATGTATTACTGATTTATATTTTATTAATCGTGATACAATATTTAACTCAACAAATTACAAAGTACTGGATGGCTATCACTTTATTTCTAAAACATTTTGGCTAAGAGAAGATATTACAACAAAACAAATATTCATGTCTTTTGTTCAAAATACAGAAAGAAAAGAAGTTCTTATATATGATTTTAGCTTGAATACTGGAGATTCTATAATTATAAATAACCCTATTAGCCCTCTACCATCCAATATGGGCTACTTTCATGTAGATTCAACAACAACTATTAATCTCAATGGAAACAACCTAAAAATGCTTTTTCTATCCTCGAATAATTACAGTAACAAACCAATATGGATCGAAAGTATTGGTTCATTATCTTTAATTAACACTCCTGGAGGAACACCTAATGTTAATGGTATTGGAAAACTTAGTTGTCATTATGATACAACAAATTTGATTTACTCTCAACTCGATTCCATTGATCAATGCACCTATGGTGGTTCAATTATTATCAGTTCAAATAAATTTGAACATATAAAGAATCAAAAAAAATTATTAAAAGTTATAAATGTACTTGGAAAAGGTTCTAAGACTCAAAAAAACATCCCTTTATTTTTTATTTACGACAATGGATTAGTAGAAAAAAAAATAATTATTGATTGAAATTTTGTATAACTATTTTAATTAATAGTTATACATTTGCAAAAAATTAATCAAAATGAATTATTTAAACTATACATTAATTGCTTTATTTCTAATTGCATGTGGATCTAAAGAAGAAAAAAAAGAAAATGCAGTAACAGAGACTAATGTCCCAACAACCATTCAAGAAGTAAACGAAGAGGATAAAAACTGGAAGGAATTTGAAGTTTTTGCTGAAGGTAATACAATGGCGGAAATGAAGTTCAACATAGGTAGCATCTCAGTGGATGAAGGTGATTGGGTGAGAGTCATATTAGAAAATAAAGGAGTTGATGTAGCTATGATACACAATATCGTTTTTGTCAATTATGGAACAAGAAAAGAAGTAGCTATGCAATCTATGAATGCTGGACCTGAGCAAAAATATGTTGCTAAAGGTCCAAATGTCATTGCTTACTCTGACTTAGCAGATCCAGGTGAAACAGTAACTTTAGAGTTTGAGGCTCCAAAAAAAGGAAATTATGAATTCATCTGCACCTACCCAGGACATGCAGAAATGATGAGAGGTTACTTCTTTGTAAAGTAAATTCTAAAAATTTATCATTAGGTTTATTCCAAAAATATTCTTCGTTGAGATAAACCTAATGTTCTTGAAATCTCATGTTAGTCTCACAAGCTTTAAAAAAACTTAAAACTTTCTCTAGAAAGTTTTTATCAGTGTAGCGTAATTATTTCTGATTGAATAGATGAAAGTAATTCCAGTTTTTGATGTTGCTACAATCTGATTTCCTTGAACTATTGCACTTTGTATGTTGTTTCCAAATGTTTGTATAACTCCAGAGCGTTGAGACGATCTCAGCTGAATATATCCATTAGAAATTGTAGTATAATAATCTACTGGTACTGAGTTGTTTTTAACTATTTAAAGTTTACATTGTTAGTTCTTCAAAGGCATATCTTGTTGGAGAAAATCCATGTGTCTTAAAAATATTTTGAGTAGACTCTTTTGTTAGCCATTTCTTCAATTCCACAGGATTGACATCAAAGAAAAGTTCAACAAGATTATTATCATCTATTTTTGCAAAAATAGATTTCGAATTGTCACACCAAGAATCAAATTCTTTTTTTACAACATCATAGCCATTTTTTTTAAATTCATCTACGTTATTGCACTTTGCTGTTAACATTAAGTTCATAATTTTTAATTTATTTGATTAATTAATATTGATTTTTCAACCAAGCCAGAACTTCTAAAAATTTCAATATTGTCTTTATAAAATATATGAGTAGGAATACTTTTTATATTATACAATTTTGATAGTTCTTTATTGGCATCCAAATCTAATGATAAAATTTTAACATCTCTTTCATTAGAAATTTCATCCAAAACAGGTTTCATTTTTTTACATGGCACACACCACTGAGTACTAAAATCTAAGATAGCTGATTTGTTATTCTTTAAAAACTCATTAATTTCTTTAGCACTGTATATTCTACTCTCATTTGTTTTCTCATATCTTGAATTAATTACATCAAAACCACTGTCTTCCCAAGCCCCAATTCCTCCACTAAGGTTATACACTTCAGTAAATCCAAGTGATTGCATTATATTAGCTGCCCTGCTACTCCTTCCTCCACTTCTGCAGTAAACAAGAATAGGAACATCTTTTTTTACTAAATCAAGCTTTTCTTTGAAATCAGAGCCATAGTAATCAATGTTTGTAGCATCATAAATGTGACCAGACACAAATTCCTCTTTAGTTCTAACATCTATAATAATACTATTGCCTTTATTGGAATTTACTTCAAATAAAGCTGCATCAACGTTTTGAATGCTTTGTGATGTAGATTGGTTTGAACATGAACACAAAAAAACTACAAGAAATATAAAGAGTATTTTTTTCATAATCCAAACATAAATATTTTTTAATTCTTTTTTTGTTCTGATGATTTAAAAAAAAAAAGTTTAATATTTTCTATCTTTATAAAAATTTTTAAATAAGTTTTTGAGATCAACATCATTTATTTTATCACTCTTATTGGCACTAAATTGCAATTATTTATACTGCCAAACAACTGATTGGGTTGTTTCATTTGGTGGTGTTGCCTCTGACAAAGGAATTAGTATTGGAACAGATTCCTTAGGCTATATTTACGGAAGTGGTTACTTTAATAATCAAGCAACTTTTGGTGGAATAACTCTTACTAACAAACCTTTAAGTACATCAGGAAACAACAAAGAAAATTTTGTTTTTAAGATGGATTCTATGGGTAATGTGTTATGGGCAATACCTGGTGGAAATCAAGAATATGGTTGCTGCGATGACAGGGCTTTAGGCATGCATGTTACACCTGGTGGAGATGTTTTTATTACTGGTACTTTTTGGAGCTCATATTATTTAGGTGTTCGTGGAGCTCCGGGAACTATAAATGTTGCTGGTAATCAGTTAAATGCTCATGATAATTCATTATTAGCAAAAATTGATAAGGATGGTAATCCTATTTGGGTTATAGGCTTTGGTGGCGACGAGGGTGCAGGAAGTGGTTATAACTGCCCCTATCCTATTTATGATGCCGATGATCACTCTTATGACGTAAAAGTTGACAAAGATGGTTTTATCTACGTGACTGGGTTTTTCTCTGGTCTAAGTGCTGATTTTGATAATTTAACAATAACTAATCCTAACTGGGGTGTTGATTGTCAACCTAAAGGATATATTGGAAAGCTAGACCCCGCGGGTAATTGGCTATGGGTAAAGGAATTTGATGGCATCAAAGATCAAAGAGGATCTAGAGATAATAGATTAGCGATTGATAAATTCTCAAATATTTATGTAATCGGTGGCTTTCAAAATACAGGCATCTATGGACCATTTACATTAACATCCAATGGAGAGTGGGATGCATTCATTTTTAAAATGGATAAAGATGGAAATTGGATTTGGGCTGAGGGATTTGGAAGTGATAGAACAGACAGAGCAAATGGTATAGCTGTAGATGTTTGCGATGATATTTACGTTACTGGGGAATATAGAAACCCTATTGTTTTTTCAGGTGCAAATGCATCAAATGGAACGGACACCTTAAGTCACAAGCAAAAAAGAGATGTATTTGTTGCTAAAATAAACAGCGAAGGTGAGTGGAAATGGGCAAAAAGAGCTAGAACTGATGGCACTGATAAACCATACCAAATGTCAGTCGATGCTAATAAACAAGTTTTTTTGGGAGGAACTGCTAAAGGAGATTTAAAGTTTAATGATAACTTAACTGTAGCTCCACAAATTCCTGGAGATACTACAGCTTCAGCATGGATTGCTCAGCTAGATGGATCTACCAATACTGGAGATTGGGTATGGGCAAAGCAAGCAGGATGTGATACAGATGACGATGACAGAACAAATGACATATGTGTAGATGGATTTGGTAATGTTTATGCCATTGGTTTTTTTGAGGACCTAGCTAACTTTGACGGAACTGTTCTTGATGCAACAGGTAGACAAAAAGATATTTTTGTTTGGAAGATGAGCATGACACCTGGTAGTTTCACAATCTCTAATACATATGATACTGTTTATACTGAGGAGATGGTTTATAATCCAGCAGATACAGGAATATTTATTACATCCACATACACAGTGGATGGGTGTGACACAAACTTTGTAGACTCAGTACTTTATAATAAACTTGGTGTTTTGATAGATTTCAATATCAATAACCCTGGCTCTGCAACAATAACAATTGATGGAGTTTTAAGAAATATGCCATATACCCAAAGCTACTGGGCAGGTGATACTATTTTCTTATCAGCTATAATTCAACCCAATTGGTTATTCAACAAATGGTCAACATACTCCAATTCTATTTTGCCCTCCTCTACTTACTTAAATTCTTACTTTATTGCTAGCGCTAGTGATTCATGTGTACTTCAAACATATCCCAAGCCACCACTGACTGCATTTATTTCTGGTAATGATACCATATGTAATAACCAAAAAGAAATGTCCGAGATAAAAATATCATTTAACAGTGGTACTGAACCATTTACATTTACATATTCGATTGATGGAGTTACTCAAACCAGTATCACAACAGACTTGAACCCCTATATTATTTACACCAATCAAAGTGGAGTCTATAGCTTAGAATCATTTTCAGATGCTCTTGAAACAGGATCTATTTCAGGAAGTGCACTTATTGTTGTTAATGACGCTCCTGAAGCTATCTTTTCAAGCTCTAGTGATACCCTTTCAATTTTATATCCTACTATTCAATTAACTGATCAATCAATAGGTTATATAACCTCATGGGCTTGGGATTTTGGTGATAATAGTCCAATAGAAAACATACCAAACCCAGTTCATAATTATAATGATGAGTATGGAATCTATCAAATTAGTTTATTAGTTGAGGATAACAACGGATGTACAGATACCTCTATTCGTCAAGTATGGGTTACTGATGAATACTGGATGTATATTCCTAACAGCTTTTCCCCTGACTATGATGGAGTAAATGATTTATTTTGTATTTACTACAACGGTGTTAGAACCGAAACTTTCTTATTTAACATATATGACCGATTTTCAAGCTTAGTTTATTCTACTGATAATATAAACGATCTTGAGTGTCTATTAAATACAAACGGCTGGAACGGAAAGCATCAAAAAGACGGAACACCTCTTCCAACCGGAACATATATCTACGAAATTTATTTACAAGATTTCGAAGGTTGGAAACACAAAGAATATGGTCAAATATTTATTGTTAGATAATTTACGACAGAATTTTAACATTAATTTAACATATATATTAGTTTCTCAATTTATAATTTACAATCTAATAAAACTTCATTAACACATAAATAACTTCTTCACTCTAGTTTTGGTTCGAATTTATTTACATGTTAAAATTAGTAGTTGCATCTGAAAATTTAGATGAAAATGATGGGAAGTACTACAGAAATATGTAAGGCCAATCACCTCACGCAGTTAATTTATCTATTTTTCATAAAAATAGTGATTACAAGTTGCAAACAGGATTGTTTTAAAATGTTAAGGGAAGAACACTATCAATTGTATCAATGAATTCAAGTTCTGATATTTATACTAATGAATTGCATAACTTAAGCTTTAATTTTAATAAAAAAGTCAAAAATCATTTATCTCTTGAATTTGCAATTGAAAATATTTTAAGTAGTAAAAAACAGATGGTCACTTCATCATACAATTCTGAGGAAAAATTCTATAAAAGCATTGATCCTCAAATAAGGTTTAATTTAAAGATAAGCTATGCACTTTAAACTAAATAATAATATCTTTATTTTCAAATACCATAACTCTTTGTGGATGTTTTTTAAGAGCTTCATTAACCATCTTTTCAGCCAATCTTAATACAGACAATGGCTTTAAAGAGTTAAGTACACCAACTGAGTTTAGAGCTTTAAATATAAAAATCCCTATCTTTTCATTGACCCGCATTACATCTGACTGTCTTATGAGGAAAGGAGGCTGATAAATTTGAATATTTTCAAAGCTAAGTTGTTTGACTGAACTCTCAAGCAATCCTTTGATTTTGGGATAAAAAAACAAAGAATTTTCATTTGCCCCAGATGAGGAAACTAATGATAGTGTTTTTACATTATTTTCAGATGAAATCTTAGCTAGATTATACTGATATGTATAATCAACTTCAAATTGTTTTGTTTTACTCTTTGCATCTTTTAAAGTAGTTCCAAGTGCAGAAAACAAAATATCTCCTTTAATGATATTCCTATATTTATCTATTTCTGCAAAATTAATTACATGCACATCTAACTTAGTACTTGATACTTTTAATTTTTTTCTAGTTAAAACAAGTATATGCTTAACTTCAGACCTTAGTAAAAGTATTTTAATTAATTCCCTTCCAGTTGCTCCGGTTGCTCCAATAACAATTGCTTTCAAATTTGATATTAAATAATTTTCTCAAAAGTAATAATATTCAATAATTTACGTTAAAATGTTATGAGAGTATTAAGAATATTCAAATCTTATTTAGCTAGAAAAAAAAGATCTCAAAATAAAGAGATTTTAAATGATCTAGAAAAGAGAGAATTCTCAAATAAAAGAAATCTTAAAAGGAAATACAAAAAAATTAAAAAAAGACAATCCAGCAACTCAATATAGAGATATTAGAAATTGCTTTTTTAATTTTGTAAATCTTTAAATACAAAATGAGTTCAAAACAAAATACTGTTTTAGTAACAGGTGCTAATGGCTATCTAGCAAGCTGGATTGTAAAAAAGTTATTAATTGAAGGACATACTGTTCATGCTACAGTAAGAGATATACATAACAAAGAAAAAATTAATCATCTTTTAGAATACGAGAAAAAATATAAAGGAAATATTAAGTTCTTCTCATCAGATTTACTTGAAAAAAACTCTTTTGATGAAGCTATGAGAAATTGTTCAATTATTTTTCATACTGCATCCCCCTTTAGATTAGAAATTAAAAACCCTATTAAAGAACTAATCAATCCAGCACTTGAGGGAACAAAGAATGTTTTCAGATCAGCTGACAAGATAGATGCTGTAAAAAAAATTGTATTGACAAGTAGTGTTGCCGCAATGTACACAGATGCATCTGAATGCAAAAATTTAATTAATAATGAAATCACAGAACTAATTTGGAATAAAACAGCATCGATTAACTATCAGCCATATTCATATTCAAAAACATTAGCAGAAAAGGAAGCTTGGAATTTATATAAAAAGCAAAGTAAATGGGAATTAGTTGTTATAAACCCTAGCTTAGTTCTAGGCCCCTTTCCAAATGCAACACAAACCACATCTGAGAGTATCAATCTTTTAAAACAAATTGGAGATGGAACTTTTAAAATCGGTGTACCTAAAATGCCGATTGGTGTTGTTGACGTTCGAGATGTTGCTGATGCGCACTATGAGGCTGCGTTTAATAAAAATGCGAGCGGTAGATATATAACAAGTGCTTACAATACAAGTTTTTTAGAAATATCTAAATTACTGTACTCTGAATTTGGAGATTCTTTTCCCATTCCTAAAAGACCATTACCAAAATGGCTAGTATTTTTGATAGGACCTCTACTAAACAAGGCACTCACAAGAAAATATATTAGTAACAATTTTAATCAGGATTTTAAAGCAAATAATAATAAAATACAGAAAGAGCTAGGCATAAACTTTAGACCTTTCAAGCAAACTCTTGTTGAAAGCTTTCAGTCTCTAATTGATCAGAAAATTATCTAATCCTTTAATCCTCAGAAATAAAGTGTGGTTTAAGAGCATTTTTAATAGTTTCTTCAAACTTCTCGTCAGCTATTACAAATGAAATAGAAACAAATTCATTTATGTTCTTACTGCCAATATCTAAAATTTCAATTTTTTCTCTTTCAAAAAATTCTTTTAGGTGATTCATCTGGTGTTCAGAAATTTTTAAAGAGTCATAACCATTAAATTGCCAAGTAAATTTTTTCTTTGCCAAAGGAATAATTTTTTTGATTTATAGCTTATTTAATTAGCTAAATGCTTAAAGATTTTTTTCTTTTCTGATTATCAACTTTCTTTTTCCATTTTTCCTTGGCATACTTCTGTAGATCAACAACTTGATCTTTTTCATCGATAATTTCAATACCAATAAGAGTTTCAATAATATCCTCCATTGTTACGATTCCATCTAAACCTCCATATTCATCTACAATAATGGCGATATGCTCCTTCTTTTGGATTAAATGGTTAAATAATGCAAATAAGTTAACAGTATTAGGATATGTTAGAATATTTCTTTTAAATGCAGTCAATGACTCATTTTTACTTTTGTCTTCAGTTATTTTTTCTAATATATCTTGAAGGAAAACGTAACCAGTTATTTTCTCATCATCATTTAGATAAACCGGAATTCTAGAAAAGTTTAAGAATTCTTTATTTTTTTTGAATTTATCAAGAGTTGAGTTTTCATCTGCTGATACAATAACTACTCTAGGTGTCATAATCTCTGTTACTTTAATCTTTTTAAGATTTAATATATTTTGAATAATCTTATTTTCTTGCATAGAGAAGACACCATCATTATACCCCATATTAGCTAAAGCAGCAATTTCATCTCTGCTAGTAACTTGGGCTTTATCTTTAGAAAACAAATTTGTTATTTGATTTGAAAGTAACACTAAAGGATAAGTAATAAATACCATTGCTTTAATGGCGTAAAGAGTAAATGAAGAAAATGTCTTGTTATATTTTGCACCAATAGTTTTCGGAATGATTTCAGAAAAGATAAGAATTAAAATAGTTAGAATAGCAGATACTAGCCCTATTGATGTTTCCCCAAATAACTTAGCAGCTTCAACTCCAACTCCAGCAGCACCTACCGTATGAGCTATGGTGTTTAGAGATAAAATTGCAGATAGAGGTTTATCAATATCTTCTTTGTAACTAAGTAGTGACCCAGCCCACTTTTGATCATCTCTAATGGAGGCAAGATAAGATTGAGGGATGCTTAGTAAAACTGCTTCAGTTAGTGAACAAATAAAGGAAATAACAAGAGCGATTGATAAATAAAATAGTAAAGCGCTCATTAACTATTTAATTGAAAAATATGTTGTTTCGATAAGAACTTGTTTTATTCAAAATTAATAATTTTTTTGTATTAATTGAATTAATTC
>JAOOLD010000008.1 GCA_028408365.1 Bacteroidota bacterium
TTTTTAGTCTTAGAATCAATAGAATCTCTTGTGTCGGAGAACAAATTATTTAAAAGATTAGAGCTTGTATTTTGAGAATCTTTCTTAAAAGGGTTGTAGTTTTTATCAATTTTAATATTAGGAACAGAAATTTTATTAGGTTTTCTGTCTAATTCATTAAAAAAAGCTTGATCGAGATTAAAATCTATTGATGGTATTAAATTATATTGAGCTAGTGATTTTTTGACGGCTGATCTTAAAATAGAATAAATTGATTTTTCGTCAGAAAATTTGATTTCAGTTTTGTTAGGGTGTATATTAACATCAATTTGTGATGGATTAATTTCAAAATTAATGTAAAAAGTGGGTACTTTTTTTTCATCAATCAATCCTTTGAATGCAGATTTTATAGCGTGTGAAAGATAATTGCTTTTAAAAAATCTTTTATTAACAAACAGATATTGTTCTCCTCTAGTTTTTTTTGCGAGCTCAGGTTTTGCAATATATCCAAAAATTTTAACTATGCTAGTTTCTTCATTTACAGGTACAAAATTGTTATTTATTTTTAGGTTATTAATTTCTAATATTCTGTTTAGGAGTTTAGCTTTCTTTAACTTAAAGACTTCTTTTCCATTTTCATAACAAACAAAATTTATTTGATTGTTAATAATTGCAATTCTTTTGAATTCTTCAATTATATGTTTAGATTCAATTTTTTCAGATTTGAGAAATTTTTTTCTAGCAGGTAGATTGAAGAAAATATTTTCAACTCTTATAGCCGTTCCTTGCTGAGCATTAAATGGCTCAGCTTTTTGCTTATGTCCAGAATTAAATAAAACTCTATTGCCAATATCATGACCTTTGGATTTAGTTTTAATTTCCATAACAGAGATTTCTGAGATAGAAGCTAAAGCTTCGCCCCTAAAACCCATTGTTTTTATATTATTGAGATCCTGAGATGTTTTTATTTTAGAGGTTGCATGCCTCTTTACGCATAAGTTTAAATCATCAATATCCATGCCACATCCGTTGTCAGAAACTTGAAACATCTTATTCCCTCCAGAGTAAAACGATAAAATAATTTCGTCTGCTTTTGAGTCAATAGAGTTTTCTAAAAGTTCTTTAACAGCGGAGGCAGGTCTTTGAACAACCTCACCGGCTGCTATTTTGTTCGAAACCTGACTTTCAAGTATTTTGATTATCCCCAATGCTAACTAATTTAATAATAGGTATAAAAATAAAAATAATAGCCCAACTAAAATTAGTAATTGTGATTTATTAATTTTGTTATTCTTTATTAATATTTCTCTTTTTTTGAAAACAATTTTTTTCTTAGTTGATTCACTTTTTTTTGTTTGAAACCTTGGACTATAATTGAACCTTTTGTTCTTTTTGTTCTTGACGAAAGAAATTTTCATTTTTGATAAATTATGTTTCTTTTTAAATAAGTATAAACTTAGTTATATTAAATTTACAAGGTGAAGAATATCTTTTTATTTTCCGTCATTTCATTATTTATTTTGAATCCTGTATTTACTAAGACCAATGATTTTAGTACAGATTTTAGTGAAATACAAAATGATTGGGTTGATAGTATTTTTGATAATTTGACACTAAGAGAAAAAATTGGACAGTTATTCGTAGTAGCTTCATACTCAAACAAATCAATCAGTCATGAAGAGGAAATAATAAAATTGATAAAAAATTTTGGTATTGGTGGAGTTATGTTTTTGCAGGGTAGTGCTAAAAAACAAAAGAAAATGACAAGAAAATTTCAACAATACTCTAAAATTCCGTTGATAATAGCACAGGATGCAGAATGGGGTTTGTCAATGCGATTAGATTCTTCTTTTAAATTTCCATGGCCAATGACACTGGGAGCATGTGATGATAAACAGTTAGCTTATAAAATGGGTTATGAAATTGCAAATCAATGTAAATCAATTGGTGTAAATATGAACTTAGCTCCAGTTGCCGATATAAATTCTAATCCTAAAAATCCTATTATAAATAATAGATCTTTTGGAGAAGATTCTAAATTAGTTTCAGAGCTTAGTGACTCTTATATGAGAGGCTTACAGGAAAATGGAGTTCTGGCTTGTGCAAAACATTTTCCAGGTCATGGAGACACTGATAAGGATTCTCACAAAACACTTCCCACAGTAGGTCATAATATTATGAGATTAAAAAAATATGAACTTAAACCTTTTAAAAAGTTAATTAGTTCAGGAGTATCATCTATCATGACTGCACATTTAAATGTTCCCTCTATAGATAACTCAGGAGTACCAACCAGCTTGTCAAAAAAAGCAATAAAAAAACAATTGATAAATAAGATGAATTTCAAGGGGTTAATTATTACTGATGCATTAAATATGAAAGGAGTTAGTGAATACTACGAAGTCGGTGAGCTAGAGTATAATGCTTTAGTGGCTGGAAATGATATTTTGTTAATGTCTTCTGATGTTTCAAAAGCAATTGATTACATTGAAAATGCAATTGATAGCGGAAAGCTTTCAATTAGTGATATTAATTTAAAATGTAGAAAAGTTCTTAACGCAAAATTTTGGATTAAAAATAATTATAAACCAATTAATCAGAGTAAAGACATAGCTTTTGAGGTTTTAAATGAAAAAATACATAGAAAGTCAATAACATTATTAAAAAATAATAAAGATTTAATACCATTGAAAAGATTAGATACTCTAAGTATAGCAAGCCTGACTATTGGAGGTGATCTCAACTATTTTAATCAAACTTTATCTAATTATTCAAAAATCAAATCATTCAAAATGAATGAAAGTGAAGGTTTAAAAACTCAAGCAAAATATTTAGATAGTTTATCTAGATATAATCTGGTAATTGTTTCATTATATAAATCCGATAAAAATCCATGGATAGATTATAAAATAAAAAAAGATTTAGATATTTTTTTACAAACACTTGGTTTGCAAAATAAGATTATAATTACAACATTTTCAAGTCCATATACTCTTAATTCTTTACTTACATTAGAAAATTTTGAAGCTATCGTTCTTGGATATCAAAGTAACAAGTATGCACAGAAATATGCAGCACAAAGTATATTTGGCGGAATTGAAATTAATTCGAAAGTTCCAGTTACAACAAGACATTTTAAGAAAGGTCACGGTTTAAAATCACAAAAAACAAGACTAGGTTATATCAATCATAATGAACTAGAATTTTCTCAAAATAATCTCATTGCTATTGATAGTCTTATAGAAGAGGCTATAAAAGAAGAAGCCTTTCCGGGATGCCAAGTATTAATTAGTAAGGACAAAAATATCTTTTTTCATAAATCATATGGATTTCACTCATATAAACAAAATCATCAAGTAAAAAATAATGACGTTTATGATTTAGCATCAATAACAAAAATAATATCAACTGTACCAATACTTATGAAAATGACAGATGAAAAACTATTTAAGCTTGATGAAAAAATTGGATCTTATGATTCGTTAATCTTTAAATCTTCAATTGGCAGTACAAGTAATCAGCAAATTTTGGCACATCAAGCGGGTTTAGTTTCATGGATTCCTTTTTATCAAGAAACATTTTTATTTGATTCAATTTCCAGCAGTAAATCACTAAATAAATCTATCTATAGTTCAGAAAAGGACTTTGATTTTAATTATCAAGTTGCAAAAAATTTATACAGTAAAAGTTCATTTCAAGACACAATAGTAAAGCGAATATTAGAATCTAAAATTGATGAAGATAAGAAATATCTTTACAGTGATCTTGGATTTTATTTGTACAAAAAAATAATAGAAAATTCCTATCAGCTGACACTAGATAAGATATTGAATAAAATTTTCTTGAAAAAATTAGGAATGGAAAATATGTGTTACAATCCATTTAAAGAGATAGATATGAAAAGAATAGTACCTACTGAAGTTGATAATTATTACAGAAATCAACTTTTAATTGGACATGTTCATGATATGGGCGCAGCTTTGCAAGACGGAGTTGGGGGACATGCAGGTATTTTTTCTAGTTCAAATGATTTAGCTAAGTTTATGCAATTATATCTTGATAATGGTATGTATGGAGATGAAAGGTTTTTAAATGAATCAACAATTAAAAAATTTACCTCAAGACAATACGTTTTTAATGAAAATAGGAGAGGTGCAGGCTTTGATAAACCTTGTCTTGAAGACCAAGAAGTTGGAGTTGCCAGTAAAAATGTAAGTATGAAAAGCTTTGGTCATACAGGCTTTACAGGAACACTGGCATGGG
Source organism: Bacteroidota bacterium (assembly GCA_028408365.1). Taxonomy (GTDB): domain Bacteria; phylum Bacteroidota; class Bacteroidia; order Flavobacteriales; family BACL11. The sequence continues at coordinate 4,243 of JAOOLD010000008.1, forward strand.
CTGATCCTGAAAAGAATATTGTTTTGATTTTTTTATCAAATAGAATACATCCCAAAGCCGATAATAAGAAATTAATTGAAATGAATGTAAGAACAGAATTAATGAGGCTAACTTTTGATATGTTTGATAATGAATAATCTCAAAATTGGAATTGTTTGTTATCCAACTCAAGGGGGTAGTGGAATAGTTGCGACAGAATTAGCTCAATCACTTGCTAATCTAGGGCATGAGATTCATATTATTTCATACTGTAGGCCGTTTCGGCTGAAATATAAAAAAAATAAAAATATTTTTTTTCATGAAGTTACAACATATAATTACCCTTTATTTGAATACACCCCTTATGAAATTAATCTTACAAGTAAAATAGTAGATGTCTCTGTAAATTATAATTTAGATTTAGTACACGTGCATTATGCTATACCTCATGCATCAGCTGCACTGTCAGCAAAACAAATTTTGAGGAGTCTTTCTAAAGAATTACCAATTGTTACAACTTTACATGGTACTGATATTACACTTATTGGTAAGGATGAATCATTTAAGCCAGTGATAGAGTTTGCAATTAATAATTCTGATATTGTAACATCTGTTTCTAAAAGTTTGAAAGAAGACACATTTAAAAATTTTAAAATAAAAAAAGAAATTAAAATTATTCCAAACTTTATCGACTCAGCTTTGTATAGTCCAACTGATGAAAATGATAAAGCTGAAAAAATTATCACACACGTATCAAATTTTAGAAAAGTAAAAAAAGTTGATCATGTATTAAGGGTTTTTTATAAAGTTCAAAAAAAAATTAATTGTAGTTTAAACTTAATTGGAGATGGGCCAGAGCTAAAAAAAATAAAAGAGTTGTCAAAAAAATTAAATATTGAAAAAAGAGTACGCTTTAAAAAATATTCAAGAAAGATTCATAAAGAACTTAAAAATTCAACACTATTTTTATTGACTTCTGAGAAGGAAAGTTTTGGTTTGTCTGCGTTAGAAGCAATTTCATCTGGCGTTCCAGTTATTTCTACTAATGTTGGCGGACTAACAGAAATTGTAGTTGATGGAGTAACAGGTTTTGTGTCTAAATTAGGCGATATTAAAAAAATGTCTGATGATTGCATAAAATTACTTTTAGATAATGATTTGTATTTAAGAATTAGAAATAATTGTGTGAAACACTCTAAGAAGTATTCCATAAGTAAAGTAGTTCCCCAGTATATTAAAATCTATAAAGAATTATTAAAATGATTAAAGTAGGGATTACTGGTGGTATTGGTGTCGGAAAAACATATATAAGTAATATCTTAAAAAAAATGGGATATTCTGTTTTTAGCTCAGATCAAGTTTCTAAAAAAATAGTTTCCGAAAATACTTTTGTGCGTGACCAAATCAGAAAATTTTTTGGTGAAGATATTATTGAAAATGAAAAGATTAGTAGAGAAAAATTAGCAATTCAAGTATTTTCTAACAGAGAAAAATTAAAAAAATTAAATGAAATAGTTCACCCATTTGTAAAAAAAGAATTTGATAATTGGATGAGCAAAAGATATGATGAAAAAGTAGTTTTTAAAGAAGCAGCAATTCTATTTGAAGCTAATTCACATAAGAACTTAGATTATGTTGTTTGTGTTACAGCAAAATTGCAAGATAGAATAAATCGTGTTATGCAAAGAGATAAAGTTGATAGTGACTCAGTTAAAAAAAGAATTTCTATGCAAATGTCTCAGATTGAGAAAGAGAAGCTATCGGACTTTGTAATATTCAACAGTAAAGATGATTTGGTATTACCTCAAATTATAAAAGTACTAAAGAAAATTTTTGATTTACAGTAAAAAAATCTTTATCAAAAACATTACAATACATAGATCTACGAGTAGTAAAAAACCAAAAAGTCTAGGATTTAGATGATAAAGCTCTTGTAATTTTTTCCAAATATCATTCATACTGTTTTCTTTTTTAAAGTTAGTGAAACAATATTTTCAACATGATGTGTCATTGGGAACATGTCAACAGGTTGAATAAATTCTATGTCATATAATTCTTTTAAAATTGCAATATCTCTAGCTTGTGTTGCTGAGTTGCAACTAATGTAAACAATTTTTTCAGGCTTTATATTCATAATCTGAGAAATCACTTTTTTATGCATACCTTCTCTTGGAGGGTCAGTAATAATTATATCAGGCTTACAATTTGATTTTATAAAATCCTCGTTTAATATTACTTTCATATCTCCACAGATAAAAGTGCAATTTTTTATTTTATTTTTTTTTGAGCTTCTTTTTGCCGCATTAATCGCCTCCTCAACAGAATCTATACCAACAATTTTTTTTGCATTTTTTGACAAATATTGAGCTATTGTACCAGTTCCTGTGTATAAATCATAGACAATGTGATTGTTTTTTAAATCAGCAATTTCGGAGATTTTGTCAAATAAAATTTTTGTTTGATTACTATTTGTTTGAAAAAAGGATTTCGGTCCAATATCAAAAGATAAAGCACCTATTTTTTCTTCAATAAATTTTTTTCCACTGAAGCAAATTATATCTTGATCATAAATTGTACTATTTGCTTTATTGTTTATTACATAAAGTAATGATGTTATGTTATTGAAAGTATTTTTTAAGTGATTCATTAAAAGATTAATTTTTTTTAAATCGTTTTTGAAAAATTGAACCAAAACCATTAATTCATTGTGATATCCTGTTCTTATTAACAAATTTCTTATTAAACCCTCTTTTGCTCTTAAATCAAAAAATGATATTTCATTTTTTAAGCAAAATTCTTTAATCGAATTTCTTATGCTGTTAGAAGGTTCTTTTTGTAAATGACATTCTTCAATATCTATAACCTTATCGTATCTTCCCGAAATGTGAAATCCACATGCATTTCTGTTGTGTATTGTTTTACAATTTTTTATTTCTTCATCAGTTAACCACCTTTTGTTAGAGAAAGTAAATTCCATTTTGTTTCTGTAGTAGAAAGTTTCTTTGCAAGGTATTATTTTGTTAATATTTTCAAATTCAACTCCACCAATTCTTTTGAGATTATTTAGAACCTCATTTTGTTTAAAGATTAATTGAGAGTCATATTTCATATTTTGCCATTTACAGCCACCACAAATTCCAAAATGTTTACATTTTGCCTCAATTCTATGCTCAGAGTCTTTTATTCTTTTGACAATTTTACCTTTCCAAAACTTCCTTCTTTTTTTTGTAACAAGAATGTCACAAATATCACCAGGAACTCCTTTGTCAACTAAAATAACTCTTTCATTAAACTTCGCTATGGCTTGGCCTTTATTTGCAATATCAAATATTTTAATATTATTTATTATAGTTTTTTTCTTTGAACTCATTAAGCAAATTTAATTATTTGATTTCATTTTTTAATTTTGTAACTAAAATGAAAGACCAAAACTATTACATAGATCTAGAGCTCAAATACGGTGCACATAACTATCATCCAATACCTGTTGTTCTTTCTAAAGGAAATGGAATATATGTTTGGGATGTTGAGGGAAATCGTTATTATGATTTTTTATCTGCTTATTCAGCAGTTAACCAAGGTCATTGTAATGAAAGAATTTTAGATTCGCTGACTTCTCAAGCTAACAAGCTAACTTTAACCTCAAGAGCTTTTCATAACAACGTATTAGGTGAATATGAAAAATATATAACAAAGTTATTTGGCTATGACAAGGTATTACCAATGAATACTGGAGTTGAAGGTGGTGAGACAGCTAATAAGCTAGCAAGAAAATGGGGATATTTAAAAAAAGGCATTGAGGAGAACAAGGCTAGAATCATTTTTGCTAGAGGAAATTTTTGGGGTAGAACACTTGCAGCAATTTCAAGTTCTGATGATCCATCATCTTACAAAGGTTTTGGGCCATACATGCCTGGCTACGATTTAATTGCATATAATGATTTAAATGCATTAGAAAATGAACTGAAGGACCCTAACGTATGTGCTTTTATGGTGGAGCCAATACAAGGTGAGGCGGGAGTTATTGTCCCAGACCCCGGATATATAAGTTCTGTCAGAAAAATTTGTGATAAATACAATGTTTTATTTATTGCAGATGAGGTTCAAACTGGAATTGGAAGAACTGGAAAACTTCTTGCTTGTGATCATGAAAATGTTAAACCTGATATTCTAATTTTAGGAAAGGCTTTATCGGGAGGAGTTTATCCTGTTTCAGCTGTATTATGCAATGATGATGTAATGCTTTGTATTCAGCCAGGTGAGCATGGTTCAACTTTTGGAGGAAATCCACTTGCTTGTGCTGTTGCGAAAACTGCACTTGAGGTAGTGATTGATGAAAATTTAAGTGATAATGCAAATTTAATGGGAAATATTTTTAGAGATGAGCTTAATAAATTAAATTCTTCAATCATCAAAGAGATTAGAGGAAAAGGATTACTCAACGCTATAGAAATAAGAAAAACCTCAAGTATCTCTGCATGGGAAATTTGTATGCTTTTAAAAAACAAAGGATTACTCGCAAAACCTACTCATGGAAACATAATTAGGTTTGCTCCACCACTAATCATAAATAAAAAAGAAATACTTGACTGTACTTCGATAATTACTGATGTTTTTAAATCAATTGAGTAAGCCTTTTGCAAAAAGGTATGGAATGAGTATATAGAGTATAGAATCTCTAACTAAATAATATAGAAAGACAATAACAACTACTTTCCATCCATAGATTTTAATAAATCCCTTAAACCCCTTTAACTTTAAGACTTGTCTATATTCTTTTAACTTTTTAAAAAGACTATTAACTCCTGCTTTCATTTGAATCAATTAATTTACTTAAAATGTTGCATGCTGACTCTGCAATAATTGAACCAGGTCCAAAAATTAGATCAACTCCAGCATCAATCAGACTTTTGTGTTGATTTTCGGGAACTACTCCTCCTAAAACTATTAAAATGTCCTCTCTGTTGTATTTTTTCAATAGCTTAATTATTTCTGGAACATTTGTAGTATGTCCCGCTGCTAGAGAAGAAATTCCAATTATATGAACATCATTTATTAAAGCTTGATTGACTACCTCATCTGGTGTTTGAAATAATGCTCCAATATCAACATCAAATCCCATATCAGAGAATGATGTTGCTACAATTTTTGCACCTCTATCGTGACCATCTTGTCCCATTTTAGCTACTAAGATTCTAGCTCGTCTTCCTTCAATTTCATAAAAATAATCAGAAAGTTTCTTTGCTTTTTTAAAATGATGATTGTCTTTTATCTCTTTCATATAAAAACCAGAAATTAAATTGTTGGTTGCTGTGTATCTTTTAAAAACTTTTTCACAAGCACCAATTATCTCTGCAAGTGTTGCTCTTTTTTCTGCAGCTTCGACCGCCAAAGTTAATAGATTTTGCTTTTTTGATTTACATGAGCTAGTGATTTGTTTTAGAATTTTTGAAACATCACTTTCGTTTCTCATTTTCTTGTTTTTTATTAATTTCTTGATTTGAGTTTTGATAACATTTTTATTATCAATTTCTAGCAGATGAAACTTACTTTCTTTCAAGTTTTTCTCAAATTTATTTAAACCTACTATAATTTCTTTTCCAGAATCAATTTTTGCCTGCTTGATGGTTGCTACTTTTTCGATTTTAGTTTTAGGAATTCCACTAGAGATTGCATCTATCATTCCACCATTTTTTTCTATGTCTTCAATAATTTCCCAAGATTTTTTGTAAATTTTGTGAGTTAGGTATTCAATATAGTAGCTTCCTCCAAGAGGATCAACGACATCACATATTCCAGTATTAATTTGAAGATGTTTTTGAGTGTCTCTCGCAATTTTTGCTGAAAATTCCGTAGGTAATGCTATAGCTTCATCAAGAGAGTTAGTATGTAAACTTTGAGTTCCTCCTAAAACAGCTCCCAAAGCTTCAATTGCTGTTCTGCAAATATTGTTATATGGATCTTGTTCAGTCAAACTCCAGCCACTAGTTTGGCAATGAGCTCTAAGTGACATTGATTTTGGATTTTTTGGATTGAATGATTTTACAATTTTAGCCCATAGTAGTCTTCCAGCTCTCATTTTTGCAATTTCAGTAAGAAAGTTCATGCCGATACCCCAAAAAAACGAAATTCTTGGCGCAAAATCATCGATTTTCAAACCTGCTTCTGTGCCTGTTCTTAAATATTCTAATCCATTTAAGAGAGTATATGCCAGTTCAATTTCAGCGCTAGCGCCTGCCTCTTGCATATGATAGCCTGATACTGATATGCAATTAAACTTTGGCATCTCTTTTGAGACATATTTAAAAATATCAGAAATTATTCTCATTGATGGTTTAGGAGGAAAAATATATGTGTTCCTTACCATAAATTCTTTAAGTATGTCGTTTTGAATTGTTCCTTTGAGATTTTTTATATCAACTCCATTTTCTTTTGCACAAGCAATGTAAAATGCCATTATTGGAAGTACAGCACCGTTCATAGTCATAGATACTGATATGTTATTTAGGTCTATTCCCTCAAAAAGTTGATTTATATCATCTATTGTGTCTATTGCAACTCCAGCCATACCAACATCTCCTTTAACTCTTTCATTATCTGAATCATATCCTCTGTGCGTAGGCAAATCAAAGGCAACTGAAAGACCAGTTTGACCTTGAGAAATATTTTTTTTGTAAAAAGCGTTTGAATCTCTTGCTGTAGAAAATCCTGAGTACTGCCTAATAGTCCATGGCTTGTTTGTGTACATAGTAGCATATGGTCCTCTTAAAAATGGAGGTTCCCCCGATAAAAAATCAATATGTTCCAAACTTGAAATATCATTCTTTATGAAGTAGTCATATATCACAATATTTTCATCAGAAATCCAACTTTTTCTTTCGGGTAGTTTAAGATTTTTTTTCTCCCCAAAATTATTATTTACTTTTTTTTCAATTAGTGAGTTCAAATAAAAAGAACCATTTAGTGGATCTGAAACTTTTTCAATATTTGATTCGTACTTGAGAATATTATAGATATTTTTTGTCAATCGGGATCTTTCGTTCAAGTCAATGGTTTTAATCATAAAATCTGAGCAGGCTAGAACCGAAGATAAAATCTTAAAGCTAGCTATGTAAAGAAAATCCTCTGTTTTTATTAGAGAATCTTCAATTGTACAAATAATTTGTACTTTTTTTGAATTTTTAAGATTTAGATTTAAACTTTTTAATGTTGCAATTTGGTCAAAAAACTTGTTTTCAGATTTTACAAATAGAAATAATTTATTCTTATCTCTTTTTTCATTTATAACTTTTTGCAGTGCATGATTATCATAATTTTCAAAAATGATTATATTATTTTCCTCTACAAATTCATAATTAATATTTTTCTTATTACAAAATGATGAAATAGCTTCCCGACTATCTTCAGAAGTCTTGAAAAATAAGAAATTAGTTTTTTCACAATTTATATCTTTAAAAATTATTTCTGGATCAGATACATTTTCGATCCATATATTATTAAAGTTTAAATCAATACAATCTATAATTCTTTGATTAGTTAGATCAGGCTTTTTATTATAAATCCATTCATAAGCTTTTGTTTCTGTTTTAAAAATTGTTTGGAAACTTTTCTTTGAATTTTCTGACGTAAAAATTATTTCATCAGAAATAAGATTTTTTTCTTTCCATTCCTTTAGAGAATTTTTTTTAAACTCTGAAAATGTAAGGTTTTTCATTTTTTTTGTTCTTTCATGATATAAACATCTTCATTTTTTTTTCTCATTAAGTATCTCTCTCTTGCAAACTTTTCTTGGTATTTTTTATCATTAGTTAGATTGTAAAGCTCAACACTATCTTTTTTTATTTCATTAATATAAAACTCTTTTTCTTCGATAAGCTTTTTTTCTTCTATGTAAAGTTTTCTTAAGTTAAGAATGTTGTAACTATCTAAAAATGTCATCCAAAAAAGAAAAACTATAAAAGTTATCAGATATTTATTTTTTAAAGGACTCGGAATCTTTGATAAGAATTTAAATTTTAAATCCATATAACAAATATAAATAAACTATTTTGTCACTTTCCAATTAAAAAAATTGCTGGTTTTTTAGGTAGCTTGAAAATCATTTTTTTCCAGTGACCTATTTTTTTTGTATATATTATCTCATCATTAGATGTTAAATTTACAGCACAACATAGATGCAGATTTTCATCACAATTTTTAATCAGATCCTCAAAAGTTTTTTGATTTCTGAAGGGTGTTTCAATAAAAATTTGTGTTTCATCATTTTTAATTACTTTTTTTTGAGCTAGATTAATTTCTTTTTTTCTGTTAACTGTATCAATTGAAAGATATCCGTAAAAAGAAAACTTTTGACCGTTTAATCCTGAAGATGATAGTGCTAAAATTATAGAAGATGGACCAATTAGAGGAATGACTTTTATATTTTTTTCATGAGCAAATTTTAATATCTTACTGCCAGGATCAGCTACGCACGGATATCCACTATCCGAAAGAATTCCAATATTTTTCTTTTCGGCTAATGTTTTTAAAATTTCGTTTTGAAAATTAAATCTATTGTGTTTATTTATCAGAAAAAAAGTTGCTTTATCAATATTTTTATTATTGTCTAACTTTTTAATAAATCTTCTGGCAGTTCTAATATTCTCAACTATGAAAAATTCTAATGATTTTACTATTTCAATCACGTGATTATTTATCAAATTAACACTTGATTCATTTGAAATTTGTGAGGGAATTATGTATATACTAGCTTGATTCAATTTTGTTTGCTATCTTTTGACAGATTTTATCTAACAAATTAAAAACTTTCACAAAATCAGCTAAATCGCCATAATATGGATCAGGGACAAAGGAATCAGAGTCAAGTATATCAGTAATTAAGATAACTTTTGATGCCTCGTTCTTGTTTTCTGCCAAACCAATGACATCATTAAAATTATTTTTATCCATTACATAGATTTTATCAAAATTTATAAAATCAGAGCGTTCAAATTTTCTAGCTCGTAAAGTACTTATGTCAATATTATTTTTTTTTGCAATGTCAATTGCTCTGGGATCTGGTTTGCTGCCAACATGATATCCTGCTGTTCCAGCTGAATCAACTGTTACTTTCATTTTTGAGATCTTGCTTCTAAGTATTCCTTCAGCTAATGGAGATCTACAAATATTGCCAAGGCAAACCATTAAAATTTTCATTTAAGAAATTGTTAGACGTTTTTCTATATCAGAAATGTACCCTTTAAATCTTTTGTCAGTATCTGCGAGATTATTAACAGTTTTGCACGCATGCAAAACAGTAGCGTGGTCTTTATTGCCACAATGTTTTCCAATCATAGCAAGTGAATTTTTAGTAAGCTGTTTTGCAAAATACATTGCGAGTTGTCTGCACTGAACAATTTCCCTTTTTCTGGTTTTTGATTTCATTATTTCAATGGGTATGTCAAAATAGTCACAAATTACTTTTTGAATATAATCGATAGAAACTTCTCTTACAGTATTTCTAACAAATTTATCAAGCATATTTCTTGCCAGGTCAATATTGATATCTTTCTTATTTAAAGAAGCCTGCGCAAGTAATGAAATTAGGGCCCCTTCAAGTTCCCTTACATTAGTTGTAATTGAGTAAGCTATATACTCAATAACTTCATTTGAAATTTCAATTCCATCTTTTTTAATTTTTTTTCTTAAAATGGCTAATCTTGTTTCAAGTCCAGGAGCTTGAAGATCAGCAGAAAGTCCCCATTTAAATCTTGAGAGTAATCTTTGTTCCATGCCAATTATGTCGACTGGAGCTTTGTCAGAGGTTAAAATTATTTGTTTTCCATTTTGATGTAAATGATTGAAAATATGAAAAAATACGTCTTGAGTTTTTTCTTTACCACTTAAAAATTGAACATCGTCAATAATCAATAAATCAATAGACTGATAAAAGTGAACAAAATCATTTTTTTTGTTGTCCATTATTGCATCAATAAATTGAGTTTGGAACTTGTCTGCAGAAACATATAAAACTGTTTTTTCTGGATCTAGATTTTTTGCTTCAATTCCAATTGCATTTGCTAAATGAGTTTTTCCTAGTCCACCACTACCATATATGAAAAGCGGATTAAATGAGGTTCCTCCTGGATCTTGAGCTACAGCATATCCAGCAGATCTGGCCAATCTATTGCATTCTCCTTCTACAAAAGCATCGAACGTGTATGATTTATTTAACTGTGGATTTATGTTTATTTTTTGAAGTCCAGGAATTATAAATGGATTTCTAATTTTATTAGTACTTAAGTTCATTGGAATACTAACTGGATTATTTTGTATGTCCTTTTGATTAGAACTTGGTATTTTAGAAACGTAAGGCTTAGATTTTGATGAATTTTCAAGAACAATATGATACTCTAATTTGCCTTCTTTGCCTAATTCTTTTTTTATTGTCTTTTTGAGAAGAGTTATATAGTTTTCTTCTAACCACTCATAAAAAAACTGACTTGGTACTTGAATTGTTAATATATTGTCTTTAATGCTAACTGGTAAAATTGGTTCAAACCATATTTTGAAATTTTGGTGACTTACATTGCTTCTGATTACTGTAAGACAGTTGTTCCATATTTCTTCATGATTTGTCAATCCCATTAAATGTAGTAGTTCTTGTTTTGGTTAAAAATAAGAAGTCTAAAATTGGTTTAGATTTCTTAACAATTTAGTTTAGTTATTAACAAAATTGCATAGCAAATATTAAAAACTATTCTTTAAAATGAAAGTTAAAAAAGAAAAATTTTTAGTTTTTTTTTTTTGTTATATGATTTATGATGTTTTCTGATTAAAGACTAAAAAAATTATTTGGTTGATGAACTTTATTTTAAGAAAAATTCAAACTTTTTATATCCTCTAAAGTCGAAATCACTTTTCTAATTTCGTTTTTTTTGTTAAAAATAAAATCCAATCGCCCTAACTTTATGCCACCATAGCCTGCTTGGGATACAACTACTTTTTTATTTATTTGATTAGTAACAATTATAGCTTTTTCAAGAAATGAATGAGTGTGACCACCAATAATTAAATCTATGTACGAAGAGTTTTTAGCAACTTTTAAATCAGAAACTTTTTCGCTTTCGTACTCTAATCCTAAATGTGATAGGCAAACTATCATGTCACAATCATAATCAAATTTTAGTTTACTTGAAACTTCATTTGCGACTTCAATCGGTTCATTATATATTGTATCTCCATATAGTTTTTTTTGAACTAGTCCATCTAATTCAACTCCTAATCCGAAAACTCCAACTTTTAATTGATCTTTTTTAAAGATTTTAAATTTTCTGATTTTGCCATTTAAAATTGTATTGTTGAAATCATAATTTGAATTGATGAAACTAAATTTTGCATATCTCAATTTATCATTTAATCCGCTTATCCCGTTATCAAAATCATGATTTCCAAGAGTTGCTGCATCATAATTCATTTCACTCATAAGCTTGAACTCAAGCTCACCTCCAAAAAAATTAAAATATGGAGTTCCTTGAAAGATGTCTCCAGCATCCAACAACAGAACATTGTCATTTTTCTCTCTTATACTTTTTATGAGAGTAGCCCTCTCAGCCATTCCTCCAAGATCTTTGTATTTTCCTGACTTAAATGGAAAAATATGAGAATGCATATCATTTGTGTGTAGCACTGTCAATCTTTTACTTTCCTCATGTAAATTAATATTACTCAAAGGTAATGATAGGCCAGTTGAAGCTAACAAAGTTTTATAAATAAATTTTTTTCTATTCATGTATAAATATTCTGTTGTCCAATGATGATGTTATTGAATCCTTGTCATTGCAGTGCTCTATAATTAAGTCTCTTAACATTAAATTTAGATTATTTACTTCTTTGTCAATAAAGAAACTCATATCATCACCTCCACTTGCTAAGTAGTCGCTAGTCAAGACATAAAAAGTATCTTTTTTGAAATTCAAGTTGTGATTTATAACTTCTTCATTTTTTATTTCGATTCTAAGTTTTGAAATTGGATTTCCACCCTTTTTTTGAATATATTTAAATATATCTAAGATGTCTTCTTTAAATACTTTGACTATTACCATTTTATTATCAAAGGGCATCAATTTGTAAATATCTCCTAATTTAATATTGCCCGCTTGTAATGATGATCTTAGACCACCGCTGTTTAATAAACAAAAGTCAATATGATCATAACTACTTGTTTTTTGAATACAAAGATCTGCTACAAAATTGCCTAATAGACTCTCAGGATTTCCCTTGTGCATATCTAACTTATTAAAGCATAAAATCTCGTTCATAACACTATCAATAGATTTTTTATATGGGCTGATTATTTTTAGAGTAATTGAGTCTGGGGGAACGTTAACGTCTATATATGAATTAAAAGACGGTTCAATTTTATATTCAGATTGGCAAGAAAAAAACAGACTAATGAAAAATATGGAAACTAAAAAATTTCTCATTTAGATATAATGCTAAGAGATGACTCAATCATTTTATTTATAATTTTTTTCGGTTCTTTTTTAAAAGTTTTGATATTTCTATTACTTAGAATAGAGCAAATTGTAATTGACTTGTGTCCAAGCATTTTACTTAAAAAGTAAATCGCTGAACTCTCCATTTCAAAATTTAAAATTCTTAAATCATTAAATTTAAAATCCTCGAGTTTTTTGTGTAAGTCTTTAATACTAGATTTTAGTCTTAGATTTCTTCCTTGTGGTGCATAAAAGCCTGTTGAAGTAATGGTAATTCCAGATTTGAATGAACTGAATGTTTTTAATAAGTCGCTATCACAGGAAACACAATATGGAAGAGATAGCGCATCCGGCCAGCTCATGTGTGATTTAAATTTTTCAGAAATTTTAGTATTGAGAAAATCTTCACTTTCATAATAATATGCAAGTCCATCTAGCCCTATTGAGTATTGTGAAACGACAATTTCATCATCATATTTTTGAACTCCTCCGCTAGTACCTAATCTGTATATATTCAAAGATTTTTTTTTCAAACAAACTTTTCTTGTGGAAAAATTTATGTTACGAAGTGCATCAAGTTCATTAATTACAATATCAATATTATCGGTCCCAATTCCAGTAGAAATAATTAAAATTTCTTTATTGTTGAAACTTCCTTTACATGAGTAAAACTCTCTATTCTTTTTAAAGAAATGTATATTATCTAATTTTTCAGCAATCACTTTTACTCTTAAAGGATCACCAACAAGAATTACATCTTTGCAAATATCTTCTGGCTTTAAATCGAGATGATAGATTCTACCATTATTAATAATTAGTTCAGAATCAAGAAAAACACTCATATAAAAATGTATTTTTGCATAAAATTAGCAAATGTTAACAAACAAAATTTTAGTTCCAGTGGGTTTTTCTGAACAATCCTTAGCTGCTCTAAAACAAGCTTGCCTAATCGCTAAAATAAAAAAATCAGAAGTAATTATTCTAAGTGTCATTGAAGAACAATCTAAAATTAGTGGTTTGCTTGTTGATAATCCCTTTGAAGAAATAAGAAATAAAGTAAAAGATAAGCTTGATGAAATTTCAGAAATGCACTCAAGTAAATTTTCTGTCAAAGTTGACTCATTGGTTGCAAGTGGGAAAATTTATGAGCAAATTGTAGAGGTATCCTCAATGATTAATGCTAATCTAATAGTTATGGGTACTAATGGGTCTCCCAAGGGCGTAATAAAAAAATTCATTGGCTCAAACGCAGAGAGAGTTGTTAGGTTGTCCAACATTCCTGTAATTACCATAAAGGAAAATACAAGTGCTGAAAATTTTGATAATATAATACTTCCACTTGATTTAGGAAAAGAGACTAAAGAGAAGGTTACATTTGCTATTGAATATGCAAGATATTGGAATTCAACGATTAGAATAGTATCTGTATTTCTAAAACATAACACTAATGAAAAAAATATACTCATTAAGAACTTGAATCAAGTCTCTAATTTTATTTCTAATGCCGGTGTTAAATGTACCTCTGAACTAATAGAAGGAGAAAAAAAACAAAGTCTTGGAGACTTTGTTATTAATTATGAAAAGAAGTTTGACTCTGACCTAATTATAATAATGACAAAAAAAGAAGAGTTAGCATTGTCAAACAACTTGAGTGTTACTGCTAGGTATATTATTCACAACTCAAAAATACCTGTGATGAGCATCAAACCTAAGCCTAGAAAGTTTATAACTTCACCAACTACTGCCTTTTAATTGAAATCATCTGTAATTTGCATTGGTGATGAAATTCTTATTGGACAAATTGCTGATACCAACAGTAGATTCATAGCTCAAAGACTAAATTCACTCGGTATTGAGTGCAGTTCTATAAAAATTGTTGGTGATGATAAAAAAGCTTTAGTTGAAGTAATTAATGAGGAGAGCAAAAGATCTGATTTAATTATTTTAAGTGGTGGTTTAGGACCTACAAATGATGATATAACTAGAGAGGCAATTGCATATTTCTTAAGTGAAAAACTAATATTCTCTAAACAAGTTTTTGAAAACATAAAAGAAGTTTTTAAAAAATTTGGTAGAACTGATATCACAAATCTAAATAAGCAACAAGCCTATATTCCTAAGAGTTGTACTTTTTTTCAAAATGATATTGGAACTGCACCTGCTATTGTAAAAGAATCAGAAAAATTCATCTTAGTTGCTTTTCCAGGCGTCCCATCAGAACTCATACATCTTTTTGAAAAATTAGAAAAATTTTTAACCTCAAAGCATGAATTTTTACAGATTTATCATAAAACAGTTTCAGTTTTTGGTATTCCTGAGTCTAAGCTGGCATTAATTATTTCCAGATGGGAGAAAAATATCAAAAAAAATAGTATTAGCCTTTCATACTTACCTAAAAAAGGAATTGTAAGATTAAGACTTACATCTAGAGGAAAAGATAAATTAGAATTAAAAAAGAAGATAAATTCTTCATTAATTAATCTTAAAAAAATAATAGATTTTAGTTATCATGATATTGGAAAGTTAGAGCATGTAATACATGATTTATTGTATAAAAGAGGATTAACAATTTCATGCGCTGAAAGCTGTACATCAGGTGAGATTTCTAGTACTATAACCAAAGCTTCAGGTTCGTCAAAATATTTTAAGGGAGGATTAGTTGTTTACAGTAATTTTTCAAAAGTCAATTTATTAAATGTAGACATAAAGAAAATAGAAAAATATGGTGTTGTAAGTGAAGAGGTAGCAAAAGATATGTCACAAAAATGCCTTGAGAAGTTTGATTCTGATTTTTCAATTTCAACTACTGGCCTGATGGAAATTGATAATACAAACAAAGGTGTCTTATGCATTTCCTTTTCATCAAAAACAAAAACCCTTTCTAAAAAATTTGAGCTTAAAGGAAATCGAGAACAAGTTACCAAACAGTCAACAATTCTTGCTATTGAATTTCTTATTTCAGGAATAATGGATAAAATTTTATAGAGATATTTGTATATTTGCTACCTAAATTCAAAAAAATGTCCAAGATATGTGCAATAACAGGTAAAAAACCAATGGTTGGAAATAATGTTTCCCATTCTAACAGAAAAACAAAAAGAAAGTTTTACCCAAATCTTCAAACTAAGAAATTTTTTGTTCCTGAAACAGGAGAATATATAACATTAAAAGTTTCAGCTAAAGCTCTTAGAACAATAAATAAAAAAGGCATATCTGCTGTTTTGTCTGAAGCAAAGAAAAAAGGCAACATCTTAGTTTAAATATTTTTATTAAATTTAAGAATGAATACAAAATTTGTAACTCTTTTGTTTTTGTCATTAATTGTGTTGTTTTCTTCATCTTGTAAAAAAGAAGAGGGTTGCATGAACCCGTTAGCAATCAATTATAATCCAGATGCTGAAGAAGATGATGGCTCTTGTCTGATATTAGGTTGTACAAATCCTACAATGTTTAACTACGACCCGAACGCAAATACTGATAATGGTGGATGTATTCCTTTCATTAATGGTTGCACTGATGCAACAATGTTTAACTATGACCCCAATGCAAATACAGACAATGGTACTTGCTTAACTGCACAACAGGCTGCTATTGGCTTTTGGGATGTATCACCTGATTGTGATGACATAACAGTTCCTGTTATTGGATCTATTTCATTAAATGATCAAATCCCCGAGAGCATTGAAGTTAACGAAGGATCTGGAGACATAATTTTCATAGATCTTGGAACAAGCCAAATTGAGGGAAACATTGCTAGCGATGGAACAATTATCGTATCTCCACAAAATACTAATATTGACCTAATGGGTTTTTCTGTTGATTTAACAGTAAGTGGTGATGGATTACTAGAAACTGAAAATAGCGGTTATATGGATCTTGATTACGAGTTAGATATACCAATAGTCGGCACTCAAAATGTTTCTTGTTCAATAATATTGACTAGATAAAATACATGCTTTACTTTGCAAGATTTATTATTATCTTTCTTGTCTTAGTTGTTCACAATCAAATACTTGCACAAAATTACACACAGCAAGACAGCATAAGAGGGACTCTAAATAAATATAGATCTTGCTATGATGTAAAATTTTATGACTTGTTTATCATGCTTGATGATATAGAAAGATCAATTGAAAGATCTCATAACATAATGCATATTCAGGCAAATACCAATTTTGATAAAATTCAAATTGATTTGTTTGAAAACATGGAAATTATGATTATTGAATTTGAGGATGAAATTTTAAATTTTACAAAAAATAAAAATGCTTCCAATATAGAATTTCCAAGAACCATAAAAAAGGGGGAAATTATTTCATTAAAAATTTGGTTTGGAGGTTATCCAATAACTGCAAAGAACCCGCCATGGGATGGGGGATTCACATGGTCAGAGGATAACAATAAACCATGGGTTGGTGTTTCTTGTCAAGGAATTGGAGCTAGTCTTTGGTGGCCCTGTAAAGATCATCAATCAGATGAACCTGACAGTATGAGAATAACAATATCTGTGAGGTCACCCTTAAATGCAATCTCAAATGGAAGATTAAAAAGAGATACAAGTTATTGGAGTAATTATATGAATTCCTGGATGAATGAATACGAATGGTTTGTTTCATATCCTATAAATAATTATAATGTCACTTTAAACGTTGCAAATTATTCTGGTTTTGAAGATATATTGATTAGAAATGATGACACACTTGATTTAAGTTATTATGTTTTAAAAAAAAATTTATCGATAGCTAAAAATCACTTCAAGCAAGTGAAACCAATAATTACTTGTTTAGAAAAATATCTTGGTTCATATCCATTTGAAAGAGATGGCTTTACTCTTGTTGAAACTCCTTACCTTGGTATGGAGCATCAAAGTTGCATTGCATATGGAAATAATTATCAAAATGGTTATAATGGAAATACTAAATTCATAGACAATTTGGAGTTCGACTATATTATATTGCATGAGGCTGGTCATGAGTGGTGGGGAAACAGTATAACAACAAACGATATTGCAGATATGTGGGTCCATGAGGGATTTTGTACATATTCAGAGGCTCTTTTCGTTGAATGTTATTATGGTTATGAAAAAATGTTATCGTATCTAAAAAATCAAAGAAAATTTATTGTTAATGACAAGCCTATCATTTCAGATTATGGAGTCAATAAGCAGGGAAGTAGAGACATGTATTTTAAATCTGCATTGATGTTACATACTTTAAGAAGTCTAGTTGACAATGACATTCTCTTTTTTAAAATGATTCTAGATATAAATAAGGATTTTAAATATAGATGCATTGATGGAGATGAATTGATTAACTATATTACTGACTATCTTAAAATAGATTTAAAATTATTTTTTCAGCAATATTTGACTCAATCATCATTACCTGAGTTTAATTATAAATTAGAAGTAACTGGAAAAGATGTAGTTCTAATATGTAATTGGAATGCTATGAACGGGTTCGATATGCCTATAAAAGTATCAATTGGCAAAAAAGAGGATATCTGGATAAATACCTCAAATAAAATAAAAGAGATTAAATTAGGTAATATAGACGTTCATGATTTTAGAATTAGGGACGATTTATTTCTGATTAGTGTGAAAAAAATGTAAATTTGCATTCTTAAAATTTATAAATGGCAAAAAAAGGAAATAGAATTCAGGTTATTTTAGAGTGTACTGAACATAAATCAAGTGGTTTGCCTGGGACATCAAGATACATTACCACAAAAAACAAAAAAAACACACCTGACAGAATGGAAATAAAGAAATTCAATCCTATTTTAAAGAAAATGACTGTTCATAAAGAAATTAAATAAATGGCAAAGAAAACCGTAGCATCATTAAAAAATAAAGACGCAAAATCATTTACCAAAGTTGTTAGATTCAAAAAAAATGAGACATCTGGAGGCTATTCGACTTCTGTTGATATAATGCCAAAAGAAAGCGTTAAAGACTTTCTATCCAAAAAGTAAAAAGTATTGAATAGCTTTCTTTAGCTATATTTATAAAATGAATTTTTTTAAAAAGTTAAAAGAAAGTCTAACTGGAAAAAAAACACAAGATTCAGTTGCTGAAAATCAAAATGCAGAGAAAAAATCTGCTGAAGTTTTAAAAAAGGGTCTTAAGAAAACTAAAAATTCTTTTTTTGGTAATTTTTCAAAATCACTTGTGGGAAAATCAAAAATCTCTGATCAAGAATTGGATTCAATTGAAGAAACACTATTGAAGTCTGATATTGGAATAGAAACTTCATTAAAAATAATTGATGCGTTAGAGAAAAGAGTAAGTGACGACAAATTTATTCATACCAATGAAATTTATGATTTTTTAAAAGATGAGATTAAAAATCTTTTGTTGCAAAATAAAAAAGATTATAGCTTCTCAGATGAGAAACCTTATGTTATAATGGTTGTTGGGATAAACGGAGTTGGTAAAACAACTACAATTGGAAAACTAGCTCACCAATTCAATCAGAACAATTTATCAGTAACCATTGGTGCTGCTGATACTTTCAGGGCAGCAGCTATCGATCAATTAGAAGTATGGTCAAATAGGACAAATGCTAAGTTAATCAAACAAAAAATGGGATCTGACCCTGCATCTGTTTGTTTTGACACACTTAAATCAGCAAAGTCCAATGATTCCGATGTAGTTATAATTGATACAGCTGGAAGACTTCACAATAATGTCAATTTAATGAACGAATTGACAAAAATTAAGAAAGTAATGTCAAAGGTTTCGATAAATGCTCCTCATGAAGTTATTTTAGTGCTAGATGCTACAACTGGTCAAAACGCTATAGAACAAGCAAAACAGTTTTCTAAAGCTACTGAGGTTGATTGCATTGCTCTAACTAAGTTAGACGGTACCGCTAAAGGTGGAATAGCAATAGGAATTTCTGATCAATTAAATATACCTATAAAGTATATAGGGTTAGGCGAAACGGTAAATGATTTGCAGCTTTTTGATAAAGATAAATTTGTTGATACTTTGTTTAGTAATGAAAACTAAAGAACAGAAAAATAATATTAATGTAATAACATTAGGATGCTCAAAAAATACCTATGATTCTGAGATTTTAATGGGGCAGCTTAAAAACAATGGAGCAGTAGTCAAGCATGAGAGTGATGATGAATCCTCAGATATTGTCATTATCAACACATGTGGATTTATTGAAAATGCAAAGCAAGAATCTATTGATACAATTTTACAACAGGTTGAGAACAAAAAAAAAGGCCTCATAAAAAAAGTCTATGTAACAGGATGTCTTTCTGAAAGATATAAAGAAGATTTGCAAAATGAAATTAGTGAAGTTGATAAATTTTTTGGAACTAATAATTTAAAAGAACTTTTAGAAGAGCTAAAATTTGATTACAAAAAACAGTTGCTAAATCAAAGAAAATTAACCACTCCTAGACATTATGCTCATTTAAAGATCTCGGAGGGGTGTAATAGGAAATGTTCGTTCTGTGCAATACCACAAATGAGAGGAAAACATATTTCAAAAAAGATTGAGGATATAGTAGATGAGGCTAGAGAGCTTGCAAAAAAAGGAATTAAAGAAATTTTATTGATTGCTCAGGATCTTAGTTATTATGGAGTTGATATTTACAAAAAAAGAAAGTTACATGACTTACTTGTTGAACTTTCAAAAGTTGATGGAATTGAGTGGATAAGATTACACTATGTTTATCCAACGGGCTTTCCTTCAAATGTTATTGAACTCATAAATAAAAATGAAAAAATTTGTAGTTACATTGATATGCCTCTTCAGCATATTAGTGATAAAATACTTAAATCAATGAGAAGATCAACTACAAAAAAACGTACTAATGAATTGATAAAAAAGATCCGAAAAAGTAAATCTAATATTTCAATAAGAACAACTGTAATTGTAGGCTATCCTGGAGAAACAAATGAAATATTTAATGAGCTAAAATCTTGGGTTCTGGAAAGTAAATTTGAAAGATTAGGAGTATTTAAGTACTCACATGAGGAAGATACACACGCATATAATCTAATTGATGATGTTAATGAAGAAGAAAAGCAAAGAAGATATGATGAAATAATGTCAATCCAGAGAGACATTTCATTATCAATCAATAAAAATAAAATTGGATCTGAAATTAAGGTTTTAATTGATAGATTTGAAAATGGGTTTTATTATGCAAGAACAGAATTTGATTCTCCTGAAGTAGACAACGAAGTAATTATTAGAAATGCGGAGTTTTTGAGAGTGGGAAGTTTTACAAAAGTTAAAATTGTTGACGCTAACTACTATGACTTATTCGCTGAAATTATTTAAATATGTTCCAAAATTTATCAGAAAAATTAGAAAGAGCTTTTAAAACATTAAAAGGTAGGGCTACTATTTCTGACATTAATGTTGCTCAAACTATGAAAGAAATTAGAAAAGCACTAATTTCTGCTGATGTTGATTATAAAACAGCAAAATCTTTCACTGATAAAGTAAGAGAAAAAGCCATTGGGCAAAAGGTATTAACAAGCATTGAGCCTGGACAGTTACTAACTAAGATAATGAAAGATGAATTGGCTGAGCTAATGGGTAGTCAAAGCTCTGATATACAAATTGAGAGAGGTTTGACAAAAATTTTAGTAGCTGGTTTGCAAGGATCAGGAAAAACCACTTTTTCTGCAAAGCTTGCACTTTTTCTTAAGAAAAATAAAAAATTAAAACCATTACTAGTTGCTTGTGATGTATATAGACCTGCCGCAATAGATCAGTTAGAGATACTTTCAAAACAAGTTAACGCAGATTTTTACTGTGAGAGAGATAATAAAGACCCTGTCAGCATTTCTAAAAATGCCATTAAGTTTTCAAAAACAAACAATAATAATTTGATAATTATTGACACAGCTGGTAGAATTTCAATTGATCAAGAAATGATGAATGAAATTGGTGAAATCAAAAAAGCTGTTAGTCCAAGTGAAACATTATTTGTTGTGGATGCAATGACTGGACAAGATGCAGTTAACACTGCAAAGAATTTTAATGAGGTCTTAGATTTCGATGGTGTCGTTTTGACAAAATTAGATGGAGATACAAGGGGTGGTGCAGCATTAACAATAAGATCTGTTGTAAACAAACCAATTAAATTTATAGGCACAAGTGAAAAAATGGAAGGTCTTGATGTCTTTTATCCCGACAGAATGGCTAGTAGAATTTTAGGAATGGGTGATGTGATTTCTCTTGTTGAGAGAGCTCAGCAACAATTTGATGAAGATGAAGCTAGAAAAATTCAGAAAAAAATTGCAAAAAATAAATTTGGGTTCGATGACTTCTATAAACAAATTCAACAAATTAAAAAGATGGGAAGTATGAAAGATTTGGTTGGTATGATTCCAGGTGTTGGAAAAAGTATTAAGGAGATGGATATCGATGATGATGCTTTTAAATCTATTGAAGCAATTATTAATTCAATGACTCCTAAAGAGAGAAGTAATCCTGAAATATTAAATGGAAGTAGAAGAAAAAGAATTGCTGTCGGTTCAGGAAATAGTGTTAATGAAGTAAATAAATTGATAAAACAATTTTCACAAATGAGTAAAATGATGAAAATGATGCAAGGTGGAGGCAAAAATAGAGTTATGGATATGTTTAATAATCAAATGCAAAGAAGATAAATTGAAAATTTTAGATGGAAAATATATTTCTTCTGTAATAAGAAATGAGATAAAGACAGAAGTAGAAAAAAATTCACATACTAGACCTCATTTATGTGCGATTTTAATTGGAGATAATGGAGCCAGTAGAACATATGTAAACGCAAAGGTAAAAGCATGTGAAGAAGTTGGATTTAAGTCAACTTTATTTCACTATGATGATATTTCAGAACTTGATTTGCTAGATAAGATTGAAGAAATCAATAATGATAAAAATATTGATGGACTTATTGTTCAGCTTCCTTTGCCAAAGCATATTGATGAAAATAAGATAACTTTAGCTGTAAAACCCGGCAAGGATGTTGATGGATTTCATCCTGTTAATATGGGAAAGATGATGTTAGGGCTTGATTCAATGATTCCAGCTACTCCAGCTGGAATAATAGAGTTGATTAAAAGATATAAAATTGAAACTTTAGGCAAAAAATGTGTCGTTATTGGCAGAAGTAATATTGTTGGGCTTCCCATAAGTGTTTTACTAGCAAAAAATAAATATCCTGGCAATTGTACCGTAACTTTAACACATTCAAAATCAAAAAATTTAAAAGAAATTTGTGCTTCAGCTGATATTTTGATAGTTGCTCTAGGTGTTGCAAATTTTATTAAATCAGATATGGTAAAAAAGAATTGTGTGATTATAGATGTTGGAATTAGTAGAGTGAAATCTGACAAAACAAAATCTGGATGGAAATTATTAGGAGATGTTGATTTTGAAAATGTAAAAGAAAAATGTGATTATATTACACCTGTTCCCGGTGGTGTTGGACCAATGACGATAGCAATGTTATTAGCTAATACTCTCAAAGCTGCAAAAAATGAAAATAAATATTAACTTTTCAATTCTCTTTGCAGAGATTTAATTTCTTCTCTGACTCTTATTGCCCCATCAAAATCTAATTCTTTAGCAAGTCTATTCATCTCTAATTTTTTTATTTTAATCTCCTTTTTAATCTCTCTTGCTGATAAATTCAAAGGATTTCTTTTGTAACTTTTTTTGTCAATTTTTTTTACAATTGTATTTTTTTGCTTTCTAGTGATTTGAGTTGGTGTAATTTGATTTTTTTCATTAGATTCTTCCTGAAGCTCTCTTCTTCTGTTAGTTTCATCAATTGTTTTTTTCATTGAATCAGTAATTCTATCAGCGTACATGATTACTCTACCATTTAAATTTCTTGCTGCTCTTCCAGCGGTTTGTGTCAAGGACCTGTGAGATCTTAAAAAACCTTCTTTATCAGCGTCTATTATAGCCACTAAGCTAACCTCAGGCAGATCAAGACCTTCTCTTAATAAATTAACTCCAACAATAACATCTATTTTTTCTTCAACTAAGGAATTTAAAATTTCAACTCTCTCAATTGTGTCAATATCCGAATGCAAGTATGAACAATTTATGTTAAATCTACCTAAGTATTTTGATAGTTCCTCGGCCATTTTTTTTGTTAGTGTTGTAACTAAACTTTTTTCATTTTTTTCAACCCTTATCCTAATTTCTTCAATTAAATCATCAATTTGATTTTTTATTGGTCTAATTTCAATGATTGGATCTAATAAACCAGTGGGTCTAATGATTTGCTCTGTTACAATCCCATTTGATTTGTTTAATTCATAGTCGGATGGAGTAGCGCTAACAAAAATTATTTGGTTACAAATTTGATCAAATTCTTCAAACTTTAAAGGTCTATTGTCTAAGGCTGATGGTAATCTAAAGCCATGCTCTACAAGATTTTCTTTTCTTGATCTATCACCTCCGTACATTCCTCTTATTTGAGGAATTGTCACATGACTTTCATCAATAATTGTTAGATAATTTTTTGGAAAATAGTCAAGTAAACAAAATGGTCTAGCACCAGGCTTTCTGCCGTCAAAATAACGTGAATAGTTTTCAATACCACTACAATAACCTAACTCTTTTATCATTTCAATGTCCAAATTAGTGCGTTCTTCAAGTCTTTTAGCTTCAATATTTTTAAAATCTTGTTTTAAGTATTCAGTCCTCCTAAGTAAATCTTTTTGCATGTCAAAAATCGCATCATTAATCTTGTTTGAAGATGTCATAAACAAGTTAGTTGGACATATTCTTATACTATCATGTTTTTCTAAGAATTTAAATTCTTTACTATTGTAACTTTCAATGCCAGCTATCTTATTTTCATTAAATTTGATTCTGAATATAATATCTGAGTAAGATGGATAGACATCCACATTGTTTCCAATTGCTCTAAAAGTTCCTCTTTCTAGACTTTCAGTTGTTCTTGAATAAAATGCATTTACTAAGCTCTTAATTAAAATTTGCCTATCTATTTTTAAGTTTTGATTTAAAAAAATTATTCCATTATAATAATCATCAGGATTACCCATTCCGTAAATACAAGAAACAGAAGAAACAACAATTATGTCTTTTCTGCCAGAAAGTAGTGATGAAGTTGCTTTTAATCTGTATTTTTCTATCTCCTCATTAATTGACAAATCTTTCTCAATATAAATTCCAGTGGATGGAATATATGCTTCAGGCTGATAATAATCATAATACGACACAAAATATTCCACACAATTGTTGGGGAAAAAAGATTTGAACTCGCTGAATAATTGAGCAGCAAGAGTTTTATTATGGCTAAGAACAAGTGTAGGTCTTCCAATTTCTTTAATTACATTAGCAACTGTGAATGTTTTTCCTGATCCAGTAACACCAAGTAAAGTTTGGTAAGGAAAATTATTTTTTAAGCCAGAGACTAGTTCATTAATTGCCTTTGGCTGATCACCTGTTGGTTTAAAATTTGATTCTAATTTAAAATTCATAATACTATATTTTCCAAATCTTCCAACTTTCAATTGCTTGATAAATTAGCATTTCATGACCATTTAAGGTATTTGCACATTTTTTTTGGCATTTTTTAAGGAACTTTGTCTGAACAGGGTTATATATTAAATCAATAGCAGTATGCATTTCATTAACTTGATCATAATTAATATCAGGAAATGTATCAATATTATGAACCATTCCAAGTGTAGTTGTGTTAATTATAATACCAAATTCAGTCAAGTTAATTTTTTTAAGAAATTCATAATCAAATTTACTTCTTCTGCTAATAACTAAGTAGTCAAGATTTAATTTTCTTAAGACATACTGTATACTTTTTGATGCCCCTCCATTTCCAAGTACTAAACATTTTTTGCTATTTAATAATTGTTCTTTATATGCTTTCATAAATCCTAAATAATCAGTATTAAAGCCAATCAAATTATTTCCTTCAACTTTAATTGTATTTATTGCACCAATTTTTGAAGAGACATCATCAATTTTATTAAGATATTTTTTTATTGATAATTTGTATGGAGATGTTACATTTAATCCTATAATATTTTTTTTCTTGATATAATTATGTAATTGATCAATTCTGTTGATTTCAAGATTTACATATTCAATATTTTTAATGTTTTCTTTTTTTATTTTTTCATTAAAAAATTTTATTGAGAAAGAACTTGATAAATTTTTACCAACAAGCGCGATTCTTCTCATTTTTAATCTGAAGATCGATTTTCAATTAATGAAACTGATAAAAAACCAATGACCATGAGAACTAATGTTGAAATAAAGTAAATACTCGCATCAAATGGAAATTTATAGTTGTATGCCAAAGTAATATCAAAAAAGGATAAATCGATATTTCTATTAACAGCCAATTTATCTTTGAAGGGCCATATAATATGTATTGAGCCAATCATAAATCCAGTTAAAATTGCAATGGTCTGATTTTTATATTTCTTCAACAAAAAAGCAATTGCGTGAGAAAAAATTAGAAGTCCAAGAACAGATCCAATTAAAAAAAGAGATAATATTTTTACATTTAAGTTTACTACAGATTCAACAAGTATAAGCTCATAATTACCCATTAAAATTAAAATAAATGAGCCGGAAAGACCAGGAAGTAACATACCAGAGGTTCCAATTGCACCACATAATAAAATGTATAAGGAATTAGTGTTTTCTGAGCCAGATGCTCCAACCGTAAGGTAGTATGCTATAATTATTCCAGCGAAAAGTGAAAAAAATGTAGATAATCCCCATTTTTTTATTCTCTTACCGACATAATATATTGATGCAACAATCAATCCAAAAAATAAGGCCCAAATATGACTAGGGTATCTTTCAAATAAAAACTCAAAAAGTTTTGCAACGGAAAAAACACTTGCGATTGATCCGGAAAAAACAAGAGATATAAATTTAAGATTTACGTGTTTTGAAAAATCTTTAAATTTTAGATTTAAAATTAATTTTAATGCTCTATAGTTAAATGATTTTAATGAAAAAATTAAGTCTTCATATATATTTGTTATTAATGCAATAGTGCCACCTGAAACACCAGGTATAATATTTGCAATCCCCATTAAAAATCCTTTAAGAAATAATAAAAAATCTTTGTTCATTGGTGAAAAATATCTAATGTATCTGCTCTTAGTCCAAGCCTTAGGCACTCAAGTGCAATAACTTCGTCAGTAGAGATATTACCCAAATTCACATCTGTTCCTAATTTTCTGATAAACCATGACTGTTGACCTTTAAGTGGAGTTTCCCAAATAATCTTGTTCGTGTCGATTTTGGAGACAATTAAATTAAATAGTTTTTCATCGATTTGGAAATTAGAGTCATATATGCCTGTGTTTCCCGATTCTCTTGATTCAGCAATGACTTTCCATGAACCTGAGCTGATTTCACTGGTCATCTGTTCAACCCAATCTTTATTTGATAAAGCATAGGAGTCAAGTTTAGATCCAACCTCAGAGATAACTTTGAACTCTCTGCTTAATTGATTTATAATTTTACATTTTTCTTGATGATCTATTTTAATTGATCCATCAGAAATTTCAACAATATTTAGTTCATGTTTTTTGTTAAATTTTATGAAATCATTAATTTTCTTCTTAAGAAAGAATAGTTCAAAAAGAGTTCCTCCAAAAAAGACATCTATTTTTTTTTCCTTGAAAATTTTTATTTTTTTCGCTAAATTTTTTGTGATTAATGAAGACCCAAATCCAATTTTAACCATATCAATATAATCACCTGCTTTTTCAACTAAACTCTCAGATTCTGCAAGGCTTAACCCTTTATCTATTACCATAGTTATACCGACGTTTCTTGGTTTTAATGGTCTTACGGGCAGGTTGATCATATTTAACAATAATTTAATACAAATATAAATAACTATATCTCAATTTTATTTATTATAATTTTGTTAAAATTTAAATTATGACATTAATTAAATCAATTTCAGGAATTAGGGGGACTATTGGTGGTGATATAGGTAATTCACTAACGCCTAATGATGTTGTTAGTTTTGCTGCTGCGTACGCTGTTTGGATTAAATCAAAAAATTTTAACAATACTGTTATAATTGGAAGAGATGCCCGTGTTTCTGGGGAAATGATATCTAATTTAGTTTGTTCTACGCTACAACTATCTGGAATTGATGTTATAGATATTGGCTTATCTACAACACCTACTGTTGAAATCTCAGTACTTGAGAATAACTATTCGGGTGGAATTATAATAACGGCCAGTCATAATCCTGGAAATTGGAATGCATTAAAACTTCTTAATAGTAGTGGAGAGTTTATTTCAGCATCAGATGGAAACGAAATATTAAAAATAGCTTCAAATAAAACATTTGATTATGTTGATGTCTCTCTACTTGGTAAATATAAGCTTGATGAAAATTTTAACGATTTCCATATTGACAAAATATTAGACCTTGATCTAGTAAATAAAGAAGCAATCAAAAAAGCCAAATTAAATGTTGTCATTGATGCAGTGAATTCAACAGGAGGTTTTATGATTCCTAAACTACTAGAAAAGTTGGGAGTAAGCTATCATAAATTATATTGTGAGCCCAATGGCAATTTTCCACATAACCCAGAACCATTAGCGGAAAATCTGTCTGAAATTTCAACCCAAGTTGTAAACAATGGATCTCACTTAGGTTTAGTTGTTGATCCTGATGTTGATCGTCTTGCAATTGTTTGTGAAGATGGTTCAATGTTTGGTGAAGAATATACATTGGTTAGTGTGGCAGATTATATTCTTTCAAAGAAAAGAGGTTCAACAGTTTCAAATTTATCATCAACAAGAGCATTAAAAGATATTACCGAAAAATATGCATGTAATTATTTCCCTTCTGCAGTTGGTGAGGTTAATGTTGTTGAATGCATGAAAATCAACAATGCTGTTATTGGTGGGGAAGGAAATGGGGGAGTAATTTTACCGGATTTACACTATGGAAGAGATGCGCTCGTTGGAATTGCTTTATTTCTATCACTTTACGCTGAGAAAGGTTTAAAGGCTAGTGTTTTAAGAGATAGTTATCCCAAGTACTATATGAAAAAAAATAAAGTTGAATTGGATGATGAAAACAAAATTCAAAATGTATTTGATTATTTACTTTTGGAGTATGATTACGCTCACATTAACAAGATTGATGGTGTCAAATTTGATTTTGAAAATGGATGGGTACACGTTAGAAGATCAAATACTGAGCCAATAATTAGAATATATTCAGAATTTAATAATAAAGCTGATTTAGAAAAATTTTCTAAAGAATTTTTTACTAAGATTAATACCTTTTAGATGGATGTATATTTTGATAATGCAGCTTCAACAATTATAACAAAAGAAGTTTTAGATGAAATGATTAAATGTCAAAAAGACATTTTTGCTAATCCGTCATCAGTTCATAAGTTTGGTAGAAAAGGAAAAACTATCATTGAAAATTGTAGATCTATAATATCTAGCAAACTTAAAACAAGTCCAGGTAATATTTTTTTTACCTCTGGTGGTACTGAGGGAGATAATATGGCTATATTTAGTATTGCAAGAAGCGAAAAAATAAAAAATATAATTACCTCAAGAATTGAACATCCTGCTGTACTTCAACCCATTCAGTACTTAATGAAAAATGAAAAAATTATTTCCCATTTTGTTGATACTGATAAAAATGGCAATATCGATTATCAACATCTCAGTATTTTGCTGTCCAAATTTGAATCTAATACTTTAGTTAGTTTAATGCATGCAAATAATGAAATTGGAATAATAAATGACATAAAAAAAATTGGAGAAATCTGTAAAAAAAATAATGCGCTTTTTCATTCAGATGCTGTGCAGACAGTTTGTCATTATGAAATAGATTTATCAGATATATATATCAATTCAATAACTGCATCTGCTCATAAATTTCATGGACCTAAAGGCATTGGTTTTATATATCTCTCCGATGATACAATGATTGATCCCTATATTTTTGGTGGTGGTCAGGAAAGAAATATGAGAGCTGGAACAGAAAATATTTCATCTATTTTAGGAATGACCAAAGCATTTGAAATTGCCTATAAAAACTTGGAAGAAGAATCTAAATATATTTATAGTTTAAAAGAGTATATGATCGAAAAATTAAAAAATGAATTTTCTGGTATTTCATTTAATGGATTATCTGAATTTTCAGATAAAAGTTTAAATACTGTCCTTTCAGTAAATTTTCCTAAATCAAAGAGCTCAGAAATGCTATTATTTAATCTTGACATTGCGGGTGTAATGTGCAGTGGTGGTAGTGCTTGTTCATCAGGAACACAAATTAAATCTCCTGTACTTTCTGAAATAAATCCTGAATTTGATGGAAAGACAGTTAGATTTTCATTTAGTAAATTGAATAAAATAAAGGAAATTGATTACACAATAGCTATTCTTAAAAAACTTATTTTGTAATAATTATCTTTTTTACCCTAAAAGAAGAATAAGCAAGAATCAAAGTCATTATTGGACTAATTAGATTAAAAAAACAAAAAGGAAGATAAGCTATAGTACTCACACCAAGAATAGCTGATTGAGTGGCTCCGCATGTATTCCAGGGAACAAGAACAGATGTGACTGTTCCTGAATCTTCTAAAGTTCTACTGAGATTTAAGCTAGATAATTTATTTTCACTATAGTTTTTCTTAAAAATTTTACCATTAACTATAATTGACAAATACTGGTCAGCTGTTGTTACATTAAAAAATATGCAAGAAATTACAGTTTTAAAAACGATATTTTTATCATTATTACGATTTCCTCTTATAAATTCACTGATATCTTTAATTATTCCTGCACAATGCATCGATCCACCAAATACCATGGCAGAAATAACAAGCCAAATTGTATTTAACATTCCACTCATTCCAGAAGTGCTTAGTAATGAATTAAGTGAGTTATTTTCAGTAATTATAGAGAAGTTAGTAGTAATGGAAGATATTATTAAATAATATTCAGATTTGTTAAAATATGAATCAGTTTTTACTAAAGTTTCTAATAGCTCCTCTTGAAAAATAAATGTACTTAGACATCCAAGTAAAACAGCAAAAAATAGTGAAGCTACAGCTGGTATCTTCTTAATTATCAGAAAAATTACCAATAAAGGAGTTAATAAAATTAATGGATTTATGTTAAATGTTTTATCTAGTGTTTTCTGTATATTACTGAGATCCTCAAATGAGCTGTTTTCATAATTTAATCCAATAATAAAAAATATTACTAACGTAATTACAAAAGATGGAATTGTGGTGTACGACATATATTTAATATGTTCAAAAATATCACTCTCAGTAACCGCAGAAGCTAAGTTTGTTGTGTCAGATAGTGGAGACATTTTATCACCAAAATATGATCCAGAAATAATTGCTCCAGCTGTTATTTCAGCAGGTACTCCTAAAACTTTACCAATTGCTAAGAGAGCAATTCCAATAGTAGCTATCGTACTCCAAGAACTTCCAATTGACAATGAAACTATTGCTGTGATAATACAAGTTGCAATTAAAAAGTAATTAACATTCAATAACTCAAGACCATAGTATACTAATGTGGGAATTATTCCACCTATTAACCAAGAACCTGATAAGGCACCTATTAAAAGTAAAATAATCATTGCATTAGATGTAGACTTTATACTATTTGATATTGATTTAAAAATCTCTTCCCAACTTATATTTCTTTTCAATGCAATCAAGCATGCCAGGGCGGCTGAAAAAAGGAGAGCAATTTGATTAGGGCCTGAAATGGAGTCATTTCCAAACTCTAATACGTTTACTGATAACAATAAAATCAATAAAATAATTGGTGAAAAAGACTGAAGTAAATTAATTTTATTCAATTACTTTCATCTTCTTTTTGATAGTAACCATATCCGTAACCATATCCGTATCCATAGCCATATCCATATTTGTTTTCACTAAAGTCATAGTCATTTACAACAAGATTTAGATTCTTAACTTCTTCGTTATTTTTTAAGTCGTTAATGATACTAAATGATCCAAAATCAGAATACTTATGTCTTAGTACATATAAATTAATATCAGTGAATTTCATAATAATTAGCGCATCTGTTACTAAACCAACTGGAGGTGTATCAATAATTATGTAATCATATGTTTTTTCTAATTTTTTGATAACATTTAGCATTTTAGAGCTATCTAATAGTTCAGCAGGATTAGGTGGTATAGGTCCGGATAAAATTAAATCTAAATTATCAATTTCTGTTTTGTTTATAACACTCTTAAGTTCAGTCTTATTAATTAAAACTGTACTTAGACCTGATTTGTTATCAAAATTAAAGTCTTTGTGTAATTTAGGCTTTCTTAGATCAGCACCAATTAAAACTGTTTTTTTACCAGAAATAGCTAAAATAGTAGCTAGATTCATAGAGCAAAAAGTTTTTCCTTCACCACCTTTGGTAGATGTTACACTGATTATTTTTTTATCTTTTTCAGAACTAATGTATTGAATATTAGTTCTTAAAGATCTAAATGATTCAGATAATACAGATTTTGATTTTTTTATTATGAGATTTGAATCATCAGAATTATTACCAATTAATGCTAAAATTGGAACACTAGTTCTTTTTGTTATATCAGATTTTGTTTGTATCGAATTATTAAAAAAGTCTTTTAGTGATAAGTATAAAATTGGTACAAATAAAGTGCTAAAAAGAGCTAGAAAATATATTAATGATTTGTTTGGAAATACAGGAACATCACTATCAAGCCTAGCAGTATCAATTATTTTATGATCAGAATTTGTTCCGGCTTTAGCTAGAGATGCTTCATATCTTTTCGTTTGTAAATATTTTGCTGTTTCCTCGTTTAATTGTTGTTTCCTTTGTAAGATTAAAAATGTCTTTTCAGCTTGAGGAAGGTTTTCAATATTTTTGTTGAAGCTATTTAACTGAGATTTAAGCTCCCTCTCATACATTTTGGCATTTGCAATTAAATTATTTACATTCTCAATTAATATTTCCTTTGTATTTTTTATCTGTTCATTTACCGAAATATATGTTTGATTTTTTGAGGTTGTAACAAAAGAAAGTTCTTTCTTTTTATTAAGTAATTCAATTAATTGGTTTATCAATAAATTAATTTCTTGATTTTCAATTCCAACGGATGTTGGAGATATTAAGCCATTTTTACTATTTTCTTTGTTTAGATAGCTTAGAAGGGATTCGTAATATTTTATGTGAACAATATGTTCATTTAGTGTATTGTCAATTTTTTGTTTTTGAAAGAATGTCCCATAATCTTTTTCAGCAATTTTTAGTTCTGGGTTTTTTGAAATAAAATTTTCAATTGATAATTCAATTTGGTCAAGTGAATCTTTAATAAACACTAACTGTTTATCAATAAAGGATATGGTGTTAGTAGCCATTAGATTTTTTTCGTCTAATCCCATTTTTATATACAACTCAGTTAGTTTGTTTATAAAATCAATATGTTTTTTTGGATTAGATGCTTTAACATTTAATTTCAAAACTGATGCTTCTTTATTTACAGGATTAATGTTGATTTTGTTGATATACTTTTGTGTTAGCTTATTTATATTGTGTATTCGAAAAGAGTATGTTTTGTCCTCACTAAACTTTTTTTGAAAGTTTTTTGATTTTTTTAATTTAAATGAAAAACAGTTTCCTTTAATTAACTGATTAAACTTGAATTCTTGATTTATATCAATATCAAATGTTCTTTCTTTTATTACTTTTTCATTTAATAAATTGTATGCAAAAATTGATTTTTCTTTAGCTTCTAGCTTAAATTTATTTTCATCTATAATTTTTATCTTAAAATCTATTCCAGCTAATTGTAATGAACTTGAATCTAATATTACTTCAAACGGTGAATTTGTATACAGTTCATTTGTAACAATTGAACTATGTTGTTTGTAGCTGATACCAAGCTTTAACTCATCGATAACTTTTCTTGTAATAGAAAATGAGTTTAATATTACAATTTCGTTTTTCAAATTTTTCTTACCACTAAAAAGCTCAAGTCCTTCAATAAGATTTTCAGCACCAAGCTGGGTATTGTTATCATCTCTTATTAAAAGAGTTGATGAAACACTGTATGAAGGGACAGTGTATCTGTTATACAGATAAGCTGAGGTAGAAAACACAATAAATGAGACTAGAAAAAAGAGCCAATTGTTCAGATATTTGTAAAAGAGTAACTTGATATCTATCTTTTCTTCATTTTGGTTCTGATTATTTAAATTTTTTAAATCCATTCTATTCTTCAAATCTTAAATAAACATTAAATAAAACAGCTACAGTGGTTAGTGTAGATAGAATTACTTGAGACTGGGTTTTTCTAAAACTTTTAAATCTTAAAGGTTTAATGTAAATAAGGTCTTTATTTCTTAGATAGTAAAAATTAGAATTAAGTATTTCATCGCTAGTGAGGTCTAAATCGTATGTTACTTTAGTATCTTTATTTGATCTTATTAATTTTACTCTTTTGAGGTTTCCGTAATCAGTAATATCACCTGCACTAGCAATTGCTTCAAAAATTGTTAGATTTTCTTTGTAGATAGGATATCTGCCAGGATTTTCTACTTCACCAAGTATTGTAAATTCAATGTTTGAAAGTTTGACAATTACAACTGGGTTAATTAACTGTTCAGAAACTTTTCTTTCAATTTTCTTCTTAGCTTCCTCCATAGTGAGGTTTATGACATTTACCTTTCCGATGTAAGGGAGTTCAA
Organism: Bacteroidota bacterium; assembly: GCA_028408365.1. Taxonomy (GTDB): domain Bacteria; phylum Bacteroidota; class Bacteroidia; order Flavobacteriales; family BACL11. The sequence goes on from JAOOLD010000008.1 coordinate 38,432, forward strand.
TATCTCCTTCGTTTGATACAGTATATCCATTTAAATATAGATTGGCAGCAGTGGTATTTGGATTGTTGCTATTTGTATTGTTTTCTAGATTAAAACTTTTGTTTATTTCTTCATTGTTTACATAGATTTTTACTACAAGATTATCTCCCTCTTCAATATAGTGCATTGGTGGCTTAGGATTGAGTTTCCAATCAGATTCTTGAGACGAACTATTCATGTAAGTGATTTTGTTCATGGAAGTACATGAGCAAAATAAAAAAATGAATAAAATGTATTTTGAGTATGAGTTACTCATAATCATAATATCTTGTTTGGATAGCAAAGATAAAAAAAGAAAGCTATAAGAATAAGTTTAGTTTGTCACATAATTTTGATGCAGGCATGCCAACTACATTAAAAAAACAACCTTCAATTTTTCTTACTTTAAAAATTCCGATCCAGTCCTGTATAGCATAAGAACCTGCTTTATCTTCAAAAGCAAAGTTATTTAGATAATAGTCAATTTCTGAATTGTTAATTTCAAAAAAATTAACTTTAGTTGTAGATGAGAAACATACTTTCTTGTTAAAGCTTCTAATACAAACGCCAGTTATAACTTTATGTGTATTATTTGAAAGTTTAATTATCATTTCTTTTGCTTCTTTTTTATTTTGAGGCTTGTTTAGAATTTTATCATTAACTAATACAGTTGTATCTGCAGTAATAATTAAAATATTTTTTGAGATTTTTTGTTGTATATCAAAGGACTTTTTCTCAGCAATAATTTTTACAGCTTTAGCTGCCGAATATTTTTTGAAATTTATATTTTCATCATAGCTAGATACTTTAACATTAAAATTAAAACCTAATTTTTTTAGAATTTCCCTTCTCCTTGGTGAATTAGACCCCAGTATAATACTGTATTTTGAATTTATCTTTTTAATTAGCATTGTCCTAAACGTAAAAATATGTTAGAGAGAAAACAGGTATACTTAATATAGATAATAGCATCAGATATTTTAATAGTTTGGATGCTTTGGTGAAGTTAGTCTTTGTTGTAGCATTTAAAATTAATAATTCAACGTAAAAAAACATTATCAAAATTATAAACATGTAAATTATTGAAATATAATTTACTCCCCAAATTTGAGGGTTTGAAAATTGATTTCCTCCAACGTCTAAAAGTAAATCACTTCTAAGTATTAAGATTTGAAATGTTATTAAGGAAGAAATAGCAAACATTAGTATTATTCCAATAATTATCGTCACTAATTTTGATTTTTTTGTTCCAAAAATTATTGGTAAACTTTTTACTTTATGTATTTTATCACCTTCTATATCTTCAATGTCTTTTATAATCTCTCTTTTTACATTAATCAAAAAGGCTAATACAGAGAAAATAGATATGATTAAAAAAACAAAAAATCTGTCATCACTTAAAATATTTTTGTAGCTGAACAAAGGAACATTAAGTATAGATAAGGATATGAAAAAGGCTATCAAAATATTTCCAATTGTCTTGTATTTTTTTAATTTTTTTGAATAAAGCCAAAGACAGTAAATAATTAATAAAAAAACCAAAATGTAAATCTCCTGTTCAATTTTCATACATAAAAAAATAGATAACACTATTGCAAGACAATTAAACATCATGTAAATTATAATTGCGTCCCTTGATTTTAAAAATTTTCCAAGGACAACCTTTTCAGGCTTATTTATTTGATCAAGATTATAATCATAGATATCATTAACTATGTATCCCGATGCTGCAATTAATATTGTTACTATTAGTAAAATGACAAAATTTTCATTTAAAAGTTGATCTTTTTGAATAAAAAAGTCAATAAAAAAAAACTTAATAAATATTTGAGATAATGAAATTATAACAAGGTTTTTCCATCTAATTATTTTAAAAATATTGTTCAGGTAACTAATCATCTTGAGTTATGTAATCAGAAATAGCTTGATAGATCTTTTTCAATTTCGGATCTTTTATTGTTTCAATATGTTTATTGATAATAGAAAAATCTTTTCTTTTTGCGGGGCCAGTTCTTAAAGTTTTGATTTTATCATTTTCAATTTTTTTAAAATTTTGATATATAAGTGGCTTCAAATTTTCAAAATCAGAATTTTCAGCCCTAAGTATTTCTTGAGCTATGGAGTACATTTCTGTGCTGAAGTTACAAGCAAAAACAGCTGCAAGATGAATTCTTTTAAGTCTATTTTCTTCTATGATTTCTGTTTTGCTAGAGATCCTTAAAAAAATCTTTTTTAATTCTTTCTTAAAAACTATATCATTAGATACAATAAAAAAAGGAACCTCATTAATATTGATTTCTGTGTTTTTATTAAAAGTTTGAAGAGGATAAACAATTCCAGTTAGATTTTTTAGATTTTTAAAAACAGAAAGACCTGATGAACCAGAAGTATGTACAATAGGTCTTTTATGAAATTGATTTACGACATTTTGTATTTCATCGTCTTTTACACACAATATTGCTAAATCATAGTCTTGAACTTTTTCAATTTCACTGGTGAAATCACATCCAATTTTAGATGCTAGCTTTTCTGAAGTGATCAAATTCCTACTAAAAATTTGACTGATTTCAAATCCAGAATTTTTTAAAGCAATTGACAAATGATGAGCTACATTACCCGAACCAATAATTAAAATCTTTTTCATTAGATTATAAAAAAACAAAGTTATAATTTTGTAATAATTTTTCAATATGTTGGGGAGAATCATACAGTATTTAATATCAGTGAAATTTGCAGCGTTTCTTTTAATTCTATTTGCTGCAGTAATAGGTTATGCTACTTTCATTGAAAATGATTTTGGTAGAGATACTGCCAAAGCACTAGTATATAATAAGTTTTGGTTTGAGTTTATAATGATAATGCTGTGCATTAATCTTGTGTATAATTTAAAAAGATATAAACTATTTAGAAAAGAGAAACTTTCAATTTTGTTGTTTCATTTATCCTTCATTGTAATACTATTAGGTGCTGGTGTCACTAGATATTTTGGATATGAAGGAATTATGCACATAAGAGAAGGAGAATCATCAAATATTATTATTTCAGATCAAACTTTTTTGCAAATAAATGTGAATGATAAAAAAATGCAGTATACATACGGTATGCCTCTTAGCCTTTCTGCAATTACTAACAACACATTCACAAAACCAATAAAGTTTTTGGAAAATAAAATTGAAATTAAATATGAAGATTTCTTGGTTAATGTCAGAGATACATTTATTAAGGATCCCAATTCTATTTCAAAAACAAAAGCCTTGCATATCATTGTACCTGGTGAAAATGGAATGAAGTCTGAGTTTTTAAAAGATAAAGAACAAAGAAAGATTAAAGATGTTATATATACATATAACAATAAACTCGGTGATGCAATAAACTTTTTTGATGAGGAGAACAAAATAAAATGTATTGCACCATTTGATATTAGTTCAATGAAGATGCTTGATCAATCAAAAGATATGCACAACAGGAACGAAAAATTTACAATCAATCAAAGGACTCTATACTCAAATGATAATTTGAACTTTGTGTTAAAAGATATTATTGACAGTGGCATAAATAAGTACTACAGTAATTCCACTTACATGAAAGATGGTAAATCGAATCTATTGAGATTAAAAGTTAAATCTAATGGTCAGGAGAAAGATATTGAATTAATTGGAGGAAAAGGAAGAGTTAGTGAGCCAACAAGATTTACGCTTGGTAACTTAAATTTTTCACTTTCATACGGTTCCAAACAAATTCTTACTCCATTTAATATTTTTTTGAGAGATTTTCAGTTGGATAGATATCCTGGCTCATCAAGTCCATCTTCATTTGCAGCAGAAGTGACAGTAGTTGACAAAGATGTAGATAAAGATTACAGAATTTACATGAACAATGTACTTGACTACAGAGGGTATAGATTCTTTCAATCCTCATATGACAAAGATGAGATGGGAACGGTTCTCTCAGTCAATTATGATTTAGCTGGTACTATCATTACATATTTAGGATACCTTTTGCTAGCACTCGGAATGGTCAGCGTATTTTTTACTAGACAAAGTAGATTTAAATTTTTAACAAAAAAACTTTCAAAAGCTAATTTGTTGTTACTTCCTTTTCTAATACCATTATTTTCTTTTTCATCTGAAAAAGAAATTTCTTATATAGACAAAGAGCACTCCAAAAAATTTGATAGACTCTTGGTTCAGGATCAGGGTGGAAGGATCAAACCTATGAACACTTTATGTTCTGAATATTTGAGAAAAATATCTAAGAAAAATAGTTTAGAAAATTTAAACTCAACTCAGGTGATTTTATCAATGATGGTTAATCCACATGAGTGGGCGAGTAAAGATATAATTAAGGTTAAACATGAACAAATTAAACAAGTGGTTGGAGCCAGTAGTTCAAGAACTTCATTCAAAAGTTTTTTTGAGAAAGATGGTTCCTATAAATTAAAGACACTCGTTGAACAAGCTTATGAGAAAGAACCCATTAATAGAGGGAAGCTTGAAAAAGATATAATTTCTGTAGATGAAAGAGTTAATATCTGTTTCATATTGTTTAATGGTGATTTAATGAGAATATTCCCCCTGAGAGGAGATCCCAATAACACTTGGTATAATTCAAAACAACATCAGTTATTTTCTGGTAAGGACTCTTTATTTGTGTCAAATATTTTGAAACTATACTTCTCCAGTATCAACTCAAGCTATGAATCGAAAAATTGGAATGAGCCTGATAGTTTATTAAACTACATGATAAAGTTTCAAAATATGTATGCTAGCTCTGATATCATGCCTTCCAATCTTAAAACCAATACTGAGATCTGGTATAATAACTTAGATATTTTTGGTAAGCTATACAAGTTTTATATTGTTATTGGACTTCTAATGCTGATCTCTTTATTCTACGAGATTTTTAATAACAACAAATCAGTGAAAAAAATAATTAAATTATTTAAATATTTAATTTTTAGTGGATTTGTTTTTCACACAATCGGTTTAGCTTTTAGATGGATTGCGTCAGGTCACGCTCCTTGGAGCAATGGTTATGAGTCAATGATTTACACAGCTTGGGCAACACTTCTTTCTGGAATAATTTTTAGCAAGAAATCTAATTTTACATTAAGTGCAACCGCAATAGTCGGTTCATTGATATTAATGTTTGCTAGTATGAATTGGATGGATCCAACCATTACTAATTTAGTGCCAGTCTTAAATTCATATTGGCTGATGATTCATGTAGCCATTATTGTTGCAAGCTATGGTTTTTTGTTTTTAGGAGCAATACTAGGGCTAATGTGTCTATGGATTATTGTATTTACTAACAATGAGAACAAGAAAAAACTAAAATCAATAATCAATAGTTTGACTAATATTAATGAGAGAGGAATTACAGTTGGAGTATTTATGTTAACTATTGGTACTTTTCTTGGGGGAGTATGGGCAAATGAATCATGGGGAAGATATTGGGGATGGGATCCGAAAGAAACATGGGCACTTGTAAGTATTTTAGTATACGCATTTGTTTTGCATATGAGATTGATTCCTGCGATATCTAGTAAATATTCATTCAATCTAGCATCTCTCGTAGCAATTTGGTCAATTTTAATGACATATTTTGGAGTTAACTACTATCTTTCTGGTTTACATTCATATGCGGCTGGTGATCCAATGCCAATTCCCAATTTCGTTTATTATTTCTTATTTATAACAATTGTCACGGCCATTCTTTCAAGAATCAAGTTTAAAAAATATTATATATGAAACTAGATATTTTAGCTTTTGGTGCTCACCCAGATGACATTGAATTAGGTTGTGGCGGAACAATATTAAAGCATATTAACGCTGGCCATAGTGTTGGAATTGTTGACTTAACTAGAGGGGAGCTTGGAACTAGAGGTGATAAAAATATTAGAGCTGAAGAAACCAAAAAATCCAATGAAGTTTTAAAAATTAGTGTTAGGGAAAACATGAATTTAAAAGATGGTTTCTTTGAAAATAATGAGCAAAATAAAATTAAAGCTGTTAAGTTTATAAGAAAGTATAAGCCTTCCATTGTTTTAACTAATGCTCCAAGTGATAGGCATCCTGATCATGCTAGAGCTTCAAGTTTAACAACTGATGCATGTTTTTTATCTGGCCTTGAAAAAATAGATACAGGTCAAGAAATATGGCGACCTAATTCAATTTATCACTACATACAGTTCAATAATATCGAGCCTGACTTTGTTGTGGATATCACTGAATTTTTTGAAAGGAAAATTGAATCTATAAAATGTTATTCCTCACAATTTTATGACCCAAAATCGAAAGAATCTGAAACAAGAATCTCTTCTAAGGATTTTTTTGAAAGTATAACATATAGAGCTAAAGACTTGGGAAGACTTACAAATTGTGAATACGCAGAGGGGTTTATTTCACATCAACTTAACTCTGTAAATCTTCTTACAGATTTAAATAAAAAAAAGAGCTGATTATCATCAGCCCTTTAATTTCATTGATAAAAATTTATTTTATTATTAACTTTTTGCTATCAACATTATTGTCACTATAAACCTTAACAAAGTACGTTCCTGAGTCAAACTTTGAAAGATCAATTGAGATTGATTGGTTAGAAAAGTAATTATTGAAAAAGCACTTCTTGCCAAGTAAGTTAAAGATTTCAACTTTAGATTCAGTATTTGTAGAAAATTCAATATTTACATTTCCATTAGTTGGGTTAGGTGTCATTTCAAATAAGTCTTTATTGGAAATGAATGAGTCAACTCCAGAAGTTCCTCCTATGCAACAGCCATTGTCGCAATCTGCATTGGGATTATAATTTGTTGCTGTTGGATCTGTACACCCATATAAATCACACCAAGTTTCACTATTTACATCCATCTCTAAATAAATGATTTCATTTAGGTCTATTAAATCCTCATCACCTCTTACTGCAAGACCAGGTTCAAAGTCCTTCTGATAAATTAATTGAATTTTATCATCATTAATATCTTTCACCATTGATGCAAAAACACATTCTTGTTGACCATTCCAAATATCATGTGGAGTAATATCAATTGGTTCTGACCATGTTGAACCACCATCCAATGATCTTATGATATTGACATGTCTAAATACTTGAATACTATTATCAACATCTTCAGTATATGCTGAAAATGTAACATAAATATCACCACTTGATGTAATTCCAGCTGAAGGCATACTTGAAAGTGATGCATAATATAAAGCGTATCCTCCAGTTGAGTCATAGCCAGCAACTTCGATATCACAATTTAGATCTCTGGCTTGCGCTATAACAATAGGAGTTTCTGAGTACCATAAATCTGAATCCTGTGGAGTAGGTAGTGTAGTATCGGCACCCATATCCTCATTCCAATATAGCAGACCATTTGTTAGTGGGAACCATGATGATACTCCATCAGCTAAGTCATCATCTAAGTATCTCATATTTCCAGTAAAGATATGAGCCTTATCATTATTATCAATTAAGACAGTACCGTAATTGTCTGTTGAGTATACCATGTCAAAGGTGCCAGTACTATCTAAATCAAGACCTGAATCAACTGTATATTTATCAACTGGGAAGTCAATGAATGTTGTTCTAATCCAATTTGATCCATTGTCAGTTGATTTTAGAATGAATGAGTCTGCCCAGTCATTAAAAACAGCTATTACAACAGTTTCACCTTTTACATCTATAGCATAACTATCACCTCCAAAACCATTGAAGTGAGCAGAGTCAAGTGTAGGTAGTTGCATATCTTGTATGTCCCAAGTACCACCACCATCAGTTGATCTGTAGTAGAGTAGAGCTCCATCTAAGCCGTTATAGATAGTTCCAGCTAAACCAGTTGGAGCAGTAACTCCAATCATGTGAAGAGTCTCGCCGTTACTACCACCAACCGCAGTTCTGTTCCATACTAAATCTGCGTAGAGACCTGTTGTGCTATCCATACTTGAGACAATTTGTTCAGTCCATGCTCCTGTTCCGACACTTGGTCTGTGTGTCATTTGAAAATAAGCATAATCTGTGTTATGAGCGATTGCAATCTCTTTTCCCGTTGAAGTAGCAAGTATTGTAGGCCATCCACATCTTGAAGATTCTAGTCTGGCAGATGGCATTGATGACCAAGAGGTGCCATCGAAATACATGTATCCTGTACCACGATCTGTATATGATGCTGCATACTGAGCACTCATAGTCCAAACCGCGGATAATTGACCTCCTGAGTGTCTTATTATTCTATCCATTACTGCGCCATTTGATTGTAAATCATATGTTGTGTTTCCTAATAGTGTTTCTGTTGGAGAAGCAATTTTTAAATTGTTAACATATGGATTGGGATTATTTATTAGATGACTTAAAGTCTCAGATCCACTCATAATTTGTTTGTCACTTATTATAGACTCATTAGAGCCATGAATAGCATCTTTTACAGATACCTGACCACTAGTATAAGTGAAAAGAAACAATGTAAAAATTGTAAATATTAGTCTCATAATTTTTTGTTTTGGTTTTGGTAAACTTAATAAATTTTAGTTAATTTTTTTAAGATTTAGTCTCAAAGAGTTCCCTACTACAACAATATCTGAAAATGCCATAAAGAATGCAGCCCACATTGGATTAAGTAGGCCCATTGCAGCAATTGGAATTGCAATTATGTTATATGAAAATGCCCAAAATAAATTTTGTTTAATTGTTTCAAGAGTTTTATTACTGACATTTATTAAGGTTTTAAGCGAGCCTATATTATTTTTGTTTAGTAAAATGACATCTGATGCATCAACAGCAATATTAGCTGCATTAGAGATAGATATTCCAACAAAAGATTGAGAAAGTGCAGGAGAGTCATTGATTCCATCACCTATCATTGCTGTTTTTAAATTCTTATTGCTATCTTCAATTATCTCAAGTTTTTCTTCGGGTAATTTATCGTAAAAAATTTCATTAAATCCTATTTGATTGTTTACTAAAACACATTTTTCTTTTTTGTCTCCGCTAAGTAAACTACATCTAATTCCGGTTTTTTTAAGATCATTGACAATATCTATGACATCAGATTTCAGTTCGTCTTGAACAGAAATTGATGCAATTAATTTCTTATCGGCTGTAAGAAAAATATCATAATTACTGTTGTCTATCTTGGTCAATCTAGATGATCCAATTTTGTATTCAATTTTATCATGATATCCACTAATACCCATACCTTTAACTTCCTCAACGTTTTCAATCTTTAATAATTTGCTATTTGATTTCAGAAATGCACATATCGATTTTGCAATAGGATGCGAGGAATGCGATTCTAAGCTGTATATTATCGACTTTACATGTTGATGATTATCATCTTTAATATCGATTTTATTTATTTTGAATTTTCCTGTTGTTATTGTACCAGTCTTATCAAAAATAATTTTTTTTATTTGACAAACCTTTTCTAATGTATCACCACCTTTGACTAATACTCCGTTTCTAGCTGCTCTACCAATTCCAACCATTAAAGCAGTTGGTGTTGCAAGTCCCATTGCGCAAGGGCAAGATATTACTAAAACTGCAATGCTTCTTAAAAAAGATTCGAGTTTATCGATTTCAAAAAAATAAAAGTTTGTTATGTAAGTGAATATAGATATTAGAATAACAAACTGAACAAAATAGTTACTTACTCTGTCACCAATTCTTTGGATTTTAGGTTTTTTATTTTGAGCATCTTTTACCATTTGAATAACTTTAGAAATTGTTGTCTCTTCTCCAACTTTTTCAGATTTTAATTTCAAATTTCCATTAACAATTATTGAGCCAGCGGTTACTAAATCTCCTACTTTTTTTGAAGAAGTTAGGCTTTCACCTGTGATGAAAGAACTGTCAATTTCAGCCTGACCCTCCACAATCAGTCCATCAAATATGATTCTTTCTCCAGAGTTGAAAAATAATATATCTCCTAATTGAACTTGATTGAAATGAACCTTTTCAATGTTATTTTTTGTAAGTCTTTTTACAATTGTTTCATTTAATTCTTTAAGTTTTTCAATTGACGATGTTGTTTTCTTTATTGATCTTTTTTCAATGCTATTTCCAAGCAAAACTAATGTGATAATTGTTGCGCAAGTCTCAAAAAATAAGAAATCCTTAGAAGAGTAGTCAGAAAGGAAGCAACCATACACACTATAAAAAAATGCAGATGAGCTTCCTAAAAAAATAAGAACATCCATATTAGGAAGTCTATTTATTGTTGATCTAATTGCACTAATTCCAAACTGATAAACACCGATCAAAAAAACAGGAAGACATAAAAATAATTGTACTAAAGGTTTAGACAAAAAGTGTTCGTGATTTAAGAACATGTGTGCTAGTAAGGGTAGAGTAAAAATTAAGCTAACTAAAAACAAAACTTCTACTTTGCTTATTAATTTTTTTGTAGTTTTTTTACTAGAAACAAGAGTAGCTTTAAATCCAATTTTTGTTATTAATTCAATAATTTTGCTTTCTGATATATTCTTGCCTTGAGCAACACTTAGTTCATTATTTGCAAAATCAATATTAAATTCATTTATTTTATTCTTATAAAGATGCTTTTCTACCGATAGAGCACAATTAGAACAACTCATTCCTTCTAACTTAAAAACATATTTTTTTTTGGATGGCATATTGCAAATATAGGTACAAAAAAAATTATATTTGCCACCATTAATGGTGAGTGTAGCTCAGTTGGTTAGAGCACCGGATTGTGGTTCCGGGGGCCGTGGGTTCGAATCCCATCATTCACCCTAAATAATAAAAAAGGAGCTAGTGCTCCTTTTTTATTATTTGTTTTCTTTTAACAGTTTTGTGTAATTTCTTTTTGGCTGAAATCCAGGTATTGATATTAGAGTTTCATAACTACTCGAAATAATTACAGTACTTGGCCAATAATATTGCCCATTTACAGCTTTTACTAAGTCAAAGAACAAATCATGTCTAAATGTTGATCCATGATTAATTGGTTGTTGATTGCCAAAAACTCTGTTGTTAAAAACTAAAGTGTCTTTTGTTCTTCCATTGAGCATAACAGGAAAAAAATTGTTATTGATTAGATTTATAATACTCTTGTCATTTAGTGTTTCAAGTTTCATTTTTTCACAAAATTCACAATTAGATCGGTAGAAAAAGATCAGCATGTTTTTGTTATATTTTTTTGAGTATTCTTGAGCTTTTTTTAAGCTTAGCCAGTCTATGTAATCTTTAGTTTGTCCTTGTGAAAAGCTAATCGAAGGTACTACTAATAAAAATAAAAAAGTAAACAGTCTTATCATACTAGTCTAAGTACTGTTCAGCTGATTGAATCCAATTACTGACGCCTCCTCTAACATAACCAGTTTTTCCAAGTTTGTCAAAATTTATTTTGTTTTCTTCTTGGTACTGAGGTCTGACAAGCCATATTGTTGGATATCCTTGTACAGCAAATAATCTTTGCAGTTGACGGTTTTGTGCAACTAAATTTTCATCTAACTTTGTCCTTCTAGGAAAATCTAGTTCAACTGGAATAATTTTGTCTTTCGCCCAATCTTTAAATTCTTTTTGGTCAAAGACTTCTTTAACTAACCTTTTACACCAACCACACCAGTCACTTCCAGTAAAAAACAGCATTATGGGTTTTTTAGTTTCCATTGACTGAGCTATTGCTTGGTCAATATTTGTGAGCCAAATGGAGCTTTTCTCTTGTGAGTAGGATGTCAGTAAGAACAGACTAAAGATTGATAATAATACTATTTTTTTCATTTTGATTTTTTTAGTGAATACCGTGCATAAGTTTTTTAATGAACGGTGATATTAATATAACGAATAATGAGATAACTATTGTGACAATACCGATTTGAGCATAAATTGTATTGTACTGTACAAGTGTCGCCACTGCCTCTGAGGAGGTATCTGGATTACCCATTAACCAATTTGAAAGCTTGCTTAATAGGTTTTCTGAAGATTCTGTTCCAGTTGTTGTTAATTTTGCAAGTATGCCAGAGATGTAGTGTGCAAATGTGGAAGATAAAAACCACACACCCATCATGAATCCTATCATTCTTTTTGGAGAAAGTTCAGTTACTTTTGAAAGTCCGATAGGAGATAAGAAGAGTTCTCCAGTAGTAATTAAGAAATAACCAAGAAATACAAAAAGGAAAGGAACTTTTCCATTTTCTCCAATAAAATGAGCAGTTAAAGCAAATATCAAAAATCCAAGTCCTAATTGTAAAATACCAAGTGCAAATTTGATTGGGGTATTGGGATTTTTTTTAATTGCGCCTAATTTTGTCCATAACCAGCTGAAAGGAATTGCGAGTAAGACAATGTAAGCTGGATTAATTGCGTTTGTCTGAGATGCATTTAAGCCAACTAAATTAACACATTTATCCACCCATACAGTTAGTGAACTGCCAGCTTGTTCAAAACATGCCCAAAAAATTGTTAAAAAGACTGCTAAGATGATTATAGCAATTAATCTGTCACCACTGACATTATCATTTTTTCTGACTTTATAGTCGTAAATGATATATGAAACGTAAATCAAAACTAATCCTCCTACAATGGATAAAACATTACCAAGAACGGCAGATTTTGTGTCTAGAAGAATTAAGTAAGCAAAAACTGGTACAGAAAGAAATCCAAAAAGATAGATTAAATTAGTTATAGAAATTCCGCTGAATTTCATATTTATATATTTTACCGGCTGAAGCCCTTTATCTCCTAGCACATTTTTACTAATTCCTCTCCAAAAAACCAGTAAGCCAGCTACCATTCCAATTCCAGCTGCACCGAAACCATAATGCCAACCATACTTTTCTCCTAAGTAACCACAAAAAAGAGGTGCGATCATAGCACCCAGGTTTATTCCCATGTAAAAAATAGTAAATCCACCATCTCTTCTTACATCACCGTCTTCATACAAAGAACCAACCATAGTAGAAATATTAGGTTTGAAAAATCCATTTCCCATAATCAGTAAGCCCAATGCGCCATAGAAAAAGAACTCGGTGGGAAAGGCCATGAAAAAATGACCTAAGGCCATTAAAATTCCTCCGAAAATAATTGATTTGCGATAACCTATGAATTTGTCAGCTAAATAGCCACCAATTAAAGGAGTAAGATATACCAAAGCACCATAAGCGGCATAAATTCCATAAGCAATTTCTTCGCTATTTTGTAAATGTGAATAAAAATCCTTTATCAAATACAGAGTAAGCAATGCTCTCATGCCATAAAAAGAAAATCTCTCCCACATTTCAGCAAAAAAGAGATAGAATAATCCTTTAGGGTGATTTTTCTTGTCAAGGTAGTTTTTTACAACGTATAAAACAAGAACGGTAAAAAGAGTATATGCTAATATTTGTATCATTTTTTTAAAAGACTAAAATAGTAAAATTAGTTACAAGTTATCTAATATAAAATTTGTGATTTTATTGTACAAGTGAAATCTAGTGTTACCGCCATATATGCCATGATTTTTATCAGGATATATAAATAATTCAAATTCTTTATTTTCATTAACAAGAGCTGACACCATTTCATAGGTATTTTGCACATGAACATTATCATCTGCAGTACCATGAACTAGTAAATATTTTCCTTTTAGACTAGAAACAAAATTTATTGGAGAGTTTTGATCATATCCATCAGAATTAAGAACGGGCTTACTCATGTATCTTTCAGTATAAATATTGTCATAAAATCTCCAATTTGTTACCGGAGCTATAGCTACTGAAAGATCAAAGATTGAACCTCCTTTAGTTATTGCTAAACTTGATAAGTAACCCCCATAACTCCAGCCTTGAATACCTATTCTTTTTTCATCAACATAATTAGATTTAGAAAAAAACTTTGCTGCATCTACGATATCAATAGTTTCATACTTACCTAAATTTTTGTAAGTGACCTTTCTAAAACTAGCACCTTTGCCACCTGTACCTCTATTGTCAACTGACACAATAATAATTCCATTTTGACTTAAGTACTGATGCCACAAAAAATCATTTCCTTCCCATTTATCCAAAACCTCTTTAGATCCTGGACCACCGTAAACAAACATCATAAGAGGGTATTTTTTATTTTCATCAAATTTAGTGGGTTTAATTATCCAAGCATCTAGCTCTGTATTATCTGTTTGAATTTTAAAAAACTCCTTTTTGTTCAATTTATATTTACTTAACTTATCAATAAGTATTTGATTGTTTTCAAAAATCATTATTTCACTACCATCAGCTTTATTTAGGGAAATTTGATTTGGTCGGTTAGCATTAGAGTAGTAATTAATATAGTTTTTTAATGAATGAGAAAAAATAGCATCATTGAAACCTAATTTCGTTGATATTTTTTCTTTAAAATCATATTCAATATCTAAGCTGAATAATGATTGTGTTTCTGTACCCTCTTCGTTTGAGCTGTAGTACAATTTCATTAAATCACTATCAAAACCATAAATTTCTTTGATTTCCCAATTGCCTTTTGTTAACTGAGATTCAAAACCTTCTAAGTTCTTAAGATATGCATGATAATATCCATCTTTTTCTGAAATCCATATAAAATGGTTTTCATTAAAGAATTCTAATTCATTTTTTATTTCGATGTAGCATGAGTCGTTCTCTGAAAATAAAATTTCAGTTTGTAAATTCTCGTAATTTAAAACTATGAAGTCTAAATTATTTTGAAGTCGATTTAATCCATAAAAAATTAGCTTATTTGATGTGAATGTCCAAAAAAATCTAGGTATGTACTCATAATCTTTTTCTGTATAAATAAATTTTGTTTTATTCTCTTCTAGATCATATGTATAAAGATTAACAACAGAGTTGTCTTCACCAGCTTTAGGGTATTTAAATGTCTTTGAAGATGGATATAGTTGTCCTTTAAAAATGTCCATTGAAAAAGTGTTAACATTTTCTTCGTCAAATTTTAAATAAGCAATTTTTTTTCCATCTGGACTCCACTGGTAGGCTTGAACTAATCCAAATTCTTCTTCATAAACCCAATCTGATGAACCATTTATTATTGAATTTTTTTTGCCATCGCTGGTAATTTTTTTGAAGCTGTTTGTTTTACCTTTAAGTATGTTTTGGATTTCATTTATATAAATGTTGTTTTCAAAAGTGAATGAAACAAATTTTTCGTCAGGTGAGAATGATAAGTTTTGAATTTTTTCATCAAAAACATCGTAAATTTTATCATTCTGAATATCATATAATAAACACTTTGATTTGTAGCTATAGCGATATATGCTTTCTCTGTCTGTTTCGATAATCAAATAATTTTCTTGGTGAGAAAATTTATAGGATCTAATCCTATTTTTTAGCTTAAATTTCCGACTATCGAAAATAACTAGCTCTTTTTTTCCGTTGGTAAAAGAATACTTTATAATTTGTTGTAGTTCTTTGTTACTTTCTAATCTTGTGAAGCTGTCAGAATTTTTTAAAACTTTAATCTTGCCGAAATTTCTTTGTGAGAAAGAATAATTTTTCCAAATCTCCTCAATTGTAATATTTTCTTGAGATTTTAATATTATAAAAGAAAATGAGAAAGTAAAAATTAAAAATAATCGTTTCAAAGACGTAAATTTGAATCATGAAATATAAGAAAATTACTAATAGTGATATTACTTTTTTTATTAAAACATTATCTGAGGAAAATGTTTTTTGTTCTGAAGTAGATTTAAAAAAATATAGTCATGATGAAACTGAAGATTTATCTTATTTGCCAGAAATAGTTTTGAAGCCCTGTAGTACAAAAGAAATTTCAGAGTGTCTAAAATATTGTAACAAGCAAAATATTCCAGTTACTGCATGTGGTGCTAGAACTGGTCTTAGTGGCGGATCAATTCCTTTACACGGGGGAGTCGCGTTGAGTGTCGAAAATTTAAATAAGATAATTTCAATCGATAAAGAGAACTTGCAAGCTACTGTTGAATCAGGCGTAATCAATCAAAATTTTAAATCAGAAGTAGAAAAATCAGGATTATTTTACCCTCCTGATCCTGCTAGCTTGGGAAGTTGTATGTTGGGAGGCAATGTTGCAGAAAATTCTGGAGGTCCCAAGGCTTTAAAATATGGAGTTACAAGAGACTATGTTTTAAACCTTGAAGTTGTATTGGCTGATGGTTCAATTATTTGGACAGGTGCAAATGTTTTAAAAAATGCTACTGGGTATAGTTTCACAGATTTAATAGTAGGAAGCGAAGGTACACTTGCAGTGATCACTAAAATAGTTTTTAAACTAATAGCTCTTCCACCAAAAAGTGCAACAATGCTAATTCCATTTAAATCTGCTAAGGATGCATGTAAATCTGTTTCGATTATTTTTAATAGTGGTATTGTCCCATGTGCGCTTGAGTTTATGGAGAGAGATGCCCTTTTGTTAGCTGTAGAATATTCACAAAACACAATAATAGTAGAGGATGATGAAAAAGCACATTTACTAATTGA
Organism: Bacteroidota bacterium; assembly: GCA_028408365.1. Taxonomy (GTDB): domain Bacteria; phylum Bacteroidota; class Bacteroidia; order Flavobacteriales; family BACL11. Next base: position 54,877 of record JAOOLD010000008.1, read on the forward strand.
AGTTGACGGTGATAATATGAATTCAATTTTTAGTGTATTTGAAAATATAAGTAAACTGCTTTCTCAATTTAATCTTGGTGAAATAAAAATTGCAGAAACTTATAAAGAAAAAGAAAAAATTTGGAAACTAAGGAGATTAGTTGGCGAAGCAGTAAAAAAGCATTCAATTTACAAGGAAGAGGATACCGTTGTTCCAAGATTTCAGCTTCCAAAACTTTTGCTCGGGGTAAAAGAAATTGGAAAAAAGTATAACTTCAGATCAATATGTTATGGTCATGCCGGTGATGGAAATTTACATGTTAATATTTTAAAAGAAAATAGTTCTGATGAATTCTGGAACAATAATGTGAAGTTAGCAATAAGAGAAATTTTTAAATTAACTAAATTTTTAGGTGGAACAATCAGCGGGGAGCATGGCATAGGGCTAGTACAAAAAGAATATCTAGATATAGTTTTTGGAACAAAAATGATAAGTCTACATAAAGAGATAAAAAAAGTTTTTGATCCGAATGGTATACTTAACCCTGGAAAAATTTTTGATTAATTTTAAACTTTATAACTCTATATTTGTGTAAATACTTAAGATATGAATGTTAAACCAAAGCTACCTAAGGGTTTTAGAGATTTTGATTCAAAAACTTTAGAAAAAAGAGAATATATAATTAAGATAATTTCTGATGTTTTCAAATCTTATTCATTCCAAAAAATAGAAACTCCATCTGTTGAAAGTATAGATACGTTAAGTGGAAAATACGGTGTTGAAGCTGATAGACTTATTTTTAAAATTCTCAATTCTGGAAATTATTTATCAGACTATGATTTAAGTAATAATGCTGATTACAAAGAGCTGACTCGATTTATTTCAAAAAAGGCATTAAGATATGATCTTACAGTTCCACTTGCAAGATATATTTCACTAAATATCAATAATATTTCCTTTCCATTTAAACGATATCAGATGCAAAATGTTTGGAGAGCTGATAAGCCTCAAAAAGGTAGATTTAGAGAATTTATGCAATGTGATGCTGATATAATTGGTTCAAAAAATTTAATAAATGAGTATGAACTCATTAGAATTTATGATAAAGTATTTGAGAAATTAAATTTAGCAGGTACTATAATTTCAATCAATAGCAGAAAAATTTTAACTGCTGTAGCAAGTAAACTTAATGTTGAAGATAAATTTAGTGAGTTTGTTATTTTACTCGATAAGTACGACAAAATAGGTAAAATAAAGTTTATTGAAGAGTTAAAAAACTTTAATATTTCAAAAGATGACTCAGATTTTTTAATAAAAATTATAGAAAATCCTGACATAGATTACATAAAGAGTTACTTGTCTGAATTTGGAATTAGTTCTGAGGGCTTTGATGACTGTAAGTATATTTTTGAAAAATTAAAATTAACCTCAAACTTTTGTGAAATTAAGTTTGATTTTAAATTAGCGAGAGGTCTTGACTATTATACAGGCACAATATTTGAAGTTGAAAATTCCAAAGTCAAGATAGGAGCATTGGGGGGTGGTGGAAGATATGATAATCTCACCTCAATATTTGGAAATAATGAATTAAGTGGAGTAGGTATTTCATTTGGTCTTGACAGGATATATTATTGTCTTAGTGAGCTAAGTTTATTTAAATCTTCAAATGATTTAAATAAAACTTTGTTTTTAAATTTTGGAGAGCGAGAGTTAAATTATAATTTAAAAGTATTAGATATTTTCAGAGATTCTGGTATATCTGCAACCATATATGCCGATTTTTCAAAAATCAAAAAGCAGATGAATTACGCTAATAACTTAAATTACAAATTTGTGGTTATTTGCGGTGAAAATGAAGTTAAGAGTAAGATGGTTACTATAAAAAATATGATAACTGGAAATCAAATAACTGACAAGTTAGAAAAAATAATAAAGCTAATATTAAGTGAAAAAACAGATTGATAATACAAAACTAGCCTATATTGATATAAAGGACATCATTGACAATAAAAAATCAATCAATTTGTCAAAAAAAACAGTCAATTTGATTTCAAAAAGCAGAGCATTTTTGGATAGTAAAATCTCAAATAATGATCAAATTATCTATGGAGTTAACACTGGTTTTGGTTCTCTAAGAAACAAAATAATATCTAAAAATGAGCTTGTACTTTTACAAAATAATTTAATAGTTTCTCATGCCTGTGGTACAGGAAAATACGTTCCAAAATCAATAGTAAAGTTGATGATATTATTAAAAATTAAATCTCTTTCAATGGGGTACTCTGCTGTTTCGTTAGAAGTTGTTGAATTACTTACTCAAATGTTCAATAAAAATATTTTACCAGTAATTTATACTCAAGGTAGCCTTGGAGCATCTGGTGATCTTGCACCCTTGGCTCACCTATCGCTACCATTAATTGAGATGGGGGAGGTTTATGAAAGTGAATCCGCTGAAAATTTTAATAAAATAAGTTCCGTAAACAGTTTTAAAAAACATGGTTTATCCGCACTAAAACTTCGACCTAAAGATGGATTAGCTTTATTAAATGGAACACAATTTATGTCTGCATATGGTATTTGGTCACTAATCAATTGTGATAGAATTTTAATTCTATCTGATTTAATTGCATCTATTTCTCTTGATGCATTTAATTGTAGAATTGATCCTTTTGATATAAGTGTGAGTGAGGCTAGACCTCACAAAGGACATTTGAATACAATAAAAAATATTAACAAATTTTTAGAAAAAAGTGAAATTGTTCAAATTAGCAGTAAGGACATTCAAGATCCTTATTCATTTAGATGCATTCCTCAAGTTCATGGTGCTAGCAAGGATGCGTTTAATCACGTTAAAGATGTTGTACATACTGAAATTAATTCTGTAACAGATAATCCTCTAGTATTTTCGAATGAAGATAAAGTAATTTCTGCTGGTAATTTTCATGGTCAATCACTTGCTTTAGCATTTGACTACTTGTCTATGGCTATTTCAGAAATAGGGTCGATTTCTGAGAGAAGAATTTTTAAATTAATTTCTGGGGAAAGAGATTTACCTGCTTTTCTTATTGATAACGCTGGCTTAAATTCAGGTTTTATGATTACACAATATACAGCTGCGAGTATAGTCAATCAAAATAAACAATTATCTTTTCCAAACTCAGTTGACTCAATAGTATCATCTAACGGACAAGAGGATCATGTTAGTATGGGAGCTAATTCCGCAACTAAACTTTATGAAATTATAGAAAATACTAAAACTATTTTAGCAATTGAACTATTAGTTGCTTGCCAAGGCTTGGAGATAAGAATTCAAAATAAAGGAATAAAAACTTCGCCATTTAATATGAAGCTATTAGAAAGTTTTAGAAAAGAGATTCCATTTGTTAAACAGGATTGTGTGATGAAAGAATTAATTTCAAATTCTGAAAAATTTTTAAATAAATTTGATATTGACTTTAGTTATTTTTTGTAAAGACAAAATCTAAAATATTTGCTCCCATCTTTAAGGCTTTTTCTCTAGTCTTTTCTGAATTATTATGAACTTCTTGATCTTCCCACCCATCACCAAGATCTGATTCATATGTGTAAAGTATTATCATTCTTTTTTCATTGTAAATCGCAAAAGCTTCAGCGTTTTTACCGTCATGCTGATGAATTTTTGGCAGACCATCACTGAAATCATATTTACCATTAAAAATTAAATGATTTCTTTTCAGTGATATCAGCTCCTTATTAGGAAAAATTAATTTTAATTCATCTCTAATAAACTTATCCATGCCATAATTATCATCAATATGTAAAAACCCTCCTGCTAGTAAATATTTTTTTAATACTTCTCTTTCTGATTCAGTAAATTTTATATTTCCATGACCTGTTGCATAAACGTAAGGGTATCCATAAATATCACTTGATTTAAGCTCTACATAATCATATTCTTCAATAATGTTAGTCCCAATATTTTTATTGCAAAATTTAATCAAATTGTTTAATGATGAAGGATTTGAGTACCAGTCACCACCACCACTATATTTCAATGAAGCCAATTTATATGAATTTTGACATACAAGATTGTTAAAAGATAATAACATGATAATATATATGAAAAAAATACGCATCATTTTTGAAAAGATTTAACCAAACTTGCTATAAAAATTCCAGCAGTTTCAGTTCTCAATATAGCTTCACCGAAGCTTATTGGAGTAAAACCATTATTAGCAGCTAAATTAATTTCTTTTTTGTCAAAATCACCTTCAGGACCGATCAAGCAATTAATTGCTTTATTAGCTTTAGAGCAAATGATTTTTTTTAAATTAATACTGCTATCGCAATGGGCAATATACTTATCACCATTGATTTTATTGCTAAATATTTTATCGAATTTAATTGGCTCGTGAAGTTTTGGTAAATAATGTCTTTTAGATTGCTTAAGTGCAGATATTAAAATATTCTTACATCTTTTAATATTAATTTTTTTTCTTTCACTGTTGATGCAAAATATGGGTATTATATTGTCTATTCCTATTTCAGTTGACTTCTCTAGAAACCATTCAAATCTTTTTGAATTTTTTGTTGGAGCAATATAAATGTTTAGCTCATAGTTGTGAAGTTTTTTCTTCTTTATAATTCTTTTAATTAGAACATTAACTTCATTATTATTAACTTTTATGACTTCTCCAATTTGGTGATTACCATTACCGTCAGTGAAATCTAATAAATCTCCTTCTTTTTTTCTTAGAACTTTTATAACATGCTTTGATTCATCTTTTGAAAGAAGAAAATTTTTCTTTGTTGATTCATTAAAAAATAGTTGCATTTAAAGAAATTGACTTTTTATTTTGGGACTGGACCAGATTCTAAAATTTCAGTGTTTGCGTGATTGGCAAATTTTTCGAAATTTTTAATGAATGCTTTAGCAAGTTCATTAGCCTTTTTATCGTACTTATCTTTGTCAGCCCATGTATTTCTTGGAGATAAAATTTCAGATGGAACACCACTGCAACTTTCTGGCATTCTTATACCAAAGATTGAGTGTTTATTAAATTCAACTTTTTCAAGCTCACCATTTAATGCAGCACTGATCATTGATCTAGTGTATGAAAGTTTAATTCTTTTACCTTGACCATACTCACCACCTGACCAACCTGTGTTAACTAACCACACATTAACGTTAGTATTTTTCATCTTTTCTCCCAACATTTCAGCATATTTTGTGGGGTGTAGTGGCATAAATGGTGCTCCAAAGCAAGCAGAAAATGTTGTTTGAGGTTCATCAATACCTGTCTCAGTACCTGCAACTTTTGCAGTATAGCCAGAGATAAAATGATACATTGCTTGACCTTTACTAAGTTTTGATATAGGAGGAAGAACGCCAAAGGCATCAGCTGTTAAGAAGAAAATATTTTTAGGATTTTTTCCTACTGAGGGTACAGCAATGTTACTAATATGTTCAATTGGGTATGAAACTCTTGTGTTTTCTGTAATTTCAGTATTTGAGAAGTCTACTATATTTGAATTGCCTTGGAAACCGATATTTTCTAGCAATGCCCCCAGTTTTATTGCATTAAATATATCAGGTTCTTTTTCTTCAGATAAGTCAATGCATTTTGCATAACAACCCCCTTCAAAATTGAAAATTGAATCATCGTCCCATCCATGTTCATCGTCTCCAATTAATTTTCTGTTAGAATCCGCACTTAAAGTTGTTTTTCCAGTACCTGAAAGCCCAAAAAATATTGCTGTATCACCTTCTTTTCCAGTATTTGCGCTACAGTGCATGGACAAAACATCGTGATCATGTGGTAAAATAAAATTCAGAGCAGAAAAGATACCTTTTTTAATTTCTCCAGTGTAGCCTGTACCTCCTATGATAATAATTTTCTTAGTAAAATTGATAACAGCAAAGTTTTTTTGTCTTGTACCATCTACTTTAGGATCAGCTTCAAAGCCTGGAGCGTTCAAAATAGTCCAATCAATTTTGTGTTTTTTTTCATCTTTTGAAGGTCTAAGAAACATATTTAAAGCAAATAGGTTACTCCAAGCATATTCGTTAACAACTCTAATATTTAACTTATATTTTTCATTTGCACAAGCAAAGGAATCTCTTACAAACAACTCATCTCTTTTGTTTAAATAATCACATACTTTTTGTTGTAGTAAATCAAATTTTTCTGATTTAAATGGTTTATTAATATCTCCCCACCAAATATGATCTTTGGTGTTTTCATCTTCTACAATAAATCTATCTTCAGGAGATCTACCAGTAAATTTGCCAGTATTAATTGAAATTGCATTTGTTGAAGTTAATTTAGCCTGCTTCTTTTTTACAGATATTTCAGATAATTGTTTGGATGAAAAATTAAATTTGATGTTTGAGTTAAGAATACCTATGCTAGATAGTTGTTTGGAATATGAATCTTGAGAATTTTCACTCATAAATGTAATATATAAGCGTACAAAGTTAAAGCAAAAAAAATAAGAGTTTAAAAAATTAATTAATCTTTTTTTTTGAAAAAAAAATTAGTGCAATCAGGCTTGCTATTTTTAAAATTGCACCAAAAGGTGTAATTAATCTAAAAAATAATACGTTGATGTCAAGTTTTGATAACGCTATGTTTAAGTATATTGAAAATGAGAATAAAATTGTTCCAATTATGTAAAGTTTAACAATATTATTAATCTTCAAAATTTTGGTGACATTCAAACTTAAAATCATTATTAAGATAGAATTGTAAATCAGATATCTATTAGCTATTTCAAAAGATTTAGTTTGAGAATCGTCTAGATGTAATTCAAGAAAATGTGAACCTATTGCAGATGAAATTATCGAAATAATAAAAAATGAAACAGAAATTTTAAATTGTAGCAAATTCAATTTATATATTTAGTGTAAAAATAATACATTAGCCAAAAAAAATTGAAAAAAATATTGATTATTGGATGTGGTAAGTCATCAACGAGTTTGATTGATTACTTGTACAATTATTGTATGTCAAAAAATTACATTATTCAAATTTCTGATTTAGATAGTAAAAATCTAAAATTTTTTACAAAAAAATATCCAAAAATTATAACTAAAATTTTTGATGTTAATAATAAGAAGCAAAGAGAAAAAATAGTCATTAATCAGTCAATTGTAATCTCAATGTTACCAGCAAAATATCATTTTTTGATAGCAATTGAATGTCTAAAATCTAACATTAACCTAGTAACAGCATCATATATTTCAGAGGAATTAATGAAATTAGATTACGAAGTAAAAAAGAAAAATTTGCTTTTTTTGAACGAAGTAGGATTAGATCCAGGTCTTGATCATATGTCAGCACTGAAGCTTATAAGTGAAATAAAAAATGACAATGGAAAGATCAAATCTTTTAAATCACATTGTGGGGGCCTTATTCATCCAAAATATGATAACAACCCCTGGAACTACAAGTTTACTTGGAACCCAAGAAATGTTGTTCTTGCAGCAAAAGGACAGGCAAAGTTTTTAAGAAATAATAAAATTATTCAAGTAAATTATCCAGATGTTTTTAACCAAGCAGAAAAAATAAACATCGATCAACTGGGTGATTTTGATTCATATGCCAACAGAGACTCACTGAAGTATATCAAACTATACGGTCTAGATGAGATTGATACTATGTTTAGAGGTACGTTGAGGAGAAAAGGATTTTGTGAGTCGTGGGAGATAATTGCTTTGTTAGGACTCACAGACGATGAAGTTTATTTTGATACATTTAATAAAAGCTATAAGGATTTAATTTTGTCTCAATTATTTAATAAAGACAATGTTATTGATCTCAAAAAAGAAATTGAATTAAAAATTTCTAGAAAAATCAGTGAGGAAACTTACAACAAGTTATTGTGGACAGAACTATTTACTTGTGATAGGAGATTAAATAATGAAAAAATGACTTTAGCTCAGGTCATTGAAAGTCTTTTAGTCAAAAAATGGAACTTTGAGGAAAAAGACAAAGATATGATTGTAATGCAACACGATTTTGAGTACCTAAAAAACAACAGACTTTTAAATAAAAAATCAACTCTTGTTGTTTATGGTGACGAAAATTTTTCAGCAATGTCAAAAACTGTTGGTCTTCCACTCGCTATTGCTACTAGATTAATTCTAGAAAATAAAATTAATTATTGTGGAGTAAAAATTCCTGATATTTCAATGATTTATGAGCCTATTTTAAAGGAACTAGAAAATCATAAAATTAATTTTAAAGAATCAGTTGTTGAGGTTTAGTAAATCTTCATCAATCTTGACCTTAATTTTTTCGTCATTAATTTCAAGAATAAAGTTATCATGCACAGGTATAAAAACTTCCCTATTCTCTTTTCTAACAATTAGAACTGAATAGTTGGATGTTTGAATTTTGTTTGAGACTTTTCCAATATTTCCAAATTTTATATCCTCAACCTCAAAGCCATAATAATTTTTTTCCTCTGCATTAAAAATTTTTTCATTTTTAGAAAAAATTTCACAGTTAATTAAATTCTCAATTTTTTGAATATGGTCGATTTCTTTAAAAGAAACTAAATAAATGTTTTTTTTAAAATGTTTTAATTCTTTTATCTTAAATGGTATATAATTTTCATCATTATTTATATAAATGATATCATCAGGATTTATAAACTGCATTAAATCTAAGTTGGAGTAAATTTTTACATCTCCTCTCAAGCCGTGAGCTTTAAAAATTTTTCCAATTTGTCTCGAGTTATTGGACATAATAAACTTTGATTGTAAATTCAGTGAAATTTGAACTGCCTAGCTCTTTTCTTTAACGGGCTGCTCACCCTCTTCATCAGCAGGAGCTTCGTCAGCAGCAGGAGCTTCTTCAGCAGCAGGAGCCTCATCAGCAGCAGGAGCTTCTTCAGCAACAGGAGCTTCTTCAGCATCA
>JAOOLD010000009.1 GCA_028408365.1 Bacteroidota bacterium
TTTTTTTATATTTCCAATAATCTCATTTTCACAATCATTTTATAGCAATAGTTATAAAGAATTTAATTTTGGGATTTACTCTGAAAAGGAGATAATTGTTTCTCCAGGTGCATCTTTTCTTTGGGGTAAAACAAATTATTTACAAAATAATACATTGTTAGATTATCAAATTGGCATAGCACTTCCAACAATTATTACAGGTAAAGTTGGATTTGGAATTGGAGATCAAAATTATGCCACAATTATAGGCATTAGACCTTTTCCAACTTCAGCCTATGTTCAATTTAGTTTTAAAGAAAAATATAATATTGCATTTGAATACTCACCGATGTCTTTCAGTGGTGGTGATCCTTTTTCAGGAAGAGGATTTATTATATGCTATGGATATCGCTTCTAATTTCTCAATGGAAAATTTTAAGGGTATCTTTAAGTATCAAAAGTCCAATAAGTAGGTATGACATTGCAGGTAAAATTTCTGATACATTGTCTTTGATTTTAATTCTAACATAGACAGCCGTTAACATCATAATAACTAAGAAAGATGAACTAATAAATAATATAGTTTTAGATATCAAGCCTAGACATAATAAAACTCCACAAAAAAATTGACTAACTGCAATTATTTTTCTTTTCTTTTCTAAACCCCATCTCTTGAACTCCAAAACCATTTTTTGGGATAAAAAAGAATTTATACCATATATTATAAATGATACTCCAGCAAATAAGGTGATGATTTCATTTAAATCTCTCATAATAATAGCTAATATTAAACTAATTACCAAAGCTAATAATTTTTTACTTTGACACAATATAGTTGCAGATCATCTCTTGGCTATGTTTAATGAATTTATGCAATGAATAATAAACTAATGTATCTATATTATCTTCGCACAATGAAACTAATAATATTTTTAACACTTTTTTTATTTTCCACAATTGGATTAGCAAATAACTCATACACGGGAACTTTAAACTCAAAACCCGATTTGGAAATTGAAATTGATGAATCTAATTTTGAATTTGATAATCAGTTATTTTCGAATTTTAAACATAGAAGAAGTTTTAATAAAAAAAGATTTAAAAAAAGAAAAAATTTTGTCATTGGTGCTGGATATAACTATTACCTAAATAGCAAAGAAAAAGAAAATCTCACCTTAGTAAGTACAAAACTAAATAACTATCCTTGCTTGAATATTGGAAGTATATTATTTGATCATTTTTATGTTGGAATTGAATACTCTAGTCGTGAAGTTGGTTTTTTTGAAGCAAGAATATATACTCCCAATGTAGATAATTTTTCTAGTTCTAGTTCTATTAATCTATATTTATCTGCCAAATCTGGTGTTGATATTGAAAAATATGCAGTTGGTTATGATTATTTTATTCATGAAAATTTTTCAATTAATACAGAAGTTGCATATTATTTTTGGTCAGATAGAGATTTGATTTCTGGAGCTCACATTGGTGGTATTGTTATTATTGGTCCATTAGAATATCATAGTGAAAGTCACTCTGATATGCAATTTTCTATGAAAATACAGTTTCACTTTTAACAAAAAGTACAAAAAAAACCTTTTTAGGTTTTACATCATTTTCTAAATAAGTCATTAAAAAATTAATAATTGATTATAAATCTTTTTAATTTTACCTAACTCTAATTACAAAAAAATAAATTATGTCAGATGATAAGAAAATAATTTTTTCAATGACTGGTCTTTCCAAGTCATATAATAACAATAATAATCAAGTATTAAAGGATATCTATTTATCTTTTTTTTATGGCGCAAAAATTGGCATTATAGGGCTTAACGGTTCCGGTAAATCGACACTTTTAAAAATAATTGCTGGAGTTGAAAAATCTTATCAAGGTGATATAACTTTTTCTGAAGGATATAAAACAGGATATCTTGAACAAGAACCAAAACTAGATGACAATAAAACAGTAATTGATATAGTAAAAGAGGGAATGCATGAGGCTGTTGAGGTTTTGGATGCCTACAATAAAATAAATGATGCCTTAGGACTACCAGAAAATTATGAAAATCCTGATAAAATGGAAGAGCTTTTAAAAGAGCAAGGTGACCTTCAAGATAAGATTGAAGCACTTGGAGCTTGGGATATAGAAACTAAATTAAATATAGCAATGGACGCTTTAAGATGTCCTGAGCCAGATACTAAAATTTCAGTACTTTCAGGAGGAGAAAGAAGAAGAGTTGCACTCTGTCGCTTATTGCTTCAAGAGCCTGAAATTTTATTACTGGATGAGCCTACCAATCACTTAGATGCAGAATCTGTACTATGGCTAGAGCAACATCTCTCAGAGTATAAAGGGACTGTAATAGCAATTACTCATGATAGATATTTTTTAGACAATGTTGCTGGCTGGATTTTAGAGCTAGACAGAGGTGAAGGCATCCCATGGAAGGGAAATTATTCCTCATGGCTAGATCAAAAAACAAAAAGATTAGCTCAAGAAGAAAAGACAGAAAGTAAAAGAAAAAGAACTTTAGAGAGAGAACTTGAATGGGTACGTATGTCACCAAAAGGAAGACGTATAAAATCAAAATCCAGATTAAGTAATTATGAAAAACTACTTAGCGAAGAAGGAAAAAGAAAAGAGGATAAAATTGAGTTATACATCCCTGCTGGACCTAGATTAGGTACTAATGTTATTGATGCAGAGGGCGTAAGTAAAGCATTTGGTGATAAGTTGTTATATGAAAATTTAGATTTCAAACTTCCCCCAGCTGGAATAGTAGGCATTATTGGGCCGAACGGAGCAGGAAAAACAACCTTATTTCGTATGATAATGCAACAAGAGACTGCTGATTCAGGTTCATTTAAAATTGGTGAGACTGTAAAGATTGCCTATGTTGATCAACAACATGCTGATATTGATATGGAAAAAACTATTTGGCAACAAATTACTGATGGACAAGAGCAAGTAAATGTTGGTGGAAAATTAATAAATTCAAGAGCTTATGTCGCTAAATTCAACTTTAGTGGCTCAGATCAAAACAAAAAGGTTGGCGTACTTTCAGGCGGGGAACGTAATCGATTACATTTAGCAATGACTTTAAGACAAGAAGCAAATGTGCTTTTATTAGATGAACCAACTAATGACTTAGATGTAAACACGTTAAGAGCATTAGAAGAGGGCTTAGAAAACTTTGCTGGATGTGCTGTCATCATTTCACATGATAGATGGTTTTTAGACAGAGTTTGTACACATATCCTCGCTTTTGAAGGAAATAGTAATGTTGTATATTTTGAAGGTGGCTATTCGGATTATGAAGAAAATCGCAGAAAAAGATTGGGTGATACTTCTCCCAAACGTATTAAGTATCGAAAACTTAAAAGAGACTAATAAACAAATTTAATGACCTCTCTTATCATTCACTATTCACTACATTTCTTCTTACCACTTTTTGTCGCAAAATTGTTCTTTAATAAAGATTGGAAAAAAGCTTATTTAATTATGATTTCAACAATGATAGTTGATATAGATCACTTACTTGCTACACCAATTTATCAAGTGGACAGATGCAGCATTAATTTTCATCCTCTACACTCCTATTACGCAATAACATTATATTTTATTATGTTGTTCTTAAAAAGACCTTTTAATATAATTGGAATAGGTCTAGTTTTGCACATGATTGCTGATTTTTGTGATTGCTTCATTTAAACTAAAAAATATTTCCGCAACTTAAAGTTTATGAATCATAACTTAATAATTTTCACTTTGACTGTTCATAGTAATATTTTATGTTTTAATTAAATATGTATTTATTAAAATACTTCATTATTTTTCGTAATCTAAGTGTTTAAAAGATTAAAGTTTACAATAATTAGATTACATTTGAAAAGATTATGTCTAAAGCCGGAAGAAAACCAAGTAGAATAAAAAGTCTGAAAAATGGATATTACTTTTCTATTTCTGGATCAACACAAAGCTCAAGACCTATCCGTTTAATGAGAAGCTCAAAGTTTGAAATAGATATTGCAGAGAAGGAATTCAAAAACAGGAACTTTAAATATTTAGGAGAGGTAAAAGACAACTTGTGGCAAGATGGTGAAAACAAAGGCAAAAAAACAAATTAAATCAAATTAAATTAAATTAAATTATGAAAGGAACAGTTAAGTTTTTTAATACAAGTAAGGGATTCGGGTTTATCAAAAATGATGAAGACTCTAATGAATATTTTGTTCATGTAAGTGGAACAAATGAAGAAATAAAAGAAAATGATAAAGTCACTTTTGAATTAGAAGATAGTGACAGGGGTAAGAGAGCCATAAATGTAAGTATCGACAAAGAATAATACAAATAGAAATATGACTACATATAATTGTAGTTTATATTAAAAGTCAGGATAGGAAAAGTTCAAAGATACAGAACAAAAAAACGTACACAAGAAAAATAATTTCAAAGAAAGAAAGTTTAGTAAAATAACTTTTGAAATTAGTATATTTTCTTTTGCTAAAGTTTAAACCTTGGTAAAGTAAAAGTGCAACAAAAATATAATTGTTATCAAAATCAAAAAACCAATTATGATTTAACTTTTCATAAATTAAATCCACACAACATATTAAAGCAAAAATTGTAAAAATAATTTCAAGAAAATTTTTCATTTACTGTTTTTTTTTTGATATTTTTTTGCACCTAAATAAGTCATTAAAAAAAACATGGTAATTAATGGTGCTTCAGTGTATTCATTTAGAAACTCTGTTTCTTTAATTAAATTACAATAAATATCATAGCAAAGCAATGCTACAGATCCAAAATATAATATTGGTGGCAAGTACTTAACTGAGTAAATGAAATTTTCTAATTTCTGCATTTAATTGTAAATCTACTGTTTATTAAAATTAACAATTTTTATTTGACCGTTTATAGTTGTAGCAGTACTAAAGTAAACTAGTTTAGACAATTTAAAAGGTAACCGAATAGGTCCCTACAATTTTATACATTATAACTAAATTTAAATATATTAAAAATTAATCACGTGTTGCAGAAAAAGAAACTGAATAATTTTTATTATCAAAAATAAAATCACAATCAAACTCAAGAACAGTACTCCAACTTCCTCCTGTTTGAATTAATTGCCCAGTACCAATATAACGAACATTTGATTGAACATGGGGATCATAAACCACATCATTAATAGTAAATTCTAAAGTTTCAGAGTTAATAAAATTTAAAATAAGATAATTATATATTGATAGATCTCCATTCCAATCAAAACTATTTACAGGAAATTCAAGACTAATATTTTGTAATCCTTGAGTAAGTGCATTTAGACCATGCAACTGATAAGAATGTATATTTCCTGATTCATCTGTAAAATTTAATTCTCCGCCCCATGACCCATGACTAGTATATAGGTCAAGCTTAGGTCTACATTGCCAATTCCAGTCAAAAAAATCATCACTAACATTAGTACATCTCTCCCATTCATTACATTCTTCTTCGCATCCTACAGAAAATGTTGATTCCTCTCTTTCACAAGATGAGAAAATAATAAATACTGCCAATAATAAAAAATGTAGTTTATTCATATTTATTGATTTGTTTAACTAATTATAAAGCAAATAAAAAAAAATAAAAATAAAATATTATGCTCAGCATAATAAATAATAAAAGTCAGACTAGTATTTTATGCCCAACTAAATATGTTTAACAAATTAGATATTTTTTTAAAAAAATTATTAAAAGTTTCATTTTTAGTTATTAATTTTGCATAACTTTTTATACAAAAGATTATACAACATTGGCTAGTTCAAAAAAAAACAAAACAAAAAATATCTCAATCATAGGTTCAGGAATAGCTGGTATTTCCTGTGCTATTAGATTAAAAAATGAAGGACATAATGTCAAAATCTATGAAAAAAATAAATCTTTTGGAGGTAAAATAGATGAGCTTAAAATGATGGGGTATAGATTTGATATTGGCCCCTCATTGTTAACGATGCCAAAACTAATTGAAGAAATTTTTGAATTAACTGGTAAAAAAATTGATAACTATCTAAATTTCAAAAAGAAAAAATATATATGTAATTATTTTTATGAAGATGGTACACGATTTAATGCACCTGCAGAAAAAAAAGAATTTGCAAAGTTAGCCTCTGAGACTTTTAATGTAAGTGAGAATGAGTTAATGAGTTATTTTGAACTTAACAAGAAAAAATATGATTTAACAAATGGTATTTTTTTGAGAAAATCCTTGCACAAAATATCAAGCTACTTATCATTAGAAACTGTAAAAGCAATTTTAAACATTGGAAAGCTTGGGATTTTTAAAAACTTATCTGATTTTAATGACAACACATTTAGCGATAAAAGATTAGCTCAATTTTATAATAGATTTGCAACATACAATGGTTCGTCACCATACAAAACTCCTGCAATAATGTCTATGATACCGCATTTAGAGCAACATTATGGAGTATATTTCCCAATAGGAGGAATGAGGATGATTTCAAAAAAACTTTTTGAACTTGCTTTGGAAATTGGAGTTGAGTTTAATTTTAATTCTGAGGTCAAAGAGATAATAATTAAAAATAAAAAAGCAATTGGTTTAGTTGTAAATCAAAAGCAAATTACATCTGATATTGTAATTAGTAACTCTGACGTTGAACACACTTATGGCTTAATGTCAAAGAGAATTACACCAATTAGTGTTACAAAAAATGAAAAAAGTAGTTCAGCTATTATATTCCTGTGGGGCGTCAAGAAAAAATTTAAAGAATTAGATCTACACAATATTTTCTTCTCTGCTAATTATAAACGAGAATTTGACGATATTTTTCAAAATAAAAAAATCTCTAAAGACCCAACAATATATATTAATATAACCTCAAAAGAAAATATTGAAGATGCACCTGTAAACTGTGAAAACTGGTTTACAATGATTAATGTACCAAATAACTATGGACAAGATTGGAGTGATTTAATAAAATCTGCAAAAAAAAATATTATCAAAAAATTAAATAAGAATTTAAAAATTGATTTAGAAAATTATATTGACTTTGAAAAAGTAATTAGCCCGTTAGATATTGAAAAAAAAACAAACTCATCAAATGGATCATTGTATGGATCGTCAAGTAATGATAAATTTTCTGCTTTGTTAAGACATTCTAATTTCTCAAATAAAATAAAAAATCTTTACTTTTGCGGTGGCAGTGTACACCCAGGAGGAGGAATACCACTATGCTTACTATCTGCTAAAATTGTTTCTGATTTGGTTAAAGAACAAAAACACTAAACTTAAAATTTGGATATGTACAATACAAACGATTATTTAGTAAGAATACCATTATTTATAATTTTTTTCTGGTTTGGATTCTTGAAAATAATAAATTTATCACCTGCTCAAGATTTAGTTATTGATACGGTCTATTGGATGCCAATATTTAGTGCTGAAACATGGACAATTATTATTGGTTATTGGGAAGTTTTAATTGCAATTTTCTTTTTGTTTAAAAAAACAACATTAATTGCTATGATTCTATTGATTATTCAAATGACAGGTACTTTTTTACCACTAATAATACTGCCTGATGTTTCCTTTCAAAATTCAAATTTCTTATTACCAACTTTAGAAGGTCAATACATAATTAAAAATATAATTATCATTGCAGCTTCTTTGATAATTGGAGGAAACAAGCTTAAAGTGAGTTTTAAGATTTAAAATTCATAGTTTGTTAAAATGCTTTATTCAATCTTAATATTTAATAAATCACATTTGTTAGTTAAGTTATAACATTATGAACAAAATTAGACTAGCTCTTGACTGGACACCAAATATTAATCACATCGGTTTTTTTGTTGCTAAAGAAAAAGGGTACTATAAAGAAAAAAATATTGATTTGAAAATTATCTCACCAGAAATGGATAATTACAAAGAAACTCCCGCAAAAAAAATTGAGTTAGGTAATGCTGATTTTGGATTGTGCCCGACTGAAACTTTGATTAGCTTTAGAACAAAAAAAAATAAATTTAATCTTTTAGCCCTCTTAACAATTTATCAAAAAGATATTAGTGCAATTGTAGTTAATAATAAAAGTAAGATTTACAGACCCAAAGATCTGGATAAAAAAACTTATGCATCATATGGGGCAAGATATGAGGATCTCATAATAAAAAAATTGATTAAAAATGATGGAGGAAATGGTAATATAAATATACACTATCCACAAAGATTAGGAGTTTGGGAAACAGTTTTAAAAGAAAAATTTGATTCTACTTGGATATTTCTAAATTGGGAAGGAATAGAAAGAAAAGATCTAAACTTTTTCAAATTAGAAAATTATAAAATCCCCTACTCTTATTCACCTCTTTTAGTAACATCAGAACTTTTTTTGAAAAATACAGATCAAAAGATTATTTCAGAATTTATTGATACTACAAAAAAAGGATTTATATATTCCATTAACAATATTGAAGATTCCTCAAACATTTTAAGAAAATATATTCCTAAACATGAAAACATTGATATAAAAAAATCACTTGAATTTTCTATACCTTATTTCGGAGACTTAAAGAATTTTGGTCACATAAATCCAAGTATTCTATCAAAATTTATAAGCTGGTTAAACAAAAATCAAATTGAAAAAATAAAAGTTAATGCAAATGACTTAATTTACAATTTTGATAAAAAAAAATCATAATCAAATGAGTAGATTTGTTCTTAATTTAACATTATTTTAACCAAACCTAATCAAACATTTATGATCTTCAATTGCAAAAAAATAAATTTTACTATACTGATACTTTTAACCACTTCTTTACTTATGGGGCAAGAAAATTTAAATAAAAGTAAGTTCAAACAATTACATCAAGAACTCCCTACTCCTAACGTTTACAGAACAGCTAGTGGAGCTCCAGGTCATGAATACTATCAACAAAAAGCTGACTATATAATTGATGTCGAATTAGATGAAAAAAACAATATATTGTCAGGAAATGAAACCATAACCTATACCAATAACTCACCTGATATTTTAAATTATTTATGGGTTCAGCTAGATCAAAATGTGCGTGCTAAAAATTCTCATAGCCAACTGACCAGTACCAGTAGGATGACAAAAAAGATGAGATTTGGTTCCATTAGAAGAATGCATGATAAAATGAATTTTGATGGAGGGTTTAAGCTTGAGGAAGTAACGGATATGTATGGCAAGAAATTACAATACATAGTTAATGAAACCATGATGAGAATAGAACTTCCTAAGCCATTAATAAAAGAACAAACATTCTCATTCAAAATAAAATACTACTACAACATTAATGACAGAATGAAAATTGGCGGTAGAAGCGGATACGAATATTTTGAAGAAGATGATAATTCTATATACACCATTGCTCAATTTTTCCCACGAATGGCAGTCTACAATGAAGTTGAGGGCTGGCAAAACAAACAGTTTCTAGGTAGAGGAGAGTTTTCATTACCATTTGGAGATTACAAAGTAAGCATAACTGTTCCGGCAGATCACATTGTTGCAGCGACAGGTGAGCTAAAGAATACATCTAGCGTATTAGAAAAAAAACAAATTAAACGACTAGAAATAGCTAAAAGAAATTACACAGATCCTGTAATTATTGTTAATCAAAATGAAGCAGTAGAAAATGAGAAAACAAAAAGTGAATCTAAAAAAACATGGATTTTTGAAGCTAAAAATGTTCGTGACTTTGGATGGGCCAGTTCTAGAAAGTTTATATGGGATGCAATGGCAGTTGATATTTCAGGTAAAAGAGTCATGGCATACAGCTACTATCCGAAAGAAGGAAACCCTTTGTGGGAGCAATATTCAACAAGAGTAGTTGCACACTCGCTTAAAGTTTACTCTAAATATACAATAGATTACATTTATCCTCAAGCTACTTCTGTGCATGCAAAATGGATTGGAATGGAGTATCCAATGATTTCATTCAATTTTGGAAGACCCGAAAAGGATGGAACTTACTCTAAAAGAACAAAATACGGAATGATCGGAGTTATAATACATGAAGTTGGACATAATTTTTTTCCCATGATTATTAATTCTGATGAAAGACAATGGACATGGATGGATGAAGGACTAAATACTTTTGTGCAATACCTTGCTGAGCAAGAATTTGAAAGAAACTATCCCTCCAGAAGAGGGCCTCCTGCTAATATTATAGAATATATGAAAGGAGAAAAAAGTGGTATTGTCCCAATAATGACAAATTCTGAATCTGTCCTACAATTTGGAAATAACGCATACGGAAAGCCGGCAACCGCACTAAATATATTACGAGAAACAATTATGGGAAGAGAATTGTTCGACTATGCATTTAAAACATACAGTCAAAGATGGGCATTTAAGCACCCAACTCCTGCAGATTTTTTTAGAACAATGGAAGACGCCAGTGCGGTTGATCTTGATTGGTTTTGGAGAGGCTGGTTCTATACTAACGACCATGTTGATATTTCTCTTGACGAAGTAAATTGGTACCAAATAAACACTGGAAATCCAGATATTGAAAACCCAATAGCGAAAGAAAATGAAAAAAATCAAAATACTTACATTGGAGATACAAAAAATGAAATATCTATTCCCAAAACAGTAACAGAATACGATGAAGATGCAATAGACTTTTACACAACATTTGACCCATATAATATAAGTATTTTAGACAGAGAAGATTATTCTGACTACATTAAAAATCTTGATGATAGTGAAAAACAAATCTTAAATTCTGATAAAAATTATTATGAATTGCAATTCTCAAATATTGGAGGGTTAGTCATGCCTATAATTCTAGAGTTTATATATGTAGATGGCACTAGAAAAACCATTCGGATTCCTGCAGAAATATGGAAAAAGAATTCTAACTCTGTTAAAAAAGTATTCATATTGGAAAAAGAACTTTCAAAAGTTATTTTAGATCCTTTTCTAGAAACAGCAGATACAGATAGAAACAATAACTATTGGCCAACTAAAAACGAACCAACAAGATTTCAACTTTTTAAGCAAAAAGAAAAAAATAGTGAAAACCAAATGCAACGTACAAGAAAAGTAGAAGAAAGATTACAAAATGATAAATAATTTCTTTTTTTTAGCTGCATTTCTATTTGTTCCATTTCATGACTTTCATGTTACTCATACGACTTTTCATTATAATAATGAATCAAAATCTATGGAAATAACAATTAAAGTTGCTCTAGAAGATCTTGAGAAATCAATCAAAGATATATATTCTGAAAAAATAGATGGTTTTTTAGATACTCAAGAAAATAAAAATATTGAAAAATTAATTATTGAGTACTTTAGAAACAATTTAATATTTTCAGTAGACAAGAATAAACAAGAGTATCATTGGGTAGGAAAAGAATCGAGTAATAACTTACATGATATTTATTTATACTTTGAAATTCCCAATTATGATAAAAATGAAAATATAGAATCTATAATAATAAAAAATACTCTTTTTTTCGACTTGTATAATAATCAAACCAATATTGCACTTATAGAACTCATAGATAGTAAATATAACTTAACCTTTACTATAGACAATGATATTCAAACCATATTTATGAATAATAAAAGTAGGTGAGTAATAAGGAAACAAAAATAATATAAGTAGTAGTTTTTTCATTGTTATTCTATTGTTTTAATAGTTTCTTTTTTTGTTCATTAAACTCCTCCTCTGTAAGTATTCCCTTTTCTTTTAATTCATTTAGTTTAATTAATTCATCATAAACCGAGGTATTTGAATTATTTGCCGAGTACTGCCTGCTTTGATTTGTATCTTCAGAGCTACTTACATTAAATAAATTTCTCCAAAATTCAGTTTTATTTATTGCTCGTACGACAAATATGGTAGTAAATATTGTAGAAATAGTTCCAAAAATAGCGATGCTTGAAGAAGGGCCTCTTGAATACACTAATGCGTATATTTGAAATGGTGTTACTTTTGTTAACCATATGACAAGAAATAAAATTGCGTTTGCAACAAAAAGCTTAACATTAGCACCTTCTTTATTGTTTTTTGATTCTTCTGCTGAATTTGAAGAAACTCTTTGAGAAGTTGGTAGTTTTTCAAGCTCATCCTCTATTTTAGTATTTGTCTCGGGATGGAATTTCCTCACTAAAAAAAATATAATTACTACAAGCCAAGCCAATAAAAACAAACCAGAAATGATTTCCATAAATCCCATAGTTTTATTTCAAACTTAACAATTTTTACTTTGACTCTATATAGTTGTAGTTTATGTTTTCATTACATAATTAACTTATGCAATGCATAATAATTAAAACACTTATTGTTTAATTTGTAGTATGAAAAAAATACTACTACTCTTATTCATATGTCCAGTAGTCTCATATTCACAATTTAATGAAACATATAAGGAATTTAATTTTGGGGTAATTACAGATTGGAAATATGGAATTTTTCCAGGTGCATCATATTTGTGGGGGAAAACACATTACTATAATAATAACACTATTTTAGACTATCAAGGTGGAATTGCTTTACCTACAATAGTAACTGGAAAAATTGGATTTGGAGTAGGGAGTAGCAATTTTGCTACAATTATTGGTATTAGAGCTTATCCTACGACAGCTTATATACAATTTGGGAATAATCAAAGATTTAACTTTTCAGCCGAGTATCTTCTTGATAATGGAGAGATTTTTGGAGAAAAATCAATGATTATTACCTATGGGATACGTTTTTAAGAGTTGTAGTTTTAAAATTTTAAACTAATGAAATCAGTACTAAGCATTTTACTAATTATAATGCCAATTATCGCAACCCCATCTTTTCCTGTTGCTGAAATTCAGAAAGATGAAATTGTTGAAATTATTGGTTCTGAGTTACCAAACTTTAGCAGTAATAATTCTTTCTGGGGGATTTTTTCATTTAGTTGTGCATTACTTAGTATAGGTCTAATACCAAATATATTAGCTATAGTTCCGATTTCTTTATTAGGTATAATATCTGGAGCAATTGGCTTTAATAAAAGAAGAAAAGGCTTAGCTATAGCCGGTTTTATTTTATCAATAATCGTTTTTATAATATCCATTTTATTGAGTGCTTTTATTTTAATTGGTGGAGTTGGAGGAGCATTTGGCGGTTAAAATATTGTATTACGTAAAACAATATTTTACTTTGATTTTGCATTTAGCAATTTACTTATCCCTCCATAATCTGCCCACTCCCAAATTGCAGATATTTTTTGATTTTTAAAATTAATTGTTTGGTATCCAGAATATTGTATAGTATCTTTTTTATAAAAAATATCAGCACCATAATAAACTCTTACACTACCATCAGTTCTATGAGTAGATTCATTTATGCCAGGTAAAAAAATTGTGTGTGCAATATTTAGATTCGCATTGTTTTTTTTCATTTCAAGAGCGAAATTTAGAAATTCTTCTTTTGAAACTTTAATACCTTTCCTGTTACCAGCTGGAAAGTAATGAAAAATAAAGTCATCAGTGTAATAGTTTGATAATATATAATCTGAGCTTGCAGTATCACAAAAAAAACTATTGATATAAAGAACTAAATCTTCACAAATCTTTAAATTTTCATTAAAGTGAGAATTGTTAGAACATGAAGTCAGAAATAGATTATATAGAATGAATATCATCAATAATTTTTTCATTGTTAATTAATTTATGCAATGCACAATAAAAATAAATTTACTTTTTATTTTCGTTTCATGAAACTAATTACTATTTCAATTTTATTTTTACTACCATCAATTAGTTGGGCGTCTTTTCCAATAGAAACAACTATTAACTCTGAGATTAAGAAATCTGAGATAACAATTGAATATAAGAAAGAAACAATTGAAAAAAGATATTGGAAATATAAAACTAAAAAAAGATTTTTACCAAATTGGAAGATCTGGCAAAAGGCCTTGTTAATTTTTTTTGGTTCATTAATTGCCTTAATTATACTTGGTATAATTTGGATGTTATTTTTTTGGGATTTAAATTTTGCGAGTATTTAAATCTTAAAACCAATATTCTATTTAATCGGCGGGTGTGTTTCTTTAATATACACACAAAATTGGAAGTTTAGGTGTAAAAATGTCCACCTATGCGTCCACCTATAATAAAAAAAACCCTCATAAAATATTGATTTACAAGGGTTTCTGGAATTAATTTGCGGTCTGGACGGGACTCGAACCCGCGACCCCATGCGTGACAGGCATGTATTCTAACCAACTGAACTACCAGACCGTCTTAAAGTGTTGCAAATATAATTTCTTTTTGATTCATTACAACATTTTTTTTCTTTTTAGTAGATAGGAATTTAGAACATTTTTTAAATCTTCATTTATGTCAATATCAAAAAGATCAATTTTATACTTTAAACAACCAAGTTTAATTTGATCAGAATAAATATTCATTTCTTTTACATAATCATTTTTTATTTCAGTATAGTCAATTAAAATCTCGTCTAATGATTCCATATCCTTAAAACTGTACTTTTTATTTGGAAAGTCAAAGTTCATCTCAGTATCTTTTTCCAAAGTTCTAAAAATTATTACCTCGTGCTTTTTAAATTTTAAATTATTAATTGAAGAAAAAAAATCATTTAGATTTTGCTGATAATTTAATAAATCAGTAAAAATTATTATGAGTGATCTCTTTTTTATTCTCTGAGAAACCAAATTAATTGATTTAATTAAATCGGTTTGTTTGGAGCTTTCAATAGAAAAATCATTAATTAGTTTATCAAATTCAGTTAAAATAATTCTTTTTTGTTTTATACCAAGTGATGGCTTCAAAAAGAAATCTAGATTTTGAGAAAATAAACTTAATCCGACAGCATCTCTTTGTCTATTCAATAAATTCATAAGAGATAGAGAAGATAGTATAGAGTAATATATTTTGCTTTTGGTTTTATCTAATTCATTCTTGGAGTAAAACATAGAAGATGAAGTATCTATAAGAAAATGACATCTTAAATTAGTCTCCTCTTGATATTTTTTTACGTAAAGCTTTTCTGTTCTTGCAAAAAGTTTCCAATCAATATTCTTAATATCATCTCCTGTGTTGTAGAACTTGTGTTCAGCAAATTCGACAGAAAAACCATGAAAAGGACTAGAGTGTAATCCAGTTAGAAATCCTTCAACAGCAGTTTTAGCTACTAAATCAAGTTTGATAATATCAAACTTGTTAGGATTATCAACCATATAATTTTTTAAGCGTAAGATTCAAGCTTATCAATAAGTTGTTGTTTGGGAACAACACCTACAACTTTATCAACGACCTCACCATTTTTAAAAATAAGTAAAGTAGGGATATTTCTTATACCATACTCAACAGGAACTTCTGTATTCTCGTCAACATTAACTTTACCCACAACAGCTTTACCTTCCATCTCTGAATGAAGCTCGTCAATTATTGGTGCTATTGTCCTACAAGGCCCGCACCAGGGAGCCCAAAAATCTACAAGCACCGGCTTGTCAGAATCTTTTACTAAACTTTGAAAATTTGCATCGTTAATTTCTAGTGCCATAATTTTTATTTATCACAAATTTATTAATTTATTCTGATTTAATCTCTAGTGACAAGGCATTAATGTTTGAAATATTTTTAAAAAAATCTCTATCTAAGCTAATTCTTGCCTTTCTTGAAAATAGATTTACATTATAATTGTTTTGTTTATCAATCAAATTAAATGTTACAGTATGTTTACCTTTAGTTTCGTTAATTATACTCTCAATTTCATTGACTAAGCTTTTAGTTATATCTTTGACATCAACTGAAATTAAAAGATTTCTAACTTCACTATCAACAATTTCTGACAATAGCTTTATATTGTTTATTTTTAGTTCTAATTCATTATTATAAAACTTCTTCTTTATTTTTCCAGAAATCAATACTGCCCACCCTATATTTAGTAAAGAATAATATTTTGTATAGTCCTCACCAAAGAAATAAAGTTTGTGAGAATCTGTATAATCTTCAACTTGTACTACTGCATATTTTTTTCCATTTTTTGATTCTCTATGCTCTACATCAACAATTACACAACTAAAAAAAAGATCTCTATTTTTATTTTTTTCGAGAAGTTTTATGTCTTTTACAGTAGAATTTGAAAAATTAATTGATTCAAAAATAAAATCATCAAGTGGATGTGCAGATAAATAGATACCAACAACCTCTTTTTCTTTTGTAAGAAACTCCATTGTTTTCCATTTTTCGCAAATCGGAGCTTTTGGAGATTCTAGTTCTATTTCTTGTGCACCTCCAAATATGTCTATTTGAGTGGATGATTTATCTTGTTGAATCTTATTACCAAATTTTATCATTTTTTCAATATATGATTGTCCATCCTCAAGATGGAAGTATCTAGACCTATCAATTTCAAATGAATCAAACCCACCAGAAAGCACAAGAGATTCTATTGTTCTTTTATTACAAGATCTTAGGTCTACTCTTTTAACAAAATCTGTAAAGCTCTTGAATGTACCATTTTGCTTTCTTTCTTCAACTATTGAATTAACAGCACTTTCTCCAACTCCTTTAATTGCCCCTAGACCAAATCTTATTTCAGATTTTTTATTTACTGCAAATTTGTAGAAACTCTCATTAACATCAGGACATAATACTTTAATTTTCATTTTTTTACATTCTTCCATATAAAGGGTTATATCTTTTATATCTCGCATATGATTAGCTAGTATTGACGCCATTAACTCAGCAGGATAGTGTGCTTTAAGAAAAGCTGTTTGATATGCTATCAAAGCATAGCATGTTGAATGTGATTTATTAAAAGCATATGATGCAAATTTTTCCCAGTCAGACCAAATTTTTTCTACAACAGTCTCATCATAACCATTTTTCTTACACCCATTTACAAATTTTGGTTTTAGCTCATCAATAACAGATTTTATTTTTTTTCCCATACCCTTTCTCAAGCTATCTGCTTCTCCTCTTGTGAAATTAGCAAGCTTCTGTGATAGCAACATAACTTGCTCTTGATAAACTGTTATACCGTAAGTTTGGGATAAATACTCCTCCATTTCTGGCAAATCATAGCTTATTTCTTCTTTACCATGTTTTCTTTTTATAAAATTTGGAATATATTCCATAGGTCCCGGACGATAAAGAGCATTCATAGCTATTAAATCATCAAACTTATCAGGTTTAAGATTTTTTAAATGTGATCTCATTCCTTCTGATGAAAATTGAAAAATTCCTGTTGTATTTCCGTTTTTAAAAATTTCAAATGTAATACTATCGTTCAGTTCTATGTTTCTAATGTCAATTTCTTTTTGATGCAAATGCTTTATTATTTTCAAACAATCTTTTATAATCGTCAAATTTTTTAAACCAAGAAAATCCATTTTTAATAAACCCGCATTTTCAACAGCACTATTATCGTACTGTGTGACTAAAAGATCAGAGTCTTTTGATGTTAAAACTGGTATGCTATCAACAAGATTATCAGATGTTATTATGATTCCACATGCATGAGTACCTATATTCCTTAAAGAACCCTCAACTTTAATTGCGTTATTTATAGTTTGAGATGTAAGATTGTCTCCTTTTGAGATAGATATAAGCTCATTAACATTCTTGAGTTGATCACCTGCAAATCTTTTTTTTAGCTCATTTTTTTCCAAACTAAAAATTTCAGAAAGAGATGTTAAATCTGGAACAAGTTTTGCAATCCTATCTGCCTCGTTAAGTGGGAGATTAAGAACACGAGCTGTGTCACGAATTGAAGATTTGGCAGCCATTTTGCCGTAAGTAACAATTTGAGCAACATTTTCATGACCGTATTTCGAAACTACCCAATCAATAATTTTATTTCTGCCCTCATCATCAAAATCTATATCAATATCTGGAAGTGATATTCTATCAGGATTTAAAAATCTCTCAAAAAGAAGATCATATTGTATGGGATCAATATCAGTAATTCCTATACAGTAAGCCACAACAGAACCTGCAGCAGAACCTCTACCAGGTCCAACAGAAACACCCATTTCTCTTGCTTTATTAATAAAGTCTTGTACAATTAAAAAATAGCCAGGATATCCTGATTTTTCAATCACCTTTAATTCAAAGTTAATTCTCTCTTCAACATCTTGAGTTATTTCAACATATCTTTTTTTTGCACCTTCAAAACAAAGATATCTCAGGAATTTATTTTGAGATTCAAGACCGTCTAAATCATCGCTGTCAGTAAAAGGTTGTGGTACGTCAAACGAAGGAAGATTAACCTCTCTTTTTAATTTATAAGCATCAATCTTATTTACAACCTCATTTGTATTTGAAACAGCATCTGGAACTTCACAAAAAATATTAAGCATTTCTTGAGTTGACTTAAAATAATATTGATCATTTTCCATTCCATATCTATATCCTCTTCCCTTTCCTTTGGGTGTTTGCTTAAGTTCTCCGTCCTTAACACAAAGCAAAATATCATGTGCGGTTGCATCTTCAGATTTTGTATAAAAAATATTATTTGTAGCAACTAATTTAATTTGAAATTCTTTAGAAAAATTGATGAGATGAGAATTAACGAATTCTTCATCAGCTACTGCATGTTTATTGATCTCAAGGTAAAAATCGTCTTTGAAATTAGTATGCCACCATTGAATTTCTTTTCTTGCTTCTGACTCTCCCTTTTCTAATAAAATCTGAGAGATAGGTCCACTTAAGCCTCCGCTCAGTACAATTAAATTTTCCTTATTTTCTGTTAATATGTTCTTATCAATTCTTGGAACATAATAAAACCCATTTTGATAAGAGTATGAACTAAGTTTGCTGAGATTCAAATAACCCTCATAATTCTTAGCAAGAACTGGTAATTTATATCCGTTATCTCTGTTAGATTTATTTGTTGAATCAATACAAATATTAAATTCACAACCAATAATTGGTTTTAGCTTTAAACTATCTAAATCTAATCCTTTATTAATTTCATGATTTAATACCTTATTAACAAAATTAAATGAACCAAACATATTTGAATAATCTGTTAGAGCCAAGGCTGGCATTTCATACTCGATTGCCTTATCGATAATATCATCTAGTTCACATGTTGCTTGTAAAATTGAAAATTTTGAATGTAAATGTAAATGAGAAAACTTAATATCTGATGAAATTTGAATAATAGATTCAATTGTATCAGAAATAATTTCGGTTGGATGCTCATGTTGTTCTTTAATGTCGAGTTTTTTTTCAGGTAAAAAAGATTTGGAATTGGATTTAAAATCACTAAATGTATTAAAGTCCATACCGATGTTTGAGTGAGGTACTACCTCCCTTTTGATTAACTCAAAAAAACATCTAGCTGTTGCATCTACATCATAGGATGCATCGTGAGCACCATCAAAGTCAGATTCAAATAATTTAAAATGAAGTTCTGCCAATGTAGGCCATTTATATCCTCCTCCTCTACCTCCTGGAATTTCACAATAATGAGTAGAAACAATTTTTGTATCAAGTGTAGGCTTTGATTGTAAATAGTTAGGAAGATTTTTTCTTAGAAATTCACATCCTACTATATTATTATCAAACTCTACATTATGACCAATGAGTATATTTGTTTTTTCAAGAGTCTGTATAAATTCTTCAAGAACATTATCTATGTCTAAACCTTTTTTCTGAGCTATTTCATTTGTAATTCCATGTATTTTAGTTGAGTTGTATGGAATATCAAAATTATCAGGCTTAATAATCAAATTGTTTTTTTCAATAAGATTTCCTTTTATATCATGCAATTGCCATGCCAATTGGACCAGTCTTGGCCAATTATCAAAATCAGTTAATGGAGCTTTCCAATCATTTGGCAGTCCAGTTGTCTCTGTATCAAAAATTAAGTACATATTACGTAATAAATTTAAAAAACGAATCGTAATTAAATTTAAATTACTTCACAATAGTTAATAAAAGTTAATAACTAATATTGTGGAAAAACTAAATAAAGTTTTGTTTTTTCATCCAATCATCATTGAAAATTTTTGCTACATAGCGACTACCATGGTCGTGTAACAAAACAACGACCACATCACTACTATTAAGTTTCTCTTTTAATTGATTAATTGCAGCTATTGCACTGCCTGCTGAATATCCAGCGAAAATTCCTTCCTCTTTTGCTAGTCTTCTGGTGTACAGAGCACCATCTTTATCCGAAACCTTTTCAAAGTGATCGATTAGATTAAAATTAACATTAGCTGGTATAATATCTTCTCCTATGCCTTCTGTTACATATGGATATATCTCACTTTCATCAAACTTACCAGTTTCATGAAATTTTTTAAATACTGAGCCATATGTATCAACACCCCATATTTTAATATTGGATTTTTTTTCTTTAAGAAATTTAGCGATGCCAGAGATAGTCCCGCCAGTTCCAACACCGACTACAAAATGAGTAATTTTACCTTTGGTCTGCTTCCAAATTTCAGGGCCAGTTGTTTCATAATGTGCATCGGAATTTGATAAGTTATCATATTGGTTAGGATAAAAAGAATTAGGTATTTCTTTATTAAGTCTTTTAGCAACTGAGTAATAAGACTTTGGGTCATCTGGATGAACATCAGTTGGACACACATAAACTTTCGCACCCATGGCTTTTAAAATATCTATTTTTTCTTTTGACTGCTTATCAGACACAGTACATACAAGATTGTATCCTTTATTTATACAAGCAAGAGCAAGACCCATACCAGTATTTCCTGAGGTAGCTTCAATAACTGTACCACCTTTCCTGAGTGTACCTTTTTTTTCTGCATCTACAATCATTTTTAATGCCATTCTATCTTTGGTTGAGTGACCGGGATTAAAGCTTTCTATTTTTGCTAAAACCATTGCACTAGTAGAAATAACTTTATTTAATCTGACTAGAGGTGTGTCACCGATTGTCTCTAAAATATTTTTATGAAATAGCATACACAAAACTATTAAAACTCAACAAACCTTATTGTTTAACTTTTGAGACTTTACCAATGTAAATTGTTGGTAAGTACAGAACAAAAAGAGATAGAATAATAGCAGAAAGATTTAATATAGCTACATCTGTAAAATTTATTTTTATTGGCACATATTCCATAAAATAAACAGTTGGGTCTAGTTTAATTACCTTTAATTTTTTTTGAATAATTGAAGCCAATAGTGCTACTATGTTTCCAATTAATAGTCCATATGTCAATATAAAAGTGGTATGATATTGAAAAACCTTTCTAAGAACTTTATTTGAAAAACCTATTGACTTTGTTATTTGATAAAATGTCTTTTTAGTTGCCAATATAACAAACATGATAGTAACTATGTTGACAAGACCGATAATAACCATCAATATTATTATTATTCTAACATTAATATTTTGTAGTTCCAGCCAACTGAATATTTGTGGGAAATTATCGTAAAAGTTTGATGCTAAAAGATCAAATGATATTTCATCATTTATTTTTTCAGTTAAATCGACTGTACTATTGTTATCTTTTAAATAGATTTCTAATCCTCCAACTTGATTTTGGTTCCAATTATTTAATCTTTGTAATATTCTTATGTCAATTATGCAGTAGTATTCATCAAACTCAATCATTGTTGTTTCATAAATTCCACAAACTTTAAACTTTCTTAATCTTGTTTTTTCATCAAAAAAATAAGAAATCAAATCATCCCCTACAGATATTTTAAGTTTATCAGACATTATTTTCGAAATAAGGATTTGATTATTTTCTTTTTTTGAACCTAAATCAGGCAAATTTCCTTTAATCAGATGACTAGAAAAAAAATCTAAGTTATAAACTTTATCAAACCCATTAACTAAAACTGGGTGAGTTAGATTATTATATTTTAAAATTGATGTTTTCTTTACATACGGAAATACTCTATTTATACCCTCAACTTTTTTAATCTGTGAAAGGACCGAATCTTTATACAGAAACATATTTTTATCATTGGATAAGTTATATTTTTCAATCTTTAAGTGAGAATTGAAGCCTATTACCTCATTTTTTATTGTTTCTTTAAAGCCAGAAAGAATAAAAATTGACAACATCATAATTATTACAGAAAGGGAAATAGCAACAATTCCTATTTTGATTGCAGGTTTTGTATTTTTACTTAATATTTTTTGAGACCTAAGTAATTTATATGCTATGTATAAAGGTAAGTTCATATTAAGTAACTCGGCTAAAATAGTCTATTTATTTTTTCTTATTGTTTTTGTCAGCTGTGAGAAGGAGTCAAAATTGATTTCTGGAGCTGAACAAACCAATATATATATCAAAAAAGTTTCAAATAAAAATGTCGCTATTGTTGCAAATCAATCTTCAATAATAGGTCAAACTCATCTAGTTGATTCTCTCACTAAACTTAACATAAATATTACAAAAATTTTCTCACCTGAACATGGTTTTAAAGGTGATAAAGATGCAGGAAAATATATTCCAAATAGATATGACGCAACAACTGGAATTCCAATAATATCTCTTTATGGTAATAATAAAAAGCCGTCCAAAGATGATATGCAAAATATTGATGTTCTTGTTTTTGATTTACAAGATGTCGGAGTTAGGTTCTACACTTACTTATCAACACTTCATTATGTTTTAGAGGCTTGCGCTGAAAATGATATTAAAGTTTTAGTTTTAGATAGACCAAACCCGAACGGACACTACATCGATGGTCCAATTTTAGACACCAATTTCAAATCTTTTGTTGGACTTCACCCAGTACCCATAGTATATGCAATGACAATTGGAGAATATGCTAAGATGATAAATGGTGAAAGATGGATAAATGATTTATGTGATTTAGAAGTTATAAAAATGGTCAATTATAATAGAGATAAATTGTATGAATTACCTATTAAACCATCACCAAATCTTCCAAATGCTAAATCAATAAACTTATATCCATCCTTATGCTTGTTTGAAGGTACTAATGTTAGCGTTGGCAGAGGAACTGATAAACCATTTCAACAATTTGGATCACCATACTTAAATATTTATGACTATTCTTTTGTTCCTACTAGTGGACAAGGAAATAAATTTCCTAAGCATGAGAACAAAGTTTGTAAAGGTGAAAATTTGGAGAATTATCCCAACTTAAATCATATTGATCTAGGTTGGCTTATAAGTTCGTTTAATCAAACTGAAAATAAAGAGGTTTTCTTTAATAATTTTTTTGATAAACTTGCAGGAAACGACAAGCTTAGAAATCAGATTGTAATTGGATTAGATGAAGATGAAATTAAAAACAGCTGGAAGAACGAGCTCGAAAATTTCAAAAAAATAAGATTAAAGTATTTAATCTATTGATTTTTTAATTTTTTTTGCATAACTTTGTTACAAACAAGTTATACAAAATGGACAAACTACCTAAATTTCTTACCGTTTATTACCCAATAATTTTGGCTTTTATATGTCTCCTATATTCTGTTGGTTTAGGATTACTAGGATTCACTGAGGAAGCTCAATACTCTGCTCACTGGCCAGCTACGATTCTATTATTTGCTATAGCAATTAGGCAAAGAAGAAGTGACTTGAACAAAAAAAGTAGAAGAAGATGATGAATACCTCAATGTTTATTATTGGATTTGTCATTTTCAGCATGTATATATGGGGTTTAATTTACATGATCAACTGGGGTCATAAATCTCAAGAGAACGATCAAACTAAAGATCCAGAGCTAGAAAAATAGACTACAATTTATTTGGATAAATCTCAAGTGCATATTTAATACAATCCACTGCCTTGCTAATAGAGTTGCGATTTAATACGTATGCAATCCTTACTTGCCTTTTACCAATAACTTGATTAGAATAAAAACCTGCAGCAGGAGCAAGCATTACAGTATTACCTTCATGATTGAATTTCTCTAGCATCCACTGACAAAAATTTTCTGCATCATCAACAGGAAGCTCAGCAATTGCGTAAAATGCACCACTTGGTTTTGGACAGACAACACCTTCTATATCATTCATTTTTCTGACGAGTAAATCTCTTCTTGAAACATATTCAGCAATTACTTTATCAAAATAATCTTTTGGTGTTTTTAAAGCTGCTTGAGCAGCAATCTGACCAAAAGTAGGTGGAGACAGCCTAGCTTGAGCAAACTTTAAAGATGTTGAAATTACATGCTTGTTTTTGGAAACCAAACAACCAATTCTAATGCCACACATACTGTATCTTTTTGATGTTGAATCAATAACAATTGCATTCTTTTCTATTCCTTCAATATTTAGTATTGAAGTATGTTTCAGTCCATCATATGTAAATTCTCTATAAACTTCATCAGCAATTAAAAAAAGATTGTGTTTCACCACAATTTCTTTGAGTTGATTTAATTCCTCCTCGCTATATAAATATCCAGTGGGATTTCCTGGATTACATATAAGAATAGCTTTTGTTTTAGTACTAATTAATTTTTCGAACTCTTTAACAGGAGGTAATTTAAATCTGTTTTTTATTGAAGTACTTATTGGTCTAACTTTGACATTTGCGGATTTAGCAAATCCGTTGTAATTAGCATAAAAGGGTTCTGGAATTATAACTTCTTCATCTATATCTAAGCAAGAACTCATTGCAAAAAATAAAGCTTCAGAACCTCCTGTAGTGATTAATAAATCGTCATGTGATAATGAAATATTTTTTGATTCGTAATATTTAACGAGTTGCTTTCTATAACTTTCAAATCCAGCTGAATGACTATACTCTACTACTTTTTTGTTAAAGTTATTAATTGCTTCTAATGCTACATCTGGTGAATTAATATCAGGCTGACCAATGTTTAGATGAAATACATTTGTTCCGTTTTTCTTTGCTTTCTCTGAAAAAGGTACAAGTTTTCTTATTGGAGACTCAGGCATGGCTAAGCCCTTTTTTGAAATACTGGTCATTAAATTATTCTCTAGGAGATCCTTCGGTATTTTTTGTAGGCACAGTCTTTTCTTTGTTTGGAGGTGGACTAACCTCTCCTTTAATTGTTAAGATCACTGGCTTTTTGTCAACATTTGTAGTTAGAGTAATATTTTTTGTAAACTTTCCGACCCTATTAGTGGCATATTTAACTTTAATCTTTTCAGTTGTACCAGGCATAATAGGTTCTTTTGGCCAATCAGGAACAGTACAACCACAGGAAGCTCTTGCATTTTTTATAATTAAAGGTTCGCTCCCATTGTTCGTGAATGTAAATTCCCTATTTCCATCAGAGCCATGAGCGATTGTTCCATAATCAACAACTTTCGACTCAAAGTCAATAGTTGCATTTGATATACTTACTTGATTGTTTTTTTCTTTTACACTTACAACATCACTTTGTGAGTATGAAGAAAATGAAAAAAGAAAAGATAAAATTAATGCGGTTACTCTCATTTTTTTGTTTTTATAACGTCAAAATTAGTAATTTATTTTTTGGTAAAAATATTTTTTTCTTCTTTTTTAATCGTAAAATAAGTTATCGTTAAACATAAAAATTGTCTCCATTATTTTAATTTAGCAAAAATGAAAGTGTCGAAAACATATAACCCCTCTGAAAACGAAAAAAAATGGTATGAGTACTGGCTAAAAAAGAAATACTTTGCGTCACAACCAGATGATAAAGAACCATACACAATAGTAATTCCGCCACCAAATGTAACAGGCATTTTACATATGGGACATATGTTAAATAACACCATTCAAGATATATTAGTAAGGAAAGCAAGGATGCAAGGCTATAATGCATGCTGGGTCCCGGGTATTGACCATGCATCAATTGCTACAGAAGCAAAAGTTGTTAAAAGTTTATCAGACAAAGGAATTAGAAAAGAAGATCTAAGTAGAAAAGAGTTTTTAGAGCATGCTTGGAAATGGAAAGAGCATCACGGAGGAATAATACTAGAGCAACTTAAAAAACTCGGAGCATCATGCGATTGGGAAAGAACTAAGTTCACCATGGACCATGATTTAAGTGAATCAGTAAAAAAAGTATTTATCGATTTGCATGAAAAAGGACTAATTTATAAAGGAGTTAGAATGGTAAATTGGGATTCTGAGGCACAAACTACTGTTTCAGATGAAGAAGTACTATACAAAGAAATTGATTCTAAACTTTTTCATATTTCATATCAAATTGAAAATGAAAATGAAAAGATAATCGTAGCAACCACACGACCGGAGACGATACTTGGAGATACAGCGATTTGTGTAAATCCAAAAGACAAAAGATACAGCAACCTCGTTGGTAAAGATGTATATGTTCCATTAATAAAAAGAAAAATACCAATCATATCTGATGAATATGTAGATATGGAATTTGGAACAGGAGCTTTGAAAATTACCCCTGCACATGATATTAATGATTATGAGATTGGGTATAGACATAAGCTAGACACAATAGATATACTAAATAATGATGGCACACTAAATGAAAAAGCAAAATTATTTGTAGGCATAGATAGATTTAAAGCAAGAGAATTAATTGTGGAAGAGCTAAAACAAGGTAATCATTTAGTTAGAATTGAAAATCATAAAAATAAGGTGGGTTTTTCTGAAAGAACTAATTCGATAATTGAACCTAAATTATCTATGCAATGGTTTTTGAAAATGGATAAAATTTCAAAACCTGCTTTAGACAATGTTTTAAATGGAAATATAGAGTTTTATCCTAAAAAATTTATCAATACTTACAAGCACTGGATGAGCAATATTAAGGACTGGTGTCTTTCAAGACAACTATGGTGGGGTCATAGAATACCTGTTTATTATTACGATGGAAATA
Organism: Bacteroidota bacterium; assembly: GCA_028408365.1. Lineage (GTDB taxonomy): Bacteria > Bacteroidota > Bacteroidia > Flavobacteriales > BACL11. The sequence continues at coordinate 26,719 of JAOOLD010000009.1, forward strand.
ATTATGTTGTTGCAAAATCAGATAAAGATGCTTACAAGAAAATAAAAGAAATTAATCCAAATATAAAATTTGAAGAAATTCATCAAGATGAGGATGTATTAGACACATGGTTTTCATCATGGATTTGGCCAATTTCAGTTTTTGATGGAATAAATAAGCCTGAGAATGCTGAGTTCAAATACTACTATCCAACTAATGATTTAGTTACTGCACCAGAAATTTTATTTTTTTGGGTAGCCAGAATGATTATATCTGGATATGAGTATTGTGACCAACACCCTTTTAAAAATGTTTACCTAACTGGCATAGTAAGAGATAAAATAGGAAGAAAAATGAGCAAATCATTAGGTAACTCACCTGATCCTATCGAATTAATTGAAAAATATAGTGCAGATGGTGTTAGAGTTGGAATGCTATTATGCTCACCTGCAGGAAATGACTTACCTTTTGATGAGTCACTATGCGAACAAGGAAGAAACTTTGCAAATAAAATTTGGAATTCCTACAGATTAATTAAATCATTAAATATTGACCAAAAAATAAATCAAAAACCTCACTGTAAATCTGCTATTTTATGGTTTGAAAATAGAATTAATCTAAAGTTAGAACAGATTAATAAATCATTTAATCAATTTAGAATCTCTGAATCATTAATGATAACATATAAACTAATTTGGGATGATTTTTGCTCTTGGTATCTTGAAATAATTAAACCGTCATTTGGAGAGGATCTTGACCAAGAAACATACGAAAAAACTAAATATTTCCTACAAACGCTTCTAAAAATTATTCACCCTTTTATGCCATTTATTAGTGAAGAAATATGGAATGATTTAAAAGATAATAATGAAAATGACTTAATAGTTTCAAATTGGCCTGAACTAAAAGAATTTGATTTGAATCTTGATTTAAATTTTTCAATTTCAATGAATATTATAACTTCAATTAGAAATATTCGCTCAAAAAATAATATATCCAGCTCTGATAAGCTTGATTTATTTTCAGCCAAAAAAATTTCATTTGATGAGGAAGTGGTAAAAAAGCTAAGTAACTTAAAGTCGATAAATTTTTCTAATACAAAAGATGAAAAATGTTTTTCATTTATTTGCGATTCTAATGAATTTTATATCCCATACGACGGAAATATTGACATTGAGAGTGAAAAAATAAAAATTCTGAAAGAACTTGATCACCTAAATAAATTTTTGATTTCCATTAAGAAAAAGCTTGACAATAATAAATTTGTATCTAATGCACCTGCAAAAGTTATAGATATGGAAAGAAAAAAGGAAAATGATACAATGGAGAAAATTAAAATTTTAGAAAACAGATTAAAAAATATTTAATTTTCAGTTTAATTTTATTCGATAATATTTTTTGAAATTAAGCACTTATTTGCTTTTCCAAAGAATTTATATCTATTTCTTGCAACAAAATCATAAAAAATGTCTCTAATGCTTCTTGGGATAATCTTAAAAATAGACATCAAATTATAAGGGAAACCTAAACTCTGTGAAATACGGATTACTGCATCAGATTTTATATATGTATTTCCATTTAAATAAAAAATGATTGAATCAACATCTACTAGATTTTTGTTATTGCTCAGTATATCATTCGCTGTTTTTCCAGATAGTCTTGTAAAGTAAATATTATCTTTTTTATCAATGACTGACACAATTTGAACAAATCGATTACAAAGAAGACAATCCACGTCAAAAATAATTACTGAATCCTTCATCAATACTAAAAATTTAATTCTAAAGTTAAGTAAAAATTCCTTCTCGGTGAGGGAATAATACCAGGTCCTGGATATCCAGTTGCTCTTCTTGTAAAATATGATTTATTCAGAACATTATTAATACCATATTCAACTCTTATTATTTTCCAGTTATATGAGCCTGAAATATCTAAAACTGTATACTCAGGAATTTGTCCAATAACACCACTTAAATTACTTTCTATAGCATTAGTAGCATCAGTAAACTGGCTAGAAATATATGTCAATTGTGTTCTAAAACTATATTTTTTAAAGCCCAAAATATATCCTGATTTGAAATTTATTTTGGGAACAAATTCAACTTCATTTCCCTCAATACCTATTTGATCGGATTCATTGTAATTGGAAGAAATTATTGAAGTATTAAAAAATATATTTGAACTATGTATTTTAAAATTAAAAATTGAACTTAAATTTAAGTTGAATAAAGATTCTAAGCCATAAATTGTTGCATCACCAACATTTCCTCGCTCACTTTTTACATTACCATCAGGCATAAGTTTTTGAATAAATCCAATTCTGTCGTTATAGCTTAATAAAAAAGAACTAACATCAAAATATAACACTTCATGATAATTACCACGTAATCCAAGATCAAATGTGAATCCATCCTCGTCTTTTATATTTTCATTAACTACATAAGATGGATTAATTATTGAAATATCAGCGAATGTAACTGATCTATAATTTTGAGAAAAGTTTGAATAAAACTCTATATCTTTTAAAGGCTTATAAGAAAAACCAAGACCAAAAAGCATAAAATTTCTTCTATTTTTGTTTAATTCAAAGTAGGTTGTATCAAAGATTGGATTACCTGCAGCATCTAAATTTATTTTTTTATAGTAGCCATCACTGGATGTATTTATATACTCAAATCTAAAACCTGGGGTAATTGATAATTTATCACTAAAATAAATTATATTCTCACCATAAAAAGCAAAGTTTCTATTTGGATACTGATACTTTGATTGACTTGAATAATAAGGAAATTCACTTTCATAAAAGTTAAAATCTGCATCTGAAGCATCAGATCCAGGGCCTTGCTTACTTTCACTGTTTGATACATAAACTTTTTTTCCTATTAGAAGCACGTTATTGTAATCTCTGAAATTATATCTTTTTAAATATTTTGTTTCTAAACCAAAGTTTTGAAAATTACCTACGATTAAATCTCTTTCTGAAAAAGAGTCAACTTGATCGACTCTATTTGTTCTAAAACCAAGTGCTCTTCTTCTAGCACTAAGACCGAAGAAGTTTGTATAAAGTTTAGAGTTATCGTTAAATTGATGCTCAAGTCTTAAATTGTATAAAAACCAAAAAACATCAAACCAATTTCTCTCTCTATTACTTTGTAAAGGATTTGAATTGAACATTGCATCATTTAAACCGCCAGGCTGCTGAGCTAGATATTGCAATATTGTGGACTCAAAAGATACTTTTGATTGTTTAAAGCTATATGAAAAGTAAACATAGTTGTTTATCGACTCAAAATTAGAATTTGGTCTAAACCCATTTCCTTTCTTATAATTTACTGATGTTAAATATTCAGTTTTATTAATCTTTCCAGAAAATTCACTGTAGTTTGTAAAAATATTATTACTTGCTAATGTATTTCTAATTATGCTTGAAAATCTTTTTGATTGATTAGGCTTTTTTAGTACGAAATTAATTAAACCTCCAAATTGTGTGCCGTACTGCAAAGCAGCAGCTCCTCTTACAATTTGAATCTTATCCAATGACTCACTTGGAGGAGTATAATAACTCTCTGGATATCCTAAAACATCGGCACTAATGTCATAACCATTTTGTCTAGCGTTAAAATTTGCAGTTCTGCTTGGGTTGAGACCTCTTCCTCCTATATTTAATTGCAACCCAGCATCATCATTCTGATAAATATTTAAGCCAGCAACTTGACTGAATATTTGTCTTGCGTTGTTAGAAGATAAATTGATGTCTGTTTTTGATAAAGTGATAACCTCAGACTTTTTTCCGGCAAAAACAGCATCTTTTTCAATATCCTTTAATTTCATTATTTTAAATACTGTTTCACTTTTATCTTTTATATTAAGCTCTTCAAGTTGCACATTTAATCGATCTAACTTGATGTTCATATTTTTTTTAGCCTTAGTCTGAAAGACATTATAGTTGGACTTAAAAAAGAATAGTTCAGTGCCTATTTCAACATCAATTTTAAATTTTCCATCACCTTTTGTTTTATAAATTAAATTTGCATTTTTATCATATATTTCAACTCCAGATATTTTTTTTCCAGAAATAGAACTTTCAATTTGTCCGTTTAAAAAAGTTGTTTGTGCTTTTAATTGACATACAAGAAAGACAAATACTACAACAAAAAAATCAAATACCTTTAATTTCATCTTTTAATGGTATTATCCAATTTTTCTTCTTAAAACTCTCTTTCTCCTCTAAAAGATTCACGTTGTTATCTATGAATCTTTGGCTTTCTCTTCCATTTAGTGTGACATAACTATCAACAAATACTTTTGGCTCAATGAATCCTCTTTTTTTATAGTAATCACCTAGAAAATGAGCATATTCTAGTATCATATCAGGCTGAAAGCTCATTTGTTTTATTTGAAAGTCAGTTAAAAAATTAGAGTTTTCAACTAATATTCTCTTGTCTGATTGACTATCTATAACTCTAAATGTGGTATAACCCATTTTTTCAATAAGCATTACTCTCCATGAAAATCTATAACCTTCCTCATTCCAGAAAAGTTCACCAGAATACATCAGGCTCCTAAATGGGAATAAAATTTGCACAAAAAGTAAAATAGAAATTATTAAAACATTAATTTTTTGAAATTTTGAGTTATAGTCTTGGTACCAAATGTCTTTGGTTTTTAAAAATTTAATTGACTCAAATGCTTTAAATATTTTTTGAAACTGATTAGAACTAAAAAAAATAGTAGCAAAAAGAATCATAATGTATGGAAACATTCCAATCGGAAATAAAATAGCAGTCATTACGTGAAATAAAATAACCAATAGAAAGGCAAATATTCTTGTTCTATTAATTATCAAGAAGAAAGGAATAAGTAGGTCATATAACATTCCACCCCAACTAAAAAAATAATGAACCCATGATTTTTGGAATAAGTCTCCTAAAATGGGTAAATCATAGTTTGATGTAAGCCATAGTGATAAGGGTGCAGCTTGAAGTAACCAATCGGAATTAATTTTAGCTAATCCTGCGTAAAAATAAACGATAAAAACAAATAATTTTATAGCGTCAATATTCCATTTTGGAACTGACAAAAAGGCTTTTTTATTTAAATAATTATCCAAAGAGTATTTGGCATTAAGGGGAAGGAAAATAAATAAGAAACTAACTACACTGATGAAATAGTAGTGATTTAGATATGTTGTTTTATCAATTAACTCAATATATGTGAAAGAGATAAAAAATACGAAAATTGAAAATCTATACTTGTATCCTAAAGCAACAAACAAAGATGAAACTCCACATATTATGAACAGTAAATAGTTGTAATGACCTAATGATTTCACCCACTCAAAACCATAATATTTAAAATGCATAAATGGTTCTATATAAATGGATTCTATCCAACCGTTATAATAAAACCTTATCATACTAAAAAGCATTAAAAGACCGAAACCTATTCTTAAAAAAGCTAAAGGCTCCGGTCTTATTTTCTGATTTAAATAATTCTTGATATTGTTCAAAATACAGCTGTCTTGTAAATGTAGTCTGTAATTAAAAGTATTAGGACCGTAATAAAACCAACTACGAAAAGAATTAATAACTTCTTCCCATTATTATTAGTCTCCATCTGCATCCACGTAATCAACTGCAATAGACAAAACAGATAACATGTCTGTCTTTAATTTCACTACTCCCTCTTGAATTGCATCATATGTGTATAGAAATTGTAATAAGTTTCCATTTATTTGCTCAACAAAATTATCGTTTAGCTGAAGTAGCATTTGTTCAGAATTATTAAACTTATCATTTATTTGTTGAGATAAATAAATATTAGATAGATTATTTTTTGAAACAATAAAATCAATGTAGGTTTTCAAAGACTCTCCGCTAGTTCCATCAACAAAAGATTCGCCGTTATAAAAAGCTTTGACTGCTTTCAAAGCCTCTATTGCTAACTTTTTAGAAATATTTTTCCTGTAGTAAGCCTCGACTTTATCAGTGTAAACTGATGAAAAAACTCCTCCAGGAATTCCTATTTTATTTGCTCTAAATCCTTTTTCATAATAATAAATAAAGTCATTAGTTAATTTATTTAGGCTAGAAGTGGCTGTGTTTGCCGTAGAACTTACAAAATCATCTCTTTCAGTTTGCCAATAATTAATTATTTGATCTGTATTGCTAATCATTTGATTAATCAAAGAAGATAAATAGTTAGTGTATTTGTATCCATCAACAGATTGATATTTAGTAATGACCATATTACTATCACTTTCAATTCCGTATAGCATATAGTCAATTGCAGGAAATCCTTGTGCAGAAAAGTTATTTGAGTTATTTTCTAAATCAAATGTAGCGCTTTCTACGTTTAGCTCTATCCTAGCTGTATTTGTAGGATATATATTTGTCTTTTGAAAATAATACATCTCCTCAGCTTTACCTATGTTGAACATTTCTACATACTGCCAGGATATATAAGCATCAAGCCATTTTTTTCTAAGATCCATTAAATTATTTTGAGTCAAATCAGATGAAAAAGTTTGAAAAGACTGATTCAAATCAGAAAGCTCATTTGAAAATTGATTAATAGAAGGTATGATTATGTTGTCTGTCAAATTGACAAGCAAAGCTCCCCTATCATATCCGTCATTTGTTATTGATGGTTGGTTTGAATCACCACCTCCACAAGATGACAATCCAATAACTATAATTAAGAATAAATATATTTTTTTCATTTTTTAAATAATAAATAACAATTAAGAGTTTTTTAAAATAAATAGAAAATGAGGAGTAAATATATGAGTGATCAGAGGCAATGAAAAGATCCTTTAAATACAAACCCCTCTTTTCTATTTTTTATAATTTTATAAGCTAGTTCTTGACTTAATGTTATTAGCCATATCAGTTAGTTCCTGGTCTGTTCTATCCCAAAACCCATTACCAGCTTCTAATGAAGCTAACATATTGTTAACTTCTACATTTGTGAAATATGGTGTTCCACCTTCATCAAAAGTAAACTGTAGGCTCATGATAAAACCATAACCCTCAGATAAATCGTGGAAGTAGTCTGCCATATCAGCACTAGCATTCCCACCACTAGCGGCTGCTGATTCTAAGTAATCGATAGCTTTATATGCTATTATTCTAGAAATTGCTTTTCTTACTACATCAATTTGCTCGTCTGCAACAGATTGAACATCTTGTGTCACTGCAGCTCTACCAAGTTTAAATGCTTCAAAAAGAGTATTGAATATTCCTACTTCTTGACCATTGTTAACTTTATTAGTATACTTTGCAAGTAACACATCACCAGTCATATAGCTAGATTCAGGAAGAGCTAAATCACTTGCTAATCCAAAAAGATAACCATAGCCTTCATCATATTTATGCTCCTTTTCAGTTGCACCATTATTACTTGATGCATCTCTAATCACATGATCGTAATTAGCAGAATTTAGATAAACACCAGCAAGATATTTATATAAAATTTGATCAGCACACATACCACCAATTAGACCTTTACCGAAGCATTGGTTTAATTCCATTCCTTTAGCATTGACTTTAACAGTTCTCCCACCAGGACCAGTGTGAACACCAGCAACACCAGCAGAAGCATCAGTTAGAGCAACTACTGCAGGGGCAACAACATCAGCAAACTCAGTTACCATTGCATCAAATTGAGCTTTGACAGTTGCTGAAGCTTGTGATGAAGCAGCTGTTTTACTTCCAACAATTTTAGTTGTTCCATTAAGAGTAGCATCAGCAAAACCTGCTGATGAACCATTATCACCGTCAAACATCGTCATTATTTCTGATTTTGTTTTAATCTCATCGTTCATAGCACTCATTAATTCAGCAGCCATTTTAAGTCTAGCTGTTTGACCTGCACAAGCTACAGTTGAAGTTCCCTCATATAAAAACTCGTAACTATCTGGCATATTTACAACTGGTGTTGGATCATCTCCATCTCCTCCAGTTGAACATGATGAGAAAATCACGACAAGAGAAAGAAATAAGATTTGAAATAAATTATTTTTTTTCATTTTGTTATTTTTAATTAAACAACAAAATTATATATTATTTAGAATAAATCTAAATAAATAGAAACATTTTTTATTTATTCTAAATAGATGTAATAAATTTAAGCATGGCCAGAACAAAATAAGAACTAAATATTAAGTAATAAGAATAATTTATTAAGGAATTAATTCCTCCAACTCAAACTTTGGGTATCCTTTCAAGCCTTGACTGTTGTAAAAATCAATGAATCTCATTTTATAGTATTTTCCTTCAAAGTCTCTAATAACAAAATTGATATTATCTTTTACTGAGTAAAGATTAGTTTCAAAATTAAATTCTTTCCAATTATATCCAATTATATCCCTTTGGGATAAAAATTGATAGTCAGATAAACTCGAGTAATTGATTTGATTAAAATCGTTAATGGTATCTACAGCTACTTGAATTGTTTTATCATTAATTAATACACCAGTCACTAGATACTCTATCTGTGGATTTGTAAATAGCCTTGTGTATTGGGTAAATAATAAATCCCAGCTATTAATTTCTGGTGAGATATTTACAACCTTTAATGAGCTAAAAGAAAATGGAGTAAATAACTTATTTTGGTCCAGAGTGATATCTAAAATTGTATCATTGAATAACTCTATTTGTGAAGTCTTAACTCTAAAAAATGAGGTGTTAAGTTCTAAAAATTGAACTTTATATATTCCCATCGCACTTCCGTTTATATTTAGTCCTATATCAAGAATATATACTTTTGAGGTATCAATTGATTGAAAGGCTAAACTATCATGATTTCCACTTGGAGCATCCCAACTCCATTGTGCATTTGCAATATCAACACTGTCATTAAAATTATAATCAGTTACCCATACTTTGGAAAAGTTAGCTGAATTTAAAATTATTTTAAAATTAGAATCTAGCAAAATGCCTATATCCCACTCAGACTTAATATTCATAGATGAAATACTTGATTGACTCAAATCGTAAAAAACTTGATTTTGATAATTAGGCTCTAATGGTATTGTTTCAATTAACAACTCTGAAGTAGGTGGATTTATTGGAATCTCGCCTGGATCGCAAGCACTAAAAATTAGAATTATATAAAGAATACGTTTCATAAAAATCTATAGTTAAGAGAAACAAAAAAAGATCTGCCATATGAAATGGACATACTTTCACTTTGTTGATGAAATCCTTGTGAATTATTAGACATTCCAACGTCAGTAATATTGAAAAGGTTTTTGAAACCTAAAATAATTTTGAGTTTATTTTCATAATATTTTTTTGAGAAACTCAAATCAAGCAACTGATAAGAATCTCTTTTGTTTTCAACAATTTCATTATCGGAATTTAGAGTTAAAAATTTTGACTTTCCTCTAATGGAAAATGATAAAACTATTTCAGAATCAATCATTTCAGAGAAAAATGTAACAAAAGAACTGTTATCAACAGAGTAATAATAAGTATCATCTGCATTTACACTACTATTTATTCCACTAAAGTTCAATTTGTTATCAATTGTTAATAAATCTTTTTTAAAGTTTAATTTAAAGGATCCTCCTCTAGTTTTATATCTACCAACATTCACATATGTATATAAATTACCATTTTCAGCTAGAGTAATTAAGTTTTTTATATCATTATAATAAGTAAAAATTGAAACTGTGGTATTTGCTGAATTGTTATTTATATTTTTACTCATTTCATAGCTAATATGATCAGATATTTCTGATTCTAAGTTTTGATTTCCTATAATATTATGATTGATATCAACAAACTCGAAATATAGCTCCTTTAATGTTGGTGACCTGAAGCCTTTTGCTAATGAAAGTCTTAATTTAACGTCATTAATTTCTGAAAGCAGATTAATTGATGGTATCAGAGGTACATCATATTTGGAATTATATGAGTATCTGATTCCTGGCTTAATTCTTAAGTAATCTTTGACATTAATATCTAAATTAGAGAAAAAAGCGAAATCACTTAGGTTCTTTTCTCCACCGGTAATTCGTCTACCACTTGCAACTTCCATGTTTAAATTATATCCTAGTTCATATTTAAAGTTTTTATTTTTTTTAGATGCATAAGTTGCTCTATTAAAAAAATTGCTGAAACCAATAGTATCTTGCATAGACTGGTCATTGACTATTCTTTGATTAAGAGTTGTTAAGTCAACATAAAAGGTATTTTTTCTCCTTTTATAAGTGTCATATGAAACTAAAAAATTTGATTTATTATCGTCATTTAAAATATCAAAATTTAAAGAAGTAGAATTTCTCCAAGTTTTATAGAAATCATCAAATGCGTTAATATAATATGGTTGCCTTGGATATCCTTTGTTTGTTATCTCCTCAAAAAAGAAACTATTTTTTATTGTCATATTCACTGAACCTAACTTTACAAAATCATTAAAGGTTATAAAATATTGCTCTTTTGGATTCCATTGTTGGTATCTTGAAGAATCGGCAATATTTTTTCTTGGGATAAAAGTAAATTTTTCAGATTTAGACCATCCGTCGAAATAGTTTCTTCCAACTAAAATTGAAAAATTGTTTATTCCTATCTTTCTCATATAATTGGAAGTGATATTATATTTTCCTACTGACTCATAGTAGCTAGACAGCTTTAAGCTCTGATTTTGAGTTAAAGTTTTACTACTAATTAAATTAATTGTTCCTGCTAACGCATCAGTTCCATAATTAACTGATAAAGGCCCTTCAACTATTTCAATTCTTTCGATATTAGATAAATTAATGTGTCCAAGATCAATGTTACCACCTAATCTACCTATGACAGGAACATTGTCTATAAGAATTTTTATATTCTGTCCCGAAAGACCTTGTATAGACAAACTACTGCCTAAAATATTATCATTATTAAGACTCAAAGAGGCATCCATCTTAACAACATCACTTAAATTAACAGCTGCTAATCTTTCTATTTTATGTTTATTTATCAAGTTAATACTATGAAATGATTGTGAAATATCACTTTCAAAAATTTGACCAGTAACAACTGCTTGTTGCAGTTCATAATTTTTTTCTCTTAAATAAATGAAATTAGTATCTAATAATTTAACATTTTTTTCAAACGCGAAATAACCAATATGCTTAGCTATGCATAAATATTCTTTATCCATTTGTAAAGAAGTTACATCTAAAAATCCATTTGATTCAGTAAAAGATGAAAGAACTAGATTCTCATTTTCGTAAATATAAATATCGCAAGATTCAATTTTTTTTCCATTGATATCAGAAACAATTATAATCTGACTAGAGACTTTTTCAAAAGAAAAAAATAGAATTATGAAAAATAATTTTCTAAACAATTTTTTACTTAACAATAAGCTTCTTGTGATGTATTGATTTATTTTCTAATAAAGAAATTGTATAGACTCCAGACTTATAAGTATGAACTGGTAAATTAATAACTGAAAAATTATCCTTAATCTTTTGAGAAAAAATTAATTTACCTGAAATATCGTAAATATTGATTTGAGAATTTAAATCAAGTGTATTTGTCACAATATTTACGTTATCTGAGGCTGGGTTTGGATACACATTTATAGTTGATTTATTTTTATCATTTGTAGAAACAGAAGAATTAATTTGTGTAACATTGAAAGAAATCTTGCCTGTCGATGAGCCTTCAAACTCAGTGAAGTAAATTCTAAAAACATTGTTATCAAAATCTTTTATAAAATAGCATCTGGAGTTATCAATGATATAAGAAAATGAGCCCATATCGAAGGTTTTCCAATCATAACCTATCTCATTTATTTCATACTCAAAATTGTGATTCGCAAAATTAGTGTATGATGAAGGACTACCAATTTGTGACGCCTTCGCAACTTCGATGCCTTCATTGCAAAGTACACCAGTAACAGAATATGGTTGATTCATAACTGGGGTGATATATTTTGTAAATGTAAAATGCCATTGGTCATCAGCTGGCTCTCTATCCAAAGTTTGATCTAAATCTATGTCATAATATACAAACTTTTTGTTTGAATAGTTGTTAGTATTAACTTGCTGGGTAATCAAGTTTGTTCCATCCAAATTTGCGTATTTAAAAAAATATACTCCTGCATCAAGCTTCTCAATCCAGAGCTTTTTCCAAATTCCATTAGTTGTTTTAATTATGTGTAAGGAATCTCCAACAACATTGTGAGTCAGCATATTATAAATACCCCACCCATAGTCAGGAAAAGCTGAAGAGTAGACATCAAATGCTCCTACTGACCAACCTGTGTCACTATTAAATTGAGGACTTGGTAATGTATTGATTGATAAATTATTAATTGAAGACCAACCACTAGTGTCAGTTGATGAATAAGTGTAAAGTTCCACTCCCTTACCATCATTGGTTCTAATAGAAGAATTAAAAGTACCTGTGCTGAACGCTAAATCCCATGAGTTGTTATCAACATTGGCAGTTTCACCGTTAACTAAATGATAAAAACTTTGATTAGAATAAGACTGTTGAAGATATACAGAATTATTTTGCGCAGAAGTGGTATTGATCAAAAAAAGGGTTACAATTATTATTTTTAGTCTGAAAATCATTTTTTTCAAAATTTTTTGCAAAGATAAAACCAATAAAATCAGAAAAAATAATAAATAAAGTTCATTTTTAATAAATAAAGTGCCTAGATTTGCGAATCTTTTTTAAAGATATAAATAACAAAAAAAGTTCTTATGAAAAAAAGTGAAAATTTTGATAAAAGTATCATAGAAAACGAAATGATATTACTTAAATATCAAAGTCTAACTGAAGACTCTATTTTTTTAAATGAAGAGGGACCTACAGGTTATATCCAGTTTCATTTTGTAAATGATGGTATTTCAAAATTTAGGTTTAACAACAACTCTTATCAATTAGAAATCAAAAAAGGTAATTACTTAACTTTATATAACCCCGAAAGAGAACTTCCAATAGATATAGAAATAATTAATAAAGGAAGTGTAATTAGCATTGTGATTTCAATTTCTAGATTTCACAACCTGCTATCTTCTGAATCCTCCAACATAAAATTTTTAGATAATGATAATATCAACAAAAAACATTATAAGGAAGAAAAGATGTCAATAGGAATGCAAACTGTACTTAATCAGATTTTTAACTATAATAAAAAATCAACTACAAAAAAACTTTTCTTAAAATCGAAGTTGTATGAGCTAATTAGTCAAATTTTTGATTCAAATAATGAGGTTTCAATAGATCAATGTCCTGTTTTTATAAATAGCGAATACTTCAAAAAAATAAGACTAGCAAAAGAAATATTAATTTCTAATTTTTCCTCTCCTCCAACTCTAGAAAAGTTATCTAATGAAGTTGAACTTAGTCTAAAAAAATTAAAAATTGGCTTTAAAGAAGTCTACGGCAAACCTGCATATCAGTATTTAATTGATTACAAATTAGAAATTGCTAAAAATATGATTACAAATGGTAAGTTGAATATAAATGAGATAAGTGATGAGTTGGGATATAACAACGCAAGTCACTTCATTTCTTCGTTTAAGAAAAAATTCGGAATAACACCAAAATCATTTTTAAGTAGTTAGATAGCAACTTATTTAAAAATTACTAACTATGAGAAAGTTCTAAGCTTTCTTCCAGTCAAAGCAGAGCATTCCCTTACCTGACCTATCAGAATAGCTACAATCACTTTGTTGGTAGCTAGCACAGTTCAAGCAAGAAGATTCTTTACTTAAATTGATATTATGTTGATGATCATCACAAAAACTATTCATTTCTACTTCTGTGTTGTGTAAACCACATTCGAAATTGTCTGAAAGATTTGCACAGTTTAAGCATATATTTGCAGAGCCTATATTCATAATTTTTTTTTTTTACAAATTTAGTAATTATTTAGACAAAAAATTATGTAACTAATTGATAATTATTAATTTAGAAGAAGTCTAAATAAAAATAAAAGTTATTGCAAAGCTAATTTTTTGTTGATAGTTCCTTGCTTTGTATTAATTTCTAAGAAGTATACAGCCTTTGTGTAATTCTCTAAGCTAATTTCTTTTGTATATGTTCCATCAAACTGATTGAGCTCCTCTTTGTATATCTCCTCTCCTACAATATTTCTTATCCTTAGTGTGATATCTTGCATATTAGCTGTTTTAAAGCTGATATTAAACACATCTCTTGAAGGGTTAGGATAGATATCTAAATCATTTATTATCGTACTCTGTTCTAATCTAACTGATCCTGGCATAGTGAAGTATATAAATGATGTCCATGATGGTGCCTTATATGCTCCTCCATTGAGATCACACCATGTCCTTGACTTAGCTCTATATGATGTGCCTGGTACTAAGCCGTTCTTGTTCTTTGTATATGTCCCATATGGTACTCCTACTCCACCAATATTAAAGAATGATGAACCAACAGTATCTACTCTACCTTGTAGTCTTGCAAAGCTGTATGCTCCATTACTATTATCCCAAGTAAAGGTTGCTTTAGTACTATTTGGTGTAGTAACTGCTAGATTACCAACATTTGGACAATCAGCAAGTGTTGTGAAGTTAGGTCCACTCACCCATGGTGTATTACCTGTTGAACAGTACCATACTCTCATCTGCCATTCATAAGTCGTATTGGATGATAAGCCTAGTAATTGTTTGTCTGTTCTTGTTGTGCTATTACAAATACCTGTAACTGGGTCATAGCCTGTGGGTGAGCCCATGTTCTTCTGATTCCAGGCATTTGTTCCTACTTTTCTATACTTTATCCTTAGCTGGTCTACCCTGCAAGATGAACTATTCATATCATCAAAGGTAAGTGTTGCTCGATCATGTATCACATTACTAACACCAAGGCCAGTGATTGATGGTGAACTACAACTTACAGTATAAGTACAGCTTCCGTCATCAACTGTTGCAAGTGGATCATAATTAATAGCTAAAGAATCTGTGCAGCCGTTAAAAATACCTATTTGAATTGTATCAAATACATTGCAGCCTGCATCATCTTGTATATTAACGATATAATTACCTGTACAGAGATTGAATACATAGCTTTGAGTGGAACCATTTTGCCATGTAATTGTAAATGGAGGATTAGAGGTAACTACTGAAGTAATAGCTATCCATCCATCGCAAGAACTTAAACTACTTGGGTCTGAAAAACCATATGAATATGAAAGATCACAATAAACACATGAACTATCATCTACAGTAGCTAGAGGGTCATAATTAACCGCATAATTATCTGTGCATCCTGAGATCAGAAAGTTTAAACTAATTCCTACAGGCCTATGGTCAGAAATAATATTATCATATGTACTCCAACCTCCAACTAAATAATCATCTATACGAATAGTAGATACATTACTGTTAGTGAAGTAGTTAAAAAGCTCATTTGTTACTAATATATGATCAATATCAGAAGGCCAATTTGGATATGACCAATTAGTAATTGATGAGTTGGATATATATAAATCAGCAAAATAGTAGTTTGTTGAGTCTAAAAATATATTTCTAAAAACATTATTAGCAAAAGGATCTTGCAACTCATCATTTAAATCTCCTAAAAAAATGACTCTAGAACTTTGTAGATTATTATCTATATAATTTTTAATCATATTCATCGCTCTGTACCTTCTATTTTCTTCATCAGAAATATCATTAGTATCTAGTATACCATCGCCACAGCATTTTAAATGTGAGTTGATGATTTCAATATTTTCTCCATTGTAGTTCAAAGAAATAACAATCGGAGCTCTTCCTGCAAAATTATAGGTCTGAGAAGAAAAAATAGTATATATGTTGTTAACAGCAAGATTTGATTTGTAAATAAAAGCCATTTTTCTACTACTACCAGAGCTACAATAGCCGCTATAGTTAGGTAACAGTGACAATAAATTATTGAAATCAGAGACATTCATTATTTCCTGCAAAGCAATAACATCAGCATCGAATGACTCAATAATTACAGCTACTGAATCTATTGTTTGTTGACCATTTTTTGGAAAATTTTCAATGTTCCATGAAATAACATCCAAAGAATTTGATCCTCCAAAGGTTACATTAGAAAGATTTTGAGCATCAACTAAATTAAAAGAAATTATTAGAACTAAAATTAATCTCAATATTTTAAAAGATATCTTTTCATAGTATTTATTATTTCACTAGAGATATTTTTCTACTGTATACTTTACCACTTTTAGATCTGATATTTATAAAATATGTTCCTTTTTTTAATGCTCCCAAACTGAGTTTAGTGGAGTTAGTATTCTGATCGAATGATTTTATAATCATTCTCTCTCCTAAAACATTAAATATGTCAACCTTATCTATATTCTCAAGTAAAATATTAATTTCATCAAATGTTGGATTTGGAAATATTTCTAAATCTCTAGTTTCCAAAGTATTAATATTACTTACACAAGAGTCTACAATAATCTCAATTTGACCTGAAGAAACACATAAGTTTGAATCAACAGCAGTTAATGAATAAGTAGTCGTTTCATTTGGAACATCAGTATATGTGGGTAGTAAACTAACAAAGTTTGCAACCTTGTACCAGTAATAAGATAAGAATCCAGGTGCTGTAAGAGTAATTGTATCACCAAGACAAATAACATTTGTATTTAATCCTGTAGCAAATATGTTAACAGGAGTACTAGCAAGCACTATTACTTCAGTACTGACAAGGCTATCGCAGTAGCCTATTTGATAAACAGTATCAATATATGTACCTGAGCTATAATATGTGCTATTCATAACTTGAACACTATCGCCAGAACAAATTACGAATGTTTGATATCCAACACTTGGTGCTATAAACTCAATATTACTAAAAACAATACTATCACATAAATTTGATGCAGTCAATGTATCAAATCTTGTTGCATTAGAGGTGTAAGTTTGTCCAGAAATACTAATTGAATCTCCCGCGCACAAAGCGTAGTTTACCAGCGACGAGAGAGGCTTAACTTCAATATCGTAGTAGAAATAATAATATTGATTGCCAACATTGGAAGATTGAATAGTCACAGATCCAACTGAGTAAGGATATGACCAAGAATTACCGTTTCCTGCATTACTTCTGTACAAGCCCGAATTTCCTCCATCAATACCCAGTTCATAATCAGTACCTGATGGTACATAAAAATCAAAAACTAGTCTTTGGACTCCTGGATATACTGTATGAGTTATTGATTCTAAAACATTACCAGTACTTCCTCTTAACTCAAATGTGACAGTGTTAGTATCTTGTGAATAAACATTTGCTGATTTAATTATACTCGGTAATGATGCATCTAAAACTAAAGCTCCGCTATAATTGCTAAATGCACCAGGAGCAATTGCTGTATCCAAAATACCACCATTATAAGTATTATAGCTCGCAGTTTGAATAGATAAGTTAGTTGTAACAAGGCTATCGCATCCATTAACATTTAATAATGTATCAATGTATGTTCCAGCTTGATAATATTGATTAGAGTGTAAATTCAAAGTATCACCAAGGCAAATTATTTGGTTATTAGTACTACTAGAGCTTGAAACTGTCAATACATTTAGATTTGTTGTGATAATACTATCACAGCCATAACTTGTAAACAAAGTATCTATGTATGTACCTGATGAATCGTAGCTGTTTCCATTAATTACATAAACTTCGCCATCGCAGATAATTTGGTTGTTTGTATATGTAACATTGGGATAAAAATTAACTTGAGAGTAAACTAAGCTATCACAACCTACTGATGAGATGAGTGTATCAATATACAGTCCTGAAGTTGTATATACATTACCCAGTAAATTTAAAGTATCTCCATCACACAGATCATAAGTGCTTGGATTTGCTGACGGTCTCATTTCTATATCATAATAAAAATAATAATATTGATTACCGGCATTGCTAGATGTTATTGAAGCAAATGCACCAAAATCATATGGATAATTTACTCCTTGATTGTTCCTCCAAAGTCCTGAACCTGGAGTTGACACGCCAAGTTGAAGGTCATTAGCGGGCATGACATCAAAATTTAATATAACTCTCTGAGGACCTGGTACCAATAAATGCGTAGTGTCTTGAAGAACATTTCCATTATTGTCTCTTAGTTCAAATGTAATGGAGTTTGTGTCTTGAGAATAAACTAAACTTGATAAAATTTCAGTTTGTGAATAACAACTGAAAATTAAATATTGGCTTTGACTGTTATAATAACCACCTCCTCCAACAGTATTGTTTGAGATTCCATTAAAAATTGAATTGTATTGATCATAAACAACGACTTCAGTATAAACAATACTATCACAACCCAAAGTATTAAACAAAGTATCTGTATAATTTCCAGTTTGATTATATGTAGAAGTACCAACAGTAACACTATCTCCTGAACATATTGTATAAGTGAAATAATTTTGAGTTGGAATTACATCTAAGCTAGTTTGGACAATACTGTCACAGCCATTAACATTTATTAAAGTATCTGAGTAATTACCACTATTTAAATAAAAAGAAGGACCTACAAATGCAGTATCACCTTCACAAATAGATAAGCTATTAACTGTAAATGAGGCAGAACTATTTTGTACAAAAAGGTCAGTCAAAATTATACTATCACAGCCATTAACAGTAGTTAGCGTATCAAAATACACTCCAGTAGAGTCATATATATTAGTTCCAACTATTACTGATTGACCGCTACATAATGTATCAGAAAAAACAATTGAAAATACTGGATTGACTGTTAAATTTGTTGTAACGATACTATCACAAGCAATGGACGACAATAAAGTATCTATGTATGTACCCGTGGAATCATAATTATTTCCTCCAATAGAATAAGTTTCACCTGAACAGATATTAATATTGCTAACAAAGTTTTGAGATACAGCAATATCATAGAAGAAATAATAAAAATTAAATGGTGATCCAGAATTAGAAGATTTGATTGATAAAAGATTAGAAAAATCGTATGGATAATTGACTCCCTGATTGTTTCTATACATTCCGCTGTGTCCACCTGGCACACCTAACTCAAAATCGTTTCCTACAGGTATATCAAAATTAAGATTAACTCTATTTGCCCCTTGAACCAATGGAACAGTACTTGTTTGTAAAACATTACCTCCGTTATCTCTGAGTTCAAAAGTATAATTGTCATTGGCTTGAGCATATATAGTTGCACTTTCAATTTTTGATGGCACAAAACAATCAAGTACTAAAGCTCTATTTCCAGAGTAGAAGCCACCACCTCCAACGGTATTATTTTGAATTCCTCCGTTAAATTGATTGTTGATTGTTAAGTTTAATACTAAGACTGAATCACAGCCAACTGAATTAATTGAAGGCGAAGAGCTAGGTAATTCTAATATGTAATTTCTTGAAAATGTCTCATTGTCATCCTCCCACATGCCATTTAAGTTATTCATAAAACCGTAATCTTGCCCATTTGGACTGCCAGCGTCTGTATAGTTGTCAGGTTGAGTTGGTAACCAATTTGTGTAAACAAGTGGATCACCGTTAGTCCAAACAAAAGTACCTTCATTTTGTTCATCATTAAGGCCAATCCAAACATATTCGTTGATTAGGGAGCTAATAAAATTATTTTCAGCAGTATCTGAAATACATACTAAAGAGCCTCCAAGTGAAGCACATATTGAATCTGCATCAGTCCAAACTTCGTTATTTTGTGAGATGTAGTAATGGCTACCTGCGTGTGTTCCAATGAAACTAAAGCCAGATAAGCTAGCAGGTGAAGTTATCTGAGTGGTGTAATATGTACCACTTTGATAATATGTATTGCCTCCCCAATGAAAACTATCACAGGCTATAACACTTGTGTATGTAGTATCTGAATTGTTAATTGTTAAATCTAAGACTACTAAACTATCACATCCATCGATATTTGTAAATAAACTATTATAGATCCCGCTTGTTGTGTAGGTATTACCAAGCCATGAATAGGAATCACATGAAGTAACTTGAATATTTGTTGTATCTGAATTAACAATAGTTATAAAAAGATATGCCAAACTATCACATCCATTGACATTTGTCAATAAACTATCATACAGTCCACTTGTAGTATAATTATTTCCTAACCATGTGTATGAGTTACAAGATGTGATGTAGGATGTTGTCCCAAAATTTGTTTCAATTGTGAGATCTAATACAACAATACTGTCGCACCCATTTATATTTGTAAAAAGTGATGTATAAACTCCTGATTGAGTATAAGTGTTTCCATTCCAAACAAAAGGATCGCACGAGAATAAAGAAGAAAAAGTTGAATCATTGGTACAGTAAATACATGATCCGTCATCTACAGTTGCAAGTGGGTCATAATTTATTGCAGTAGAGTCAGTACAACCAGATATTTGTTGGGCTGAAACAATAATTAATCCTTTCATTGGTGGACTTAAAGAAATATGTGGTGTGCAAATGAAAAAGTGAGATGTTGCACTATCAACAACTAAAGTACCTAATCCACTTCCTCCCATTGATGTCGATAAAAAATGAAAACCGACATTTGTTCCAGAAGTATTAGCAAGCCAACTAGCTTGATCAACTTCCTTAGCATCATGAAATCCATTCAAAATAAAATGAATGGTATCACCAACAACACATTGAATAGTGTCGGGAGTAAAAATGTTAATATTGGATGATGCATTTATTGTGTAAGAATTCTGAGAGTTAGCTGTAAAAAACAAGACAAAGCTTGTAAATATTGATAGTATTAGTTTTCTCATATTTAATTTTTAGTAAAAATAATTATTATTTCTTTACAAATTGTTTTGTAATTTTTTCTGATTCATTTTTTACAATAGCGAAATAAATCCCAGGCTTTAGTTGACTAATATTTTTATTGATTTTTATCTCTCCAGAGATTGATTTAATTTCCTTTGTTTCCATTACTTTTTTTCCTAATTCATCAATAATTGTTAATGACACAGTTTGGGGCTCATTAGACTTAAAGTTGATAAAAAGTTCGTTAGAAGCAGGATTTGGAAAAACGGAAATCTTTAAGCTTTCTTTATCCAGATTTTCAATTGCTAAAACATTATTTACATTATTCAAAGTAGTTTGATATATACCATTGCCATGAGTTGCAACTACCAGTCTACCATCAATGGGTCTATATGTTAAAGTCTCAATAACAACATTTCCTATTGTATTTTTTCCTATTTGTTTCCATACAGTATTTTGGCCATCTAAATTGGCAGTACCAAAAAGACCAACTGAGGTTCCAACCAAATATAGAGTGTCATTTCCTAAAGGAATTATTTCAGCTGTTCTACAAGAAGGTCCATTACCTGAGCCAGATGGATTTTGTTCTAGATTACCAGCAACTTTTTCAAAGCTTGCACCACCATCTATTGAATGAAATACAGAATAAACACTGTAATTAGAATATATAACCATTATTTCATCCGCATCAAGTGGATTGATAGCAATATCAGAACAATATGCTGTTGATCCTGTTGGAAGATTTATTTGATTTAAAGATGGATCTCCAACATTAGCATTATCAATTCTGTATATATACTTATTTCTTGTACCTAAATAGACAATATTTGGTGGATTAGTTGAAGTTTCAATTACAGAAATTCTCAGTGATGGAGGAAATAAAGTATCAGAAAAGTGATGCCATCCAAAATCTGATCTGTTATGTGAATCATTATATGGAATATTAGCAATATCATTATTTCTCCATAAGTGATTACCAGCTGCCCAATAGATTATATCAGAGTTATCGTCCATAACCATAGGATTTATAAACATGTACTTATTTGTGTCTGCTGAGGCTGGATCCATTCTTTGAAAAGATATTCTGTTTGCATTATTATCTAACTTCATCTTATACATAACTCCCCTTTGTATAGTCAAATAAAAATCCTCTTCGTTATCAGCAATTCCAGCGAAAGCACCATCTCCGTTAAAAGGCATTGTCCAATGATCAGTTGGGTTACCAGAAAAGGTTATAAAATTTCCATTATCCTGAAAGCCTCCATGTAAAAGATCAGAATTAGCATTTCTACTTAAAGTAGCAGCATAAAGCTGAGTAGTATAGTAACCATTGTTTAATGAGGTCCATTCAATCGTATCAGCAAAAATGTTATCACAACGATACACACCACCATCTGTAGCACTATAAGCTACTGAATCATTTGATTTTAAATAAATAAGATCGTGTTGATCTGGATGATGATTTGGATATAGTCCCCAATTTCCATCGCCCTCATAAGAGCCTACCAAATATCCTCCACAGATATCAGTGTTGCTGGCTGTAGTAAATCCATCAGTTGATCTCCATAAATTGGTACCTCCAATGATTATGATGTTTGGATCACTGGGATGAATTTTTATCATCAAATCATAACTACTTTGTGAATTAAAGTTGTCAAAAGATGTTGGGTTATTAGAAGGAATATTACTTGACAAGTCAGTCCAAATACCACCCGAACCAGTACCATTTCCACTTACATAATCATATTTCCAAAGTGATGTCCAAGTCTCTCCTCCAAAAAAAACATCAGTGTGTTGACCATAGCCATCGGTCTCAGCAGCTAAAAAATATATTTCATTTTCGTTTAAAGGATTTATTCCAATAGCAATTCTCGCATAAATAGGCGGGAACATTGCGTCATTGATTTTTGTCCAATTTATCCCATCATCTGATCTCCAAATACCTCTGCCAGATGAACTACCGTCGCTACTTAATGTAGCATATACAACACCGTTTGTTGTAATTGCAACATTATTGTGATATGCATTACCACCATTTATTGATTTAGACCAAGAAGCTCCCCCATCTGCTGATCTATATATTGATCCATAAGTAGCTGCATAAATAACATCCATTGAATCATTACTTGGGTCAGTGACAATATTCCAAATGAAATCAAAATCGTTGTCAAATGAGTGCGGGGTATTGGTAGCAGTATATGATAAAGAGTCCCAGCTCAAACCACCATCTATTGATTTGTAAATACCATTTCCCTGGTAATACGCCTCTCCACCACTAGCTGAGCTACCTCTTAATTCACCTGAGCCAAAATACCAAATATTTTCTTTTCCTGGTCTAGTATCTTGAGACACACATGTTACGTTATGTAGCTGATTGGGATGAGTTGTCATTAACCAGCTCATACCTGCGTCTGTTGAACGAAACATTCCTCCAGAGGCTCCACCTGCAAATAATATGTTTTCATTTGTTACATCAATAGCTAAAGCTCTTGTTCTTCCACCTACATTGAACGGGCCTCTGTGAACCCAGTTTGCTTGTGAAATATTTTTTGCATTAGAAAAATTAACGCTTGGTAAAGTTTTAGCAAACGTTCTCTCTTTTTTATGTATATTTCTAGGAATTTGACCAGTTGCAGGGTCCATTAGTCTAATCTTTTCCCAAACTACTCTTTCGGTTGGATTATCAGATGGGTACATCTTAACTTTATTGTAATTTTCAACAATTGTCAAGTAAGATATTACAGAAATTATTATTGCAAAAATTGAAGGAAGAATTATAAATCTCATTTGTTTGTTTTATTTCCTAAAGTTATCAATTTTTAATAATTTTTTAAATCATTCTTAAAAGTTTAAATTTGCACTTAAATCATGATAGAAGTCAAGTCATATAAACCTAAAAATAAAGTTAGAATAGTTACTGCTGCTTCACTTTTTGATGGTCATGATGCCGCAATAAACATTATGAGAAGAATCATTCAATCATCTGGTTGTGAAGTAATTCATTTGGGACATGACAGATCAGTAAAAGAGATTGTAGATTGTGCTATTGAAGAAGATGCAAATGCAATCGCACTAACTTCCTACCAAGGCGGACATAACGAATTTCTCAAGTACATGTATGACCTATTGAAAGAAAATAACTCTAAGCATATTAAAATTTTTGCTGGAGGTGGTGGTACTATTTTACCAGAAGAAATTAAAGAGTTAGAGGATTATGGAATTACAAAAATATACCATCCTGATGATGGAAGAAAAATGGGATTGCAAGGGATGATAAACGATTTAGTATTAAAATCTGACTACTCACTTGGAGATAAATTAATCGGTGAAATCAAAGATATTGAAAACCAAAAAATTAAAAGTATTTCTAGGACAATATCAGCAGTTGAAAATTTTCCTAACAATCACAAAGAATTTATAAAAACCATCACTCATAAAGCAAAAAACAAAGAAATCCCTATTGTTGGGATAACGGGAACTGGTGGAGCAGGTAAATCTTCTTTGGTTGATGAACTTGTAAGAAGATTTTTAAATCAATATGAGAGCATTAAAATTGGTATTATTTCCGTAGATCCCTCTAAAAGAAAAACTGGTGGAGCTTTGCTAGGTGATCGGATTCGTATGAACTCCATTAATTCTAATAGAGTTTACATGAGATCATTGGCTACCAGACAGGCTAATCTAGCTTTATCAAAGCATGTCAGTAAAGCCTTAGAAATTTTAAAAGTTGCAAATTTTGACTTGATTATTTTAGAAACTTCAGGAATAGGTCAATCAGACACTGAAATCACTGAGCACTCCTCACTTTCAGCGTATGTAATGACACCTGAATATGGGGCAGCCACTCAACTTGAAAAGATAGATATGCTGGACTTTGCTGACATTATAGCAATAAACAAATTTGATAAAAAAGGAAGCTTTGATGCTGTAAAAGATGTAAAAAAACAATTTCAAAGAAATAACAAGCTATTCAAAGATAAAGTTGATAATATGCCTGTTTATGGGACAATAGCTTCTCAGTTTAATGATCCTGGAACGAACACTTTTTTCTACGAGCTTAATTCAATTTTACTAAAAAAAGGATTCGGAAAATTTAAGCTAAAATCTTTGAGCAGAAGCAACTCTGAAAGTGAAAAAATATATGTGATTCCTCCAAAAAGAGTTAGATATCTATCGGAAATAGCAGATAACAATAGAGATTATGACAAATGGGTGAATGATCAAAGTGAAATTGCAAAAAAACTATACGCTCTAAAAATAAGTATGGAGGTATTACAAAAAGACTCAGAAGCACATAACCAAATTCAATTGCAATATGAATCTTACAGAGAAAAATTAACTAAAGAGAACTACAATAATCTTCTGAATTGGTACAATCTTGTTGAAAAATACAAAAAAGACATTTTTGAGTTTGATGTTAGAAATAAAAAAATTCAAATCCAAACAAAATTTCATTCACTATCAAACTCTAAAATTTCAAAAGTTGCTCTTCCTAAATTTGAAAGTTGGGGTGATATATTAAAATGGCTACTACAAGAAAATGTACCAGGAAGTTTTCCATTTACATCTGGCATCTTTCCATTCAAAAGAAAGGGGGAAGATCCAACAAGGATGTTTGCTGGGGAAGGTGGCCCTGAGAGAACAAATAAAAGATTCCACTTAGTCAGTAAAGACATGCCTGCAAAGAGACTTTCAACTGCATTTGATTCGGTAACACTATACGGAAATGATCCTGATGTCAGACCAGACATCTATGGGAAAATTGGAAACGCTGGAGTATCAATTTGCTGCCTCGATGACATGAAAAAACTTTATTCTGGTTTTGATTTGTTAAATAACTCGACATCAGTAAGTATGACAATCAACGGTCCTGCACCTATGATTTTAGCATTCTTTTTTAACGCGGCAATTGACCAACAATGTGAAAGGTATATTAAAGAAAATGGGTTAGAAGAATCAACTAGAAAAAAAATTAAAAAAATCTTCAAAGAAAAAAATCTCTCTGTTCCTGAATATCAAGGTCAGTTACCAGAAGGCAACGATGGGCTAGGGCTGATGTTGTTGGGTGTAACAGGAGATCAGGTGCTCGACCAAAAAATTTACAATAAAATTAAAAAACATACATTGAAAAATGTACGAGGAACTGTTCAAGCTGATATTTTAAAAGAAGATCAAGCTCAAAATACATGTATTTTTTCCACTGAATTTGCATTAAAAATGATGGGTGATGTTCAGCAATATTTCATTGATAACCAAATAAAGAACTTTTACTCTGTTTCAATTTCAGGATACCATATTGCTGAAGCAGGAGCTAATCCAATTACACAGCTAGCATTTACTTTAGCAAATGGGTTTACATACGTTGAATACTACATAAGTAGAGGAATGAAAATTGATGATTTTGCAAGTAACCTTTCATTTTTCTTCAGCAATGGTATTGATCCTGAATATTCTGTAATTGGTAGAGTTGCAAGAAGATTATGGGCCAAGGCTATGAAATTAAAATATGGAGCCAACAAAAGATCACAATTGCTCAAGTATCACATACAAACATCTGGAAGATCTTTACATGCGCAAGAAATTGATTTTAACGATATTAGAACTACGCTACAAGCATTATATGCAATTTATGATAACTGCAATTCTCTACATACAAATGCTTTTGACGAAGCTATAACAACACCAACGGAAAATTCTGTCAGAAGAGCAATTGCTATACAGATGATTATAAACAAGGAATTAGGACTTACAAAAAATGAGAACCCATTGCAGGGTTCATTTATCATTGAAGAACTCACTGATTTAGTTGAGGAAGCTGTACTCGTTGAATTTGACAGAATAACTGAAAGAGGTGGAGTATTAGGAGCTATGGAAACAATGTACCAAAGAGGGAAAATACAAGAAGAGAGTCTTCACTATGAAAGTTTGAAACACAGCGGTGAGCTTCCAATAATTGGAGTTAATACATTTTTAAACGATGATGGATCTCCAACCTTAACTAACAATGAAGTAATAAGAGCTTTTGATAAAGAGAAAAAATATCAAATTTTAATGCTTGAGATGTTTCATCAATTAAATTTAGAAAAATCTGAGCATTTTATTGAAAAATTAAATTCAGTTTCACTAAAAAATAAAAATATTTTTGAAGAGCTAATGAATTCTACTAAATGCTGTTCGCTAGGCCAGATAACAAATGTTTTATTTGATGTTGGAGGTCAATATAGAAGAAACATGTAATATGATACTAGTAAACAATAACAATATCCCAAATAAAAAAATTATTGAAAGTCTTGGCATCGTACAAGGAAGTACAGTTAGAGCTAGAAATGTGGCAAGAGACATATTTGCAAAAATTAGAACTTTGATTGGAGGTGAGATCTCAGAATATACTAATCTTCAGAACAGTGCAAGACAACAAGCAATTGATAGGATGATAATCGAAGCTAAAAACAAAAATGCTGATGCAATCATTAATGTACGAATAACTACATCCATGGTTATGCAGGGTTGTTCTGAAATACTTGCTTATGGAACTGCTGTTAAGCTCTCAGATTAAATGTTTGATATAACTATACTTACAGAGGATAGATATTTAGATCCCGTAAAGAAAAATTGGTATACAGAGCAAGTATTACTAGAGGAAGAAATTCTTTTTGAAAGCCTCAAAAAAAGAGGCTTAGTAGTTACCAGAAAAAGCTGGTCTGACAAGAATTTTGATTGGAGTAATACTAATTTTGCTATTATTCGGTCAACTTGGGACTATTTTGATAGAATTAATGAATTTTATCAGTGGTTGATGAATATTAAAGATAAATTGATTCTTATAAATTCATTCAACTTGATTAAATGGAATTTAAACAAATCCTATCTTTTAGATTTTTCTAAAAAAAAAATAAATATAGCTAGCTCAATCTTTATTAGTAGCAAAAATTTTACAAATCTAAAAACATTGTTTAATCAAACGAATTGGCAAGAGGCAATCATCAAACCAGCTATTTCTGGAGCTGCCAAAAACACTTTCAGAGTTAACAAAGTAAATTGTGATGATTTTGAAAATATTTTTAGAAAACTATGTGATAAAGAAACTATGATCTTTCAAATTTTTTTAAAAAGTATAATAAGCTTTGGAGAGATTTCTTTGATGGTTTTTGGAGGTGAATATAGCCACTCTGTAAGAAAAATTGCAAAGGACGGAGATTTTAGAGTTCAAGATGACCATGGTGGTAGAGTTGAAAAATATATCCCCAGCTTAAATGAAATTAGATTTGCAGAAAAATGTGTCAGTGAATGTATTGAATTACCATTATATGCTAGAGTTGATGTAATATATGACAACGAAAACAACTTGTCATTATCAGAAATTGAGTTAATTGAACCAGAATTATGGTTTAGACTTAAGCATGGTTCAGCGGACTTGCTTTCTGAAAAAATTATGCTAGAAATAGGTAAAAAGAATTGTAAGTAAACCAGTCACACCTATAAATGTTTTTATGTAGACTGGCCAAAAACTAAATCCCTTATATCTTTGATAACATGCTATTAAATAAGAAATAACAAATGAGGAAACAAGTATTTCAATCACTATCTTGAAACAGAATAAAGAAACACTTTAAATTCAATGTTATCTTCAATCAATTTGTCAGCCACAGTTCCGACAATAGATGATCTGTATTTAACATCCCATCTTGTTCTGTCAATAACTATATCTCCTTCAGCTTGAAACTGATTACCTCTTAATCTAACATTTGAAATAAAGTTGATTTCGTTTGTTATTCCTCTGATAGTTAAATCTGCAGTGATATTATAGTTTTGATCAGAAATCTTTTTTGCATTTTTTATAATTAATATGCTTGTTGGAAATTTTTCAACATCAAAAAAATGATCGTCTTTTAAATGATTTACTAACTTTTGTGAGTACTTTTCAGATTTAATGTCAAGATTTGTAATGGTATTCATATCAATAATAAATTTTCCACCAACCAATTTCCCGTGATCGCTAATTATGTATCCGCTCTTAAGTTTTATATTTCCATCATGGTACCCTCCTACTTCATTTCCTTTCCAATAAACATATGATTTTTCTGTATCTGCTTTTACACTAGTTAGATGAGGTTTTGTTGCATAACTCGAAAGGCTTACAATTAGTAATAAAAAAAATAATTTCTTGAACATAATATATCTATTTTTACAAATATATATATAAATGAATACCAAAAAAAATTCTGTTTCAGTACTACAAGTTAATTTTGATGATAAAAAATTAATTAATAAAATTTTCGAAATAAGGAATCAAGTTTTTGTAGTAGAACAAGATGTTGATCCAAGCGAAGAATATGAATTTGAAGAATCTTCTACACACTTTTTGTTATTTGAAGAAAAAATACCATGTGCCACAGCTAGATATAGAAAAACAGAAAAGGGTATTAAACTTGAAAGATTTGCTGTTCTAAAACAATATAGAAAAAAAGGATATGGCAATAAAATACTTAAAAGAATTCTTAAAGATCTAAAGGATAGTGAAGATGATATTTATTTACATGCACAAGTTCAGGTAGTTGACTTTTACAAGAAACAAGGATTTATTAAAAAGGGGGATATCTTTTCAGAAGCGGGTATTCAGCATTATAAAATGATCTATAATTAGACTGAAACAGTCCAATTATTTGTGTCATCTATATCACCTCTTTGAATTGAAACTAATTTAGTTTTAATTTTATCACAATAAGAATCCTCTTGATTAGGTAAATAATATTTCTCTTCTTTATAAGAGATTGACCTGATCTCACTTAATACAACTGCAGTACCAGATCCAAACGCCTCTAATAATGTTTTGTTCTTAAAAGAATTAATTATTTCAGTAATTGATATTGTTCTTTCCTCAACTTTTAAATTCATCTCAGAGGCCAGAGTTAATATACTGTTTCTTGTAACACCTGGAAGAATACTATCTGTCAATTTTGGAGTAACTAATTTATCTTTAATTCGAAACCAAATATTCATCGTACCAGATTCTTCAATATTTTTATGATTAATTCCATCTGTCCATAATAATTGAGTGTAACCTTTCTCTTCAGCTAAACTCGTTGGATAAAATGAGGCAGCATAATTTCCTGAGGCTTTAGTATAACCGACACCTCCTTTCATTGCTCGTGTAAATTTTTGCTCAATTAATATATCTATTGGGTCTGAATAATAATTCATAGTTGGTGAAGTAATTATAACAAAAGTAAAATCATTTGAAGAATTAGCTTTTATACACTCACTCGATCCAAAAACAAATGGTCTTATATATAGTGAATAACCATCTCTTTTAGAGACCCAATTGCTATCAATTTTTACTAGCTCTTTAAGACCATCAATAAATGCATCTTTTGGTATTTGTGGGATTGATAGTCTTTTGGCAGAATTATTTATTCTTTCAAAGTTTTTATAAGGTCTAAATAATAAAACATTATCATTTTTGGACTTAAAAGCTTTCATTCCTTCAAAAATGGATTGACCATAATGTAGCGCTTGTGTTCCAGGAGATAATTCAAGTGGTCCATACGGTTTGATTTCCGGCTCATTCCATTTACCATTTTTAAATTCGCAAATAAGCATGTGATCAGAGAATATAGAGCCAAATGGAAGATTGTTGAAATCAACTGTTTCTAATCTGGACTTTTTAATCTTATTTATTTTCATAAAAAAAGAGGGAGCTAAGCTCCCTCATCAAATATTAAACAACAAATTAATTTGTTACTGTCAGTTTTTGTGAAGTAATAATCTCTCCAAGTTCATTTTCAACAACTACAAAATATTGACCTTTTTTAAAGTCTATATTCTTCATTATCAAATGATTCCCTGATGATAAATACATCTTTTTGGTTTCAGAAACTTTTGAGCCAAGTATATTGTAGATATTTATTGAAACTTTGTTGTTATTTTCTAAACTTAAAGGAATAATAAAGTTATTTGTTGCTGGATTAGGATAGATGTTATTACTAGTATATAGATTTAAGTTTTCATTACTTGTCATTGACGCTACTTCAAATTGAATTGTTTCATCATGATTGAAAACATTGTCCGAAGTTCTGAAAACTGTGATGTATGGCGTTGACCTTACATGACTAGCATCAGGTGTCCATGAAAAGTCTCCTTGAATCTCATTTCCGTTTCCAGTTAAAGAGTAGGTGAAAGTGGGTGCTGAAAGATTAAGGTTGAAAGCTTCCCCGTAGGCATTCATACTAAGAACATCATTTGGATTTGCATCATTTCCAATGAGGTGAAGTTGATAATTTTGCCCGGCAGTTAAAATAACATAAGGGTATCCTCCAGAATTTGTTGGAATACTTTGCATGTTAGATATTTGCGGGATATAATTTGTTGTATCGTTTACAACAATAAACTGCATATCTCTCCTCATTTCACCAATTTTTTGACCAGATCTGTACTCCTCTATTATAAAAGAAGCAACAAAATTTCCTGACATTCTCGCATTCCACGATAAAGAACCTGTTATTGAATCAAGTGAAAAAATGCCAGATAAATTAGAATACAATGAATCAGATAAAAATTCATAGCCAGAAACTGTGCCATTACCATCCAGTGGCACTGTCATACTCCAAGATAATGAATCTCCATCTGGATCAAAAGGAAGTGGATTATACTGCCATATTGTGTCAGAAGGAAGGTAAGCTACTGGCGGAGTAATGAATGTGGGCGTGGAGTTTTGATTATGGTTGTCTATAGTCAAATAAGTTGTTAGTGCCATAGATTCATTACCAGGATTACTCATATTTGCAATTGCAGCATTTCTGCAACACTCTTCGTATGAAATTGAAAAATATCCACTAGTATCAGCAAATGTTAATGTATCCTGAAAAAGATATACTTCTACTCCATAAGCATTTACTGAAGTCATTAAGCCACCTGAGGTTGTATCATAAGCTACAGTCTGAGAAAAAACAAAATTCCAATTTCCAGATGTATCTAGTTTATGTATGTCAAACTCAGCAGTTGCCTGCATTGGAATTCCAATCGTGTCTCTGTAGGCAGTTAGCTCAACTAAATAATGAACTCCATTTGTGTCAGCTGAAAGATATGTGGCTGTTATTTGTCCACCCATTAAATGAGATGATTTAGCCTCGTAATTAGAAATCATTAATGTAAAAGCAATAATAAAAGTAAAGATATTTTTCATAGAAGTAATTTTTTGTAACTATGTAACAAATTTAATAAAAAAATCGATAAAATCAATCGGAAATTATACATTACAAATGATGGTTCTCATACTATTTATTTCAGTGATCTTAATGAGCATTATCACTCCAAAAAAGGAGCAATTAGCGAGTCCGAATATGTATTCATAAGAAATGGTCTTTCTCAACAAAACAAAAAACATATCAAAATTTTAGAAATTGGTATGGGAACTGGTCTTAACATTCTACTCACTTTTTTACACTCAGACAAAAATTCAAAAATATATTACCATGCTTTAGAACCTTATCCTTTAGGTGCATCATTCCAAAAAAAACTAAATTATTGTCAGTTCCTAAATGTTGATGAAGAAATTTTAAAAAAAATTCATGTTTCTGCATGGAACAAAAAAATAAAATTAAATGAAAAATTCATTCTTTGTAAAGAGAAAACAAAAATTGAAAACTTTATGTCCAAAGAATTTTTTGATTTAATTTATTTTGATGCATTTGCTCCATCAAAGCAAAAAAATATTTGGGATTTTAAAATAATAAAATATTGCTACGATATACTGAATAAAGACGGAATCATTGTCACTTACAGTTCAAGTGGAGATTTTAAAAGAAATTTAAAAAAAATTGGTTTTGAAATTTCTGTACTAAAGGGGGCTCTTGGCAAAAGAGAAATGATTAGAGCTAAGAAAATATAGAATCAATAATATTTCTTAGCGCTTTGTAAGCACAAATAAAAACAGTTGGAAGTAAGCAATAACCTATAATTATAAATAAGTGACTCCCATCTCTGCTTCTATTGTTTCCTACGTAAATAAAAAAAGCACAGAGAAGTACACAAAATGAAAACATACTAGCCCAAATAACAGCTTTTATTAATTTGTCTTTATTCATATTTTTTTTTGTCTAATACTTGTCTAACAGATCCAAATTTTTTAAGTAATTCTAGTGCTTTTTTTTCACTAACATTTATTTTTTCAGAAATAATTTTTGCACCTCTATTTAGTAACTTTTTATTTGAAAGAGCCATATCAACCATTTTATTGTCAATAACTTTACCAAGCTTTATCATAAGTGATGTAGACAACATATTTAATACCATTTTTTGAGCAGTTCCAGATTTTAATCTTGTGCTTCCAGAAATAAATTCTGGTCCAACAACAATTTCAATTGAAACATCAGAATACTTTGACAGCAAAGAATTTTTATTGCAAGTGATGCAACCTGTTAATATATTATTTTTCTGGGCTTCTTTTAAAGCTCCAACAACATACGGTGTTTTTCCTGATGCAGCCAAACCAATTACCGTATCGTTTTGATTAACATTGTAAGAAAGCAAGTCCTTCCAACCCAAATTAGGATCATCCTCTGCAAATTCAACAGCTTTTCTTATAGCTTTATCCCCTCCCGCTATCAAGCCTATAAAAAGCTCGTGACTTACACCAAAAGTTGGAGGACATTCTGAGGCGTCTAAGATTCCTAATCTGCCCGATGTTCCTGCACCAAGATAAAATACTCTACCTCCTTTTTTTAAATTAACAAAAGTGTGATTTACCAAACTTTCAATGGAATGTAAATTTTCCTGGACACATTTAGCTACTACCAAATCTTCGCTGTTCATACTAGAAATGATGTCGTAAACAGACATTTCTTCAAGATTATTGTAGTTAGAACTAGATTCTGTTGTTGAGATTTCTCTCAAAATAGTTGAGGGAATTTTTTTGGATCTGCTTCATTAAGAATTGAGTATACCTTTTCAATTACATCATTCACTGAAGGTTTCGTAAAATAATCACCATCTTTTCCATACGGAGGTCTATGAGCCTTTGCTGTCAGCGTTGATGGACTTGAGTCCAAATATTCATATGCTTTTTGATCTTCAATTATTTTTTGTAAAATGTAAGCACTAGCTCCTCCAGGAACATCTTCATCAACAACAAGTAATCTATTGGTTTTTTTTACAGATTCAACTATTTCACAATTTAAGTCAAATGGAACAATTGATTGTATATCTATAACTTCACACGAAATCCCTAACTTTTCAAGTTCGTTTGCAGCATCATCGACTATTCTCCAGGTTGAACCATAGGAAACTAAGGTAATGTCATTTCCCGTTTTGGTAACATCAATTACCCCAAGTGGTGTTCTAAATTCACCAATGTTACTAGGCATTTTTTCTTTTGTTCTGTAGCCATTTAAACATTCAATAACCATAGCTGGCTCATCAGAAATCATAAGAGTATTATAAAAACCTGCGGCTCTAGTCATATCTCTTGGAACACAAATATTTACACCTCTTGTACCGTTAATGATCATACCCATTGGAGACCCTGAGTGCCATATACCCTCTAGTCTGTGACCTCTTGTTCTTATTATCACAGGAGATATTTGACCACCATAAGTTCTGTAATGTAGAGATGCTAAATCATCAGCCATTGTTTGAAAAGCATAAAGCAAATAATCTAAATACTGAATTTCAGCGATTGGTCTTAAACCTCTTAGAGACAATCCTATGCCTTGTCCTAGAATTGTTGTCTCTCTGATTCCAGTATCTGCAACTCTTTCTTCTCCGAATTTTTCTTGCATTCCCTCAACACCTTGGTTTACTCCGCCAATTTTTCCAACATCTTCTCCAAATATCATTGCCTCGGGTATATCTTCAAACATTTGATGAAAATTATCTCTTAAAATAATCCTTCCATCAACTAGCTCTGCATTATCGCTATATATCGGCTTGACTTCTTTAACATTTCTTGCAGATGATGAGGTTAAATTGTATAAGAAAGTATTGTATCTGCTTGAGTTCTCATTATTTATCTTGTCAATAAATTGAATTAATGATTCTTTTTCAGGCCCAGAAACCTTGTTCAACTTAGTAAGTAAAAGTCTTGCTTTAGTCATATAATCTCTTCTAAACAACCCAAACATTGCAGATTGATTTAAATCCTTACTCCACTCGTCAATCTCATCAATAGCAAATTTTGATTTTATCGACTTAAATATGTTTAATAATTGGTTTAATTCATCTTTGATTGGTTTTTGATACTCTGACCAAGCTTCCTTTTTGGCTTGCTTTACAGTTTCTTTTGCTTCAGTTCTAATCTCATCAAGCTCTTCTTCACTAGCAATGTTATTTTTTATTATCCATTCTTCATATTTTTTGATACAATCGAATTCCTTTTCCCACTCAAGTCTCTCTTTGCTTTTATATCTTTCGTGACTTCCTGAGGTTGAATGACCAGTAGGTTGAGTCATTTCAATAACATGAATTATTGAAGGAATATGCTTGTCTCTAGCTAACTTTTCTGCTTTTTCATATGCTTCTATTAGTGACGGATAGTCCCATCCTTTGACTTTGAAGAGTTCAAAGCCTTCTCCTTTGTCATCTCTTTGAAATCCCTTTATTATTTCAGAAATATCCGATTTTGTGACCTGATACTCATTACTCACAGAGATTCCATATCCATCATCCCAAATTGAAATTATTGCAGGAACTTGAAGAACTCCTATTGCGTTAACAGCTTCAAAAAAATGACCCTCAGCACAAGAAGAGTTTCCAATTGTTGCAAAAGCAATTTCAGTTCCGTTGTTTGTAAACTTGGGCTTTGACTTTGCCAGTACTTTGTTGTTTCTGTATACTTTTGATGCTTGAGCCAAACCTACAAGTCTAGGAAATTGAGATGCTAGGCATGCCATGTCAGAAGTTGAGTTCTTTTGCTCCATCAAGTTTTTCCAAGAGCCATCTTCGTTAAGAAATCTTGTTCCAAAATGATTCATCATTTGTCTTGAGCCAGAACTTGGTTCTCTTTCAATTTCTGGGTCACCATACAAAGCAGTAAACATATGCTTGGGAGAATATTGACCAATCGCAGTCATAAAAACTTGATCTCTATAGTATCCTGCTCTAAAATCACCGTTTTTGAAGACTTTTGCCATTGCAATCTGAGCTAATTCTTTTCCGTCACCAAAAATTCCAAAACTTCCCTTTCCTGACAAAACATCTCGTCTGCCGAGAAGACTAGACTCTCTACATTCAAAAATTAGCTTGTAATCTGAGAGTATAGTGTTTTTGAAACCGGCTTTGTCTAATTTTTTAGCTGACATTTAAATGTTTTTTGCAAAACTATAAAAATAGAGCTTAATTTTGTACTGGAATCAAACAATTGATTAAATAATTTTTCAATTAAATTAAAAATAGTAGTTTTGCGCTCCTGATTAAGGAATAATCACGTGATGGTTTAACCAAAAATTATAAAATGGCAACAAGAATTAGACTTCAAAGAAAAGGTAGAAAAGGAAAACCAATCTACTCTTTAGTAATAGCTGACCAAAGATCCCCTAGAGACGGTAAATTTATTGAAAAGATTGGCACATACAATCCAAACACAAATCCAGCAACCATTAATATTGACTTTGATAAATGCGTAGATTGGGTAATGAAAGGTGCTATACCCACAGACACATGCAGAGCAATTTTATCCTACAAAGGAGTAATGCTTAAAAAACACTTATTGGTTGGAGTTACAAAAGGAGCTCTAACAG
Organism: Bacteroidota bacterium; assembly: GCA_028408365.1. Classification (GTDB taxonomy): domain Bacteria; phylum Bacteroidota; class Bacteroidia; order Flavobacteriales; family BACL11. The sequence continues at coordinate 63,155 of JAOOLD010000009.1, forward strand.
AAGAACAAGCGAACAAAAAATTCGAAGATTGGATTAATGAAAAAGAAAATAAGATTAATACCAAAAAAGACGACTTAGATAAGGCTAAAAAAGACAAGGAAAAAGAAAGAATGGAGGCAGAATCTGAGAGAAATGAAAAAAGAAAGAAGGAAATTGAAGACAAGCTAGCCTCTGCACAAGCTCCTGCTGCGGAAGAAGCACCTGTTGCGGAAGAAGCACCTGTTGCGGAAGAAGCACCTGTTGCGGAAGAAACACCTGCTGCTGAAGA